>NZ_SLUM01000030.1 GCF_004345265.1 Allofournierella massiliensis
CCAAGACACTCTCATTCTAACAGCTTAGGCAACGATACGGAAAAGACACGGCTGGCTGCCGTGCCTTAAACCGTAAATATATTGTAATAGGAGGAAGGGAACTTCACTCCGGAAGAGATCGAGGAGCTGAATGAGATCTATGTGTATGTGGCCAACGCCTACAAGAACTTCAAAAAGTACGAGCAGGTAAAAATCGTTACCAACATTCAGAACAAGATCATTGCATCGGGAGAAAAGGCGTACCTGATTACCGATGATTTTATGCATGTGATGAGCTGCAACCAACCTGCGCTGGATTGCTTGAAGGATATTCTGGGGTCTGCTGCGGTCAAACAGATCAGCAGTGAAACACCGTGCAACTGGCTTCCGTTTCTGCTGGGAAGCGATGCAGAGGAAACAGGCGAAAACGAAGTGCTGACCCGCGTGATCAAACAGTATACCTTTCACATTTACACCTACGACCAGACCTATTCCAACGGCATTGTGGACCGGTATCACTGGATCACCATCTCGCACAGCAGGAAAGGGCAGTCGGAGGAGTGGCTGGAAGCCAGCGGTACGCTGACCCCCACCGAACAGAAGGTGGCAGAGCTGATGCATCAGGGGCTCACCTATCAAAAGATTGCAGACGAGCTGGTGGTAAGTTATCATACCATCAAAAAACATGTACAGAACATATACAGCAAGTGCGGTGTGAACAGCCGGTTCGAGCTGTACAAATGGCTGGAAAACAGGGAAAAATAAAAACAAAATTCACACAAGACACCAGAGAAACACCATCCGCCTCCGTTCAGCAGGAGTAAGGCGGACGGTGTTTCTTTTTCTTTGCCTGAGAATTGTTTAACAAATACGGAAGAGCTTTGTTGTGCACTGTGTACAATAAAAATTCAGAAAAAATAAAATATAGGGAATGTTCCCTATATAGAATAATCCTTTTGTCTACTTTTAAAAAAAGCTGGCCTTGATATAATTCTAACGAACGGTGAAACTCACACGAAAAACGATACCGAAAGAGGTGAGCCGATGGGTCAAAAGGGAATGGTTTTTAACATTCAGCGATTCACGATTCATGATGGCCCCGGGCTGAGAACAGAGATCTTTCTGAAGGGATGCCCGCTGCGATGCAGATGGTGCAGTAATCCGGAAAGCTGGATGCTCCAGATGCAACCCGGTGTGTACCGGTCAAAATGTATTTCTCAGAAAAAGTGCGGTGCCTGCCTGGATGCCTGCCCCGGCGGCGACGTTCTCAAATTTTATCGAGGCAAGCTGGCCGCGATCGACCGGGAAAAATGCCTGCACTGCCTGGCGTGCGCAAGGGAATGCCCCTCCGAGGCGGTAAAGCAGTGGGGCGAATGGATGACCGTGGAGCAGTGCATGAAGATCATCCTGAAAGACCGGGGATATTATGAACGCTCCGGAGGAGGCGTTACGGTTTCCGGCGGCGATCCCATGGTCCAGAGTGACTTCGTGGAAGAGCTGTTCAAGGCCTGTAAGGAAGAAGGCATCCAGACCTGCCTGGAGTCCACCTTTCATGCTAACTGGAAGGACATTGAAAAGGTTCTCCCGTATGCCGATATCATCATATCGGACATCAAGCACATGGACCCGGAGATCCACAAACAGTATACGGGCGTGGACAACGCAAAGATCCTCGAGAATCTGAAGCGGCTTTCCGAAACAGGTAAGGAACTGATTCTCCGAATTCCGGTTATCCCGAACGTAAACGACGATATGGACAACATCGCCGCCACGGCCGATTTCATTCTGAACGAGATGAACGGAAACGTGAGAACGTTGCAGCTGCTGAGCTTTATGCGTCTGGGCGAGGAAAAATACGATTCGCTGGGCATCCCCTACGGGATGGAGGGCGTGAAGCTCAACCGCAAATCCTTCCAGAAACACGTTGAAAAAATCGCCGAGTATTGCAACGGCCGGGGCATTCATTGCCTGGTCGGAACAAAAGAAAAAGAGTAAGCAATTCACTTTACATACAATATTCAGGAGGAATCAAAATGAGCGAGAAGCACACCACTGCATGTGGCACCGAGCCTTTTGACAAGACTTACAGCCTGGGTTACCAGGTTCATCACGAGGACTGGTCTCCGTACCCCCGGGTCAACCGCCTGCGCCAGACCTTCCTTGACCGCCCCTACGAGATCGACGTGGAGCGTCTGCGTCTGGTCACCGAAGCCTATCAGAAGCACGCCCGTGCACCCCGCAAGCTGCAGTGCGCATACGCGTTCGAAAATGTCTTGCTGAACACCAGCCTTTACGTGTATGATGAAGATCTGATCCTGGGCGAGATTGCTGCTCCCGCAAAGGCGTCTCCCATCTACCCGGAATTCTCCGTGGCCTGGATCATCGACGAGATTCTGCATTCTCCCTTTGAGGAGCGCGAGCACGACCAGTTCTACATCCGCAACGACAAGGAGCGGCAGGAGATTCTGGATCTGTGCGCCTGGTGGCAGGGCCGCACCGTTGCCGACCGCATCGAAGGCCGCCTTTCCTACGACCAGGAGAAGGGCTCCGAGGTGGGCGAGAAGATCTTCCAGACCAACCTGTACCACTATGCGGGCACCGGCCATCTGGCCATCGACTACGCCAAGCTGATGCGCGTTGGTTACGACGGACTGATCAACGAGGCCAAGGCCCGTCTTTCCGAGCTGAGCATGCGTGACCCGGAATACGCCGACAAGCGCGATTTCTACGAGGCCATGATCATCATGCACGAGGCTGCGAAGAAGTACATCGAGCGTTACGCAAAGCTCTGCGAAGAGAAGGCAGCAGAGGAGAAGGACGAAAAGCGCAAGGCGGAGCTGGAGACCATGGCGGCAAACTGCCATCAGGTTGCAGGCGGCGTACCCCAGACCTTCTGGCAGGCTATGCAGCTGTTCAACTTTGCCACCACCCTGATTCAGGTGGAGAGCAACGGCCACTCCATTTCCTACGGTCGTATGGACCAGTGGCTGTACCCCTACTATGAGAAGGACATCAAGAACGGCACCCTGACCAAGGAATTCGCTCTGGAGCTGATCGAGGTCGAGTACGTGAAGATGAACAACCCCACCAAGCTGAAGGACAAGGGCAGCATGGCCGTGCGCAACGGCCGCGGCTTCGGCGGCGAGAGCCTGACCATCGGCGGTGTGGACAAGGACGGCAACGACGCCACCAACGACCTGACCATGCTGATGCTGGAAGGCTCTGCCCATACCCGTATGATGAATCCCTGGGTATGCGTCCGTATGCACAAGGACACCCCCTATGAGCTGAAGGTCAAGGCTGTGGAGTGCATCCGCGCCGGCTACGGCCATCCCAAGCTGTTCAACGACGAGCCCGCCATCAAGGGTATGATGCGCAAGGGCATGACTCTGGAAGAGGCCCGCGACTACTGTGTGGTTGGCTGCGTGGAAATCAGCCTGCCCGGCAAGGAGTACGGCTGGCACGACGCCGCTTATGTGAACACTCCCAAGATGATGGAGATGGTGCTGAACGGCGGCCGTTCCATGAACACCGGCGCACAGCTGGGCCCCGATCTGGGCAGCCTGGATACCTACCAGAGCTTCGAAGAGATTCTGGAGAGCGTGGACAAGCAGTTCGAGTACTGGACCGATCAGATGTGCAGCAGCCTGAACATCATCGACAACGCCCACCGGGAACTGAAACCCCTACCTTACCTGTCCGGCTTCTATCAGGACTGCATGGACTCCGGCAAGGACGTGACCGAGGGTGGCGCCAAGTACAACGGCACCGGCCCCCAGGCCTCCGGTATGGCCACCTGCGCCGACGAGCTGTCCACCATCAAGCAGCTGGTATTCGATGAGAAGCGCGTAACCGGCGCCGAGCTGCTGCAGGCCATCCGTGACAACTGGGAAGGCCACGAGAAGCTGTATGCTCTGGTAAACAGCTCCAAGGTGCATCACTACGGCAATGACGACGACTACGCCGACGAGCTGTTCAAGTTCATGTTCGAGTGCTACTGCCGTCACATCAGCGGCCGCAAGAATCCCCGCGGCGGCATCTTCAGCCCCGGCGTATACTCCGTAAATGCGAACGTTGCCATGGGCCTGAACACCAACGCTTCCGTTGACGGCCGCAAGAAGGGCGAAGCCATTTCCGACAACATGGGCCCCGTACATACCGATGCAGGCTCCCATGACGTGAGCGGCCCCACTGCCCTGACCAACTCCCTGACCAAGGTCGACCACAGCCTGGCCACCAACGGCACCCTGATGAACATGCGCTTCCCCCAGGAAGCCGTTGCAGGCATCGAAGGCCGTGACAATCTGATCAGCTTCATCGACGAGTATATGGCGAAGAAGGCCATGCACGTTCAGTTCAACATCATGAGCTCCGAAACCATGCGTGCCGCGCAGAAGAAGCCCGAGGATTACAAGGACATGCTGGTTCGTGTGGCAGGTTACAGCGCCTACTTCGTTGAACTGGGCAAGCCGCTGCAGAAGGACCTGATCCAGCGCACTGAGCTTCACTTCTAATTAAACAATAAAAAGCAGGAACGGCCGCCGCCTCTCTGTACGGCGGGTATCGGCAGAGAGGCGGCCCGGACTATGAATTTTGGGGGATATTATGACGTTCGAATTTAATTTTATTCTTGTGGGCTTAATGCAGATCATCGGATTCTTCGTACAGGGCTGTACGGGATTCGGCTGCACGGTAATTGCGGCTGCTGTGACCAATGGTCTGCTGGGCACCACCGCCGGTGTGCCCTACGGCACCCTGCTGACCCTCCCGTTCATGTATTTTCTGGCGATCAAGGCTCGGAAGGAAGTGGCCTGGAAGGATCTGGGCAAGATCATCCTGATGTGCCTGCCCGGCATCATCATCGGTAACTTCCTGTTCTATGTGATCAGTCCCGACGTTGCCAAGATCTGCATCGGTGCAATGGTAACCCTGATTGCCCTGATGAACATCTACAAGTGCATCATCAAGCCTCTGGTTCTGAAGGTGGAGGAAGAGGAAGAAGTCGATACTCCCGTGAAGAAGGCTCTGCGCTATGGCTGCCTGGCTCTGGGCGGCGTGGTTCACGGCGCATTCAACATCGGCGGCCCGCTGATCACTGTGTACACCATTTCCGCTGTAAAGGAAAAGGAGAAGTTCCGCAACACCATGAACATGGTGTGGGTTATTCTGAATACCTGGAACGCCATTTCCCAGTTCCGCAGCGGTGTGGTTACCCCTTACGTTCTGAGCGCCCTGGCTGTGGGTCTGCCCATGGCGGCCATCGGTTTCTTCCTGGGCATGGCGTTCCTGAAGAAGATCAACCGGGAGCAGTTCCTGCGTATCGTTTACTGTGTGCTGCTGTTTGTGGGCGGCAATATGCTGTTCACCAGCTTGATGGCAGTTCTTTAATTCGTTCAGAGAGAAGGCAAAGCAAATGAATGATTTCCGTTTTAAAGTACCTCAGGTAATTGAATTTGGCGTGGGCAGCCTGAAGAAGCTCCCCGAAATTCTGAAAGAGAGCAAGTCCGAGCATGTGTTCCTGATTTCCGACCATGGCCTGGAGAGCATCGGCGTTGTGAAAAAGGTGCAGGACATCATTGCTGAGGGTGGCCTGAAATGCACCACCTTCCTAGATGTAATCCCCAACCCCACCGTGGATGTGGTCAACGACTCCGCGAAGCTGTACAAGGAATCCGGCGCCACCAGCATCATCGCGCTGGGCGGCGGCAGCCCCATGGACGTGGCCAAGGCCACCGGTGTGCTGGCCACCTACGGCGGCAAGATCACCGATTACGAAGGCCTGTACAAGGTTCCCGGCCCCATCGTGCCGATCATTGCGATCCCCACCACCGCCGGTACCGGCAGTGAGGTTACTGCTTCCGCGGTAATCACCGACGAGGAAAGAAACTACAAGATGTCCGTGATCAGCTACGAGATGTTGCCCAAGTATGCCGTGCTGGATCCTGAGCTGATCATGACCGCTCCCGCATCGGTTGCGGCCTCCTGCGGCGTGGATGCTCTGATCCATGCGATGGAAGCCTACGTGTCCAACTTTGCCTCTCCCTTCACCGATGCCATGGCAGAGAAGGCCATGGAGCTGATCGGCGCCAACATCCGCCGCTTTGTTGCCAACCGGAAGGACGTGGACGCTGCCTGCGCCATGATGACCGGTTCCACCTTTGCCGGCATGGCCTTTGCCTGGGCAAAGCTGGGCAACGTGCATGCCATGAGCCATCCGGTAAGCGCATACTTCCATGTGGCCCATGGTGTGGCGAACGCTGTGCTGCTGCCCACCGTTGTGGAGTACAACGCACTGGCAGACCACGGCCGCTATAAGAAGATTTATAACTTTATCCGTGAGTCGAAAGAGCCCGCAAAGGATTTCAAGCCCCAGATGCTGGTGGATGAGATCAAGAAGCTGAATGCGGATCTGGGCATCCCTGCTTCGCTGTCCGAGGTCGGTGTGACCGAGGATAAGATCGAGGCCATGGCGAAGGATGCTGTGGTGCATCCCAACGTGATGGCCAACCCCCGTCAGACCAATCTGAAGGAAATGATCGCTCTGTACAAAAAGGCACTGTAATGTGAGGGCAGAGCCGAACAATTCACGTCGACTGACCAGAGCGGCGTGAATTGTTCGGTATTATCAAAGGAATATGAGGGAGAAGGAATGTTAAAGAAAAATCATGATCGAGTAGCATTAATCGGATGGATCGTCAGTATTCTGGTACCGGTGATCGTCTCGCTTCTCCCTGTTTCAGGGATCTTTACCGGGTCGCTGAAAACCTTCTTTGTAATCACTCTGTTTGTAATTCTGATTATTGCCTTTGAGCTGCTGCCCAAGCTGATTGCGGCAATTCTGCTGCCGTCGCTCTACCTGATCAGCGGGCTTGTGCCGGCAGACATTGCCTTTGCCTCCTGGACAAGCACCACCGTATGGATGGTAATGGGCGGCCTGATTCTGAGCAACGTGCTGGAAGACTGCGGACTGCTGAAACGAATCGCGTTTTTTGTGATTCGAAAATGCGGCGGAACCTATACCGGCGTGGTGTTCGGGAGCTTCATCATCGGCATTATCCTGAACCTGATCACCTTCTGCAATGGCTGGCTGGTGGCCAGTGTGCTGGTTTACGGCATCTGCCGGGCCATGGATCTGAAACCGTCCAAGGAGTCGGCTCTGGTCTGCTTTGCGGGAACGATCGGTGCAACGGGCTGCACCGTCTGCCTGTTTTATCCGGGCTACTTCTCCATTATGGAGGAGTCCATCCGGGAGTTTATTCCCGACTTCACCATGACCATGACCTCCTCCTTCCAGTACAACGGATGGTTTGTGCTGTGGAGTGTGCTGCTTATCCTCATTATGATGAAGGTCTATCGCATCAAGGACCTGAAAATCAATGTGCACAAAGAATATTTCGAGGAACAGTACGCAGCATTGGGCAAGGTCAGCACCAAGGAGAAAAAAGCGATTCTGATGATCGTTCTGCTGCTGGCCTACCTGATGACCTGTCGTTTATTCGGCCTTCCGGAAGCCTATGGCTTTATGGTGATCCCGTTCCTGATGTTCATCCCGGGGATCCGTTTGGGGGATGAAAATACGCTCAAGCGGCTGAACTATTCCACCGTGTTCTTTGTTTCCGCCTGTCTGGGAATCGGCACGGTAGGAGCCGCCGTGGGCTTCGGTGATTTCCTTACCGCCATTGTCGTTCCGGTTCTGGAAGGGAAGGGGACTCTGGTCGTCTGCCTGATCTTCCTGACCATGGGTATGATCGCGAACCTCTTCATGACACCGTACGCAATGCTGGGCGGTCTCTCGCTTCCCTTTGCACAGATTGCGGTTTCGCTGGGAATGAGCCCGGTCGCCGCATGCATGCTGCTGCTTTACTCCTGCGAGCTGCTGTTCTTCCCGTATGAGTCGGCGGGCAACCTGATCATGTACGAATTCGGCATGCTTCCCATGAAGGAGTTCATCAAGCAGATGACCCTGAAAACTATCATCATGTATTTGGGTTTTATCTTTGTCATGTACCCCATGTGGCATTTGCTGGGCTTTATCTGATAGAGGTAAGCACAAGGCAGGATACGGGAACCAAAAATGAAAAACACCCCACAGGGTGCTGCCAGCAGCGGCATCCTGTGGGGTGTTTTGTTCGTTTTACATGCGACCATGGTGCAGGATCAGACGTCGGAAATATCTGGGCGATAGATCACAACATCAGAAAGCTCACAGGCCAGAATTTTGCATAATGCATCCAATGTGTTGGTGGAAACCGACTCGTTTGCCTTCAGGCGGCGAATGGTGGAACTGCTAATTCCGCCCTTTACCTGCAGGGTATAGGTGGTGGCACCTTTCCGCCGCATTGTCTCCCATAGTGGATCATAGGAAATCATGTTCGCCGCCTCCTTTCCATCTTGCTATATCTCCATTATTGTCTATAATGAAGATATAGTGTGATAGGCAATATTGCCTATGATGAAAGGGCCGTGTTTTGGATTGGGCGGGAGGTATACCATGCGGCGAAAAACGTGTTGTGTGATTGGCGGAAAAAATGTGCCGTTTGAGCGGATGGACACGCTTCAAAGAGCATTGGAACAGGAGCTGGAGAGGGCATTGAAGGATGGATGCAGTCGTATGGTTTGTGGGTTTTCCGGGCCGGGGGATATGCTGTTTGCGCGGCTGGTCAGAAAACGAAAGACACAGCGGCCCAGGCTGTTTCTGGAGGCTTTCCTGATTAGTGACAGCGAGATAATCGGAACAGATGGAAAACTCCGAACAGAACTTACCTGGTGCAATGGCATACGGATCTTCTCACATACCATGTGCGCAGATGGTTCACGTCTGCGGGATGAGGAGATGGTTTTAAAATCCGATCGAATCATTGCAATTCTGAATGGGCCGACACAGCGGGAGACTTACCTGTGTTCCATCGCTCAATCAGCAGGGAAGGATGTTGGGGTAATTCGGATGGACTAAAAGGCTTTTCGAGTTTTGGCATCCTGCAATCAACGAAATCAATTGCAGCAAAAAACCAGGCATAGATTTCCCGGAAAGGAAGTTCTATGCCTGGTTATTGCAGCGATATTTTGAATGCCATTTCAATCGGTTGCCCGCAGCCGTTCCACGATACTCTGCTTTTCCAGATTTTTAAAGCAGATGTAGGGGATAACAATTGCAAACAAAATCAGAATCGGCGTGCAGATGGCAAGTGGCAGCAGTGTGAAATGGAAGGTTGCCGTCCAGTCATCGGCCACCATCATGCGTACACCGATTCCGACGGCTACCGCACCCAAAGCATAGGATGCCAGCAAGGTGATTCCGGCGTAATATAAGCCCTCGTCGATCAGCATGCGCCGAAGCTGACGTTTTGTCATGCCGATGCTCTGAATCATGGCAAATTCCTTCTGGCGGGAAACAATCGCCGTTACCATGGAATTGATGAAATTCAGAATCCCTACAAAGGCAATGATCAGACTGATGGCAAAGCCCATCACGGTGTTTGCCCGGGTCTGCTCCTGATAATGCGCGATCAACGTGGATTTTGCCGTGTAATTCAGGCTCTTGTCCACGTCATGCCGGTATTGAATCAGTATTTCTTCCGCCTGCGGATGGTATTCCTCGGCCACATCAAAGAACAGCTTGCGCAGGGTGTTGTCCGGGTACATGGCCCGGAAGGTATCGGCAGGAAGATAGAATGAAAGAAAGTCCTGTGTGCTGCTGTTCACGCCCTCGGTAATGGTGGGAATATCCGCCACAATCGCCATGACCTCGTATTGCTGCCCGTTCAACTCAACCGTATCTCCAACAGAATAAGTCGGCTGTGTTTCTTTCTCGCTGTCCTCCGCGCCGGTGGCTGCTTCCATTACCACATAGCCCCCGGACAGAAATTTCTTCTTGTCAAAGGTGCCGTCCAATATCCTGCCGTCCTGTGTAAAGGTGTCCAGAATCAGGCCGTCAATGCCGTACAGAATGGAAGTACATTCGCCGCTGTGGATCATCTCGTGATAGGCTTCTGCCAGGCTAGTATCGGTTGCCTCTATATAGGCCAGCCGATCATCTGCGTTATAGTAGGTCTGAATGTTTCGAAGTGCAGATGCCCCGATCTTATGCGTGAACACCTGCGAATACAAACACCCGGTTGCTCCCAGTCCGGGAAGTCCCTCAATGTTTTGTACCAGCTCCGGGGAAATGGTGGTACCGTAGGGATTGTATGTGCCAAAGGTGGAAGAAATCGAACTGTCCTCTACCTCAAAATCACTGATCACCATCTGGCTCATGTACTTATCGATATCGAAGCTGGCATTTTTCGCATAGACACAGGAAAGCAGCACAAGCCCCAGTGTCAGGGAGCAGATTACCGTAACGGTGCGTTTTTTGTTCCGGCCCAGGTTCGCCAGAGCCATTTTCGGAATGCTGGCTCCGCCGGTGCTTTTCTTTGTTTTCCGTTTGCTGTTCGTCCCGGCGTCGGTGTAGCGCAGAGCTTCCATCGGGGAAACCTTCCCTGCGATTTTCGCAGGCTTCTTGCAGGAGATCAGGACCGTCAGATAGGCAAACAGCGCGGAGCCGATGAAGAGATAGGGGTTGACCGCTGTTTTGGCTTTTCCCGCTGTGCCGGTTATCATGACCGGCACCAGCACAACCCCCAGCAGATACCCGATCACAAGCCCGACAGGAATGCCAATCAGCGACAGGCGATTGGCCTGCCCGTAAATCAGCTTTTTCAACTGCCGTTTGGTTGCGCCCAGAGTTTTCAGCCGGCCATAAAAGCGGATGTCGCTGGCAACGGAGATCTGAAAGATGTTATAGATGATCAGATAACCGCTGGCAAATACCAGAACCATGCAAATTGCCATAGGCAGAACTTCACGGATGATATTCTGGTTCATGGTGGAATCATAAGCGGCATTGGGAGAAAGGGACACATGAGACAGGCCGGTGTCGGCTAAAATCTGCTCCGCAGTCCCTTCCAGATTGCTGTCACTGTACAGATCGAGATGAAGCATCACCGTTCCCAATACCTGCCCGTTTGCCAGCTGTTCCGCCTGATCGATACCTGCACACTGGCTTTGCACAAAGGCTTCGGAAACCCACGCCATACTTGCCATGGCAGCGGAGTTTCCGTCCCAGTAGCCGGAGAGGGTAAAAGTGCTGGCGGTGGTTTCTTCACTGTTTAAGTCCTTCCGCCATTGCAGGGTGATTTCCTGCCCCAATTCATAAGGCAGGCCCAGCTTATCAAGGGTGATGGTATCCAAAGCAATTTCATTTTCCTGCACCGGCATGGTCCCTTCGGTGGGATAGGAAAAGCTGGAACGGGCATAGGTTTCATCCGCAGAGCGGATTTCCACCTGCCGTCCGGTCAATTCCTTGTTTTCAGCAATTCCAACCACAATGCTTTTTCCAAAATCCCGGACGGCTTCATGGGTGGTGATCTTCTCCGCATCCGCGTCCGTCATGATGCCGGAACTCAAGTGGCTGTTGTATCCGGCCTGCTGAAAATTCATGTTCCGCAGGTTTTCCACCATGCTCTGGGACAATACAAACAGGGAGGTAAACATTACCGTTGTCAGAACAATGGCTGCAACGGCAACCAGATTGCGGGTTTCGTTTGCCTTGAAACTGCGGTTTGTCAAGGTGCGTATCATTGATTTCTGCCGTTTCATGGAATCACCGCCTTACTCTGCAATCCGGCCATCTTCAATGCGGATGGTGCGGTCTGCCTGTGCTGCAATTTCCGGGTTATGGGTAATCATGACGATGGTCTGGTGAAATTTCCGGCTGGTGACCTTCAAACGTGCAATCACCTCATCGCTGGTCTTGCTGTCCAGATTGCCGGTCGGCTCGTCGGCAAGGATGATCGCCGGTTTGCTGGCCAATGCTCTGGCAATGGCGACGCGCTGCTGCTGGCCGCCGGAAAGGGTATTGGGCATATTGTAGAGTTTCTTTTCCAGACCCAGCAAAGCCACGATCTCTTTGATGAATTTTCGATCTGGCTTCTTGCCGTCCAGCTGGATGGGCATAACAATGTTTTCATACACATTCAAGACGGGAACCAGATTGTAGTTCTGAAAGATAAAACCGATCCGCTGGCGGCGGAACACAGTCAGATCCTCGTCCTTCAGCTTGCCCAGCTCGTAATTGTCCACCTTGACCGAGCCGGAAGTGGGGCGATCCAATCCACCCAGCATGTTCAACAGGGTGGACTTGCCGCTGCCGGAGGTGCCGATGATGGCAACAAATTCGCCCGCTTCAATGGAAATGCTCACGCCGTCCAGCGCTTTCACGATATTCGGTTCGGTGCCGTATTGCTTGGTCAGTTGATTGGTGCTTAGAATGCTCATGCTCCATGCCCTCACTTTGCTGTTTTTTCTTCATTGTATCCGGGCACAGAAAAGGCACAATGAAAAATGCGTAATCTAATATCCACAGCGAAAAAACTAACACGGCACAAAAAGAAACGCCGCTTCCTGCGAAGAAGCGGCGTAAATCCCATCAGGGAATGGGAATCAGAATTTTCAGCAGATAGGTTCCGTCTTTTGGGCGGAAGCTGCACTGGCCGTCGTATTTCTCAACGGCCTTTTGATGTTGGGGATACCGAATCCGTGAACAAAACGGTCGCTTTTGGTGGTTCCTCCGGTTGACTGGGTTCCCGGTGGGGTGTTGTTTTCCACGGTGATGAGCAGCATATCCCGTACGCGCTCTGCTTTCACGGTGACCAGCCGATCTTCCTCCGGCAGCTGCTCGCTGGCCTCCATTGCGTTGTCGATGGCATTGCCGAATATGGTGCTGATGTCCAGCGGCTCCAGAAAGTCCATCCCCTTAAAATCAACCAGGGCAGAGAAGTCGATCTTTTTTTCACGGGCTCTGGCAGCCTTATCCTTCAGGATGATGTCCAGAAACTCGTTGCCGGTATGCACATAGTCCTCATAGTCTGCAATCTGAGAGCGCAGCGTCTGGGCCATCTGCCGGGTCTCGGCGGTGTTCTGCCTGCTTTCCATCACAAGCAGATGGTTTTTCAGGTCGTGGTAGATGGCGCGCACCCGTTCCTCTTCGGCAATGCGTTCCTTGTAGTAATCCCGCTGAATCTCCATCTGCTGCACCCGGTATGCAGTCTGCATGGAATCGTAGATGTAGGCCGCCAGATACATACAGCCAAAGCTGGAAAAGACGGAGGCCCCGCAGATGGGGTAAACGATTGCGGTCTGTTCGGGCATAAAATAGATGATGGTGAAGATTGCCACGAAAGAGGAAAGAATCAGCATGTCAATGATCAGCCAGGTTTTCGTGTTCAGGTGGGACGGAATCTTTTCCAGAAACCGCCGCAGAACCAGCCATGCGCCAATCCAGAACAGCAGACGCAGCAAAAGCGATGCCGTGTGAATGGCGGTGCTGATGAGCGCCAGCTTTGGAGACTGTAACGTATCCTCATAGCTTGCCCCGGTCACCAGCTTAAACAGGCGTCCGCCGATATCCAGCATCAGGTAGTTGATGGCGATGAGTGCCGGATAAAACACCAGCAGCACAGACAGCTTTTCCATAAACGTTCCGCGGTAAAACAGCAGCACAAAAAGGAAGAACAAAAGCATGGTGCCGAACAGGCTTCCCGGGTCATTGGAGTATATAATGGAGTCGGCCAGAAAACCACAAACCAGAAACGTAATCACTTTCAGAATCAGAGGCTCCCGAAGGGGAAGAAAGGACTTTAAAATCAGGAAGAAAACCGCCGTATACCCCCATGCCAGCAGAAAAGAGAGGGCCTCGAAAAGGTGTATCACAAAAAACCCCCCCAATAATCGGTCAGCCGCTCCATGAATTCCTTTCGCTTTGGCTGGCTGATGGGAATGATTTCGCCGGTAATCAGCTCGATCTCCAGCTTTTTGATGCCCTTCACATAAAACAGATTCACAATATAGCTGGTATGGCAGCGTGCAAAGTCTCTGTCGCAAAGCGCCCGTTCCATCTCTTTCATGCTTTTGTAGCAGATGATGTTTTCCTGCTCGGTATGAACCATCAGATTGCGGTTAAAGGTTTCGATATAACGGATGGATTTCAGGGGGACCTTGTATTTGCCGGTATCGTTGGCAATCACCAGAGAGGGGGCATCTTCTTTCTGGCTTCGTTCAATGAAGTGGTCCAGCTCCGATTTGAGCCGGGCATATTTCATGGGCTTGATGATGTAGTTGGTGGCGTGATATTTATACCCTTCAAGCCCGTATTGAGTGAGTGTAGTCAGGAAAATAATGCCCACGGTTTCATCCATCTGCCGGATTCGTTCCGCCGCATGGAGACCATCCATCAGCTTCATCTGGATGTCCAGAAAAATCAGGTCAATGGTCGGATCGTATTTCTCGATCAGCTCCATGCCGTCATAATACGGGGTGATTTTTATATCCCGCCCGGTCTCCCTGCTGTATTGGTTCAGCAAGCCGGTCAGATATTGAACGAAGTCCTTTTCGTCATCACAAATTGCCAGATGCAGCACTGGCTCACCTGCTTTCGCTGTACCTGTCTGTGAACAGGCTTAATCTACTTCATTGTATTTCATTTGCCAAAAGAATACAAGAAATTGGAAAAGACGGGTTTCTAAAACTGCATCAGGCGAAGAATAGAAAACACCCCGGCGGCAGGAAATTGTCGTGCTGAAAACCTCCCTGACTGAGATTTCAGCGCGTTTTTATGCTACAATAAAACCAGAAAAATTCAGTATCCTTGATTGCAGCAAAGCGCAGCCGATTCCAAAGCTTTGCCCCGAAAAGGAGGAACGAACCCATGAAAACCGTTCAAAAAATCCTGTTGCTGGCAGCAATGCTGGTCGCCGTGCAGCTTACCGGGTGCGCACAGACACCAGAAACTTCGCAGCCGACATCGGAGCAGGAAGCGGCATCCGCTTCCTCTTCGTTGCCGGAATCGGAGCCTGCACCCGCAGAGGATGTGGTTCTGGACTATGACGAAATCCGAACCATAGCCGTTTACAGCGCGTCGCCTGCGGTTCCCTGTGAGGGCTACTTCACCATGTCGAAAGATGGACTGTGGGGTCTGATGCGTGCAGACGGAACAGAACTGCTTCCCTGTGTGTCGGCAGCGCCGGTTTCCGCATGCGGAATGGAGCAGCACTGGATCTGGGGAAGTGGCGGGAATCCGCTGAGCTGGGAAGAAATCGAGAAGCTGTCCGAACAACTGACTGCGTCCGGCGACGGCTCTATCTGCCCGGGGCATGGCGGCGGGGGAGACATGTTCTTTTATAATCTGGATTCCGAAGGACGTGACCCGTATGCGCTGGATGCGTCCGCCCTTCGCTGGTATCGGATGGGAACCCCCGGCGATGTGTTTCCCATGGAGGAAGAATTGTGGGACAAATACGGCCTGATTTTGCCGGTGTTCTCGGCTCATGAGGAAGGTGAGGAGGGCGATCCTGCCTATCCCTCGGAGCCGGTCGAGGACGAAAATGGTGCACTCTACTGGTACTTCTGCAAGGATGGCAGCGGTCTGCTGATTCCCGGGGCAAAACAGGCACTCTGGTTTTTGGATGAGGAACTGGCACCCGTCCAGATGGAAGAGAAGTGGGCCTATGTGAACCGAAAAGGGGAGATTGTGGCGAAAGCACAATATTCCCCCACATGGGAATCGGATTCCTTTATGGAAGATACCGGCCCACGCTATGCGGCCTGCCTGCAGAACGGTTATGCAGCCGTTTGCCGGGATGGCCAGTGGGGACTGCTGAATTACAGCGGAAAAGAAGTGATCCCCTGTGAAAAGCAGGGCGTTGCCTGGGAAGGAACGAACCTCTGGATCAAGGAACAGGATGGCTGGCACCGTAGTCCGTTGCCGGAATAAGCGACTGGAGCAATAATAGAGGGGGATCGATCAAATTTAGCCAAAAGAGAATTTAAAATGCAAAAATCCCCCCAGACACATCTGGGGGGATTTTCTGGCTAAAGGTTGGATGTGAAAAAGGGAATCACAGCGAGGGGGAGGCAGAAATTTTCCTCTTTTTAAATGCACAGGTAGATTGAATCAACATCATCAGCTCTAACTCACTCCGAAAACACACGGTCTTGGTGTTTCCAAGATTGGTATAGATAGTAGCTTTTCCCTGCATGCTGCTATGCTGTCGATACATGATGTCCGTCAGAACGCTGCAAATATCACCACGGCGGGGCTTGACGGGGATGGGCTGCAGGATCTTTTCAGGCGGAATATTTAAGATGGAACATTCCTTGAGAGGCCAGTTGGCTGTTTCGCACAGAGCATCCAGAGAAAGAATCATGTGTGACAGAGAATTGAACCAGTAATAGCGCTGTTCTACAGGATCGAAAATCGTTCCTGTACACGAAAACTCTATGCAGTCTTTGATATGAATCAGATATGTGGTTTTTCGCAGAAATTGAGTGGATTTCATGATGAATCTCCTATATAAAGTAGACATCCGAGGCAGAATATAAAAGGTGATTACAGGAAACGAGAACACGATCAGGACTGGAAAAAAGAAGAATTTACATTTTTCTGGATACAACGCAGATGGACACCACGGACAGGATGGTTGTGGTAATATTCGCAGATGCGTTTATGAACAATAAAAAATCCGTTGCTACTTGTGTTCGTCAGTAATACGATATATTGTCCACTTCTATATTGTGTGAAAGTATCACCGCGACGCAGACAGTTTTGCAGTGCTTCTCGCAATGAACTGCCGGCAAGAGAGATTTTACTGGAGTCAGCGATTGAACGTCCCTGGAAATCGGAAAAACTGTACAGCATGAGACAGGCGCTGGTATTAGAGCGTTCAGCCATACGGCAGACCATGCGGAACACATCCACAAAGCTGGATGGGCTGCAATAGTAGGGACCGTGCGCCTGTTCAGTCTCACACAGGCGTTGTTGTAAATCATGAATTGTCTCATGACCGTCCAGAAGCAACTGATCGATTTGATTTGCGTGATCCAAAAGAGCCTGACTGGGGGCAACAGATAGCTCATCCCGCAAAACGTGGGTTGCTTTCAGATAAAGTTGTTTTGCATCCCGGTACTGATTTTGTGCCAGCAGGCAGTCGATCCCGACGCAATAAAAATATTCCATAGGGTGCATGTTACAGGCTTTTAATACAACAGGGTATAGCGTTGCCCACTGTTCCTTCTTCCTCAGCAGGTGAATCAGGTTGTCCACACAGGACAAATATTTTTGCTGGAGTGAGGCTTGAACGCTTTGGATCCAGTTATTGACAGCAGAAAAGCGAAGGAAGTCGTCCAAATATAGTTTTTCTGCTTCCTGAAATAAAGAAAGTCCGGCAGAGGATTCTTCTGATTGACAGGCCTGAACATATAGCCTTTGAAAATCAATGGCATCAACGAAAAGAGGAACGGTACATTCAAGCCAGCGGTAATTTGCGTTGCCACAAATGGTAAAATAATTATGCAGAGGTGTGTTCTTCAGAAACTGTTTTAGCCGAAACATGATTACTCTCAGATTTGCGCTTGGATCTGCAGACTCTCCATCGGAAAAGAGAATCTCCAAAAGCAAATCACGGGAAACCTTGTGGGGATAATGGTAAATCAACACCTGTAAGGCCAGGATGATTTTTGAATTACGACCTTCTCCAAGCACAACGGGCTGGCCGCATACATCAACTTGAAAATTGCCAAACATCTGAACACGGATGTCTGTATCAGACATGACGGAGGAAATCCCCTTTCTTTGACAGGAGAATCAGATGCAGAAACAGAATAATAATTTTGTTGCATTTATTTAAAGGCGTCATTGAAAAAAAATGGACACTGATTGGACAATTTTCATAAAATTATATTAAATCACGCAAAAAAGGTAGCATTAAATACGCTGATGACACGAACACAGTGGTCATCGGCTTGCTTTGCTTTGTATTAATATAGAAGAAACTCTTGAAAAAAGCAAAAACATGCGATATATTGAAAATATAGCACAGGCAGAAAGAGAAAAAGTGCAACAAAATTATTATTTTGTTGTGTATATTGGTTTGAATCTGAACTGAGTGCATGTGGTTTGGACAAGAAGATTCAGGCGATCCACCTGTTGCGCATGTGTGATTCCGCTTTCGATGGTGTAAATGCGGGTGGTATTTGTATCGCTGTGGCCAAGGATATCCGCAAGATATCCCAAGTTGTGATGCACGGCATAATGCGTGCGTGCGAACAAATGGCGCAGGTTATGGGGGAACACCTTGCTGCAGGCTATCCCTGCCTTGCTGCACAGCTTTTTCATGCTCTTCCAGATATTGATTCGATGAATTGGCCGACCGGTCCGTGTGGTGAACACGGGACCGGTCTTTTTTTTGTGCTGTTTCAGGTAACGGGTTAAAAGTTGGCAAAGTTGTTTCGGAAGAAACACATATCGGATTTTTCCCTTGTTTCGAATTTGGGCATAGCTGAGTTTAACGGCTTCCGCAGTGATGAACTGTAGTTCTGATACCCGGATTCCGGTGGAACAGATCGTCTGGATAATGAGGGCAGTCTGTATGTCGTTCTGCCGCATGGCTTGCTTTACAAGCTGGGTATATTCGTTTCGTGTCAGTTCACGTTCCGGTTTGCAAAAAAGGCTGCGCTGGATGCGCAGAGGCTTAAGCTGGAGCTGGAATGCACCGATATATTTCAAAAAACCATTCACAGCAGCAAGAATGGTGTTTACGGTGGCAGGAGCATAGCGCAGAATGAGAGTTTCTTTCCACTGAACCAGCAGAGACTTGGTCAGGACGCCGTCAGGGGAAAATCCCATAAGGCGGATCAGATCCCGGCGATACTTTTTGGCGGTTTGCGCGCAGCGTTCCTGTTCAAGTAATGTCTGGATATACTCATTGATGATTTCGTTGCTGATGTGTGCAAAAGCTGGCGACTGATTCATGAAGGCTCCTTTGTGATTGCGTGGAAAACGAAAACGCTCTGAAAAATAAAAAAGAAATCCGTTTTGTTACGCTTATGTAACGGTGAATATGTAATAATAGACAGCGTTGTAATAGCCGGTAAACAATATGATGTGTAGCGCTGTTGGTTTGCTTCGAAAGATGCGCCCCAAAAGGGCTGCCTAAAAATTATACAGCGAATAAACTACGGAATCCATTCTGTTCCATAATTTTTATATGTGAAAAACGTGTGGAAGGAAAGGACAGTCCAGAGGTAGTGAGCTAAGGGGAAGTTGCGTATGCGAAAGGAATATCGAATCATAGCGGCAGGTTTGGCAGCAGTTCTTGCAGTGAATATATATGCGCCGATTCATGTAAAGGCGTCACTGTTTCCCATTCCTGTTGTTATGAGTGCAGAGGAAACACTGGATGGAAGTATTGAGCGGATAGAAAGCGCCGATGATATAACAGATTCTTCCGTGACCACGCTGGAGCCGGAAGCCAGTGCGCAACCGGAAGCCAGCGCGCAACCGGAGGCCAGCGCTCAACCGGAAGCCAGCGCGCAACCGGAGGCCAGCGCTCAACCGGAAGTCAGCGCGCAACCGGAGGCCAGCGCTCAACCGGAAGCCAGCGCGCAGCCGGAAGTCAGCGCGCAACCGGAAACCAGCGCGCAGCCGGAAGTCAGCGCGCAGCCGGAAATCAGTGCGCAGCCGGAAGTCAGCGCACAGCCAGAAGCTAGCACACAGCCGGAAGCCAGCACACAGCCGGAAGCAACAACCCGGCCAGAAGAGAATTCAGAGGGGTATGCAGTTTATCAGAACGGTGTGATCCTTCTGTATACTTACGAGCAGCTGTGTGCAGTGGGCAGCGGCCAGCCAGTAATGACTGGTGATGGTACAGAGCTGGGTAGCGGCGAACCGGTCTTGGATGAGCAGGGCCAGCCGGTCCTGTATGCACTGGATGCTGACTATCAGATCATGGAGGACATCCCGCTGGAGAGCGTCTGGACGCTGCCGGCAGACTTTACCGGGCATTTTCTTTCCGACGAAGTAGCACAGGATGCTCCGCTGTATGACAGAGAGACAGATACCATTTACATTTACCACAACT
Organism: Allofournierella massiliensis; assembly: GCF_004345265.1. Classification (GTDB taxonomy): domain Bacteria; phylum Bacillota; class Clostridia; order Oscillospirales; family Ruminococcaceae; genus Allofournierella; species Allofournierella massiliensis. The sequence continues at coordinate 19,932 of NZ_SLUM01000030.1, forward strand.
ATCAGCTGCTCACCATCGCTTCGGAAAATGCAGCCCAAGAGCCGGTGATGAGCAACGATATCTGGCCGGAGCAGTTTGGTACAGGTCAGTTTGTGTATCCAGACGGACAGCCGGAGGACGAAGAAGGGGCCCAGGCGTATGTGACCTATGACCCTGACCATCACTATGTACTTTCCCGCTCCTTTACCGAGCAGATGCCCCAGATGATTGCGAGTCTGGTGGAAGCCCGTGAGGCAGACCCGGCTCAGCTGGGTGGTCGTGAGCATATCGGTCAGGTGTATGTGGAAATTGACGGGACCAAATATATTCTGATTGGCAATGAACATCAGCTTGCGGCCATCGGCACTGACGCCCAGGTGGCGCCGATGCTGTTTGTGCGGACAGAAGTGAAATTTCTGGTTGGACTTTTCCGTAAAGTAACACTGATTCCTTATTATCCGGGCGATGCGGATCTCAAAGCAACCAGTGTTTCGGATACAGGTATTACATACAAGGATATTGAAGAGGATACGCTTGATTTCCAATATTTAAAGAGCGAGGAATCGGACGGATTATGGAATCCGAATTTTGATGATCCCGGTCTGGTTGGAGCTGTGGTAGGAATTTTGGGAGATCTTCTGAAAGGTATTCTTTCCATTGTGAGCAGTAATAATGCCGAAATTGTGGGCCTCAAAGGAGAAAATACTGCCACACCCAGCATTGGTGCAGATGACGGTGGATTGTTAGGGAAGCCGGAGTACATGCCGTTTAACGAGGTAAAGTCCACCTATCAGGACCTAAAATACACCTCGGACGGCAACTACATCATCTTCCGGGATATCGATCTGAATAAGCTGAACGGCGATACCAGTCAGTCCAACTGGGTGCCGCTTACCTTTTCCGGCACCATGATTGGCGCAAAAGCGATAAATGGGGAAACGCTGACGAACGGAACTACGATCACAGCCACCGGTCGGCCTGTGATTTCCAATGTAAGAGTACTTCAGAATACCCCTTTGGATGTGGGGAAACGTATGGGAGTTGGTTTCTTCGCCACACTGCACAGCGAAACTGGTGAAGTAGAGGGAGAAGGCGGCTCATCCTTTGGCAGCACCGGCGCAACGGTAGTATCCAATTTGAGTTTTGCAAATCCGACGATTCACACCACCACGAGTGAGACCACGACAGAGGATACCCTCATCAACGACCTGACATCAGGACTAGGTTGGATTGTCGGCGTCATATTGGATGAGATTTTGGGGATGTTGGGAGCAGACGTCAGTTTGAAAGATATTCTGACTGATTTGTTGGATGCCCGTAAAAGTGACCCCACGGCACTGGCGACCGGTGCATTGGCTGGTCGTATAGTGGGGAATGTACAGATTACGGGGTGCGATGTAATAAGTCCTGATCTGTACAATCTCAACTCTGTCACAGGCGGTTTTGTGGGCTATTCTGAAGGTGCAACGAGCTATGCGACGGAGAATCTTGGCGTCCTCGTGAAATTGCTGTCTGGAGTTCTGAATTTGATCCCCGGCCTTGGCTTGGGAGATGTGATTACAATTCTGCTGGGAAATGCGCTGCCGTTGGATAAGCTGGTTCCCACTGGATATGAAAGCCCTGTACTGACGGACTGCACCGTCACCGGCCTGTCGGGTACCGTTGGAGTGTCTGATACCAAATATAACGGTGGTTTTACCGGTCAGATCATCGGCACCCAGATGATCGACTGTGATGTTATAAATAGCGATTACACCGTACAGGCGGAAAGCTACGGCGGCGGCTTTGTGGGTCTGGCCCGCGACGCTGAGATCAAGGGTATGCTGCAGGAAGGCCTGGGGATTCTGGATGCCGGAACCACCGGCACCCTGATGCTGGACTGCGATGTGAATGGCTGGACGCCTAAAAGAGGGGATGCCGTATCCGGCGGCAGCTATCTGGGCGGTTTCGCCGGTGCGCTGGCCAACAGCTATACCGTAGATTGCAGCCTTTCGGTGACGGGCGCTATTACAGGCAGTGGCAGCCATGTGGGCGGCTGGGCTGGCGTAGGCGCAATTGGCTGGGCCACCGACCTGGGCAAAGATAATACCAATGACACCACTTTGCTGGGCGGTGTGACCGACCTGCTGGGCAGCCTGTTGAGCAGCGGCGGTGATACAACCGCATTGCTCTCTCTGGCGGGTGTTTCTCCCTCTGCCATTATGGGGTGCCAGATTAATAGTGTTAGTCTTACCGTCCATGCCGATGGTGACTATGCAGGCGGTTTTGTGGGAAATGGCAATGGTCTGTTGTTAACGCCGGCTACCGCAGAATATCTGAACAAGTTGACCTATTGGAAATCGAACACCATTACCGGTAGCCCCTCTGAGGGTTCCAACAAACTGGCAGGGCTTTCGGCGGTTACAGCCAATGGCAACTATGCCGGCGGTATTGCCGGCTCGCTGGGTGGTGCCAGCGTGGGTGGCCTGCTCAACGATACCGTGGGTCTGGGTGAGTTCCTGGGCTTTACGGTGGATGGCGTAGTGCTGGCCGAGCCATATACTGTGGTTGCCAAGGAGTATGCCGGCGGCGCAGTGGGCCTGGCAGTAGGCGGTACTGTAAAAAATGTGGATCTGCAGGCATTAGAGAAAGTGTCTGCGGAAAACATGGCTGGCGGCTTTGTGGGCGCTGGTGGCCCCGGTAGTCTGGCCGATACAAATGGACTGAGTCTGAACCTGTTGGGCCTCGATCATCTGCTTACGGTGGGAGGTCTCCTGAATGTCATTCCTGGCATCAAGCTGGAACTGGAGAACTGCACGGTTTCCGGAGCAGGTGAAGGGTATATCGTGGAAGCCATAGGCCACGATACCCCGACTGTGGAATATGTGGCGGGTGGATTTATTGCTCGTTCCAACAGTACAAACATGACCAATTGCCACGCTGATAAACTGAAGAGCGTGACCGCGGATAACGCCCAAGGTTATGCCGGCGGTTTTGTGGGAATCTCCCGTACCGGAGATTTGGCAGACCTGGGTGATTTAAGGGATTCGGAAGGCGCATTGATTGCGGTCAATGACCTGCTGGGTACCATCGGCACCATGGTTCCCGATTACACCAACTGCACCGTCACTTATACGAATGGCGGCTATGTCCAGGCCGATGTGGCCGGCGGATTTGCCGGCGACTTCCAGAGCGGCAAGGTGAATAACCAGAGCCGTGGTGAGGAAAATTATTACGCCGTCTACAACATCGCCTCTGTAAATGGCCAGACCTATGCTGGCGGCTTCGGCGGCAAGGTATATTCCGGCGCGCTGGCCGATGTCGGCGGCGGTATCTCCATCCTGGGCGGCAGCGGTTTGGACATCAATCTGACCAATCTGCTGAATGTTATCGAGGCTTATGTGCCTTATGTGTCCTATGCGGGCGTCTATTCAGAGAACGGCTTCACCGTCACTGCCACCGAGCTGGGCGAGAACGATGTCTATGCCGGCAGTGCCGGCGGTTTTATCGGCTATGCCAGCGGTGCACAGATCTCCACCTGCGATGTGACCTATCTGAAACATACCAAGGTCACTCCGCCCGATGATCTGGAAGCGGTGAATGCGCCCAGCTACTTTGATAACAACAGCGCCTACGCCGTCACCGGCGGGCGGTATGCCGGCGGGTTCATCGGATGTATGGACATCGGCAGTGCGGCCTCGGTGGGCAGCGGTCTGAGCGTGCTGGGGGATCTTCTCAACCTGGACAATCTGCTCAGCGCCCTCAACGTGGTGGTCACCACCATTGAGCAGTCCGATGTCACGGGCGGTCCCGGCGGTTACTCCGTTCTGGCAACCGCCAGCGCTGCGTCCGGTGCGCTGGGTATGGCCGGCGGTTTCGCCGGAGCCATCAACGGCGGCCACATCCAGGACTCCAACGCCCACAACTTCGAGTACATCATCGGCCAGATCGCGGCCGGCGGTTATGTGGGTGAAATGAAGCCCGGCGATGTGACCCGGGTCATGGAAGATGCCAGCATTCTGAATGGATTGATCAGCGTGGATACCTCGCTGGCTTCTCTGCTGCAGACCTTTGTGCCGACCATCCGCAACAGCAGCACCGACGCGGTGCCCTGCGGCGGCGTGGTGCGCGCCCAGGCGGCCTCGGATGAAAGCATCCAGCGCGGCATGGCCGGCGGTTATGTGGGCCACAACATGGGCGGCAGCATCTGGGGACTGAATACAGACCCCTGGAAAACCGCTCTGAACCCGTACACGGGTCCCACCAGCATCTGCAAGGCGGAACGCATCCGCTCGGTTTACGGTGCGGAATACGCCGGCGGCTTTACCGGCTTTATGGAGGCTGCTGACACCGCCAGTGTGGGCGGACTGAATATCCTGGGCAATCTGATCAGTGTGAACAATATTCTGGGAGCCCTCAGCGTGGTGTATCCCACCCAGGAGAACACCGCAGTGTACGGCCCCCTGGCCAATCTGGATGTGAATACCTGGAACAAGTGGGTGGAATACGTCGGCCAGCACGGTGGCTACGGCTTTGAGCTGGCCCAGGCCGGTACGGTGACGAGCCCGGAAGAACTGAACCAAAAGCTGGCCAACTATATTTATGGTTTCAACGTGGTGGCCGGGCGCAGCGCGCAGGAAACGCTGCTGCCCAATCCCGGCGGTGACGCCGGTGGCTATGTGGGCCTGATGCGCAGCGGCACGCTGACCAACTGCATGGCTTACGATGTGAAGCTGGTCAGCGCCCGGGGCGCGGCAGGTGGCTTTGGCGGCCGGATGGAAACCGGCGGTGCGGCCGACTTCGGCGGTGTGGATATTATCGGTTTGAAATTGGAAATCGATAAGCTGCTGCAAGTAGTGGAAGTCTTTGTTCCCGCAGTCCGCAATTCCTCGGCGCAGGGCTATACCTCCGGCATGACGATAACGGCCACCGGTACCCCCGCTGCGGGGGATGACGTGGGCTATGCCGGCGGCTTCGTCGGTGCGGCTTACGGTGCACAGATCCAGCTCAACGATAACGACCTGCCCAACGCAGGCAAAGACTCCGCCACTTGGGTGGGCACCGGCAAATACCCTGCCCCCACCGCCAGCTGCGATGTGACTGGCCTGCGCCGGGTCACCGGACGCAATGCCGTTGGCGGCTATGTGGGCGTTGCCTCGTCTTCTTCCCTGGCCAGCGTCAACACCAACGCCTCCAGCGGCATTCTCCAGGGTATTCTGAACAGCCTGATCGATAAAGCGGGTGACCTGGTCGATCTGCTGCCCGCCACCTACACCACCATCCATAAGGCATCCGTCTCTCCGGCGGACAGCCAGTGGGGCTTCGTGGTGGATGGCACCTACCAAGAGGGTTCCACAACCCGGTACGCCCCCTATGCAGGAGGGTTTGCCGGATTCGTCCAGGCGGCCTCCATCGGGGAGAAAGCAGATGCCGGAACCACGGAAGAACAGCAAACAACCTATCGCGTGACGGTCAACGGTCTGCGCAGCGTGCAGGGCGGCCTGTACGCCGGCGGCTTCTTCGGCATGGCTGATGTGGCCGGTGTGGCCGAAGTGGGCGGCACCGGTTCCGATGGCGGCACCACAGATGTGATCGGCCCACTGATCCAGCTGGGCAGAATCGACGCCATGGACGTACTGCGCTGCTACATCAACAATGCGGCAGTTCACGGCGTTGCCGAGGGCTTTGCCATTCAGGCTTACAGCACAAACGCTGGCGAAGGTATTTATGAAGAAACCCGCCAGACCGGCTGTGCCGGCGGCTTTGGCGGCGGCCTGATGAACGGCACTGTCCAGAATGGCGCTGTGACCAGTCTCTCCAGCGTTCAGGCGCTCAACTATACCGGTGGCTTTATCGGCCACATGGGTAAGAGCGGCGTGGTGGACGTGGACAGCGTGGAGCTTCTTAACAAATTCCTGGCCCTGGGAGCCGGCGTGAGCGATCTCTTTGGTTCCCAGGTGTTTGACAGCATCGTGGCGGGCATTCCGGAAGGTGCTACCATTCAGGCTATGGGCGGCAAGGAACCCATTGCTGGCGGCTTCGTGGGTTACAGCGACCTGGGACGCATCAAAAATGACCATGTCACCGATCTGAAAAAGGTCACCAGCGACCAGATCGCCGGCGGCTTCATCGGAAAAACCGACATGGCCTATCTGGTCAGCGTGGGGGCGGATTCGCCTTTGCTGAACGGTGTGCTGTATGTGGTCAACGAGCTGGTGAAGGCCCTGTATCTGGATAGCGACCGCCTGCAAAGTATCAATCTTGCACATTTCAATCTTGGTATTGTAAGTGTGGATGTCCTGCGGGAGGGCAATGTTGCCAAAGTCAATCTTTTGGGCATACAGATTTCGGTGGCCCTGTCGAAACAATCGGATAACCCCAACCAGCAGACCGACGTGGCCATCATCACCATCGGCGATTCCGCGATTCGCCTGCCCTGCACGGAAGATGGCGTGAACGAGGACGATCTGAAAAACGTGGAGATCAACCTCATCAAGGGCAACCGCACCGAGCTGGACAACTGCTCCGTCACCGGTGTGGCCAATGGCTACGACGTGTTTGCCGGCGGCGCCACCCAGGATACAGACGGCACCCATGCAAACGGCATGGCCGGCGGCTTTGTGGGCTACAACCACGAGGGCAAGATCAGCAACTCGGAGATGGTGCTGTGCGATACGGTGCGCGGAACAGCCCAAAAGGTAGGGCCGTTTACCGGTTACAACGATCTGAAATCCGTGTATTGGTTCAACACCATTGCCTCTATCGAAGGTGAAGGAAATACGTACTCCATCTATCGTCCGCTGGAAGCGGCACTGACCAACATCAACACAAACGGCGGCAATCCGATCGGTGCTGCTGCAGTGGAATATCCGCAAGAAGCCCCGGTCTACAACCGTTATGTGATCCAGCACATCAACTCCTTTGAAGATGTGCTGGATACCGGTAAGGAGCTGAGCGTCTACGACATGTTCAAGGCGCTGGAAGGTGCCGATGAGGTCGGCGAAAATGACGAAGGTGAAACCACCGCCACACGGGAGCTGAATGCCTATATCAGCGACGCTCAGGCGGTGCTGATGCGGAATGCTGCTTCCCCGGACAACCCGCCCACCCTTGTGCCGGAGCCCGGCGTAAACGCCGACCCCTGCTACGAGAATGTGGACCTGACCATCCACAAGGTCTGGGACGACTGGTTCAACTTCGGCCAGACCCGTCCGGACAGCATCACCCTTACCATCTGCCGGCAAGAATATAATGCCGATGGCACGCCAATCGGCGCAACAGAAACCTATAAATCGGTCACCTTGACTTCTGCGGACCAGGATGGCCCCTGGTCTGCGGTTTGGAGTACTGTGCTGAAGAATGTGCCCCTGTATAAGTACGAGGATGCCAATGGAAACGGTGTACTGGACTACGAAGAAACCATCACAGCCTACTACGTCTACACGGTGAAGGAAGAGAACGTGCCGGCCGGATACACGGTCAGCTACGAATTCTACGACCCCAACCATGCAGGCGATTATGAACTGACCGTCACCAACAAGCTGAACATTCCGCTGCCGGACACCGGCGGTGCGGGCGACAGCCTGTTTGTGGTGGTCGGGGTAGGAATCCTCCTGCTGGGGGTGGCGCTGGGTAAGCGCCGTACCCGTAGAAGGGGGGCGCAGTAGTTCTTTGACTGTCCGCGGCGGTTTTCGACCGCCATACACCCTTGAACCAAAACCCAAAAAAGAAAACGAAAGGAAATGTGAAGAATGAAAAAGCAAATGAAGCGCGCAACAGCGGTTGCACTGGCAACTGCCATGACGATGGGCATGAGCTTCCCCGCTTTTGCAGCGGGCAATGGCGGCGACCGCACCCTGGTTGTCACAGGCGACACTCTGGACAATAAGAAGGTTTATGCCGTCCAGATGTTTGATGCCCGTGTGACCGAAGGCGGCAGCAGCAACACCTTCGATAACTATGAGCTGGTCAATACGGAGAACTGGCTGGAGTTCTTCACCGCTAACACAGAGGCTGGCGGCATGGGCCTGACCGATCAGGACGATGACAGCGATATCGACGCGGATGATGTGCGCGCTTATCTGGAAGGGATGACTGCCGATAGCGCTGAGGTGAAAACCCTTGCCGACAAGGCGCAGGCCTGGGTGCGGAATCACAGCACTGACTTTGCCGTGATCACTTCTGATGATGAGACTCCTGCTGTTGCCGACAAGGAGACTTTCACTCAGCTGAAGGCCGGCTACTACCTGGTGTATCCCGAGGGCGGCTCCACCGGCACCGGCAACCGCGGTACCGACGCCATGCTGGTGAACGTGCCCACTGACGCAAATGCCGAGTGGGCCATGAAGAGTACCTTCCCCACGGTGGACAAGAAGGTTGACACCGACGGCGAAGGTGGCAATGGCGCAGCCGATAACGGCAGCGCCCAGGTTGGCGATGTGGTCACCTTTACCCTGACCTCCGCTGTGCCCGATATGAGCGATTACACCACCTTCTACTTCGCCTTCAACGATACCCTGTCCAACGGCCTGAAGGTCGTAGACAACACTGGAGCCGATGTTGTTGATGGTGATAATCTTACGATTGACGGTCTGACCGTCACCATCGACGGTGAGACCGTCACCGGTTATACTGTTTCTCTCCACAGCAACGTACTGAAGGTGGAGTTTACCAATCTGAAGTCTGTTACCCAGGCCGCCGAGGCTGAAGACATCGGCAAGGCCATCGTGGTCACCTACAAAGCCATGATCACTGAGGGTGCTGTTGTTGGCAATCCCGCTCTGAACACTGTTAAGGTGGAGTACAGCAACGATCCCACCACTGGTACCACGGGTGAGTCCACCCCCGACGAAAGCGATGTCTTTACTTACGAGATCGATGTGAATAAGTGGTCCACTGAGGCCGGTGGCATTACTGGTAACCTGGCCGGCGCTGAGTTCAAGCTGACCACCGATAAGGCCGGCGAACAGGTTGTCGAACTGATTGCCACAGAGGACGGATACCGCGTGGCCAAGCCTGACGAGGTTGGTGTCAACTCCTTCACCACCACTGAGGTCGGCGACATCACCATCTCCGGCCTGGAAGCCGGCACCTACTACCTGCACGAGGTGGCCGCTCCCGAGGGCTACAACAAGCTGAAGGCCCCCATCGAGATTAAGATCGAAATGACCAATGAGGAGACCGGCGAAGCCAAAATCACCGTGGATGGTGAGGCTGCGACCGGCGATGACGGCACCACCGTGGACGTGGAGAACAAGAAGGGTATCGAGCTGCCCGAGACCGGTAGCATCGGCACCATCAGCCTGACCGCCGCCGGTGTGGCCATCGTGCTGGCCGGCGTGCTGGCGCCCCGCAAAAAGAAGTCCGAGCAGGAGTAATCCATGAAAAAAGATACGCTGTGGCGGCTGGTCCGGGTGCTGGTGATCCTGGTGGGCATTGGCGTTCTGGCCTATCCCTCCCTCAGTGAGTATCTTGCCGAGCGAAATAGCAGCCGGGTCACCTCTTCCTATGACGATACGGTCGCTCGTGCCGAGCAGGCCCGGCTGGATCAGCTGCTGGCTCAGGCGCAGGGATACAACCGCCAGCTGGCGGGCGCCAGTGCCGGGCAGGCTCCGCTCAGCGATGACAATGGAAATCCGATTACCCCGGAGAGCTACTGGGATCTTCTCAATGTGGATTCCACCGGCATGATGGGCTACATCGAGATCCCCAAATTGAACACCACCATCCCCATCTATCATGGCACTGAGGAGGCAGTTCTGCAGGTTGGCGTGGGCCATCTGCAGAACACCTCCCTGCCGGTAGGGGGCGAGTCCACCCATGCGGCGCTGTCCGGCCACCGGGGCCTGCCCACCCGCAGCCTGTTCACCGATCTGGACAAGCTGGAAGTGGGCGACATCTTTTATATTCGTGTGCTGAATCAGACATTGTGTTATACAGTGGATCAGATTCTGACCGTACTCCCTTCGGAGATGGACGCACTGGCCATTGAAGAAGAAAAGGATTATGTGACACTGATTACCTGTACACCTTACGGGATCAACTCTCATCGGCTGCTGGTGCGCGGCGTGCGCACACCTTATGATCCGCAGCAATACCAGGAAGAAACGGCGGAGACGCTTTCTTTCTGGCAGCGTATGCCGATTCAGTATCGGCACATGCTTACCGGAGCCGCTGTGCTTGTGGTGATTTTGCTGCTGCGCTGGATCGTAATTGCGCTTGCAGGTTTTGTGAAAAGGAGGAAACAGCAACATGAATAGCAACAGGATTTCCTCAAAAAATCGCTGTTGGATCATTCTTCTTCTGATAGTAATGCTGTTGGCATCCTTCCAGCGACCGGTGTATGCGCAGCAGCTGATGGGAAGCCTTCAACTGGATTGCCATGTGAATGTGGATGGTAGGTCTATTCCACTTGCGAACGACACATATGCCATTGTAAAAATCGCAGATATTACTGTGCAGGAAAGCCCGGCCATACTGACTTACAAAACAACAGAGGAATTTTCTTCCTTCCAGTACGACTGGGCGAACCTTGACGACAATGCGCGTCGTCAGGCAGCTCAGGAGCTGGCGGCGTTTGCTCAGGAACAGCCAGAGCTGTTGTCCACTACGAAAATCACAGACAGGAATGGTGACTTGACCTTTTCTCAGCTGGAGCCGGCGTTGTACCTGGTGGTCAGAACGCAGGTCGATGTGGCGAACCGTGCCTGTTCGCTGGACCCGTTTCTGGTGGATATTCCCACCATTGTGAACGGCAAACTGGAATATACGTTGACCGCAGTACCGAAATTCGATTATCAGAGCATCCGGCTTCGGCCCTGCAATGTGACCATTTACATGGGCGGCAATGAAGGCTATGACGCGGTTGGCGGTGTGCAAACCACTTCTCTGCCGAAACCGATGTTTGTGATCGAAGCTCCTGAGGGTGTGGCTGTGGAAGATTTGACATTGCTGTATCATGATGACCCCAACTATACCGGTAACCCCGGCAAGCGATTCGAGTGGACGCCAGTGGAAATCGGTAAGGATGAAGAGGGAAATGTGTGCTACCGCCTTGACCGCAAGGATGGCACGGATGAAAATTTCCATGTTCAGTATTATGCGGACGGAGAACCGGTACAAATGGATGAATTTCAGCCGGAGCTGGAAGAAGAGCTCTATAAAATGTATACCACAGGCATTCCGCTCAGTGAAGGCGAAGTGCTTGTGGCATATGTTACCAGTGAAGAGGGGTCTGTTTTTTATCCTATACAGCGTGGGACGGCTGAATTAACGGTTCGAGGTGTGGAAAGAGAATCTATCATCAGCAACCCGGAAAATCCTGTGACCCGTGTATTTGCGCAGGAGGAAACGATTCCTGAGATTCCAGCAGGAGTAGGTGTTGTGGTTGCTCCGGAAGGAACAACCTACACCTTGAATGAAACGGACATTGAATTAGAGAATCTGCACGGCGATTCTACCGAAATGGATGTGGGCCTGCTGTTTGATGACATCATGAATGAAGTGTATGACCGGCAGTCGCTGTTGGAAGCACAGGCGGATGAATGTATGCCGGAACTTGAGCCGGGAGCCACGAGGCACTTCCAAAGCCAATATCTGGACTTGGTGGATATGAACAACGGCAATGCCTGGGTTATGGCTTCTAATCCGGTTGAAGTTTATTGGGGTTATCCGGAAGGAACCGATGCGAATACATCCTTTACGCTTTGGCATTTCCGGGGATTGCACCGGGATGGCACGGATGACGCGATGGAATCTGGCTATAATCTGGAAGATATTATGGCGGTCGAGCCGGAAAAAGTTTTTATTGAGAATACGCTTCAGGGAATTCGCTTTACTGCTGAACCCGGTGGCTTTTCTCCGTTTGTCCTCGTTTGGGAGGAAAACACAGGCCCGGCCGAAGACTCGGATTCGCCTGTTCTGCCGCAAACGCCGTCAGATCAAGTGGATAAACCAATTCGAATTCCATTCCTGCCGCAAACAGGCGACACTGCTTTGTATGGCTGGTTGACTATTCTGCTTGTGGGCTGTATTGGAATTGTTTCCATCACGATTTACAAGGCATACGAGAAGAAAAAACAGAAGTAGCTGTTTGACCAGCAAGAAGCCTGCCCGGCGGGTTTCTTGCTGGTTTTTGTTTGAGAAAAAGTAAGTAGCAGTGAATATTGAAAAAGAAGCGGCAAGTGTTACGCTTGTGTAACGCCCCGTGTGGAATAATAAAGAAAACAATAGAAGGAGGCACCAAAATGATACCGTGGGAAAGAGCGACGGATTTCTATAGTGTTTGCATGGATAACACGGAGGATGGAGTGTGTAAAGGAAGACTGTATCATCGGTATCTGAGTGGCCCACTGATGTTTCAAAATCTGGATGATCTGATCTTTCAAATTAACGAACTCTGCAACCAGATTGGAGTGCCAGAAGCCTGGGAAAGATTCCGCGGAAAAAGAGTATCTGAACGGGTGGGAAATCATCTGGTTGAAGTCCCCAGAAATCATGAAGAGATTCGAACCGAGCAAGGCAAGAAGGAAACGTTTTGGATAGTGATTGTACGGCGGCAATTCAACACCTGGCAAGGGGAAGTCTTCTGGAAAGAGAAGCAAAAAGAGGGTCAGTTTAACAGTATAACAGAGCTTATGGTGTTGCTGGCATCTGCTGCAATGTGCTCAGAAACTGGAGGGGTATCGCAATGAAACACTGGGTAAAACAATCCGTTGCCGCATTGTTGACGGGATTGATGTTGACCACATCGGTTCCGATTTCTGCATTTGCGCGGGGAGAAGATCAGCAAGGTGGAGTAGTGAGTCAAGTCGATTTTGTGCCATCGGTTGAATATGGCTCGACGGAAAGAGAAACCGCGACGGTAACATATCATCGTGATGGTATCGCTCCGCCTGCATATAATGTGATATTTTTGGTGGATGTTTCCTGGCAGGGCAGTGGCTCCATGGAGCAGTTCAAGTATCTGGTGGGCAATGAAGCGTTTGAGTCCCTTTTTGAGAATGAGGAAGAGTTTGCCTCTACGCTGCAGATTATTACCTATCAGCAGGAAGTAACCCAGAATCTTTCGGGAATCAGGACGCGCGAAGGTCTGCTGAATGCGTTGAACAACATCAATGCAGTAGAAGGGCAGGGAACTGCAGATGCCACTAAGGGCTTGAATGCGGCGATTGCTGAAGTGTCGAAGGCCAAAAGCAACAACAATAATCCCACTGTGGTGTTTTGGGTGTTGGGCAGCTACTTAGGTTCCGCTGATAAAAGTGCGATAGAAAGCGAGCTGCAGAAGCTGAAGAATACTCTGAATGAGGATGGCGATGCGCTGATTACCTGGCAATACGGCTGTGATGCGCCCAATGAGCTGCTTGCAGAATATGCAACTGAATATACACCGGCCAACGCAAATCAGCCTGTTGTGGCGGCTTATTGTGAGACGGATGGTGCGCTGTATCGCCAGGGAGTGGCGGATACACTGGAAGCTGTTTTGCATGAGCACTACAGAGACACAGGATTTATCCTTAGCCTGAACAGCAATCAGACCGTGGTAACGGAAATTAAAGGCGCTCGATTTGAAAGCAGCAATCATTCCACAGAGATTGAGTTTGAAATTGCGGAAGATGGCAAAAGTGTAGGGGTCAAAGTAAATAAGCTGTGCCAGCAGACGGATCTGGATTTGATTCTGGAAGTAGAGCTGGACTGTAATGTCCATAAAGAACAAATTGCTGTTGACGCGTCAGAATTGAAAAAGCTGTACAGTGGAACATTTGATGAAACAACGAGTGATGCACCGGTACAAATTCCGTCGGTAACGATTGACCGCCAGCTTTATACCATTACCTTTGAAACGGGAAACAGCGGTACGGTGGACTCGATTCAGGCGATGGGAGACCAGATTGTGACCATGCCTGGCAGCGACAATCTGACCAACATAGGCAATAGTTTTGGCGGCTGGAATGTGACTGCGGGAGAAGTAAATCTGGAAACTCATTATGATTCCGGCGAGGTGATTCTCATGCCGGAAGGCAATATGACGCTCACACCTGCCTGGGCGCATGTGGAATTGGAACTGGATCTGGGCGAAGTGTATGTGGATGAGCCTGGCACGAATAATATGAGTGAAAACGCAAAAGTTGGCAGTGGTAAGTGGTTGAATTTTTCCGGTTGTGAAATTGATGGCCAACTTTTTGACCAGGACAATATTATCAGTGTTCAGGTAATTGATAAAAATATAAATTATGCATTTGTAAATGAAAAGACCCCTGGAGCAGAGGTTGAAATATATGACCCGGATATTCCGGAGGTTTATGCGCGTCATGTGGGTGCTACGCTGGAGGATGATGTCATCGCCTACCTGGTAAAAAATCAGGAAGACAAAGGAAAATACGATTTGATCATTGCAGGACCGGGCGGGGTAAAAGCGCCGCAAAGTTTGTACCAGTGGTTATATTCGGCCTCTTACTTAAAAACTGTAGATTTGGAGGCACTTGATACCAGCAACACCGTTAGCATGCAGGAAATGTTTCATGAATGCAAAGGCTTAGAAGAGATTAAATTTGGTGAAAATTTTGACACTGCTAATGTGACAAATATGTCATATATGTTTTATCAATGTCATAAGCTGACCGCCATTGATGTGGCGAAGTTTAATACATCGAAAGTGACAACGTTCCACCGGATGTTCTCGAGCTGTCCTAGTCTCACTACTTTGAATTTGAAGAGTTTCGATACTTCAGCTGCAACGAACGTGTCTTATATGTTCCAGGGGGCAAGTAAACTGATTGACTTGGATTTGTCCGGATTTGACACATCCGGGGTGACGAATATGAGTTGGATGTTCCAAGAGTGCACTAGTCTGACTTCCATAGAATTTGGCGAAACTTTTGACACATCGCAAGTCACTACCATGAGTTTCATGTTCCATGAGTGTAAGTCTCTTAAGTCTTTACATTTGGATTTTGATACGGCGAATGTGACGGAGATGAATCAAATGTTTGCCTGGATGAAGAGTCTGGAAAGCATTACGTTTGGCGACAGGTTCAAAACGCCCAAAGTCACAAATTATTTTGCGATGTTTATCGGCGATGAAAAATTAACGACGGTAGATTTGAGTGGTTTTGGCAGTTCCAGTTATGAAGAAGGCGCTGTTAACATACCGATGAATAGAATGTTTGAGCAATGCGAAGCATTGGAAATCGTTGTTTTTGGTGATGACTTTGACACGCAAAATGTAGTGAATATGCAAAATATGTTCTTGGGCTGCTCAAAATTGGAAACCGTTGATTTCGGAAAGAAATTTAACACATCCAGAGTGACCGATTTTAGCTCCATGTTTTCGGGATGTCAGTCTCTTACTACCATTACACCGTTCGATCAGCTTGATACGACCAGTGCCACTAATATGGGATATATGTTTAGTTCCTGCAAATCGCTGACTGAGATCGACTTTGGAGAAAAAGTGGATACATCCAGCGTAACAAATCTGAAGGCCATGTTTAATTACTGTACGGCATTGCAAAGCGTGAAATTGGGTGAGCACTTTGATGTCTCCAATGCAGAGTCTATTGCAGAACTGTTTTATCATTGCGAAAATCTGGAAACCGTAACTGGAACTATCAAATTTTCAACCGAAGAGCCCAATGCAGCCACGACGATGGCGGACATGTTTAATTCCTGCTACAAATTGAAAAGTGTGCCCATTGAACCCGTACCAAGAGGAGCGAAATATCGGTTTAATAATCTGTCAACAATGCAGAATATGTTCAACAGCTGTATAGCTCTGGAAAATGTGGACTTGGGGAATTGGGAAGTACCAAACCTAACCAGCACAGATACCATGTTTTATAATTGCAACCAATTGTCTAAACTGGATCTTTCTTGGAGTGGCATCCAGGCGCTTGAAAATGGTTTTAGCATTACAAACATGTTCGGCGTAGCGACTCAAAGTGTAGGTGCTAGTGTAGGGGGCGCGACATTAGAAATTGGTCAGGCGCCCACCGAGAATGATCACTTCATGAATGCGGTGGTAAGTGAATTCTTAAAACTGAAAAACTCTGAAATTACAGTAGCTGGCGAGGCTTGGGATCCTTCACAAACATCCGAAGAAGTTTCGGAGAATGAAGAAGGCTCTAATACAGAGGAGGAACCGTCCACCCCGGTAACTGGTGAAGAAGATTCTGCTCCCGCAGAGGAGGAACCGTCCACCCCGGTAACTGGTGAAGAAGATTCTGCTCCCGCAGAGGAGGAACCGTCCACCCCGGTAACTGGTGAAGAAGGTTCTGCTTCCACAGAGGAGGAACCGTCTGCCCCGGTAACCGGTGAAGAAGGTTCTGCTTCCACAGAGGAGGAACCGTCCGCCCCGGTAACCGGTGAAGAAGATTCTGTTTCCACAGAAGAGGAATTGTCCGCCCCGGTAACCGGCGAAGAAGGTTCTGCTCCCACAGAGGAGGAGTCGTCCACTCCGGTAGAGGAAGAAGTGCCCGCGCGCTTGATCGACGAAACGGAAAATACATCTGCTGAGAGCGGAATAATTGCTGCAGCATTGCAAAATGTAACGCAAGTGGCAGGAAAAATAAAGGCCAACATCATTACGTTAGCAGCTGAAAATAATACCGCCAGAACATTGTCGGCTCCGCAATCTTTTGAAATCTTGGGTGAAACCAATGATGCGAATGAAGAAAATGCGGTTATTAATTCTGCTAATGAAACGATTGTTGTACATAAAGATGCAACACCTGCCGGCTCTGTATTTCAGTATCGAATTCATGTGAAATACGTAGGTGATTCCGGAGCTCGAAGCAGCCGCATTGATGTGGAATTCCCCATTCCCAATGATGTGAGGGTATTGACCGACGAGGAATTGGAACAGCTGAATCAGCAGAATGGAACGTCTTACACGCTGGTAAATGTTGGAAGTGTGCAATATATTGACGGGCAGGGCACAGGCCCTATGGGAGGTCGCGTTGTAACGGAACCGTATTACGACACGGAAAGTAAGACCTTGTATGCTTCGTTCAGCGACCTGTACGCCGGGTGTGAGTTCGAGGTCACGGTTTGGTGCACCAATGAATCGAAGGCCTTCGATAAAGAAACCGGTTATTGTTACTGGGATGGTATTGCTTACGGCAGCAACAACACCGCTTCGGCGCAATCCAATTACTATCGTCTTTGGGATCACTATAAGGAAGGAGAAGTGCCCGATCCGAAAGAGTATAGTTTGAGCTATCAATTTGTGGGCGATGTGCCGCCGGATGCCGAGCTGCCTGCTTCGGGTCTTTACGAAGCGGGAGAGATGATTTCCGTTGAGCAGAAACCAGTAACGGCGTATGATTATTATACTTTTACTGGTTGGACCTATATTGATAATGAAGGTGGATCGCAGACGGTCGCTCCGGGAGAGGAACTGAAAATGCCGGCTTCCAATCTGGTACTGGTTGGCACCTGGACATTGGATAAGGATAAGGCACCTTTCATCACCGTGAAATATCAATATGATGGCAAGGTCCCATCTGGAGCGCCTAAGATTGATGAAGTGAATGCAGCTATTATTTCGCCTAAGTCGGTACTGGTAGGGGAAAATCATATCGTTGCACAAATCCCGGAAAATGCGGTGAAATATTATATCTTTACCGGCTGGACGCCGAGCCTGAGTATAGCTGGTCAGAATATTCCGTTGACAGATACTGATGCGGATGGCGTGTATACAAATGCAGAAAACAACTGTTCAATCAGCTCCAGTGGACAACTGCTTACCGAACAGTTCCGCGATAAAGAAGAGGTGGTTGTTACCTACACCGGAAGCTGGCAGGCATTTACTGGTACGATCAAGTTTAATGCCAACGGTGGCTCAGGTACGATGAAAGACATGGAAAATGTGACTGTTGATGATACCAGAACATTGACTGCAAACACATTCACTGCGCCGGAAGATTGTTCTTTTCTGGGATGGGCCTTGACGCCTGGTGGCAACATAGTAAAGGAGGATCAGGAAAGTGCGGCTGGTCTGATTACAGAAAAGAATCAGGTGGTTACGTTGTATGCGGTCTGGAAGTACACAGAGATCCCGCAGGAAGGAACATTGACCATTGAAAAACAAATAGCAGGAGATTCCGGAAGTGGTGAATTCAATTTCCGCATCACAAATGGAGCCGGAGATGTTTGGTATATGCATGTTGCGGGAAGCGGATCTGCCACATTAGACGGAACGACTGCCTATCTTACCCTGCCGGTCGGTGACTATACTGTGACGGAGTTGGATGGTTTGAATTTCAATGCCGACGAAGCGAATATCACAGTGGATGGTGAATCAAAGGGGAAGGGCTCTGATATACAAATTTGGATTTCAGCTCTAAATACAACAGATATTGTTTTCGAAAATACTGTGGCCAGCAGCAATATCCCCAACGACAGCAGTGCCGTGATCAATGGTATGCAGAAGAATGATGATAACCAGTTTACTCTGACCTTCGAACAGAAGAAGGAGCTGGGTCAAGAACTTCCCCAAACCACCACCAGCGACTAAACCGGAAAGGAGCGATGAAACATGAAAAAGTTTTTTAAAACCCATGCGAAACTGTGCATCGCCGTTCTGGCTCTGGCGCTGGTCACGGTGGGCGGCACTCTGGCTTTGATGGCGGTTTCCTCCAATTCGGTCATCAACAGCTTCACCGCTGCAAGCATCGACACGGAGATTGAAGAAGGCGTTGGTGGTGATGGAACAAAACAGGTATCCATCACCAACAAAGGCCCCTCCGATGCCTACGTCCGCGCCCGGATCATGGTATCCGGCGTGGAAAAAGATCAGGTGGGAATTGTTGGCAGTGTACCTTCTGACGCAGGAATAGCTGCAAACAAGGTCTATCTGGTAATGCCAAACAGCACAACCTGGAAGCAGGCTACAGGAGAAACGGAGAAGGATGACTTCTATTACTATCTGGGCGTATTACCCAAAGATGGAGAAACCGATAAGCTATTGACCGAAGTTGTGTTCGGCAGTGAGCTGGCGAACGATCAGAAGTTCCTTGCCGGGTTCAACATTACCGTCTATCACGAAAGCGTACTGGCCATCAACAAACCGGAACAGCCGAATGGAACGGTTGATTTGAACATGGTAACGAAATCTTTCGAGGCGGCCTCTGCAGCAAATGCGGTAACGCCATAATATGTGCAAAAAGAAATCGGATAAGGAACTGGTTGCATGCTTCAAAAAATTTGCGGCTTCTTTTCAACCATCCTGATGGTGGTGCTGCTTGCGCTGGCTGCGGTGCTCATTGTGCCCGTGATTCTGGGCTACACAGAGCTGGCCGTGCTTACCGGCAGCATGCAGCCCACCATCCCGGTGGGAAGCCTGATCTATGTAAAAGAGGTGGAGCCTTCCACCCTGCAGGTGGGCGATGTGGTCACCTATCAGCTGGAAGGTGATACCATGGTCACCCACCGGGTGGTGGAAGTCAACCCGGACGAAGGCTATCTGGTTACCCAGGGCGACGCGAACCAAGACCCGGATGGTCAGATCATCTTCGACCGGATCGTTGGCAAAATGGATTTTCATCTGCCGTATCTTGGATATATCAGCATGAACATCCGCACCCAAACCGGCATTTTTGCCATCTGTGGAACGCTGATTGCGATTATTCTGCTTACCTTTATCCCCGAAATTTTCTCCAATGATGAGGAAGAGGAAGAAAAAACCGAACCGGCAAAATAACAAAATTGAAGGGCGGTTTTTTAGGCGGGCTTTAAGTCTTGCATGGTAGGATAGTGGCAGTTTAGAAAACAGCGTTTCTGGAAACAGACAAAGGAAGAACACGGACGCAGCGGCGCCCGGTATGTACCAAAGGAGGAACGATCATGAAGAAAAAGAAGCTGATGATGGCGGTTGTGTCTGCCTCTCTGGTAGGCGTAGTTGCCATCGGTGGCACCCTGGCTTATCTGAGCGATAAGTCCAACACCGTAACCAACACCTTCAACGTGGGCGTTGGTTATACGGAAGATGGCGATCACGTTGGCCTGTGGTTGGATGAGAAGAATGTAACAGATCCAGATGGGCCGGAGCGCACTGAGAAAGGCAACCAATATACCGAGCTGATGCCCGGATCTGTTGTGGAAAAAGACCCCACCTTCCACCTGACCAAGGGCTCTGCCGACAGCTATGTGTTTGCAGAAGTAAAGGGTCTGGATGCACTAGTAAAGGCAGGCTTTGTGGTGAGCGATACCGACCTGAACAATGTTCCGGAGCCGGCATCCAACCTGAGCGACAGCTGGCAGAAGGTTGCCGATTTCGGCGATGATCAGGATGCTGGTCTGGATGGCCTGTACATCTACGGTATCAAGGACAGCTGGGCAGAAGGCGGCATTCAGCCCATGACTCCCGGCGGCGGCGAAGACGGCTATACTTACGATGCCATGTTCAACTACGTGAAGTACAGCAGCACTGTGGAAAACGGCCAGCACAATGAGAATCTGAAGGGTCTGGATGAAGTGACGGTTCGTGGCGTTGCGGTGCAGGAAGCGAACCTGACCTGGCAGCAGGCACAGGTAGAAGCCGAAAAGGTACTGGCTGGCCCCACTGCCACTCCCGAGCCGTGAGCGGATACATACGCTGAGAAAATCAAGCAATAGTATGGAACAATTCCCCAATAAATCTGCGATGGGTAGCCATCCGGAGGGGATTTAAAAACAGTGAAAAGGAGTTTTGAACAATGAAACGCAAGAATATGGCAACGATGGTCACTTGCATTGCCCTGGTAGGCGCAGTAGCAGTAGGTGGCACTCTGGCCCTGCTGAGCCGGGGGTCTAACCCTGTTACCAATACTTTTACTGTAGGCAAAGGGTATAAGACTGGTGATGTAATCCTGGATGAGGCTCCTGTAAAGCAGGAGACCAGCGGTGTTAATCTTGGCGATTATGTAGAGATTACCTCGAATGATCCAGAGCATCCGGTAGTTCGTGTAAAGGAAAATGACTATAAGAATCTGATCGACACTTCTACTATGGACAAAGACCCTCAGTTCCATATTTCTGGTGCCTGTGAAGTGAAATATTCTTGGATCGTAGCAAAGGTAGATGGATTTAATACGACTCAGGGAGCCACCACTCTGAAGTTCACTGATGTAATTGATGATACACTGGAAAACAACGCGGTCGCTGGTGAGTGGGTCAAAGTAACGAAAAAACCAGAGGGTGGCTATAACTATACTAACGTAACGGACAATACCCAAATGGGTAATGGCATCTATATTTATAATATGCCGCTGATGGCAGGCCAGAGCACCGAAGATCTTTTCCAGGAATTGGAGATTAATAACTTTGTTGCCGGCAATAGCCCTTCCACCATTACTGTTACTGGTTATGCAGTAGAAGGTGTATACAGCACTACTGTTGTAGAAGGTGAAGAGACCTATACCCCTGTTGGATACAACGACATGCGTGATGCCGTTATGGCGCAGGTTGATACTTGGGCATTCCCCACTGCTGGCGAAGCAGGCTGAGAGTGTTCCTATTAACTAAAACAAAGAGGTACATACCATGAAGCATAAAAGATTTTTGACCGGTGCGATCAGTCTGGCGCTGGTTGCCGTGGTCAGCGTGGGTGCTACCTTGGCTTAT
>NZ_SLUM01000031.1 GCF_004345265.1 Allofournierella massiliensis
ATTTCTCCTAAAATTCTTGAAAAAGTCTCTTCCGATCCTGCTTTTCGCAAAAAGTGGGGGCTGTTGCTCAACTTCCGTTTTGCAACAGCCCCTTCGCAGCTCATAATGCGCTGACCAGTTGCTTTAAGAGTGCGGCGGTTTCTGGGTTTTTCAGCAGTTCTAGAATTTTGGCTGTGTCGCTCATGGAATCTTCCTCTTTTTGTTTGATGGCTGGTTGCTCCGGCGTAACGGAAGCAGCAGCGGGAGAAGATTGCTTAGGAGCATAAAAGGCAGCTTCGAATCGTTGGGCGTTCAGGCAGCGATCTTCGTCAATAATGTGGGAATACACATCCGCGACCATCTTCATTTGTGCGTGGCCTGAGTCACCCTGTACAGACTTCATATCACCGCCGTTCAATTTCAGTTTGTAGGTGATACTGGAATGACGAAGGGAATGAAAGACTACATGAGGAAGACCATGATCTTCAATCAACTTACTGAATGCCCGGTTGATGATCTGACTTTCCATGGGGCGTCCGTTGCTGGAGCAAAAGACTAAATCATTATCGATGTACTCGTCGCCGAACAGATCCATCAGTTCGGCGATTTCTTCTTTACGCTTCACAAGCATCTGGGCAACTGTCTGGGGAAGATAGACGCGCCGGATACTTGTTTTGGTTTTCGGCTCTTTCAGAACCAGAGCGGTATGGGTACTGGCAATACAGGGAGGAAACTTTCGTACTACGCCTTTGTCACTTAAATCGTCCAGAGCGCCACGGGTGACACGCTGAAGTTCTTTATTAATGAAGATACTGGCGTTTCCAGCCTCAATGCTTTGCGGAGAGATGTCCACACAGTCCCAAGTCAGCCCAAGCAATTCGCCCATCCGCAGAGAACAGGAGAACGCCAGATTGATGGCCAATGAAAGAATGGGGTCATCACATACCTCGAGAGCTTTTGCAAGCATATCCGGACTCCAAATCTCTCGTTTTTTATACTCTGCTTTTGGAAGAGTTGCATTCAGAACCGGATTGCGTGGGATCATTTCCCAACGCACCGCCTGATTGAATGCGTTACGCAGCAGCTTGTGAATCTCACGAACAGTGTGTGCAGAAAGATATTCACTTGTGGGCTTTCTGTTGTTGATAGAAACGGATTTCACATTCAGCAGGTCACGGTAGTATTTGTCCATCATTCGTGGGGTGATGTCTGCCAAACAAAGATCACCGATGATTGGAATGATGTAATTTCGCATCAGACCTTTCCGGCTTTCGTATGTAGACATAGCCCAGGTGTTTACTCCATAAATGGACATATACTCGTTGAGAAGATCTGCCAGAGTTTTTGCGGTGGGAACGATAAAGTTTCCGGTTTCCTGCTCATATTCGATTTGAGTTTTCCTCTTTTTAGCCTCTGCGCTGGTGTCAAAGGTTTCCCAGCGCTGCCGTCGCTTGCCATGTTCGTCAATGTAGGCGTACACCACTGAATACTTGCTTTTACGTTTTACAATGGATGCCATGATTACTCTCTCCGTTCAGAACATTTCTTATAGCGGTCCTGACTGTCGTACCAGCATTCAAAACTGTCTCGCATTACCCGGATACGACGATCAATAATCGTGGTTTCCAGATGTACCCGTTTGACCAGTTCGTAAGCCGTTGCAGAATGAATACCTAGCATCTCAGCAAGCTCCGGGACAGAAAGGGTGGTGTCTCTCCATTTGGTACCAGGTGGAGTTCCGTCTACCTTTTTATAATGGAACTGTCCAGAGTACCAATCTTCGAAACTGTCCAGCATGACACGCATTCGACCGGCAACCTGTATGGTAGTGAAATAGTTTTTCTTGACCAGCCAGTAGGATTCTACCTTTTTCAGGCCAAGCATTTTGCCCATTTCACGAACCGAAACACTTTTCTTTGTTTTAGTGGTTTCCATTTTGCTCCTCCTCTTACGGTTGATGGGTGTTTTGCGTGATCCAATTGTAAGAGAAGTGCGGAGAAAAAGTAAGGATGCCGATAACCGAATCGACACCCTTGACATCATACGGCATTTTGATCCAGCCATTCATCAAAGCTCTTTTTGGAAATACGGATGTGACCGCCGACTCGCACACTGCGGAAAAGCTCCTGCTTTACCAAATTGTATGCAGTGGGGCGACTCACACCCAGAATATCCTGAATTTCATCAACGGTGTAGGTTCGCTTTTCAAAGCAGACGGGATTTTGCTCGTTGATACGGTTCAATTCCGCAATTCGTTCTTGAAACATGAAACAGACTCCTTGTTAGTTTATGGGGCTGATAATGAAGGTAATAGATCAGCTCAAACAGGGAAATCGTGCGATATGATTTGCAGATAATAATGTTATTGGTAGTTCGAATGCAACTATCAATGCGCTTGATTCCACATAGGCGGCGACCACCGCAAACTGGTGATCGCCTGATATCTGGAATCAAGAGTCCAGATAAATGTTCATTGAAAAATGAACTCATTGACCGGGCCGTTGGCTGACCCCTCTTCCTGCCCAGCCGGAGGCAGTCCCGCCACATTCTTGCGATAGTGCTGCGGGGAGTATCATAATACGCTGCCCTTTCTTTGCATCAGGTGGGGTGCCATGCCACCCTGACAGCCACTGGGAATCGCTCACCAAAAAAGGGTTATGGCGTCAGTGCTGTCCGTGCTTGCCGTCGCTCCGTGGGTTGCGGCAAGGCAGGTTCTATGTCAGTCAATGAAGAAAAATATTCAGTTTTCAAGGTTCCCGGAGAGGGGGGGTAAAAAAAGTCCTCTCATAATATAAGGACATTTTTTGGCCATTCGTAGGGTAGGAAAAGTAAAAAAATAGAAAATATTTGAAATTTGACGCAAAACAGTATCAGATATACGAGTTGGCCACAAGAATTTTAGAGATTGTTCTTAAAGCCTGTTCGATGCTGTCTTGTATAGATGCTTTTGAAATACCCTCCGCATGGGCGATTTCAGAAATACTCATACGCTGGAATAGGTGTGCGGATAGCCTTCGATATTGCTTTTCAGACAAGTGTTCCATTGCCTGATAAAGTGCCATTCGAAGGTGCTTTTGTTCGTAAAGCACCATAGGAGAGGGCTCCGATCCAAGAATGTGGGACTCCAAACTGGGATCTGCATCCAACGAATAATATGCTTTGTTTCGCTTTTTCTTTTTATAATATGCTTTTTCTGTGTTTTCTGATTTGCGAAAGACCTCTGCAATATCATCAGAAACAGTGATGTAGAAATCATTGGGATAGATAGAAGGATAATATTCGCGAAGATTAATGTTTTTCATAAAAAGACCTCCAGAGTCAAAAATCCGTTCAAACTTGGCGTAATATTTGATTCTGGAGGCCCACGAGGAAATAAAAAAAGGCGGAATAGCCTGAACCAGTTGAACGGTTCAATGACTATTCCGCCACCAGGAAATGAAAAAGAAAGTTGTTCACTATGTAGGAAAAAATGCAAATTCTACAGATTTATTTGAAAATTGATATAAATAAAAAGCCCACTATTGTAGAAAACTTAATTTCAACAATAGTGGGCTTTTAAAGTGGAAAAATCGCTAATTTTCAAAAATTGAATATCAGGATGATGAATGTATACTCAGCTGTTTTTAGGATCGATTTTATCGATAGGGGGGGTCTTTAAAAGCGGTGCGTCCGGCCGATGCGGTTGATATGCCCAGACATGAGGGCAGGATGCATACTTGTTGGACTCGTGTTCAATCGATTTTTGAACGAGTGACTTCAGAATAGTGTGTACGGTCTTTTTTGTGCTGTTTTTCATATAAAATTCCTCCTCATTGGATTCCAAA
Organism: Allofournierella massiliensis; assembly: GCF_004345265.1. Classification (GTDB taxonomy): domain Bacteria; phylum Bacillota; class Clostridia; order Oscillospirales; family Ruminococcaceae; genus Allofournierella; species Allofournierella massiliensis. The sequence goes on from NZ_SLUM01000031.1 coordinate 3,804, forward strand.
TCCAAGGTTTGCGATAACTAAAAGAAATGCGACTACATTGAGAGACATAATGAGACATCTACCCAAAATTGGAAAAGTGAATAATATTATGAAGGTTACCAGACAAAATATAACCAGTGAAACATGCATTTTGTTGCGAGCTATTATCATTTCTTCTTCAGTAAAATGGATTTGACTGTTGTTAAATGGACCTAAATAAAGAATGATAAAAATAGAACAGAAAAAGGTAAGATATGCAATAACGTTGTCAAAATAATAGAATAAAAATAGGGATGAAAGTTCCAAAAGAGTAGATGTCATAAAACATCCGATAAAAGTTTTGGAATGGAATCCATTTATTCTAGGACGTAAATATAGCATGCCAATATTTAGAGTGATGACAACCTCAATTGGAGCAATAAAGCATCCTATCAAAATTAAAATGGGCAAGGAAAAGAGAGTTGTTAACCGGCTTTCTAGGATATAGGTGAACCATTCGCTTTGATAAGGTTCGATCAATCCAATCCGGAGAAAGTAGTTTGTAATCTTATTTGCGGCGGTTTGCATCCCATAATCACCCCACCCACACACTTTTTACTAATCATATAGGAAAATGAGTGAGAAATACTCATTTTTGCATCAAAAAACGAGTATAATGTTATGAAAGAGGGGTGTTTTGAATCTCAGCATAGGCTAAGAACCATCCGTTTTGATAATCTAAGCCAAAGTATGAATCGTATTTGTTAAGAGTAGACCGTACATTTTGCAAACCATAACCGTGCAAAAGAGTATTTGGTTTTGTGGTAATAACCATGTTATCGCAGACTTGTACAGTTTCAGAACGGTTGCGAATTGAAAAGAAAAACGCGTCTTCTAGAAGAGCTTTCACGTGAATTTGACGCTCCTGGATAGGGAGTTTCTCACAGGCCTCGATGGCATTATCCATTAAATTACTAATAATCACAGTAAGGTCTACCGCATCAATTAGAAGAGGAGAAAGATCATTTACAGTGAATTGAACATCAATGTTATGTTTTTTGGCAATCAACGCTTTTTGGTTCAAAATTGCATCCATTGCAGAATTGTGAGTGTTTACAAGAAGAATACGTTCTGTTTGTTCTGCACGTAGTTGAGTGATATAGTTAGCCGCTTCCTGAAAAGACTTGTTTTCCAGTAAAGAATCCAACATTTCCAGATGAGCACGAAAATCATGTGTTAGTTTACGTTGTGCTGTATTTGATAGGCTGAGTGCTTCAATGCCTTCAGACTGCACTTTGATTTGTGCATGAAGCAATAGAGATTCTTCTCGAAAGTGAGAAGTTCTTTCAATCCAACTGACCAGTAACAAAGAAGCGATGTTTACTATAGTGATAAATGCAGCACATACAGAAAGCGGGACACACTCGATTTGATCATGTTGAAAGCATGAGTTTAGGTAAAATTCCATCATAATACAGACAAAAGACAGAACAGTGGGAATAGAGTACCAATTCCAATTAGTGGTTTCGGTACACTTGAGCTTTCTCGATCGATGGAATGCGAAACAAAAAATAAGTGGCAATCCGTGAGAAAGCATACCTAGGAGAAGGTACACAATAAAGTGGGATTGTAAAGTTGAATAGTGCCAACCGCTGAACGCCAAAAAACTTGTGAAAACAAGATTATCGATGGTACATCCAATGGAGTAAACAATTATAGAGAAAAAAACAGAGTAAGCTTTGGAAGTTATATGTAAAAACGAGTTTATAAGTGCGAAAATGAGAATACTTACGATAGGAGTATATGTGGATGGGGAAAATGTTAACAGAATAGTGCCAGCAATTGTGAAGATAGGAAATAGTAAAAACCGCCGGAAACTATGGCTCCTTTTTGGGAAAAAAGAATCGAAGAATAAATGTGAATAGAGAAGATCGATTGATAACCATAGGGCAGTAAGAAGAAGTGTGTTCATTGTTGAGCCTTCCAATTCATGTATCGGAGTTTGATTTCGGAGAACTTCTTTTGGCTTACCGGTAGGATTGTATCGTCCGATAGCTGCGCTCTGTCATAGTTTAGCTTTTTGATATGTTGCATATTGACGAGATAACTTTTGTGAATTCGAAGAAATCCAGCTGGAGATAGTTCTTTTTCCATTTCTTCCATAGTTGCATAGAAGTATTCGTTGATCCGTTCAGGGTGACGAGTATGAAGATGAATAATACGTAGGTGACTCTCAAGATAGACGATATTTTCGTATTGTACAACGTAATCTTCACCGCTAGCTGTGAATTTGAGAGCATTTCCTTTTTGTGCAAATTGCATCATTGCTTCTTTAAAGTAAATGGGAAGTTTTTCTGAAAGGCTTTCTTTTAGAAGATAACGAAAGGCGTTTACCTCATAACCTTCGAGGCTGAACTCTACATAGTGTGTTACAAAAATCAACAAGGAGTTCAATTGTAAATTACGTACGCGGCGCGCAATTGAAAGCCCACTATATTGTCCCATGTCAATATCGAGAAACATAATATTAAACTCAGAAAGCATTTTGTCGTTCAATTGACTAGGGTCAGAGCAACCGGTGATAGAAATGTTACTAGTTCCGTATTTTGGCTGGCGATTAATCAATTCTACCAATTGATTCACAAAGGTCGGATCATCATCGCAAACTAATATTTTTACAGTCATAGTTCGTACTCCTACTTCTTTTAAGATCAGACGAGTTTTTACATCTGTGTTCAAAATAGGTCTTCCTTTCAAAATTGTCAATAAATATGACCAGAATAACACCATGAGTGTTATTTGATTATAATACTTCACTTAAAGTGGATAATCAACAATTATTATGAAAGAAATCGAAAATTTGAGATATGGGGTAAAGGCTTAGGATGACGCAGCATTATTTCGGACACCGTATTCAGCAATTGCGGAAATCGAAAGAGTGGTCACAGGCTGATTTGGCAAAGAGATTAGGAAAGAAGGCTTCCTCTATTAGCAGTTATGAAACTGATGCCAAAGCAATTCCGGTTGATACACTAATTCTTTTAGCAGAATTATGGGACGTGACAATCGATGAATTGATTTATGGGGAAAATGTGGAAATTCTGTCCGTTAAGAGCCTTTCTCCAGAGGAAAAGCAACTTGTTTCGGAATTAATTCAAAACTTTGCGGCTAAATCTGGAAGTAAAGCAAGCACAAAAGTTGAAAATCTGGAATTGTTGCTTAGAATTGCACAAGCAATGGGGTTACCATGAATGTGAGTTTGTCAAAGACTCTTGGTCGACTATACCCCCATTGAGTCGTTACAGATTGTGTTGTCACCATAAAAAGTCTACGTATAGAAATATTTAGTTTAGCGGGAATGGCACAAATTGAGCAGTGCCATTCCCGCTTTTTAGGTTCGAGGCAGCAGTGGAATAGAAAACAAAGAGCAACACCAATTGCATATGGTGTTGCTCTTCACGAACTTCTAAATTATCATTCCCGGTGTCGTTTGCTTGTGTGTTATTTTTACATCTGTAAAAGATTAAATACACTATTGGGCGAACGCTTCCACAAACCATTTTCCTTTTTCAAACCATAGGTAGCGCTCCTTACCATGGATCAAGCAGGTATAGCGATCGCCAACTCCGCCCACATCTGCGGCTCTTCGGCATACATCTTTGACCCGATCGATTTCATAAATGTGCTCCGCATCAAAAACAATCTGAAGAGGACGGAGCCGCCCATCTTCTGAAAAGCGAACATCGACTGTCACATATTTCTTTTCTCTCTCTCGTTTCATTCAGTGTCTCCCTCTACCCGGAACAGAAGTAGCCTACAGGATGAATTGTATGTTCAGTAGGATTAACTCTTCCGAGTTTGTGATCCGTATACACAATTGCACGCTGCAGGCTTGTATATCCATACCGATCCCGTATGACATCCACGGCGTGGTCCAAACGCTCATGACGTTCGCGGTTTTCTTCGTTAGAGAGCAAAGAGAGCTGTATAGCAGAATCTGCAGAAACCAGATTTGAACCACGCACACCGATGCTGCGCAATGGCTTTGCCCAGGAATAACTGGCCTTGAACAAAGCGAAAGCGGCTTGGGCGATTTCCATGCTGTAGCAGGTGGGCGTTTCCAGTTTTCGCTGCCGGATAAAACTGCAAAGATCTTTATCGCGAACAGAGATTTCGACAACGGTACATTTCATTGCCAGTTCTCGCATTCGGGATGCAACGCTCTCAGACAGGATCACGAGCATAAGCCAAACATCCTCATCACTCAGTAGGTCGCGCGGCGTTGTGGCTGAATTGCCAATGCTCTTTACAGCAGCATGCCACCCTTGTTTGGCAACTGGAGTTTGATCGGTTCCGCGGGCAAAGCTGGAGAGGATATATCCCATTTTGCCAAACCATCCGGCCAATATGTCGGGATTTGTTTTTGCCAACTCTCCAATTGTGCGGATACCATACCAATGAAGTTTGTTCTTTGTGGCGGTTCCCACATACAGCAGATCCTCAACCGGAAGAGGATAGGCAATCTCTTCATAATTGTCAGCCTCAATTCTGGTTATGGTGTCAGGTTTCTTGTAGTCACTGCCGAGTTTTGCACTAATTTTGTTATTTGCCACACCGATGGAAACCGTGATGCCCAACTCTTTCTTGACCTTACGGCTGATTTCTTTGGCAATGCTCATTCCATTTCCGAACAGGCCGCAGCTCCCCGTAACATCCAGCCAACTTTCATCAAGGCCAAAGGGTTCAACCTGATCAGTGTAATACTCAAAAATTTCTCGTACAAAACCACTGTAGCGTACATACTCGCTATAATGCGGGGGAACAACATATCAAGTCTTCACATCGCTGCTTAGCCTGCCATATAGCCATCCCGGTTTTGACACCCATTTTTTTGGCCGGATAGCTTGCGGTGAGTACGATGCCATGCCGTGCCTCGGGATCACCACACACAGCAATTCGCTTGCCGCGATACTCAGGGTGCTCCTGTGCCTCTACCGAAGCATAGAAGCAATTACAGTCGCAATGAAGTATTTGTCTCAGCTGCACCAAACTCACCTCCCTGCAGTTTCATTATAAATCTACAAAACAGATAAATCAATGGCATAAAATGATTGTTTTGTAGATTTTTTGAAGAAGCAGCCTTGTCAGCATTATCAGAAAGCTGTATAATGTCATTGAGGTGATACAGCATGCAGTGGTATGAGCGGTTGGTACAAGAGCGCAAACGCCTGGGACTATCGCAGGATCAGGTTGTTGCAGCTATGTCAAAATATCTGCCGGCAGGTGAGAGCGTTGGAAAAGGAGCCCTGTGCTCTTGGGAGGGCGGACGCACTCAGCCCAAAATTCATCATGCGCTGGCACTGGCTCGCGTCCTCAATAATGCTGATGTGAGTTACCTGTTCAGTTCGGAATCTCTCCGTGATGGGCTGAATGATGCGGGGCTCCAAAAGCTCGCTGAATTCCGAAGTTTATTGCTGGATTCACCCCGGTACCGAATGGAGATTGATTCCCCAAAAACACGACTGATACCCATCTTTCTACAGGCTGCCTCAGCCGGTACAGGTCAGATACTGGATGATGATGCATTTGAAGAGATCGAAGTTGACGATACGGTTCCGACAAATGCTGATTTCGGTGTGCGTTTGGCGGGCGATAGTATGATGCCTCGGTTCACGGATGGTCAGATGGTATGGGTCAAGCGGCGAGATGTGGCGGAAAATGGCGAGATCGTCATGTGTTATTATGATGGACAAAGCTACTGCAAGAAGTTGTGGACAGATGGAACGAAAACAGAACTTCGTTCATTGAACCCTGCATACAAACCGATTCACGTCTGCGCCGATGCGCCCTTCCGTATTTTTGGCGTTGTCGTGGGATAAGGTTTATAAGGAGGTGCAGCGCTATGTGTGGTCGATACCAGTTCAGTGCCGCAGCGAATGATGATCTACGACAAATCGTGCGGAGTGTTCAGAAGAGATGTGGGCAGGACGAACTGAACTTCCGTATCATAGATGGAGATGTAGCGCCCTCATGTAGCGCTCCGGTGCTTATTTCAAGAGGAGACAAGGTCGTCGGAGATCTGCAGAGATGGGGTATACCGGGACGGAACGGGCATCTTATCATCAACGCTCGCGCAGAGACCGTCACTCAAAAAGGTATGTTCCGGCGCAGTATCACCGGGCGCCGCTGCGTAATACCTGCTACTGCATTCTATGAATGGGATTCTGCACACCGACCGTACTTGTTCACGGTGCCGGGCAGTCCTCTTTGGCTTGCCGGAATATATGACTGTGTGGAGGACGTGAACTGTTTTGTTATTTTGACCACTGCTCCTAATGCTTCTGTTTCCAAGATCCACGACCGGATGCCACTGACACTTCTGCGAGATGAGATCAGACCTTGGCTCACTGATCCTGAAGTGGCTCTTGCCCTTTTGGCCCGAACTCCTGCGCCACTACATTGTCAGGCGCAAGATGGTCAACTGACTTTTGAATAGAATCATAAAAAACGGCGAGCTGCTCCATAGAAAGAGCAGCTCGCCGTTTTTGCGAGTGTGGAGACTATTCCTGATTGGTCTGTTCTTGCTGGCTGAAGGGACGCTGCGGCTGGTAGCCAATGAAAGGACAAACGGGAAAATAATCGTCAGATTGTTCTCTCTCGCCCAAGCGATTGATGATTTTCCCTGCAATTTGGATGAGTTCCTTTTTTACATTCATGATAATCTTCTCCTTTTCTGAGTTAATTTGGCGGCGATTACAGAAAGAGCTGCAATTCCATACCCAATAATACCATAAGCACTAATATGAAAATCATAGTATCTGTGCCAAGAAATAAAGCGCAATTCGTTTCAGTTGTTCAGCGCGCAAGAATCGCCGGACTTCTATATTGTGGAATTGGATTTGAATTCGTTTGAAGAGAAGGTTGTGTTTAGCACAGCTGACATCTTGGATAACAGTGCTATCAAACAAGCGATAATGTATCCTTTGACCTCATACTTCTTTTTGAGTTCGGACTCGTTATATATTGCATCAGATAAACTGTGGGAAATCGATATGCGTACAGGGGAATTGAATCTGTTGCCAATCGAGTGTAACTATGGAAATATTTCGTATGACGGAAAATACATTTATTATATTGGAGACGATTCGAAACTATATAGATATAGCATAAAGAAGAAGGAAAACGATCCTATTGATGGAGTAACTGCAAAAGATTTTTTCTTGAATGAGAGCTATGTGTGCTATTTAAACAGACTTGATGAAGATAAAATCTATCTTTACTCACTCGAAACGCGAAAAAGTACAAAAATTATCAATGCATCAGCAACGAGCATTTTTTTTGAGAAAAGGGAAGATAGTGTTTCTTTCAAAAGAAGATGGGCTTACGTATTGTGCGGAAATAAATGGTACAAACATAGTAAGATATAAAGATGCAATTTAGGATAAAAGCAAGTAAGCTAAAATGAGGGTTTGTAAATGATTTACTAACGATCAGATATGGCTTCTATTTTTAAGTGAAGTCAGGAAAGAATAACAACGAAAAGGCAAACGCACTTGGATGATTCCACTGGCGCGTTTGCCTTTTATTATATCAATGTAAATTGTACATTGCGAAAATCAAAAAGCAGATAATATAGCTTGAATTCTATTGATGAATGCAAAGTTATCTGAATATTCTCGTAGCTCCACCCTTTCGGGGGGAGCTCTTTTATATAGTGCAGAAGCGATAAAAATTTGTTTATCAATAACTGCATAGTGCCTTTTCATTTTCGGGTGATAAGACAGTGTGGAAAGTCTGTGAAACAGCAACTCGTAGTTTGTGACAATTATCTTGTTCTTCGTTACAGTTTTGTGGAAAAAATGTGAAAATGGTAATATACTACAAACAAAGAAGAAATAGATAGATAATTTTAGCTGAAAAGCAAACGTGTAAGGAAATTAAGTAGTAAATCACCGGTGATTTTTGAAACGTTCCGCCGCACCGCCCCCGGCCAGGGCGGCACGGTGGAAAACAGCGGTTGTTTCATAAAAACAAAATGGAGGTTTTACAGTATGAATCTCAAAAAGAAAATCGTTGCCCTGGGTATGGTTTGCGCTTTGGCGCTTGGCATGGCGACTTCGGCGTTTGCAGATTATAATAATATCAGTTACCGACCCATGAGATCGGGTTCTTATAGCTATAACTGGCTAAACGTCAATCGAAGTAGTGCAAGCATTAGTCCAAAAGGAAAGAATCTTATTTTGTGGAACGTTACAACTCCGAACACAGATCAGAAATTTAACGAATGGACAAAAACGGTAGGAGGCAGAACGGGTACTGTCATTTGCTTTGCCGATAATACGTCGCTTGCAGTGAACAGGAGTTCTTCCACGGGCAGTGCAATCCTTTGGACATGGAATAACGTAGTAAGTTTCAACGATTCAGCATTGATCCCCATCAACCGTTGGGATTCTCCGCAATATGAACTGAAATTCGGAAGCTCTGCTGGCCAATATCTCAGATATGCCTCCGATGCATCCGGAGCCAGAGTCTATTTTTCGGCCAACACGAGCAATACCGTATGGGATAACTGATTATTGCTATTATGATTTAAGTTATAACTGCAAGGCGGAACTGCGCAGGTGTTTCGCCTTGCAGCATACTATTTAACAGAGGAATCCTATGAAAATTTCAATCATTGTAAAATTAAGCGTACTGTGTTTGTTCGTTACGTCGCTGACAGCCTGTGGGATTCATACTCCCAGAGAATCAGAGAGGGGCCCGGCAGTCACTTCTGGTAACGAAACGCCCATCACCCATGTGGCCTATTTGGATATGGTTAATCAGCATGCAGTTTCTCCCGATGGGCTGTATTCGGTATGCCAGGTCCAGCTTGGTGGCGAGAATCTGTTTTATGTGGATGCAGAATCCCGGCAGGAGACCTATCTTTGCGCAGCACCCAATTGCACCCACGATTCTCTGGACTGTACGTCCTATCTGCCCATGAATGGAGAATATGGCTATGGCATTTTTTTCTTTGACAGTCATCTGTATGTTCTCCAGAACACTCCCATACAGTCCCATGGCCCCTATCTCATGCAGATAGAGCCGGATGGGACCAACCGCAAAACCGTGCTGGAATTGCAGGATGGCGAAAGTTTTCTAGGTTCTGTGTTTGGCTATGGTTCATCCCTTTTGATGGAGATTAATGTAGTAGATGAAACTGGAACCTGGCATCGTCGCTTGGAGCAGATCGACCTGCAGAGCGGCGAGAGGGAAATCTTGCTGGAATATCCCACTCAGGAAAAGCAGGTTTTCACCTTGATGGGCGCGGCGGGTACGAACCTGATATACCTGTGTTCCAATTATGAGCAGAACCAGTATTTCAAGGTGGACCTTTCCTCTTCCGATGTTTCGCTGGAACATTGGCAGGACAACACCCTCGGCCCTCAGTTTGATAACGTTACATCCTATTGCAATGTACAAGGAGACTATTTCTGCACATATGACACCAAAACGAACCGCTTGGGATACGAAAACCTTCTGACCGGTGAAACTCGGGAGTTTGACGCCCCCGCCCTCGCCCCAGGCGAAACGTTATATGGTTTGGTCTATCTTTTTGATGATCAGTTTGCATTAACACTAGACGATGCGCAAAATAATATTGTCCTTGCGCTTCTGGATTCCGAAAGTGGCAATCTAACAGGTGTGCGTTATATGCAGACAAAGGAAAACAGTCACACAATCGTAGGCGATTTTGGGGAATCTATCATCTGCCAGGTAAGCAATAGCGAGCAACTGTTAGAGGGGCAGGATAAAGAAGGCTTGATTAATGAGCTGAGCTATTACAGCATCTATTCAATCATAAGCAAGGATGACTTTTTGAAAGGGATACAAGGCACTGAAATTGCTTTCCCTGGCTAATAATCTTCTATAACGCCACCGAGAATTGTATGCTGTTTTAGTGTACAGTTAATTTTATACTTCTATCCGGGAGAAAGCAAAAAAGAAAATTCTATCCCAAGCGAAAAACTGTAACGAAGTGTAAGAATTCAAGGAACGCTACATTCTTACTTAATTTGAGGTGAACCATCCATGACCCACCATACGAATCCAGCCCCTTGCCTTGCGGTGGAAAATCTGAAAAAAAGCTATCTGATTCGGGGTGGCCTTTTTGGCCGCCCCGCCACAAAAAAAAAGGCCTTGGCCGGGGTGAGCTTTTCCCTCGGCCCGGGCCTTTACGGCCTTCTTGGCCCCAACGGAGCGGGCAAATCCACCCTCATCAACATCATCACCGGCAGCCTGAAGGCGGACGGCGGCACCGTGCAGTGGTGCGGCAAAAACGCCCAGGCGCTGGACATCCGCTTTCGCCGGGTGCTGGGCTATATGCCCCAGCAGCAGGGCCTTTACGACAGCTACACCGGCCGCCAATTTTTGGCCTACATGTGCGCTTTAAAAGAAATTCCAAGCAAAGAGGTGCCGGAGCAGATAGAACAAGTGGCGGAATGGGTAAACCTTTCCGGCGAATTGGACAAGCGTCTGGCCGCCTATTCCGGCGGCATGAAGCAGAGGCTTTTGTTAGCCAGCGCCCTGCTTGGCGACCCGAAACTGCTGATTCTGGACGAACCCACCGCCGGACTTGACCCGAAGGAACGGGTGCGGCTGCGGGAACTGCTGGCAGAGATGGCCAAAGATCGGATTATTCTGGTGGCCACCCATGTGGTGAGTGATGTGGAAACGGTAGCCACCGAAATTCTGCTTTTGAAAAATGGTAAACTGGTGGATCAGGCTCCGGTGAAAATCCTGATCGAAGCCCATGCGCCGGGGCAGAATCTGGAAGCGGTGTACTTGGCGGTGTTCGGTGAGGAGGATGGCAAATGAGACTGCTGCTTGCCGAGCTGCGCAAGGTCTGGGGGCAGCGTATCTTTGCGCTGTGTCTGGCAGTGCTTGCTGCTGCCAATCTGTTTTTGCTCTATATCGGCACCCGGCCTGGAGAAAACAGCCCGCAGCCTGCGGCCTGGCGGGCTGTGGCCCGAGATCTTGCCGGGATGGACACCCAGGCCCAGCAGGATTTCATCAACGAAAAGCTGGACCTTGTGTATGGCGTTTTGCAGATTGACCAGATTCTTTCCTATCAGGCAAGTGGGGCCTTTTTGGGGATGGATGTGCGGCAGGAATATGCCGACCTTTTTAATCAATATGAACAGGCCTATAAAGACAAAACCTATGACCTTTATACCGGCGATTTGAGGATGGATTATCGGCTTCTCAGTCAGATAAAAGAAGAACTGGACACGGTGGCGGGCTACCCCCAGTTCCTGGAAGATGTGCAGGCCAAGGCAAAACAGCTTTCCGGCATTTCCATCTTCAATAATGGCAAAAGCAGTTATGACCGGGCGAATATCGACAAGACCGCTGCGGTTTATGCGGGGATGGGGGATGTGACCATTCAGTATGCTCCCCAGAAGGGTCTGTTCACTGCGCTGGACTACCAGTTTACCGACCTGATCTTGCTGGCTGCAATGCTGCTTCTGGCAAGCCTTTTGTTTCGCCAGGAACGGGACAGTGGGATGCTGAATCTGGTGCGCAGTATGCCTGGCGGACGGCTACACACTGCGCTGGCAAAGTTGGGAGCGCTGGCGGTGAGCCTGCTGGCGGTGCTGCTGCTTTTGTATGGCGTGAATCTGGTTTATTGCGGCCTTACCTTCGGCCTCGGACCGCTGGGGCGCAGTATCCAAAGTGTTCCCGCCTTGATGCGCTGCACCATGAAGATCACGGTGGGGCAGTATCTGGTGCTGTTTTTGCTGGCCAAATGGGCCGGGGCCTTTGTGATGGGGCTTTGGGTCATGCTGGCGGCTTTGTGGGCCCGGCGAGCCTTTGTAGGCTGGTGCGGTGCGCTGGCTCTTCCCGCCGCCCAGTGGCTCATCCGGGAAACTATTCCCGCCACCAGCCGCCTGAATGTGATCAAATATGCGAATATGGTCAGCCTGCTTCGTACCAATGAGTTGCTGGGCAACTATCGGAACCTCTACTGGTTCGACACGCCAGTCGGTCTGCCGCTGGTGGAATGGCTGGCGGCGATCCTCTACGGCAGCCTTCTGGCGGGTAGCGTCTGTTTGCTCTTCTGCCGGGGGCAGCTGCTGGCGGCTCCGGCCTTTGCGGGATTGCGAAGAAAAGCGGCGAAAACAAAGCCCACCACAGTACTGCGACAGGAGAGTCGCAAGCTATTTTTGCTCTGTGGTGCGGCGGTGGTGCTGCTGGTCTTTGCCGGGTATCAGACCTGGCAGACTGCCACTACCGAGAGCTACATCGACGCGGAGGAAATCTATTATGCTTGGTACATGAAGCAGCTTGCCGGGCCTTATACGGAAGAGACTTACCAGAAACTGCTCACCATGAACGAGGAGTTCGAACCCATCCGCCAGCTGGACCAGGCGCTGCAATCCGGCAAGATCACCAGTGAAGCCTATCAGGCCCAGATGGGCGCATATTATGGCTTGCAGCAGAAAATGAGTGTATTCCAGCGTATCCAATACGGCAATCTTTCCTACATCAAGGAAAATCCAAAAGCGCAGCTGGTCTACGAGAGCGGCTGGGAAAAACTGTTCGGCTTCAGTGGAGAAAGTGACCTGCGGGATACCTTGACGGCAGGGCTTGTGAGCTGTATTTGCTTTGCAGGATTGTTCGCCTTTGAGCAGAAAGGCGGCATGAAACGGGTGGTGATGGCCACGCCTTTGGGCCGTCAGCGTACGGTGCGTTGTAAGCTGGCTGTGGGAACTGTAGGGGCAGCACTGATTTGCCTGCTTACCTGCCTGCCGCGTTTTCTTGTGGTACTGCGAGACTACGGCCTTTCCATGCCGTTTGCACCGGCCATGAGTCTGCAAGGATATCATGCGTTGCCTGCTTGGATCACCCTTTCTGATGTGCTGGTGTGGGGGGTACTGGCCCGGTTGTTGGCTTGCATGACCATGATGTTGATTCTGATGACACTTTCGGAATTCATTGGCAATACATTGGGAGCGATGTTTGTGGGCAGCATTATGTTTTGCCTGCCGCCAATGCTTGCGCTAAGCGGTCTTTCTGGACTTCGATGGATAGGAATGTATCCTTTGTTTCATATAACAGAACTTGCTCAACGCCCAGATTTCTGGGCAGGATTAGGCTGTGTGGTTATTGCACTGGGACTATGCTTTTTGTGCATAAACTGGCTGAAAGAAAAGTGGAAATAGTGATTTGAAATATAGCGAGAGGGTGTTTCCGATGCAGAGAATCTAAAATAGAAAGACGATTGAATTGAGAGAGGTGACAACAATGAAACATACACGATCAAAAGTGATGATTGCTATTCTTGTTGTGGTACTTCTTGCTGTTGCAGTTTTTGTGATTATGAAAAAGCAAGAAAGTAGTGCGGGAGAAAGCTTTCCAGTACCCGGCATGGAAACATGTGAATTGGGCGAAAACTATTACTATCTGGCGGAAGATTATGTGCTGGATGGTAAAGTAATTTATAAGGCAGGATATTACGAAGCTATTTTGATTACAGAGGATTCCGACTACAAGATTTTTATTCCTGTGGACCCCGATACCCTTGAACGTTTACCTTCGGATAATTTTTCTGATGGGACAACGCTAGAACTTCCCGATGGAAAAGTTTATGAACTGCATATTACAGATGGAAACTATCGTGCTGAATTGAAAGAAGGTACATAACATGAAAAAAGTTTTCGTAGCACTGTTTTTAGTTGCAAGCCTTTTTGTAGTAAGTCTGTCAGTGTTTGCACACGATGCGTCTCATAGTAGTGGCCTCTGTGAAGGTGATGTACTTGTATTTAATGGAGAAGAGTACGTTGTATATTTTACAGGTGACGGCGAGGCTCATTTGGCTAAGGATGGAATTATGTTATTAGGATCTACTTGCCCAGATGGGAGACCGCATCAATACAAAGTACAGCCAGGAACAAGCGTAAAACAAACAAAGATTAATAATAATTCTACGTATTGCTACTGGGAACGTTCTTATATTCGCAGTACATGTACTCGTTGTGGGGATACCATTGCATCCTTGTCTTCTGAAAAACAGAAGAAACATACATTTAAGCTGTTTGGAAAAGAGTGCCAAAATGTTGTCAATGGCGTTAAATGCCCATTCAAAAAATCGTAATAGAGTATTCAGATAATTAAAAGAATCCGACGATTTGATAATCATGTGGTATGCGATTTTTATATGATGAAAGATTACTGATGAACTAGACATAAAGCGTCATCAGGCAAGCCTTCAACTCATCAGTAAGTATCAGATGCATCATATCCAGTTCATCAGAGGTAAACTCCATTTCATTTGCAAGCTCCTCCACAGACTGGCTGCTGACTGTAATTTTAAGAGTATATGTGTATTCCGGAGCTGGGGGATCGGGAGTAGTGGATGTGACTGGATCGGGCGTTGGAGCAGGCTGAGAAATTTCCTCTTCATCAATCTCCCATTCAATACTGTGCATATGCCAAAAAATCTCCTGAATCTGCTCTTTTTTGGCTTCGTCTATCACAATCACATCACTGTCGCTGCGTAGGTTTGCGTTTACGGCGAAAAGGGCAAGAATTTCAGGCCAGTAGCTTGACCAAGTGTACCCGTCAGGGTAATCGTAGAAGATTTCGATGTCACTGCACTCTGGGTGATCCTCGATCAGCGAGTTGATTTCATCTTCAAATTCCTGGTTGGTTTCCGATACAATTTCTCGAATGGGAATCGAGGTGGGGTCATTGCTCTCATCGGCAAACAGAATGCTGATGGGTGAACAGAGGACAACAGCGATGATGGCGATAAAGAGAACCACAATGATTGTGGCTACCACTGGCCCGCAAAAAGCGATCAGTGCGCTGCCGATAGTTTTTGCTGCAGCAATAAGTGCTACTCGAATTTTGTCCCAGACAGCTGCCGCGATTCTCTGGAATTGCTCCAAAACAGCCACACTACCTTCTTGCGCGGGCGATTTCCAAACATTAGAAGCAAAGGCCACCGAGTGTTCGGTGGCCTTTTTTGCATTCTGCTCCAGGCGTTTCTGTATAGCTCGTTTCTGAATCATATTGTTTTTCAGTTGAGCCATCCGCTTTTGATAGATTACCTGTTGTTTTTTTGACTGCGGGAAAATTTTCGGATGCGGCGCTGATTTGTCTGAATGGATTTCAACTACCCGATTATCTTTTGACACAGGAATATTTGAAGAGGAAGTGGCAAAGGGAGATCGTACCGCAGGAGAGGTGTTCTTCTGTTTAATGTGTTTTTGAGCAGCATTTGTATGAAAGGAACCGCCTTTGTGCTGGGCGGATGTCGTTTCAGAGAATCCGGATTCTTTTTGCGAGCGGATTTCGGTATGGCTTGCCTGAAAGGGGGATGTTCGTTCATCAGAAGACGCGGTGTCTGAAGGGATAGCACATGGCTCTTCTTGGAAGAGGTTGGCCTGTCGAGCCATCTGCTTTTCACGTATAGCTTTGAACTTTATGTAGGAGACCCGCGCGCTGTCAAAGGCTACATCTCCTGTGGTTTCAACGAGATCAGAAGTGGTATGTTGAATTTTCTGTTCGGCATACTCGGTAGATTCGCTGGAGGAAGTATCCGATGAGACATCGGTGCTGATATCCTGCTGGAATCGTCGGGTACGGGTTACAGTATGACGCGCCAAATACTTTTGAATCGCTTTCAGTTTTACAACAGAGAATCTATCTTTCTGGAGCATCATCGTTCCTCGTTTCTCATGGTTGTTTTATCAGGTGTGGAGGGGTTCATGAAACGTGCATATTCCTGTGGAGTACAGGTGTCCGTATACAGACCAAACGACGTGGAAAGGAAAATCTGCGGGTCATGATACAGTTTTTCATACCGGGAAATCTGTGTGTCCGTCAGACTGCAAAAGTCATCGTCCCGGATGCCGCAGATGAAAAAATCCCCCGCCAGCACATCGTAGTCGCCCAAGGTTCGATTGAAGGGCTTTCCCTTAAGCTTTCCTTCGTCATCGCAGACAATACAGACCCGGTCCGGCCAGGGGGAAACAGTTTCAATATCACCGCCCACCAGTTTTTGCAGGGCGGGCAGGGTATTGTCTACCATGCGTTCTTCCGGATATTGACCGGGACGTACAAGAAGAACACGGATTTGTTTTTCCTTATTCATCGGAATCTCCTTCTGATTTGTTTTCCAGCTCTCCGGGTTTTGTGGTAAGCAGGCGGTAGCTTTTGGTGTTTTTGGGGTAATCGTTCACGAAGGGAATCAAAGCGTTCCCCATTTTCAGGATGCCCTGGCCGGGGCGGGCTTTCAGCAGATAATTTCGCTGAATATCGGACAGACCGTAGAGTTCCACAACGTGATCGATGTCTTTGGTTTGGCGCAGCATACACACAAATTCGCTGTTGGCCAACATGGCGTAAGCAGTACTGTTGGACAGGCAGTCTTCAATGTTCTGGGTAATTCCTGTGGCAAAGGCGTTGTATTTGCGGAAGCGTTTCCAGCTGGTGAAGAGGAATTGTGCGCTCAGCTCGTTTTGCAGCAGGAGATAGATCTCATCAAAATAAACCCATGTTGCACAGGTAGAACTGCTGCGCTCAGTGGTCATTACACGGGTGTTGATGAATTCCAGCATGTACAACATGGCTACCGCCTTCAGCTGACCGCCCAGACTCTGAATGTTGAAGCAGATCAGCCGGTTGGTCATGTCCACATTGGTGGGCTTGGCAAACATGGACAGACTGCCGTTTACATAGACTTCCAGGGCCAGGGCAATCTCCTTGGCGCGTTCCAAGGGTTGCTCCTTCAGGTCTTTCCAAAGGTCATGCAGTGTGGGACAATCACCCTCGTAGTTGGACTTCACATAGGGAGCGTAGATGTTTCTTAGGCTGTTGTCGATGATGCTCTTATCTCCGATATAGCCGTTGTTTTTGCCCATGATCTGCTCACAAAGGGACAGGATGAATTCCACCTTTGCTTCGTTGGGCAGCGTGTCAGAACCGGGTTCCGGCTTGTATTCCAGCGGATTCAGGTAGGTGCGGCTTTCCACCGAAATATCCACCACAATACCGCCCAGCTCTTCCACGAGCGGGCGGTACTCATTTTCCGGGTCGACAAGGTAGAAACGAGCCTTGGGGAACCGCAGGAACAGCTCCATGATTTCCTGTTTGGTGAACATACTCTTGCCGCTGCCGGAAGTGGCAAGGATCATGGCATTGCCGTTCATCAGTTCGGTGCGCAGGCCGACGATAAGGTTGCCGGACATATCGTTCACACCATAATAAATGCCACCGGGTACCAGCACTTCCTGTGTGTTGAAGGGAACCAATGCGGTAACATTTTTCGTGACCATGGTATGTACGTTTTCCAAGCGGCGCAGGCCATAGGGCATAGCGGTGTTGAAGGCATCCTCCTGCTGAAAAAACAGCTCGGTGAACCGGCAGTTGTAGTTGACGGCAGTGGTTTTCAAGGCATCGGTTTCCAGAGCCAGATCTTCCAGAGAATCCGCAAAATAGGCAACGCTCAGCATGGACAGCATCATCTGCTGGTCATCCTCGGTGATGTCGGCATAATATCGCTTCATGGTTTCTTCCTGGGCAAGAGTGCGGGGAGGAATACTGGCGGTGAAATCAAGTTTGTCCACGGCTCTGCGATTGAAACGGGCTTTTTCTGCATCCACCGCCATGCGCACCTCTTCCAGAGCCTGCATGGCATCTTCCGGTTCCACCGGAACCACATCAATGCTCAGAATGATGTAAGGTACCTGCTGCAAAAGAGTGGTGATGAACCGGTCGTTCAGCTGTTGGGGGAAATGGGAGATGGACATACACTTTGCAAAGCGGCCATCGATCTCAATATGAGAGCGTTTGAAGTTGAGGGTGTCGGGGCAGACGGCGCTTTTGAAATCATTGCCCAGGCGTTGGCATTCGGAAAGATCAAATTGAAAATGGCCTTCCTCGCCATTCCGAAAGAAGTTGTGCAGAATTTCCAGCCGTTCATTGCAGGTGACATTGGTGACTGTACAGCCCAAAGCAGAAAGGGAACTGATGAGGTGGCCCTGAATCTGACGAAGCCGATCCCGGGCTTCCCGAACATTTCTTTTTACGGTGGAAATGATAAGGAATTTTTGCTGAATCACGTTCCCCACGTCGCTGGCACAGGCAATGAGATGGTCGTTTTTCTCCTGCCGCAGATCGTCATGGCCATCGTGTTCAGGCTGGTACAGGATGCTTTTACGGAAACTTTTTTCATCCATGTGCTGGCTGGTAATGCAGAATTTGGCCCAGCAGTCGGAGGGGATGCCCGCATAGACAACACCATATTGTGATTGCAGGATGCGTTTGTTGCTGTCTGATAACATGGAAAAATTGATGTCGGAAATACGCCACATCTGGCTGAATACCTCGCCGGAGCGCCAGATACCATCGGCGAAAATCTCATCCACCGGGATGGACTGCTGTACCGACCGGGGGATATAGAAATGGCCTCGCGTTTTCCGGGTGGAGGCATATTCATTTAATTTCATTCGGTTTTCCTTTCCCAGCTTTTTTGCGCTGTGCTTTTAATTTCAGATAACGGTTTTCCGATTTCCATATCCGCGTCCCGGCATTGAGAAACAGGCAGCGAAACACGGCCCAGAGAAATTTTTCAAAATTCATGCCGTCATAGGTGAAGAAGCCGGACGCGGCTACGGGTGCAGCTGCTACAATGCACAACCAGCTGGCAGTTTCCCGGCCCAACAGGGGAGAGCCAAAGTAATAGATCGCTCCAGCCAGTGCCATTGCACACCCAGCGCAGATTGTTTGCCGCAGATTCATCCCAAGGCAAATGGATTCCTGGTAATGACGAATTTCTTTGTTGATTGGTGTCTGCATTGGTTATAACCCCATCATTTCGTGGATGATTCGGTCAGACCCTTTGATGAGCCCCACCAGAACCAACATATTAAATACGGTTTCGGCCAGATAGCTCCAGACCATTGTGGTGGCTTCACCGCCTCCGACCGATGGCGTGTTCACAAAGCCTGCATAGATGATGCAGGCCAATACGATCACAGCTCCTTCCAGGCATACGCCCACATAGCTTTTCAGAAAAGAAATGCCCACGCTCTGGGTGCTTTCGCCTGCAAAGGTTGAAAGAGGAAGGGGGGCCAGAGCGGTGTACATATACAGCCTGAAAAAGCGCCCGTACACCGTCAGAATCATAATAAAGGAAAGCACCAGAATAAACAGACTGCCCAGGATGGTGACCAGCCATAACGGGATGCTGGCGAGAAAGCCTACCTCTTCGATGGCAGTCTGGATTTCTCCGGGAAGATGAACCATGGCCTGAGAGATACCGCTCATTCTGCCTGCAATCTGAAGGACAACGCCATTGCAGATAGAGAAGATTTTCAGCATGATTTCCATGCCATAGCCTACCAGAGCCTTTGCGGCGACAAAGCGGATCAGATAATGAATGGCTGCTTCAGGTCGCTTCAGCTCATGGAAATTAGCAGTATTTTTGAACAGTGCGATGGCAAAGAACAAGATCAGCAGGCCGTAGCCCACGCCGAGAAGTGTGCTGTGGATGCCCTGCATGACAGACCATACAGCACCACCCTTGAAGGTTTCCGGGCTGGTGGTAGCCAGTGACCAGAGTTCCGTCAGTCGGTTGTTCCAGGTGGAAAAGGCACTGTTCAGATTTTCCACGATCCAGTTTTGATTCAAAGTAAGACCACCTCCAGAAAAATACAGGGCCGACCGGAGGAAAAGCGGTCGGCCCGGCGATCAATCACAGGATCATGTCGAGGATGTCTTTGGCGAAATAGATGACAACACCACCGAAAAAGGTCATGAAACCCTGCGCTCGCTGGCCTGCATCATGACTTTTCAGGGCAAGGCCAATCTGGACGATGCCGAAGCCCAGCAGAATCGCGCCGATGGCCTTGATGGCACTGAAAACGAAGTCGGAAAGATTGTTGATGCTGGTCAAGGGATCACCGGCAGCAAAAACAGGGAATGCCATCAGGCAGCCGGTTGCCAGGGTCAGAGCGCAAATCTGATACAGGCGTTTGATGGTGCGCTCCTGCTGATTCAGCTTCAGATCAGAGCTTTTTTCGGTATGGTTTTTGATGATGTTCATGTCCGGATTCCTTTCGATAATAAGTTTTTTGTAATTGATGAAGTTCCTGATACATTTCGGGACTGATTTCCCGCTGTGTCAGCTGATCTACCATATCCATGGTGATGGTGGTGGCCTGCGCCATATGGTCGCCAGGCATAACAAAAGGCTCACCCCCGCCATCGGGTGTGAACCTTACATTAGGATGCTTCAGAATATCATATTTCTGGTCGATGACCGGGTCTTCACTGCGCAGCAAAAGCAGGCAATCATTGTCATTCAAGCGGCGGATCTCATCCGGCATGGAGAGTTCCCGCCCGGCAGTTTGGACGCTTTCGCTGGAAGAACCGTGAGAGCCGCGGCTGATGCTTTGGCTTTTGGTGCGTTCCGTCTGTTTGCCCAGGATTTTGGAGAGATACTCGAAGGTACCATATTCATTGCCACCCAGATAGACCATCGAATCGCAGTTGCCGATGATTCCTTCCCAGTCATCTTTGAACAGGCTCTTCAGCTGGGCAATGTTTTGCAGGATAATGTCGCAGCTGATGTTTCGACTGCGGCACACGGCAAGAATGTTTTTGAAGTTTTTCGGCAAAGCAACATTTGCGAATTCATCCATCATGAGCCGGACATGCACGGGCAGCGCACCGTTATATTTGGGGTTCGAGTCAGCCAGACGGAACAGCTGGTCAAACAGCTGGGTATAAAGAATGGTGACCAGAAAATTGAAGGTGGTGTCATTGTCCGGGATAACACAGAAAATCGCACGTTTTTCCAGACCAAGCTGGGGTAGAAAAGATTCGTCCCGGCTGGTCATTTCAGCAAACTGACGGCTGTTGAATATATACAGGTTCGCGGCTGCGGAAATCAGGACAGATTGCAACGTCTTGGTGGAACCCAGCTTGAAGGACTTGAATTGCAGAACTGCCGGATGGTCCGAATCACGCTCTTCCAACCGGGAAAACAGTGTTTCCAGTGGGTTTTCTTCCATGTCATTTTCGCTGAGCTGGCAGTTGGCGATCATGAACATCAGGGTGCTGAAGTTTTGTTCATAGACCGGCGCTTCATACAGCAGGTACAGGATAATGGCGGAAATGAGCATCACACTGGAATCATCCCAAAACTTGTCGCCGCTTGCAGGCGCATCCTTGGGCTTTGTGTTGTTGACGATGGCAAAAGCCAGCTTGATGGCATCCTCGTCGGTTTCCAAATAGGCCATGGGGTTGTAGTGCCCCTGAAAATGCACCAGATCAATGACGGTGACAGGGATACCCATTTCCTCATATAGCCCACCCAGAGAACGAAGCAGTTCGCCCTTGGGGTCCAAAAACAGATAGGAACAGGCACATTGCATGGCATTCGGCTTTACATAAAAGCGAGTTTTGCCAGAGCCGGAACCACCGATCACAACCACATTCAGATTGTGCCGGTGCGCATGGCTGTTCATGCTGAACTGCACATGAGCAGACAGCAAATAGTTTTGGTCCGGCTTTTTTCGATTACGGTATTTCCGGTTCAGATGAGCTGCGCTGCCCCATTTGGCTGTGCCATGTTCTGCGCCGGGGTGCCGGTCAGCCATGTCCAGCATATGGCAGTATACTGCCATGGGATAAAGCACCAGAACTGCCAGAAGACACCCGGCAGTGTGGGAACCCCAACGAACAGAAAAAGGGTCGTTCAGCAGGGTGGAGAAGACAGAAACAATACCGCTAAGACCGTCGCCCTGTTCAATGGCCTGCGCCAATGCGGCGGCAGCCCAGAGCAAAGGAATCAGAAGAATTCCCCAGAAAATCCATTCATCGTTATGTTTTGACCGCATAGGGGAACCTCATAGGATAGTTTCCGGCATAGGAAATTGTGAGGACTCCTTTTCCGGTAACGCTTTCTGCACACAGTCCCCCATGGTACGGGAGAGTTCCCGGATGTCTTCCAAAACCTTGCGGACATCCTCACTCTTGAACAAAGGAATATACTTCTCCAACTTGACGATATATCCTTCCGGAGGTGCGATGCCGAATCGGCCGCAAAGTTCAATGCAGATGGCAAGGGAATAAAACTGTACCTGGTCGGCCTGAGAGACACCGGGTTCGTAGTATTCGGCATAGGCTTGAAGAATTGCACCGGGCAGATAACGAAATCTCTGCTGCTCCGTCGCGTCGGGACGGTAGAGGATCGCCTGACGTTCCGAGGAAAAAAGGACGGATTCTGTTATTTCCTTGGATTTGCGAATGGGGACCGGGCAAAAAGGAGCTAAGGCTTCTAGGGCTTTTTGCATGTAATCCTCACCGGCAGTCAGAAGAACAAGTGGATAGGGTTTGTTTCCGTAGGTCTGAGAAAGATCGAATACTTTTTCCACAGTCAAGTAACCGTCTTGCTGGGTGAGAATAGAGACACCTTTGGCGCTTTTGCTGATGTTGCGGCCAAACGTCTGCCATTCCTGAAAGGTAAGTGCAGCCTGAGAGTCCGGAAATTCCTGCAGCACAAGAGCGGTGTTGCCGGAAGTTAATTTGGAAGCAAGTCGGCCACGCCCCAACAGATAACGCCCAAGAGTTTCTCCGTTTTGAATTACCTGACGCAGGGCCATCTGCTGCGCGGCTGCAATGGCTCCACGCTCCAGCTCTTTTTTCTGCTTCCATTCTGCAATGTCAAGGTGTACGCCATTCATAGGCTATCTCTCCCCTCTATCTGGTGTAATGGCATCCCGGGCTTGTTCTCGTACTTTTTGAGCTGCAAGCGCAGCTTTTTTCAGTTCGATGATTGCTGTGCGCACCGAAGGCCGGGAGTCCGCTTTCGCTTCAAGATCCCCGCGCATTCGCAAGTTGCTGTCTTGCGGATGGCGGGTTAATGCTTTTTTTCGTCCTTGCCTCGTCTGCTGGGGAATGGCATAGCCCATCCGTTCATAGATGCGGTTCAGTTTGGATACATCTTCCGCTCTAAACATGATGTCCAGCTTTTCACCCTGACCTTGTTTGTCCCGGATGGGAGCAAACAACACCCCATAGTGTTTAGCCTGCTGGGTAAATTCCTTCAGATCTTTTGTCTGTATGGGGATGATCCGGAGTTCTCTCCCTTCCCGAAGAAGACGATCAAGTCGGGTTCGGCCCCGAACCTTGGGACGCTCTTTGGCGTAAGCAAGTGCCATGGAGAGAGCATTTTTGAAGCCGAGAGCGGTTAGTTTGATGGCAACCTCAGCAAATTGCAGGGACTGGCGAACCATCTGGTCAGCAGCCTCTCCGCCGTTGTTCATGGTAAATCACCTCGCTATTCCTTTGATTTTCTTGTTCCGGTGTGCGAGCCTGTACGAGCTGTTGGCGCAGCTTGTCTGCATCCGATTCAATCTGAGAACATAAGGAAAGATCTCGGCGCATCTGTCGAATCTGGGCTGTCAGGCTCTTGATGTTAGTGGTGCGCTCTACATTGTCAACACCCCCTTTCTGTCGGTAAAGTTTGCTGCGCACGAGGATAAGCTGGTCCATTTCGGATGCGGTGCGGGCTTTGAACGCAGCCAAATCCTCGCTGGTTTCAATGTGGTTCTGCCACAAAAAATCACACTGCTGCAAATAGCGGTCAAATTTGAGAAACTCCTGCCGAAGCAAGTAGTAGCAGCGGCGAGAGCTTTTTCCCCGATAGGTTTTTCGCAGCAGGGCACAGTAATGGTAATAAAGGGCCATAAAGCCGCGCACACGCTTGTGGTGAATTGTGTGAAATGGTGCGCGGAAAGACCGGTAGCGGCGGCGGACCAGAAGCTCCGGGGGCATCCACCGCTGGGTCTGCTGGTCAAGCTGTTCCTGATACTGCTGCCGCTCCTGCCGGGGCATCTGCTGAAGCTGCCGATAATACTCGCGGACAGCAGTTTCTTCATATTGAGGACTCAGCTTTTCCAGCCGGATGCTTTTGGTGCGGCCCGGTGGAATAACGGAAGTGTATTTGTGATTGGGAGAAGCGTTGACCTGATAGCCCATATTCTCCAGTTCACGGAGAAACCCTTCATAACTCGTCGCAATAAGGAGTGCCCGGTCAGCATCTGCCTTTACCAGAGACCGGACGGTGGGCTGCCCCTGCTTTGTCCGTTTCCAATCCCCATAAGAAAGCCCATGCCCATCGGTTTCAATGACAGAGAGTTTGTATTCACGGCACAGTTCATCGGAAATCTTGCGGATTCCCTGATAGTAACTTTTGAAATCGTTGCGGAACATTCGGCCATCCGCGAAGCTGACGGAATTGAATACAATATGGCAATGAAGATGTTTCTGATCCAGATGAGTGCTGACAGTGCATTCAAATCGCTCTGCAAGAAAACGGCGGGCAAATTCACAGCCGATCTCAAAGCATTGTTCTGGCGTCACCTCTTTGGGGGTGAAACTCTGGATAATGTGATAGCCGAGCACACCACCGTTTTCTGATTTGTTCCATCGGCGCTTGGTGGCTTGCATGGAAGAAAAAGCAGTGGCCGGATCACAGTTGAATCCGGCCACATACAATTGATATTCGGTTTTTTCATTGTTTTGAGTGTAGCTCAAAAGGCGTTCAAGGTCTTTGGTTTGGATGACTTCGGTTTTCTCTGGATTGGAGGTATAGGATAGGCAGCGGTTCAGATCGCTGCGCACTGGTATGATTTTGGTATAAGCCATTTTTAAAATAAAAGCCGCCGTACCAAGGGCACAGCGGCAAGAATCCGAGATTAATACTACATAATTGAAGGTGGGAGATGTATATGTTCCTGGAAGTGGAAATATTGTTATTTGCACAGAAGTAGCGTATACTTTTCTTGAAACAAGAGGTTATGCAGATAAGAGCTGAAGGTTGCCGCTCTGGATAAGGATAGACAAAAGATGTATTCTCTTCGATAATCTCTTATCAGAAAAACGGCATTGTGTAAAATGGAGAGTTGAGTATGGGTGTGAACACACACATTTCTTATGAGCAAGAGCAAAATCGACGTGATGCAGTGTTAGAGCACCGGGCGATGGTGCTGAAAGCCGAGTTAGGACGCTTACAGGGGAAAAGAACCTACACAACCGAACAGGTGTACAATCAGATTTGTCGGCATTTGGGAAAAAAGAAAAGCAATATATAAAATTGGTAAGCTGTCTATATAACATAGAAAAGCCTGCTCCTGACTGCATGAATGCATGAAGGTGCAGGCTTTTCCATTGTTTTATTATCCTTCAAAATCAATGCCTAGGCACTCGGCGATTTCCTGTGGATTCATACCTGCTTTTTGTGCCTGTTTCAGAATATCCTGAATTTTCTGCTTTTTGGTTTTCCGGACTTTCCGCTTGGACTTGGGGGCAAAGATCGCTGCCTTTTTTTCTTCCAACACTTTCACGCGTTTTCGCGCGGCAGCAATTTTTTCATCGTAGCTGGATACGGCAGCTTGCTTTTTCGCTTCGAGATCAGCAATTGTGTGATTTACGGCTTCAATTTTAGCGTCGAAATCCGCAGCACGTTCTTCAGGTGAACGGCGAGTCCGCTTCTTTTCAGTTTCAGAGGTCAACATATATAATCACCAGCTTTCTTTATAATTACCAAAAGAATATCACAGTTTTATAAAAAGAACAACAATAAAATATTTCGTTGTTGTAAATATAATAAATAATCAAACAAATGCTTTTTTTAATCACACACAAGTCCTTTATTCAATGCGAAAGTAGCTCAAGCATACTCTTGTATTTTGGTCCAAACTTCACGCATTAAACGGGAAAGTTGTTCTGCTTGAGCAGTAGAGACGCTTCCTGCGCTGTTGGCCAGACGAGTGATTTGATTGATATTATTTCCGATAGCGGATAGTTCCCGCACAAGATCCTTGTAGCTGTCGGGAGGACTGGGTTTAAGATTGCACCCCTCAATAAGGCTTCTGATAAAAGGCTCCATCTTGAATCCAGTTATAAAGGATTGCTCCTTCAAATGAATATATTCGGATTCAGACAAGCGAACGGTTACTTTTTTTAAACGTTTCAAGCGAATATCCTCCGAGGTAATAAAAAGCCGACTGCTCGCAAAAGCAGTCGGCAAAAATGTTTATTGTTTGGGTTCAATAGGAGAAAGAAAAGCGGAAGTAGTTTCAGCAATCACGTCAAGAATTTTCTCTGATTCCTTCTTTTGAAGATAGACTGGATTCAGTGTCGACTTTTGATATTTTAAATAGGTGTCATTGGTGATTTGAATGAGAATGGCCGAAAAGAATTGTTCCCAACTGAAATATTCACTGCTCTCGATGTGAGCGGAAGGTGATTCTAGAATGTTCTTTATGGAAATTCTCTGTGGAATCACGCCGGACTTCAGGATAATCCATTCAAAAGATTCGGGAAGATAAATGCTAAGGGAGCGTACGTTTCGTAAAGCTACTACACGTTCAATCTCAGGGCCAAAAGCTGCACCATCAGCAATAGCTAGGATTTTTTCGTTATGGCTGCGTTTTACAATTTCTGGGTAAATGTTAGACTTCCCTTTTGCACTGATGCATTGAATACCATGGTCGCTACATATCTTGGAAAAAAATTCAAAGCCAGAGTGAGCGTCTTCGACAATTACAAGATCAGGCTTTTCGTTCTTTGAAGGTATTGTATATAAAGGATAAAACTGACTATAAAGGCGTTTTGTCCCTTCATAAAGGTTACCGGATATATTACGAATTCCATATATTTCGGTTACACTGTATGGAAGATTGAAAAGACTTGCGCGAGTAGCGATTACATAATAGTTGTTGCTCTTTTGGGCCGCTCGAGCAAATTCTTTTGTGGCAACAAAAGGATCGCCTTCGTCGATGAAAACAATGCTGTTTTGGATGAGAGAGAGGTTTTGCTCCCAATTTAATGCAGAAAGAACAACACAAGGTTTATCGCATTGCACGGATACACCACTATGGGCACCATTGGCTTGGTAGGAAGCGATTAGATCAATTAGAGTGGTTTTTCCGGTTGCGCTGTCTCCGCGCAAAATAGTGAGGTTTCGGCGAATGGTGAATTTGTACTGCACTCGACGATTCCAAACTTTTACATCATAAGAGCCTTTCAAGTGATCATGCCCTCCTTAATAAAAAATCCTGCGGGTTCGACAAGCTCTTCCATGCTATGGATAATTTTATGATTGTTCAAAATTTCCAATTCGAAAGGTTTAGAACCGAAATCCATGATGTGGTAAAGATTAATCACCACATCCTGTTTGCATTCCTTTGCTATTTCCAAAATCCAGCGGGCACAGTTATCTCCGCAGGTTGATGCGTTGAATATTTTTTGAGGTTCATTGCGAATCAATAGAAGGGTCTTCACACCGCCAGATAAGCCTGTCACCGGGATTACACCTAAAGCTTTACTTTTAATTGCACTGGCACTAAGAACTTCACCTTTGTCAATGGCTTTGATGATTTTTTGGGCGAACGGATCAGTAATCCACTTGTCCAGATATACATTGTCAAAGTACATTGATGTATTGTAAATTGCCTCCGGCATAGTTCCAAAGAAAATTTTCAGCAAGGATCATCAACTCCCGTTCGAATATTTTTCATTATATTACCACAAAAAGGCGGCCATGTGAACTGAAGAAGGGGACGGGGTTTTAGGGGACACCCTAACAAGTGATAATATGCCCAATGACGGCATATTGTCGTGCTTGCTCGCATTGTGCGCAGCACAATGCGCCCCGCCCAGCGCGGTACGCGGCCGGGCGGGAAAAGGCAGCTGAATTGAAGGGGCTGGCCGTGAGAAGAGAAGGCTACCAGGGAAGGGAAAGCCCGTTTCGGAGAGCGTATTGCTCTGCCTTGTGTGCGAACCGGTAGTACCCGACACAGGAAGCCAAACTGACTTCAGCAGCACAGGCGATTACATGATGCAGAGAGAGCAATCTGAAAAAACGGTACAGGAAAGAAGAGGAGTGACTGATCGTGCCCAACCGGCAAATGTGAACCTGATCCACATCTCCGCTTTTTACATGGCGCATCATTTCACGGTAACCGGAACGATGCAGCCAGCCTCGACGGGTATCAATGCTCGTACCGACGATAGTGCAGTTTTGAAGATTAGCGCGCAGGCGCAGAAAATTCAGCTGATTCAGTGTGCCGAGTTCATCACCGGGAAGCCGCGCATAAAGCCAGACGCGAGGGGAAGATTTCGTGTTTTGTTGCATGGTTTACCTCAAAAAAATGGGGGTTCCATTACGAACCCCCAAGTTTATTGTTATAGAAAAAGTTGTAAAGTTTTCTCCAGGTCCGCATAGCTGGGGAACTGGATATTTTTGTGTATCAGGTAGGAAATGCTTTCGCTCCATTCCTCCAGGGAATACAATGAATGCTCCGGTTGCTTTAGCAGTTGTGCAAGATCACATAATGCCTGCCAGCGGCATTCTGAACGAAGTGAGAGATCGGAAATAAAGACTCTCTGAAGAGAAGCCAGCAAGTCTAACAATCCAATAGAAAACACTCCTTTACAGAGCGCTGGCCACAAGAACCAGACGCCCGTTTTCTTTTTGATAATCACAGGTAATGAGAAATAGATAAGGACCACTGCGCAGCAGATCTTCCTGATAGAAATACGCAGAATGAGCAATTGTGTCCAGCATCTCCTTTTCCTGTTCGGGTGTCTGCTTATTGAGCCACGCACGAATTGGAGAGTCGCTTCCGGAAACAATCAGACCTGCAAACAATTTGTAATAGCGAATGCCTGTGCGGGTTTCCCAGCGCACCAAAGAATTCGTTTCAAAAAGCTCCTTGCTTTTGTACTGGGCCAGATCGGCGAACATTGTACCGTCACGCATCAGATGACCGTAAACAATAAAGTTTCCACTTGTGTTCATATCCGCATTTTCGTCGATAAAGAGCGTTCCGGAACTGGCCGGTTCGCCAAAGAAATCCGTGCGAAGATATTCTGTATTATCGTTTCCCTGAACTACTGGCCCGTCCACCGTTGTGCCCGGAATTGTAAGCCAGCCGACATAGTCCGGGTTTATGTCGAGCAGACCATGGGACCAGTCCCAGAATTCAGAATCGGCGTTACTCTCATAAATGGAAACCAAAGTGTTGGCAGTATTTACTGTTTTCCAAGTGCGATAGGAATTTGAACAAATCAGGATACTGGCACAAAGGCAGCAGCACATCAGGATGATTCGAATCAAAAATAATGCTCTATTCATGGTGTCGCTTTTGAGCGTAAAAGTGAACGCCCAGATAACCGAATCCGGTACCCAATGCAATGAAAATCAACTGTCGCTGTCCAATACTCTCATCGCCCATCTTCGGCATCTCATATACCGGATCAGGAGGAATGTACATGAAATATTGGGTGCTCATTTTGGGAGAATGATTGGAAGCGATATCGACTTCACTGGAAATTGTTGCGCCCCTTTCACTGGCTTGTTCCACCGGGAGATCTTCCGCAGCCCAGACCGGAAACGTGAATAAAGCGCAGGCTGCAAGCGTTGCAAGCAGACCGGCAAGATAAGTTTTGAGCTTCAACGAAATCCCTCCTTAATTTAAAACAGTAATTTTCAGTTGTGCTACGGCCTGTCCAACCGTGATGTTAGAGTCTACATCAAAAGCGGTAAAAACAGCGGTGGCTGCATAATCGCCCGGAGCAAGATCAACCTCCAGCTTGTCTTGCTGAATGTGGCTGTTCACTGGCATATAGCCGGAATCGTAAATTTCCTCGCCGGTGTCATCCAGCGTGATGATAACCTGCTGTGCGTATAAGTTCTGCGGCCCGTTCTCGATCTTAAGACTGCCGTTCGAATCGCCAGTGGGGAATACTGGATGTGCGTTAATGGAAATGCTCAGACTGCCTTCTGTGACGACCTCGTTGAGTGCAGCTTGGATCTCATCATTGCTTTTATCCTCCAGCTGCCCCAATTCTGCTTTAATCTGATTTTCCAGCTGCCGCACATCAGAATGAAAAATCTGAGGATTCATTTTGATCCAGACAATACAGCCAAGCAGCAGCACAATGATCAGGGGCAGAAGCACCAGAATACGTTTGTTGGATGCTTTGGCGCGCGTTTCAGTGTTTTTCATACATACCTCACACAAAAAAGAACTCTTCCGGCAGATTTCTGCCGGAAGAGTCATCAGATCTTATCGGTTGCTGGTTACGCCATCGCCCGTGACCGTATTGGTTTCGCCGTCCGCAATACCAAAAGCGGGGGTCATGGTGTAGGTCACTTTGACCACGCTGGTGCAGCCGGAATCGTTGACATTGCCGCCGGCCATCTGGGCTTTCGCGGTAACGCCCAGAGTGGTTGCTTCCTCATCACTTACAGTGCCATCCTCGCCCAGCTGGGGAGCAGCCAGGAACCAGCCGCGCTCAGTGATGTCGATGGGGGCACTGGCGGTAGACAGATCAATGGCAGATGCGTTGGAGATAGCGGTTTCGGGAGCCAGGCTCATGGCCAGTTCGCCACGCTTCATATCGGCAGCTTTGGTGCTGGTATCAACCAAACGCCAGGTTGCAGGCTCGGCCTGAAGTTCGCTGACCTTCAGGGCCAGACCGGTGTCCTTGCCGCCTTCCTGAGAAGCACCCACAACAAAATCAGTACCGAAGTTCCATTCGCCATACACCAGATCACTGCTCAGGGGATGGTTGGGATCAATCGCGGTTACGGTTTCCTTCAGCGCATCACCCTCCAGAACACCGGCAACCTTGAAGTCCCACTTGCCATCAATGAAGATCACATAGCACTGACCGCTGGCGTTGATGTTTTTGTCGGTCAGCACCAGATAGTTTTCCGGCTCCTGCCAGTCGGGATTGGGGGTTTTGCCGTCCGACATGAAAGCGGGGTTGGAGTACCAGTAGGTGTACTTCTTTTCCCGGCTGTCGTAGCTGATGGAGAACAGGGTATCATCGCTGTGGTTCTCGTCGTAAATTTTCGCGTAATGGGTTACTTTGGTGATGTCCACGATGGTGGCGCTAGCACCGGAATTGCTGGTGGAGTAATTTTTCAACTGATAGGCATCAGAGTCGGGAGCAATGATGTTACCGGTGCCCCGGTAGCCGTACATGCAGACATACATGGGGACAGTTGCTTTCAACTGATAGGTTGCCTTGGTGGCGATGGTCACTTCGTATTCCACACGGCCATCGTCGGTTTTGCCGGAAACTACTTCCTCGCTGGTGCTGCCGTCGGGGTCGAGACCGTTCTCGATGTTCACATAGAAATTGGTGCCCATGCTGGGATCGGCATTGGTGGCGGTGTCCACATCTTCCGATACGGTGGCACTGTCTTTAGTGCCGTGGTGATAGGTGTAGGTGCCGTCATCCTCAGCGCGGCATTCGCTCAGGGGGACGAACACCACTTCATCCGCACCCACGAAGTAAGCGCCGTAGTCCACGTTGCCCACATTGTACTCGCTGCCTTTGATGTAGGCGCTCGGAACGGCCTGCCAGCCGGTGCCGTCATCTCGGTCAGCGTAGATCACCTTGCCGTCCTGCACTTTGTAGAACGCTTTATTGCCCACCGGCGTGACCAGTTTGGTGGGGATCATGCTGTTGGGATGATTGGTGATGCTCATGTTCGGCTCCGTCATGTCCTCCATGGCGTAGGCCGGGGAGGCTGCGATACCGAGGACCATGGTCAGGGCGCAGATACCGCTCAGGGCTTTTTTCCAGGTGTTGGTGTTCTTGTTCATTGTGATTCGCTCCTTTTTCAATTTTTATTTATATAACGCGAGCAGCGTTATACCAGGTTTAGCAGCCGAAAAGGCTGAACAATAAAAAATCCCCCTGAAAATCAGGGGGAGCGATGAAAATGTGGCGTAGGTTACTTCTGTCCGATGACCGGAGTGGTGGGCTGACCGTCGATTACATCCCCGATCTCAACATCAGTTTCGCCAGGGATAGTAATGCCATATTCCGCAATGGTGTAGGTTACACGGGTAAGGAACGCTTCCTGCCGGTCATTTACGTTACCGCCTGCCATGTTACAGAGCAGGGGAAGCGGCAGTACCGTACCGGATTCGTTGCCGTCGGCA
The DNA here is from genome assembly GCF_004345265.1 of Allofournierella massiliensis. GTDB lineage: Bacteria > Bacillota > Clostridia > Oscillospirales > Ruminococcaceae > Allofournierella > Allofournierella massiliensis. The sequence goes on from NZ_SLUM01000031.1 coordinate 35,792, forward strand.
TCCCGGCCCGGATCAATGATCCAGGGAGTGCGGGGTGTGTTGTGGCCCATAACCAGCTGAGTGTCATCCAACTTCATGGATAGTTCACCGCGTTTCAGCTCGGATTGCGGCTTGTCCACGATGCTCCAGCCGTTGTTGGAAACATCAATATCGGTGATCTGGATTTTGCCGTTGGAGTAGTTGGTGATGCCGTAATTGGTCGGCTCCACCACCTCGCCGTCACCGGCGTAGCCATACATGCAGACATACAGCGGCACAGTGGCCTTCAGCTGGAATCGCAGTTCCGGGTGGACGGTGATACTGCCTGCCACATAGCGCAGGCTGTAATTCTGTACCTGTTCACCCAGAGGATTTTCCACAGTAGCCACAGTCAGCGTTGAGTTCTGGCTGGCATCCTGGTTCACGGCAACGGCATAGCCGGTCACTTTCCAGTGGTCGGTACCCAGCTCGAAGCCGTGATACTGCTCACACCAATCGCAGGGATAGATGCTCTGGTCATGCTCCAGGTCAAGATATTTGGCCGGGCAACCCATAAACCAATCACTTACCAGCGGGATGCTGTCGTTTGTGTACTGTGTTTTCTTTGTGCCGTTTTCCTCAATCTCGGCCACCAGCTTGCTGCCAGTGCTATCGGCCAGACTGACGGTGCTTTCGCTGCCTTTTTCCTTGACCAGCACCACGCTCTGCACAGTGTCACCGTTTTTTAGTGGCATATCCTTATAAAGAACATCCGCATTGGAACCCAGTGCGGCATAGGTTTCGCCGTCATCCGCCAGCAGATCGAAGGTCACATGGGTTTCGGGGAGACTTTCGTCCTCTACATACCGGTCGGAATCCTCCACTGTGAGGCGGATTTCACGGGCGTATACCTCCTGGGTGCCATCCAGTACAGCAACAATGTAGTTGCTCAAAACCGGGTAGTTGGCTTCCGTCAGGCCGGTATAGGTCAGCTTGTACATACCAACTGGCGTCGTTTCGTCAACGATCAGATCGGGAGCGCCGAGAATGGAGAAATTGCTCTTGCCATAGTCAGCAGTGAGGGTATCTGCGCCCTTCAGTCCGTCCAGTTTCAGCCAGCAGCCTTCCGTGGCGGCGGTATTTGCCTTGTAGGGTACAGTGTCATGCCAGGGCTTTCCTGCTTCGCCGTAATCCACCGGCTGACCATACATGGTGCGGCTGCTGCCTACCTGAGCGGTGAGCGAAGCGCGGTAGATCGCACCGGAATAAATCTCCTGAGCAATGTAGTAGTTGCCGCTGGGGTCGTTTACCAGGCTGATGGGGTCGGTTCGGGTGATGGTGTTTTCCTTCAGCTTCAGGAACCGATCCGGCAAGGTGTGGCCATTTTCGTCTAAGGTTTCACCAGCGTTTGCGGTAGCGTAAGTACCGGCATAGGTCTTCTTATCCACCCAAACGGCATCGCCGTCTACAATGTTATCGATCAGAATGTCACCAATGGTGGCGGCAGTAGTCGCATCGTAGGCTTTGATGTTCCGGGCATTGTTCGGATCGTCCAGGTAACGACTGTGTACAGTCAGCGGGCGGGCCGTAATACTGCCGGTGTAATCCTCGTTGCCAATGTAGTAGTTGGAGTAAGGATTGCTGGACAAAGAAAGAGGACTGGTGCGCCGGATGGAGTAGCTGCCCCGGTCAACCACACCTACGCTGCCGTTGGTGTAATAACCGGTAGCAGTAGTGGTGGAGAGGGTTACAGTGTCGCCGCTCACCACGCCGCTGGTAGCTGTCAGCCCCTCAAACTTGATGTTGTTGATGGTTGCATCGCTGGTCTTGTCGTACACCTTGTTGTTGTCATGGCTGTACAGGTTGACCGGACGCTTTTTGACAATCAGTGTGCCGTCCAGATCGCCGGTCAGGTAGTAACCGGCGTTGATGCCCGCCTGAGTCAGACTCAGCTTTACCGTGTAGGTGCCCGCATTGATTACGCCACTGCCGCTGCTTGCAGATGCGGCGATGGTGCGCTGCGGGTAAGCTGCGCTGGGGGTAGCGCAGGTAATTGTAGCCTGAACATATTGGGCGGGATTACTGATGGTATCACTGTTTACGGTGATGACCGGCATAAGCTCGGTCTTGTCGTACAGCTTGGAGCCGTCCAGAACAGTGGCGTTAATCTCCACCTTGCCCTGATAGCTCACTTGGGTGCCGATTCGGTCGCTGTCCGATACGCTGTGATTTGTCGGACGCAGGCTATTGTGAGTTTCGTCGCCCCATTCAACCACAAAGCCGTCACATTCGTGGGCGCGTTCAACATTTTCCCAACCACCGGCACTATCACTGTAGTGGACAGCCTGGTTTGTGCCATTCGGCTTACCAGGTGCCCATTTTGCGAACCCCCACTGCAGTTGGCCGTCTTTGAAGAATGGAGTACTGGTTTCAGATGCAGGACCATCGATCCAATACCATTCAGTGGACTGGTCATTATACCGGTACGCTCCAATATAGCCGAAGGAATCTTCCAGCAGATCTTCAATCAGAGCTTGTTCATCTGCAGTGGTGATATGGGCCAGATAGCCGTAGGTGTCCAATGGAGCGCAGTACATACTGCTGGCTTGGCTGCGAGCCTGATACCAGTCTACGGTTTTTCCGGTTCCATTGTTGTACTTGCTCACATAGGAGTAGAAATGGCCGGTTGTGCCGTTGTAGATCATATTGGCGTTCCAAAGATCTTCATCGGCGTACCAGAATACTTCTGTGCCTCCCTGAACACCGGCGGAGCTGATGCTCATAGGATCATATACAGTGAAGGTAACAGAACGAAGAAAATCCTGCCACTGAGCGGT
>NZ_SLUM01000032.1 GCF_004345265.1 Allofournierella massiliensis
TGCGCGGCGGTCTTTTTGTTTTGCTCTCTTTCGCCTCCTACTAAGGTTGCAAACTTTCCTCAATTCCCTGTTGACTTTTTATTTGCAGACTTCTTGATGGTGTAAACCTTTAAGGGGCGCTTTTCCCGCAGCATAGCCTCAATACGGGCTTTGCCCTTGGTCTTTTTCTGGTCTTTCAAAACCGTGTAAAGGGCGGCGGCCAGATTTTTAGCGGCAGTGCCGGTGATCTTGAGGGCAAATTCAGCACCCTCCAGGCTCATCCGTACCACTTGCTCCGCCGCGTCGCCTGAGTTATACATCGAAAATCATCTCCTTCCTGGGGGAGCCGCCCGGCCCTGCTCCGGCTCCTGGCGGGCTTTCTCATCCCTGCCGGAGACTTCCTCACGGGCGGCCTGTATCTTATCCTTGATGGAAGTGGAGCGCAGGGCAATATCCCCGCACAGCTTCACCTCCCGGCGCAGCTCCTTGATCTGCGCAGATAGTTTGGAGATCTCAGCCCGAATGTGTTCCTGCTGGGCTGGGTCGGCCAGCACTGCCTTGGTGCGAAGTTTCCGGTACAGGCTTTTCCGCTGTTCCGTCAGGCCGGCAAGCTGAGATTCCACATCGGACCGATAGGCGTTAAGCTGCTCCAGGGTGTCAATGCGGTGGCGGGAGAGAAGGCGGGCTTCGTCGGTAAGCTCCTGCGCCCGAATCAAATCTTCCCGCAGTGTATGAGGCACCCGCCTGGGCGGGCGGTTCTGCTTTTGGGGGAATACCCCCAGCAGATAGCAGTAGTGGAAGTAGAGGGCGCGGAACCCCGTCACCTTTTTGACCTGTTTCAAATCTCCGTGGAGCCTGCACCGAAACGGCTCCGGCCTGTGTTCCCGCTGGGGGCGGCGCTGGGCTAAAATCCGCCTGCGGATGTTCTCCATCGAGTAGTCCTCGCCAAAGTTACGCATGAGCTTGCGTCCACGGGGGTAATTCGGCGGGCGGACCGTAATATCCTTGCCCACCTTGACGTCGTAGCCCATCTGCCGCAGATGATAAAAAAACTGCCGTTCCGTCATAGACTGACGGATGGCAGTATCCACATCGGCTTTGATGAGGGAGAGATAGGTGGGGCGGCCTTCCTGCTCGGCCCGCCATTCCCCGTAGTGCTTGGATTTTCCCCGCTGGGGGTTCTCAATGACAGAAAGCCCATACTCGCGGCACAGCCGGTCGGATTCCCGCTGCATATCGAAATAATCCTGCTCGGTACGATGGTACTTGATGCCGTCCACGAAGGAAACCGTGTTCACTACAAAATGATTGTGCAGATGATTTTCCCTGTCCAGATGGGTAGCCACCAGCACCTGGTATTTTTCACCCCACAGCTTTTTTGCCAGGGCAAGGCCGATCTCATGGGCCAGCTCCGGCGTAGCCTCGCCGGGGGCAAAGCTCTGATAGCCGTGGTAGGCCACAGTCCCGTCCTCCTTTCCAAACCGCTTTTTTACCGCTATCATCTCATCGCGGGCAGTAGAGGGGCTGCAATTCACCCCGGAAACAAACTGCCGCATGACCGTTTCGCCTTCGCTTTCCACCGCCTTGCCTGTTTTTTGCTGCTGGACGGCATACTCGATCACATCGGATAGGCCCTGGGCCTCCTTGCCATCCATATCCTGCTTTTCAAAGAAATCAGGATTTTCGGTCTTATCTGGATTCTCGATATAGATGAGGACCTTGCCCAGCCAGCCGTTCACCCGCCAGATGGATGTGGTAGCCAAAGTTACTCCATAGCGCGGGGAAGGATCACCGCTTTGGTGATGTCCCGGACAAGCTGGTCAAACTTCCGCATTTCCTCATCGTAGCGGCGCTCATCAATGACGCCCAGCACATGGGCTTTCTGGGCGATCTGGTTGAGGTTGCCGCCGATCCGGTGAAGCTCCCGCATAAAGTCGTAGTAGGCGGGCGGCGGCGCGTCCTGGGGAACCAGGCCGTTCACCAGATGGCGCAGGTACGCCTCGCGGGAAAGGCCGCTGCGTTTTACTTTCTTGTTAAAGGCTTCCGCCTCTTTTTTGTCCAGCCAGAACTGGACGTGTACGTTGCGTTTTCTCATTCTTCTGAATCCTCCTTTCTGCCTATGCGGTTGATTTGAAGCAGGCACATAATCAGCACGCCGACCACACCGCCCAGCAGAAATCCAATGGCAAAAAACAATCCTTCCATGAAAACCTCCATCCTTTCAAAAGGGGTATTAGGGGGCGTTCCCCCTAACAAGCGGCCTTTGTGGTATCACAAAGGCGATGCTTGCTGGTACAGCTACATTCCATTCCCCTGCGGGGAATCTGGGACAGGCGAAAAAAGAACTCATCGCTCGCCCCGGTCACGGGAATACCGCTTGGCATGGAACTCCACGCCGGTAAAATGGCTGGCGTCCAGAACGACCTCGCCGCGTTTCCATTGGTCCCTGGCAAACTGCTCGGCCTCCTCCCGGCTGTTTGCCGCCACCTTCATTTTCACCTCCAGCGTTTCCCGGATGGTAACATCATAATGGTTCATCGCTCACGCTCCTCTCTAAAAATGGGTAGCAAAAAAGAGCGTCCATTTTCAGAACGCTCTCCAAAAAAGATATTCGTTTTTACCGCGCCTTCTCCTGTTTCAGATGACGGGTGGGGATTGCCAGCAGCTTACGCACCCGGCCCTCCAAATGCTTCTCAATAGCCTGCAAATGTTCTTCCGGCAGATTAATGCTTTCATGGCGCTTGAACCGGAACCCGATCATGCGGCGGAGCTGCTCTTTCTGCTTTGGCCCCATGACCTCCGCGCACACTTCCTCATAGGAGATATTATACGGGTTGGAACGGGTTTTGGCGTACTCGTCCAGGTTCGCATAATCTTCCTTACCGGCATAGCAGAACAGGGACAGCCCGTTGTCAAAAATGGGGGCGGGCGCGATGATGTTGCCGCTGTGGTTATCCCGCAGGACGCCAAAGTTTCCAAAGTGGCGGTCCTCATTGTAGATCAGGGCGTCAAACACCAGCATACTGCGGATTTGCTCGGAAAACTCCGGCCCCAGCTTGTCGTAGTAGGCAAGGCAGGCGGCAATGCCCCCGGTTCGGACAATGCGCCCGATGGGGATATAGGCCGTGTCGATGTTGGTAAACAGGGCGCACTTAGAGGCGGTAATGCCTTTCCAGTTCTCCAGGTCATAATGCACGGCGTTCAGACGCATGGTTTCCGCAATCTGCGAAGCATAATACTCGCAGTACGGTTCCCGGCCCGTATTGGACGCGCCGGTCGTGCCGCCCTTATAGAGATAAATCCCATCGTGGTCCACATAGCGCCACGCCTTGGGCAGCATACCGCCTGTGGTCAGCTCCGGGGACGTGGTAAATGCCTGCCGGCTCCCGCCTGCGCCGGTATAGGCCACCAGCGCCAGTATCTCGGAAAAGCGGTTTTCGTAAAGATTGTATTGGGAGAATTTCCCTTCAAATCCTTCCGGCACCACCCAATAGCTGTCGTTCAGCGACAGCCCCTTGCACACGTCGATGATTCCCTTCGTGTCGTTATGGCTGAGGCCAAGGGTTTTCAGAATCTCGTCCACAAAGGCGCGGTTTTTAGGGATAACCCGCCGCTCCAGCCAATGGATGACGCCCTCGCCGGTGCGCTCCATATCCAAAGGCAGCAAATGGGCCTGCTCCTCGTTGGTGTATAAGATTTCAGCCACAAGGCCGGACAAGCCCTGCTTTTCCATGGAAAAGCGCATTAGCTCCGTATCATAAATGCGGAGACTGTAAACATGACTCATAGGCTCCTCCTTGTCGTTTAGTTCCAGTGAAACATCCTTCCCCAGCGCCGAGGCGATTTTTAAGATCATATCAAGCGTGGGGTTCTGTGTCCCACTTTCCAGGCGGTTAATGCCGGAACGCTGGATTCCCAGCCGTCTGGCCAGCTCTGCCTGGGAAATGCCCTGTTCCAGACGGGCCTCCACAAGCTGGGATATGATTTTCTGCCGTTTACGCAGTTCATCCATACTCTCACCTCACTGCTTTAATGTTAACATATATGATAACAATTTGCAAGAGGGAGAATCTGTCGAAGCTGGGAAACCGGCAACTCACCGCTCCGGCTCTTTGCTGTGGCTGCCCCGAATGGGAATCCCCAGCCGGTGGCACAGAAAATCATTCACATCCTTTCCACGGGGCGGGGGTTTGTTCTCCACCCGGTAGCCTTCCGGCATGACAGCCATGATCGCCTTGGCCGCCAGCCTGCCGGCGGTATCATTGTCCAGATGGAGATAGATGGTTTTCACATGGGGGTGGTCCTCCAAAAACCGGGTGAGGGCCACCGGCAGCTTGCTTTCCTCCATCTTTTTCTTCGGCTGATACACCCCGGCCAGGGACAACAGATTGTGCCGCCGCCAGTCGATCCCGTCCAGCTTGCAGAGCGTGGCGTAGGACATGACATCAATGGCGCACTCGCATAGATGGACCGCCGGATTATCCACGCAGGCGGGCAGGGCAAAGGAAAAGTGCTTATCACTGCCGCTTAAATCCCCGTGGAACCGGGCTTCACTGATTCCCCGCAGGCAGCCGAACCGCGCCTTGCCGTCCTTGTCGAAGCCCACAAAAACCACGTTGCTGTGGCCTTTGTTCCGGCTCTCATAAATCCGCCCGGTCTGGACGCAGTAGTCCAAAATCTCCTGGTCAATGCCCCGGCCCTTGAGATAGGCCATCATTGCCCGGTTGTCTGGGGCGGCCTGGGGCAGAAGCAGGTGCTTAGGCTTTTCCTCCTTCGGCGTCGGCACGAAGGAAGGCGGCGGGATGGCCGCCCTGCCGGAGATGGTTTCCATAGCCTCCAAAAAGGAATAGCCGTTGACCTTGATGAGATAGTCCAGCGCGCTGTAACCGCCGATCCCACGGGAAAACCAGCACCACTTTCCGTTGGAGATCCGCAGGCTGTCATGAGTCTTGGTACAGTAGACATTGCCGGACACATGGACCAGCTCCTGGGGTTCGCAGGTCTGCAGGTAGGTGAGCAAATCCACCTGCCTTGCCCGTTCGATGGCTTCTGAATCGTAAAAAGGCATAAAAAAATACAGCCCCCTTTACATAGCCGTAGATTAGCCGCCCCACGTGGGGTAGCTGACTATGTAAAGGGGGCTGTACTCTTTTCAGATATGAAAAAAGCCGACTGGATTGCTCCAATCGGCCCTTTTCTGCATATACTTTTGCGATTTATATGCAGATATGAATGGGGAATGTGCAGTTTTGGGCGGCAGCTTTAAGCTATAGCCAAAAACTCCAAGAATATCAATAGTTTTTACTTGTAATCCGTAAAAACTTATTTTCTACAAAACCTTTTTTGGGTTCGAATGAATTTTGGTATGTAAAAGCGGCATGGATTTCTCCATGCCGCCTAAAGAACTATTCCGTTTTGAAAGCGCCGATTTTCTTCAGATAGGCAAAACCGTCTGCGTGGCCCCGGAAGTAGATGTGTTCCCGTTCCATATTATCGGCCCGCATATACAGCCGGATAAATTCCTTCCAGGCTTCATGCTCCTCAGCAGTAAAAGAAAGTTCTCCCTTGCCCTCCAGCAGAGCGCCAATCACAGGATTTTGGCGTTTCAGTTCTTCCATCTGGGCCTTTAACTTGGCATATTCCGGGCTGGCAGCCGCCAAATCCATCACAATGTCGCTGTCGATTTCAGAAAACTGCTCGGAAATGCGCTCCGGGAGCAGGCAGTAGCTATCGTCCATCTATCATCACCCCTTGTTACGATTTTTATTATACTATACCTGCCCCGCAGCGCAATGGCAAATGTGCGATTACCGCTCCATCTGTGCCTTGGCTTTCTGTTTGGCTTCGGCGGCCCTGGCCTGTTCCTGGACGGTATCCCATACCGTATCCATATAAGAGGGTTCCTGGTTCTCCCATCGCTCAAAAATCTGCTTCAAGGGCTTGCCGGATTTCAAAAGCGCCCTGGCCTGCCCGTCCTCCAAATCACGGGTTTCCAAGGTCATCAAAATGTCCTCCCGCACCGTGTACTCATAAGCGTGGTTCAAAATTTCAGCCGGCGGCTGGGAAAGCAGCCAATCCCGGAACTGCTCCTGTTCCGTAAACATTTTCTCATAGAGCCTGGTATTCAATTCTTCGTTGGTCATCGTATCCTCCTTTACCGTGCCAGTTCCACAACCTTCCGGGCTGGCACTTCCTCGCCCTCGTCTGGGGTATCGTCCAGCAGGGTCTTGTCCTTCTCATCCATGTTGAGCAGAATATTCAACTCTTTCAAACGGGCTGTTTTCTCCGCAAGTTCCTCCTCGCGGGCAAAGGGAGCAGCCAGTTCGGTACGAGCGTTTTCAAGCTGGGCTTTGGTTTCCTCCAAGCTGTTTTGCTCGGCCTGCAGGCTGCCCGCAAGGTTCTCCAGTGCGTTGTCCAGACGGGTGATATTGCCGAACACATCCGGCCCCAGCGTCACCGTGTGGGAAAGAGTGCCTTTGAGTGTGATCCGGTACTCGTTGCTCCTGCCATCATAGGCCAGCACCATGGAAAAGCCCCGGTACTGCCCCAAAAGAACAGCGTCGGAGCCAGTCATGCGGGTGCAAACATCAATGATGGCCTTGCCAGCGTCCTCTTTTTCGGTGTAGTGCCTGCCCTCCACCTCCATACCGCAGAAGCCTTCCTGAGCCTTGGGGTGGGCCGCCGCCAGCGCCACATCCTTCTCATAACCCGCAATCAGCCCCGTGAGCCGGGTGATCTCCTCTGGGTACTTGCGGTACACCAGCTCCTCCAGGGCATATACCTGATTCAAGTGGCTGGCTTTCAGCATACCCAGCCGCGCCACCTCCATATCCAGGTTGCACTTTTCAATGATAAGCGGGTTGCCAGTGGCCAACGCCTTGATCTCCGAATAGCTGAGGGCAGTTTCGTCCACATCATCCGCTACGCGGACAGGGGCCTTGCTGGTCATAATCTGTGCGATAAACTTCTGCTTGTTCTCCACAAGCTGGTAGAGGTAAGCGTCAAAAGTGCCCTCGGTGACATAGCGATAGATTTCCACCTCCTCGTTTTCATTTCCCTGGCGGACGATACGCCCCAGCCGCTGCTGCAGGTCGGAAGGCCGCCAGGGGCAGTCTAAATCGTGCAGGGCAATCAAGCGGTCCTGCACATTGGTGCCCGCGCCCATCTTGGCCGTGGAACCCAGCAGCACCCGCACCTGCCCGGAGCGCACCTTGGAAAACAGCTCCTTCTTTTTGGCTTCGCTGTCTGCCGTGTGGATAAAGGCGATTTCCTCCTCCGGGATACCGGCGTCCATCAGTTTCTTTTTTAGGTCGTCATAAACACTGAACGAGCCATCGGTGGTAGGGGTGGACAGGTCGCAGAACACAAGCTGGGCAGAGCGTTTTTCTTTGGTCTGTTCCCAGATGCGGAACACATTCCGGGCGCAGACAGCCACCTTGCCATTGGGGTCATCCGGGGCCAGGGGCTGAATCAGCCGCATATCCAACGCCAGTTTTCTTCCATCGTTGGTAATGCGCAGCATATTGTCCACATGGGGGTCAACCCCTCCGGCGCGAATCTTCTCAGCCCGTTCCGCCAGCCCCTTTATCATCTCTTTCTGAAGCTCCGAGGGCTGGATCACTTCCGTGTGGAAGTTGGCTTTGGGCACGGGAAGTTTGAGCATATCCGCTGTTTGGATGTCAGCCACCTCCTTGAAAGCGGCCATCAGCTCCGGCAGATTATAAAACTTAGCAAACCGGGTTTTTGCCCGGTAGCCGGTGCCTTCCGGCGATAACTCGATGGCAGTGACAGTCTCCCCAAAATTACTCGCCCAATCGTCAAAGTGGATCAGGCCCATCTCCTGCAGGAGCCGGTACTGCAAGTACCGCTGGATGGTGTAGAGCTCTACCATGGAGTTGGAAATGGGGGTGCCGGTGGCAAATATCACGCCGCGCCCACCCGTCAGCTCGTCCAGGTACTGACACTTCATAAAGAGGTCGGAACTTTTCTGAGCCTCGGTCTGGGCAATGCCGCCCACATTCCGCATTTTTGTCGCCAAAAACAAGTTCTTAAAATAATGGCTCTCATCAATGAAAAGCCGGTCCACGCCGAGCTGCTCAAACGTGACCACATCATCCTTGCGGCTCTGGTCGTTGAGCTTGGCAAGCCTTGCCTCCAGCGATTTCCGGGTGCGCTCCATCTGCTTGACCGTGTAGCGTTCTGCCTTCTGCGCCTTGGCCTGCTCGATTCCTTCCAGGATTTCCTCAATCTGGCGCTCCAAAATGGCCTGCTGGCGCTCCACACTCATGGGGATTTTTTCAAATTGCGAGTGCCCGATGATGATGGCGTCATAGTCCCCGGTGGCAATGCGGCTGCAAAACTTCTTGCGGTTCTGGGTTTCAAAGTCTTTCTTCGTGGCGACTAAAATGTTGGCGCTGGGATAGAGCTGGAGCCATTCCGCCGCCCACTGCTCGGTGATGTGGTTTGGCACCACGATCAGCGACTTGGTGCAAAGGCCCAAACGCTTCATCTCCATGGCAGCGGCCACCATCTCGTAGGTCTTGCCCGCCCCCACCTCGTGGGCCAGCAGGGTATTCCCGCCGTAAAGGATATGGGCAATCGCGTTGATCTGATGAGGCCGTAGGGAAATTTCCGGGTTCATGCCCTCAAACCGGATGTGCCGCCCATCATATTCACGGGGGCGGACGCCGTTGAAGGTTTCGTTGTAAATGCGGCACAGCAGTTCCCGGCGGTCGATGTCTTTCCAGACCCACCCGATAAACTTTTGCTTAATCAGCTCCTGCCGGTCCTGGGCAATCGCGGTTTCCTTTTTGTTGAGGACAGGCTTTTTCTTGCCGTTCTCGTCCTCAATATAGTCAAATACCCGCACATCCTTCTGATTCAGGGTCTGCTCCAGGATGTGGTAGGCGCTCATCCGCTTGGTGCCGTAGGTGGTATTGGCCTTTACATTGCTGCGGTCGGCGTTTTTCTCCCGGATACTCCAGTGGCCGGTGGCTTCAGAGCGCAGGATTCTGATACGGTCCCGCACATAGTAATTGGGGGTGAGCAGCTCCACCATGAACTGCTGGTACACCTCGACGGGCACCCAGTTCGCGCCAATGCGCACGCCAATTTCTCCAGCGCCCAGGTCCTGGGGCTGGACGGCCTCCAAAGCCTCCACATTCCTGCGGGCGGCTTCTTTCTGATGATCGGGGACCACTTCCAGGAAGGCTTTTGCCATGCGAAGCTTTTGGCGCACTTTCCCGGAAAGGTACTCATCCGCTGTGACAAGAGGATAGCGGCTCAGATCGGCCAAAGGAGGCAGGATGTCCTCCGGGTTCTCCGCGCAGCGAATATCCCGGTAAATCACCCCGGCAAGTTCCTGTTCCAGTTCCTCCGGGGATTTCCCCGACAGCTCCGCCATATAGTCCATATCCACACGGGCTTTTTCCGAGATGGACACCGCCAATGCTTCACTGGCCGTATCCACGCTGGTAACAGCCACATGGGGCCGGATGGTGCGCCGGGTGAACATATCGGCTTTTCTTTTTAGGTTGCCCTGCTCATCCAACACCTCCAGAGAGCAGAGAAGGCAGTAGCTGGAGTCCTCCGAAAAGGCCAGCTTGTTGCCCCGGCTGTTAATCAGGCCGTACTTGGCGGTAAAGCTGTCGTAAAGAACATTGAGCTTTTGCTGCTCGGCTGCAATATCCTCATCCGGGTAGCCTTCGGTTTGGTACTCAATGAGCCTGCGGACACATTCCCGCAGCTCGATCATGCCACGGATACGGTTTTCCGCCGTGACGGAGACTTCCACCGGGTGCATGAGGCTGTTTTCTCGGTAGTATACTTGCCCATCTGCAATCGTGTAGCTGAAATTCTTCACTGTGGGGTCGGCAGGGATGGAGCGATCTTCCTCCTCGTCCAGTTCCTCCAGCTCGTAGGGCTTGATCTCGGCCTGCAAGAACTGGATGGCATTGGCAAGCTGATCGGATAAATCTTCACTCTCGCGGGCTTTGCAGGCGCTGTCCGGCCCGAACCGGGTGGATTCCATCACCATGTCGCCCAGAATCATCTCCGGGTGCTGCACGAAATAGCGGTTCATGCGGATTCCGTTTTCATCTGTGTCCAAATGAACCCAATCCTGCTCCAAATCGGTGATGTGGTCGCGCTTTTGCAGGAAAATGATGTCGCTGGTCACTTCCGTTCCGGCATTCCGCCTGAAGGTGTTATCCGGCAGGCGGATGGCCCCAATGAGGTCGGCGCGCTGGGCCAGGTATTTGCGGACAGCGGAGTTTTCCTTGTCCAGAGTTCCCTTGCTGGTGATGAACGCCACAATACCGCCGGGCCGTACCTTGTCCAGCGTCTTTCCGAAGAAATAGTCATGGATGAGCCAGTGGTGCTTGTCGTACCGCTTATCCAGCACCTTGAAATCCCCAAAGGGGACGTTGCCCACGGCCACATCAAAAAAGCTGTCGGGCATTTGCACGGTTTCAAAGCCGTTCACGGAAATGCTGGCGTTCTGGTAAAGCTGGCCCGCAATCCGCCCGGAAATGGAATCCAGCTCCACGCCATAGGCTTTGCTGCCCGCCATATCTGTGGGGAGCAAGCCAAGGAAATTGCCGGTGCCGCAGGATGGCTCCAAAATGTTGCCCTGGGTAAAGCCCATCTGGGACAGGGCCTTATAGATTCCCCGGATGACCACAGGCGGCGTGTAAAAGGCGGTGAGGGAGCTGGCCCTGGCCGCTGCGTATTCCTCCGAATCCAGCAGAGATTTCAGTTCCTCATAATGGGGGCTGGTTTGTTCAAAGCAGTTTGCAAGGCCGCCCCAGCCCACATAGCGGGATAGGATTTCCTGTTCTTCGGGTGTGGCCAGCCGTTCCTCCGCCTCAATCTGCTTCAAGGTGCGGATGGCGGCAACATTGGCCGCGTATTTCTCGCTGGGGGTGCCGTGGCCCAAGGCGTCGTCGGTGATGTGGAAATCATGGCGCTGGTCCCTTGGGATCTCCGGGTGCAGAGTGGTGAAGGTAATGCGCTCACGGCGGGGGCGCTTCGGCGGCAGGGGGAGTGCTTCTTCTTTTTTAGGCTGTAAATCGGCCTGCTCTGGGCTGGCTGGCTGTTCCTCTGCGGCAGGGGCTTGTTTTGCCTGCTCAATGGCTCGTTCATCAGGGAAGTTCCCGTAAACCCGCAGCCATCTGTTCTCCTGAAGGTCATAGATACCCGCGCCATCATAGGCAAAGCCATCCTCGCCCTCCATAGTGCCGGCCACATATTTTTGCGCAGCTTGTTCGGCCTCCGCCAGCGTTTGGTAATCCAGCCGTTCATCAACCCCATTTTCAAAATGATGGTACACCACCACTTCGTAAGGCGGCTCCATGCGCTGGGCGTAACGGTCGATGTCCTCCATGGTGAGCCATTCCGGTTCATCTGGCAGGGCAGCATAAAGTTCCCGCATTTTTGCGATCTGTTCCCGCACGTTCCCAGCCCACAGGTGCTTTTCCGCCCGTCCGCCAGCGCCAAGGAAATATTCACAGTCATCTTTCAGGCGGCTGAGTAAGAAATAGCCATCTGACCCCTGCTCCGGCGTGGCACCGATGGATTCCAGTTCTCCATCGGAAACGGAAATGAGGTCATCAAAATCCAGTTCGGCCAGCTCGTTTTGGATGAGTTCATCCAGGCTCTCATACTGCCTGCGCTCCAAAAACTGCCCGTCCAGGTAACGCTCAATGCGGTAATGGACCAAATCTGCATTGACCTGGATGGGGATTTCCTCATCGGTGACGGTAGTGTAGGCAATGCCCACCTTTTCCAAATCGCTGAAATCTGCTGGGCTGCCATACTCGGCCACGCAGAAATCGTTGATAAACTCTTTGGCGATCTCCAGAGAAGCAAGTTCCGGCTCCTCGGACAAAAAGCCTCGCTCAATGAAGTCGGCAACATCCTGGCTGTTACCTTTGCCGCCATGGGCACGGTAATCCATCAAACCTTCTTCGACCAGTTCGCTGGATACCGCATATCCGGCCTCCTCCAGATAACCGGCGATTTCTGCTATCTGCGCCTGTTCCGGGGAAAGGGCCGGGGGCAGCTCCGCGATCTGCTCCATACAGAGGGAGATGTCCACCGCGATTTCTTCTTCCGGGTCCGCATGGTCCAGGAAGGATTGAAGCAGTCTGCGGATTTCCTCCCGCTGAACAGGGTCATGGAGCTGCTGGGCGATATTCTCCACCGCCTGAGCGTCATCTTCGCCATAGTCCATGCGTGAACCGTCAAACTCTCCCACAAAGCGCAACACCTGGGCGGCCAGCTCCGGGTAGGGGTCTGCCGGTTCTTCTTTTTGGGGTGGTTCCTGCGCTCTGGGCGGCACAGCGAACACCGGCGCGTCCTGGGTGGCGGAAATCGTCATTTCCGAAGAATCAGCGATCCGCTGGATTTCATCCCGCACCGTCTGGGGCATTTCCTCATCGTAAATCGTCACCGTGCGGTCCGGGGCGATGTGGGCCACTGTTTTGTAGTCCCCGTGTTCTTCCTCCAGCCGGTTCCACACAGTAAGCCCATTTCCCAGATGGCCATAGCCCAGGTCGTAGGCTTTCGCCTGCGGCATGGCAGGAGCCACCGGCTCCTTGTGCTCCGCAAAGAGCGTGAAGGTTCCCTGTCGGAAGGCGGTAAGGTTTTCAAACGCCTGCCGGCGCAGGTCATACCTCCTGTCATCCTGCGGGGTGGCCTCCCAAATGGGGACCATCATCTGATAGATTTCTTCCACACGGGCCGGATCATCAAGCTGCGGCTCAATGAGCTTCACCGCGTCCCAATGGTCAAAGCCAAAGGGATAGGGGTGGGGCTGCTCCTGGGGCACGTCCCCAAAGAAGGCATGGATGTTCCGGGCAAGCTGGTGCTTCTCATACTGCGGCATAGCGGCGCGGTCCTCATCGGTGAGGAACCGCCCCTGGGCGATCATGGCGCTGACGCGCTTTTCCACGGCGTTCCATTTCAACTCCACCTTGGCATAGGGCCGAGTGAGATCGCCGTGGCTGAAGGAGACCCCCTTGCTGAGCTGGTAGGTCACATCGTCATTGCCGCCGGAATAGCCGCTGTACTCGCCGTGGTAGTGCTTTAAGAAATTCTCCCGCTCTTTGCGCTCCGTGTGGTGGCGGTAGAAGGAATACACAGCCAGCCGGTAATCCGTGCTGCGTTTCCCGCCCCGGAGAAGGTTGTCGATCTCGTCCCCGGAAATGAAAAACCGACACTGTGGGTCGTACCCCTCTGCGGCGGTAAAGTGCAGCGGTTCCCGCTGCAGGTCGGAAAGCTGTTCCAGCAGTCTTTGCGGGCGATGGAAATGGAACCTCAGCAGTTCCCGGTTCTCTCCGTATGCCTGGACAAACTGCTCCAGTTCATCCCGTATGGTGTGGAGCGCCTCCGGGTGGTTTAACAGCCCCTGGATGGCGGCGCTTTCCTCTGGAAATCCCTGATGCGTGTTGTAAATGGCGTTCACCGTGGGAAGATAGCCCGCGTCGGCGGTGCCTTCTGCAAAATCCTGCCGGAGATACCATAGCTGCGCGGCCCGTTGCTGGCGTTCATACCCGTCCGCCCGGTCCAGCTCGCTCTGGGGCATATACCGGCCCAAATCCAGCAGTTCCCGGATACGGGCCGCCGCCTGTTCCCAAGAGATGAGGGTTGCACTGGAACGCTGGGCGCTCTCACCCTGGGCAATGCGGATTCCCTCGGCGTTGTACCAGATGGCGTACTGCCGGCCATCCAGATAAAAGCCCGCACCGTTTTCGCCGTAGTGCCCGGAAAGGAACCGGGCATTGTCCGGTTTATCCTTTTTGAAATAGGCGCAGATAATGAGGCGGCTGTTCTGGTCGTTGGCGCCGATGCACAGCGCCTCGTCGATCACCTGCTGGGGCAGAGCCGGGTGAGGGAAAATGGATGGCTGGGCCGTACCCTCTGCCTGGGCCGGCTGGTTGAACGCCGCAAAATCAAAAAGGGACATCTGCTGGCTCTCTTGGTCGGGGAGCTGCGGGATGTCCGTTTGAATGAAATATTCTTTTTTGTCGATGAGCTGGGCGGTCCAGCCTGCCACCACTTCCCAGGAAAATACGGATTCCCTGGTGCGGGATGGGTAAGATCCTTCCCACATGAGCAGGCCATTCTCCTGGGGCTTATATCCCAGGCGCTGCCCGTCAGCGATGATCTCGGTGTACCGGTCTTGGTAGGCGGATCTCAGATATTCCGCCCGTTCCTGAACGTCGCTGTGAACCGAGAAGAAAAGCTCGATCTGCTGTTTTTTATACTTGAGTTCATCGTCCTTGTTGGCGATGATGGCCATGATCTGCTTTTCATCCAAAAGCGCAGGGAGCTGTTCGCCACCTGCGCTTTCTTCCGGTTCCGGCTCTTGGGTCGTTAGCTGTAGATCAGCTCCGCCAGCACCGTTTCCTCCGCCGCGTTCTGCAGGTTGTTCATCATCTGCACCCACTTCATCTGATCTCTGGCTTTCAGTTCCTCCGTCACGCCCTCGGCTTTCGCCATCTGCGCCACGATTTCCTCCATCCGGCGCTGGGCGGTCTGCTGGATCTCCGCCAGATGAGTGTTCAATTTCCCGTTGGTCAGCAGGTTCGTGTACGTCACCCTGCGGTGCTCCTTGAGAAATTTCTTCCGAAGCAATGCGTATTTCCCATGGGGAACCGGCTCCTCCTGGGGCGGCAGAAGGTTCGGCAGATTGTAGTCGCCCTGCCTGGTGTAAGTGATCTCGGTCATATTCAAAACTCCTTTCCGGCTGTGTGTTTTCCTGTTCAGTTACAGCATACTGGTTTTTCTGCTGGGGTTCAAATGTGCGATTTTCTTTTTGGGGCTGTCTTTGCAGGGCAAGGACCGTGCGGGAAATGGCGGAAAGGCACATCTGGGAGATGTCCCCGGCAGCCACGCCCAAAGCGTTCAGCGTCTGCGGTGTGTTGAAATTCAGCACATCCCGAAAATCCTCATCCTCAAAGTATTCAGACGGGTCGAGGCCGCAGCGCACCAGCAGCATATATCCAATGCTGTTTTGAACCGCCCTGCGGTATTCCACCTCCAGGTTCAGCTCGTCCAGTTCTTCCAGAAAGCTGCCTTCTGTAAGGGTTTTCAATTCAGAAAGATAGTCGGGCATATTGTCCTCTACGGCGTTCTTGGCCGCATAGAGCAGGGCTTCGCCCAAATCCTCCTTGTGTTCCAACTCCCCAAAGCTGTTTTCCAGTGTTTCGATGATGTCCGGCGCGTATTCTTCCCGCACCGTCCAAAGGGGGACGGGCCGGGGGAACCGGGCTTCATGGGTATCGGAAATATCAAAGTAGTATTTCAGCCGGGGTTTGCCATTGTGTTCACCGTCAAAAACAGCAATGCCGTTTGCGCCCCGGTTTACCCAGCGCCCAAATTGCCGGTTCCATCGCTCGATCTCCAGGACGGCGGTGGCGTCTGGGCGCTGGGCGTAGACAAGCAGTTGTTCATCGAAAGAAAGCCGGTAGTTGCGGCAGGCAGAAGCCAGAAATGCCCGCCACTGGTCAGGAGCTGTCACGCTGCGCTGCGTTTCCTGGTACAGCTCCGTCAAGGCTTTATATCGTATCGCCATCGGTTGCCCCTCCTTTTCTTATTCTTTTTTCGCAGCTTTCAGTTCTGCGCTGTAATCCTTATCCGGGTCATATTGATTGCACAGGGAGAGCAGCAACAGCCAGATGGTATTTCCGGCCTCCTTCGGGTACATCCGTAGCGCCACGCAGGGCGCATGGTCGCTGTCAACAAAGGGCCTCCCATAACGCATAAACTGGTCGATCAGCTTTTGGGCCATCTCCCGGTATTCTTCATAGGGATTCTGTTCCGCCTGCTGATGGAGAACCGTCATCAGCAAGTTGAACCAATCCTCATGCGTATCCAGTTTTACGGGCGGTAAAGACGCCATTTTTATCACCTCATCTTTCCATGGCGGCGGCCTGCCTCTGCCGGGGAATGGAAAACCCGTAGACTTTGGCGATGTCATCTCCAAGCCTGCGGGTCACTCTTGTAATATCGGCGCGGGTTGCAATGCCGCGATATAGTTTTTCTTTCAGCAGTTCAATTTGAGAAGGGCTGGCGATGTCCTTGTAAACGCGGTAGAGGTAAAAGTTCGTGCCATCATGGTGGATGGCGTCGCACCGCAGATCGCCCAGCCTGTCCACATACCAGGTGGAATAATCCGTATCGGAATACAGGCAGTCCCGGATGTTGCCGCTGGGGATTTCCTTATATCCCATGCGCCGCCCATTCCACAGGCCCAGGTCGCCTACGACTAAAATCGGTTGGGAGAGCTGCACATTGAGGTTGGCGCGTTCATCATCCAGGTAATCCCCATTGATCTCATACATCAGGGAAATGCGCTCATCTTCGGATAAATCCGGGTAGTCCGCCTCCAGGTCATCCCTCCAATCCTCATAGTCAAGACCATAATTGCTCCAGATAACGTGTCTTTCCTCCTTCATCGGGCTTCACCTCGATCTTTTTGCCTGGGCTTGATAGGCTGCCCCTGCTCGTCATAGTTTCTGGGATCGGCGGCGGGGGTCTGCCAGCCAAGCATGGAGCCGGCAAGCATGGCGGCCTCCTGTGCTTTGGTAACGCCATTCTTCACATTGCGGTCGTCTGCAAACTCTCGGTTCTGTTGAGCGTCAGGAGTTGAAAAATCATAGCAAGGGCTGTAGCCTTTTTCGCCCCTGGTCAGAAGAATCAGCTCCCCGGATGAGGGCAGTACACTAAAACACTGCACCGGCAGAGAAGAACGCAGCGGGATCACGCTCCCGTGAGTTTGCTCCAATCGCTCCGCAAATTCGCAAATATGATACAGGGCGCTGGAATACCCGCCGCTGGTTTCAAAATGGGTTTCGTCGATGAACCGGCAGGTGCGGTCGCGGGTTTCTCCGCCGCCAGTGAAAATGCGGATGTGGTCGCCGTCGGGAATGCGGAACAGCTCCTTGTAGCCGGGCGTGATAAACCGGATGCCCTGTTTGGCCTTTTCCATGTGGTGTTCCAGAAATCGGGAAACGTAGGCGTAGAGGTAAAAGTTGTAGTCTCCATAATTGGGATTGCACCGGAGCATATAGGTGTGCTGGGGCGTCTGCACCTTAAAACCGTACTCGGCGCAGTAGTTTCCCTCAAACTCAGCCTCCGGGTTCTGATAGCAAAACCTGGTCATGCTGTCACGGGTGCAGAGCAGCCCGTCCTTCTCCCGCAGAGTGTTGACCACTTCATCAAACTCCGCCTTAAACTCGTCCGTCTTGTATTCCCTCCGATGGTCGAACCAGGAAGTGTAGAATTCCTGGCCGCTGCCAAAATCCCCGCGCAGATGGCCGATACAGCCGGTTTGCCCTTCAAGCTGGCTGCTCTGGTTGTACGCATACAAGCGATCCTCCGGGGTCATGCTGGTAATTTTCAGCTCCATCATCGCTCACGTCCTTTCTTTTTCGCTTGTCGGTTTTGCTCCGATATGGCCTTTTCCCGTGCCTGCCAATATTCGGGATGGTGAATTTGTACACTACTATTGATAACAGCTTCATATACTCCGGGACCAAAGTGCTCGTTCACCGGAACTTGGATCATCTTTTTATCCATCAACTCCCGGAGAGCCACCTGCGCGTCGCAGTCCTCCTCAAAGCAGAGAAAGCCACCCTCTATAAATCCACAGCCCATCGCTTCTTTTCGGAATACCTTTTCCGCCAGCTCCCGTCGCACCATAATACCGCCATGCCCTGGGGTAGAAACGGAATAAACGCCAGGGCAGAGCGTTTCGCACTCCTGGACTTTGCCCCATGGGGAATAGGGCGGAGCCTCCGGCGCAATGGTGTTTTGTTGCTGTTCCTCCAGGCACTGCACCTCCTCCTGCGCCCGCGCCACCAAATCCTTCTGCGCAGAAAACAGGTCGCTGAAATAGTGGCCCCAATAATAGTCCTTCCGGTCTGTACATTTCCAGGTGACAAACTGCTGGGGCGCTGTCAAATGAACGCCCAAGACAAACTCGCTGTCGCCCACATGACAGGAATCCGTAATGATATATCCGGCGTTTTCTCTGTAATCCATCATCGTTCACGCTCCTTCGTCGTTTCCTTTTTGACCTGTTCCTGCTGGATCGCAGTAAGACCATGCTTCGCCCAGCCGGGAAGGTTTTCCGGCTGTATCGTACCAAGCACGTCCATGCGCTCATAGCGGCTTTCTTTTCCGGTATAGAGGTCAACGCAGTAACAGGCGGACCCCCGGCTGTGTGGAGAAGCCCCAAAGCCGCCCAGACAGAGCTTGAGCTGGCGGGTAGCCCTGCGGTATTCCCGGCGCAGCACCTCCGGCTTTATCACCACGATTTTCCCGTGCAGATCATCCTCATGGGAAATGGGGGTGCAGCCCTCCGCTGTGATGGGGCAGTCGTCTATGCCCTGTATGCGGGGCTTGTTCAATTCTATGTGGGTTTTCTGCGCTTGCTCGGCAATCCTCTGGCCGAACAGCTCCACAATCTCCGGGAAATCATCACTGGCCATCACTTCGCTGTATTCTGCAAACAATGCGTTCTGCCGGCAAAAGGCGCACATATACTTCATGCCGGTTTCATCCTGTGGATTTTCCCCCAGGACAACCTCCCGGTCGCCAATCTGCACCGCCTGGATAATCTCATAATCACCGGCCATGCGTTTTTCTTCCATATTATCGTTCATCTCTCTGCCTCCGACTTTTTATAAGTGGTTCCACATATTCCTGTAAATCATTTTTGCATGGCAGGTACAGCCTTCCGTTTTCTACACATCGAAACAGGTCGCACTCCTTATCTGGTGACGCTGCATAGAAGTCCTCATGGGAATAGGGATACTTGCTCTCATAGCTGTAACCCGGCCTGCAAAAGCCAAGTTCTTTGTCTATGCGCTGCCTGCGTGAGATCGCAAAGAAATTATTTTCTTCTTTAGTAAAACATCTTTCTGGAATGAAGTGATAACCTCCATATTCAAAACTTTCCTTATTCATCACTCTGCCTCCATATCCTTTTTGATAAATGCTTTGATTTCCTTTACACTGGCAAAATCCCGTTCATCCCCGGTAAGGTAGCGCACCGCGTCCTGCCATTGATAGAGGGGATGGGCGCTTTCCTCCATCCCGCACAAATCGGCCAAGGCTGCCCTGCGCAGGAAGGGGGTGAGGTTTAAGTCGGAGATAAAGCAGCCATGCCGGGCCGCCAGTATATCCAGCAGGTGCAGTTCACTCATGGCCGCACCTGCTTTCCCCGGCTTCTTTCAACAGTTCCTCCACCAGCCTGCCGCTGCGGACTTTATTCCGGTCCGCCAGCACCTTGTTCTGGACGCACAGCACCGCCCGGATATTGGGGACGGTAATGCCGGGGATTTCCACCATCTCCTCCGGGGTGACGGTGAGAAGCTGCACCGGGGAGTAGCCAGCCTGGGCAAAGATACGGAACAGCCGCTGTTCAAATCGTTCTTTCATCATCAACGCTCCTTTCTTTTTTGGTATGTAAAAGGGGCGGCCCCGCATGGCCGCCCCTGGCTGGTTACTTCTTCCGGCTTCTGACTTTCAGGAAAATCAGGCCGCCGATGATGAATACCACCAGCGCAATGGCAATGATCGCTTTCAGTTCCATAAAATCATTCCTCCTTACACAGATTCAAACCGCCGTTATTTTGCGGTATTATTGCCTTTCTTGCGCTTGCCCACATAAGCCGCAACGCCCAGGGCGGCAGCGCCCATAGCGGATACACCCATCAGGGCCGCCCACAGCCAGGGCTTGCTGTCATCGCCGGTTTTCGGGGTATCGCGCAGCTCATTGTGCATTTGCGCCACAGTGGTCTTATCCGCCAGAATCGTCACCTTTTTATCCGCAGGCAGCACATAGTTGGCGCTGGCCCCATCCGATACCTCGGACACGGTGTAATCGCCTACGCGCAGGCCCTCGATGAAGATTTCGCCGTTTTTATCCGTTTTGAAGGTCTGGTCGTAGCCGTTGGCCCCGGTCACGCGGAAGGAGAAGCCCTCCACCTTGCCGTCGCTGGACGTTTTTTCAATCCGCAGGGAGCCAGTCTGGGCCATGTTGGTGAAGCCAACCCCGGCCTCGTTCTCTACCTCGTAGATTTTGCCGTTCTCGGTGATCTCCACATAGTAGGCGTTTTCATCCAGCAGGAAGCCCTCCGGCGCTTTGGTTTCCCTTACGAACACGCCGCCGTAGAGGATGTGGGACATCTCGTAAATGCCAGTGCTGGTTTCCTCCAGCTTGCCCAGCAGCTCGTCGCCCTCGTCCAGCTCCTTGTTGCCGTTGGTATCACGATATACCTCAAACTCGGCACCAGTCAGCTTGTTGTCCGGGTAATCCTTATCCACTTTGGTAAGGCGCAGGTCGCCGTAAACCCGCTCATTGGCGAGAGAGATTTCCACAACCTGTCCATCTTCATCCACAGTAACGGGGATCACTTCATCGGAGAGGATGAACCCTTCCGGGCTTTCCAGCTCTTTCAGCACCCAATTCCCGTAGGGGACGCCTGCGAAGGAGAAGCTGCCGTCCTCCGCTGAAGTGGCGGTGGCAAGGGCGTTTTCGGCGGTAAACTCGGTTTCATCGGACTTAAACAGGCCGATTACAGCTCCGCCCAGGCCCGTGCCGTTCTCATCGGTTTTGAGTCCCTTGATTTCGCCGCGGATCAGCTCGTTGGTGACAGCCTCGCCATCATTGGCAGAAATCTCTACCACGGCAACAGAAGGCCCGCCGTACTCAAAGGTAAACGGGAAGGTTTCGCCGTTCAGTAGATAATGGCTGTCGGTGGACAGCTCCTTAAGGTAGAAGCTGCCGAAAGGCAGGTCGGTGCTGCAAACGGCCTGGCCGTTCTCATTCACAGAAACGATCTCCAGAAGCCCGTCTGCCGGGATCACGGAACCGTCTGCTGCGGTGATGTCCTCCTGGGCATAGAGGCCAAAAGTTACGGCGGAGATCTCGCCATTCATGCCAATGCCAAAGATTTCATCCTGCTCCAGCACCTTGTCAAGCGTCACAAGAGCTTTCTGGCGCTGGTTGTAGAAGCTGGCAGAGGTTTCGGTGACTTCCACCTCCTGGCCTGCGTACACCAGCTCCACGTTGGTGACGTTCTCGCCGGTATCCACCATGCCGTGAGGGAACTGGATTTCCTTCACCTGGAACTTGCCCAGGTAGAGGGGCTGGCTCTGGGCCGTCCCGTCCTCGCCGGTGGTGATGGTGTCCACTACCTCGCCCGCAGAATAGCGCAGGGTGCCGTCCAGGGTGTAGACGTCCTCCAGGGCGGTGATTTCAAACACCGCACCGGGCAGGCCCTGCACCTCATACACCGGCTGGTAAACGCCTTCGCTTTCTGCCACAGAGGAGAACACCTCGCCGGTCTTGCTGACTTTGATGATTCCTTTCTGGGCCATGTTGGGCTTGGTGACTTCGATCACCGTCACGCCGCCTTCCTCGCTGGAATGATCCTCGGTCACATCAAAGTAAACCGGGGTGCTGTCCAATACATAGCCATAGGGGGCCTGTACTTCAACCAGGGAATATCCCGTGCCGTATTCCAGCTTTTCAGGCGTTACCAGATAGCCCTCGGAATTGGTGTAGAACGTATCAATCGTAGTCGGCGTCGGGTAAGTGAAGGTCATTTCCACCTTGCTGCCATCGGGACGGTAAATCTGGAACCCGGCTCCCGCATAGGGAATGGTGACGCCGGTTTCTGCGTCCACCTTGACCACCTTGATGAAGCTCTCAAAATTGGCGTTGTTGATAAGGTAGCGGTAGGTCTGCCCGTCCTGAGCGATATACACTTCAAAATCGTCCATCAGCTCACGGCCTTCCCAGCCCTTGGTCTGGCGGACGATATAAGTGCCGTAGGGCAGCTTCTTCGACTGTGCAAAGCCGTTCTCATCGCAGACGAGAACATCGCGCTCGGATTCCTTGGCATTTTCATAGCTGCCGGCTGATTTCAAGAATACCTGGAACTCTGCGCCGGATTCCGGAGTTTCGATCTGGGTTTCCCCATCATCGGTGTGCTTGATGATGGCAATGTCGCCCTTGATGACTTGCTCCGTCACATCGTTGGCTGTATCGTTCAGCTCAATGGTATAAAGCTCCGGCTCCGCGCCTACCTTGTGGATGGTGGAATCCAGCAGGTAGCCCTCGCTGGGGCCGATTTCACGGATTGTCCAGTCCGAATCACAGACGTAATAACCGGTGGTGAACTGGCCGTTTTCGTCCGTGGTGAAGCTGTCGATGAGGGTGTCTCCCTTATACAGCCCATACACAGCGCCGGCCAGGGAACCATCGCCCTGGGGCGCGCCTGTTTCCACGTCGCTCTTGGTGACGGTGACACGGAACTTTTTCAGCACGTTGTTCACGCTCTTGTGGGTCACTTCATTCCACTCGATGGTGGCTGTCTGGGAATCCGGCACCACATAACGGATAGGGGTATCCACCTCCTCCAGTACATAGCCCGTGCCGATGAGCACGTTTTCAAAGCGCGCCACACCGCTGGAATCCGTCACAGCATATTCGTCCACCGGCTGCCCGGAGAGGGATGTGCCGGACAGATGGAAGGTCATGCCCTCCACCAGCCCGTCCTCGCTGGTTTTCGTCACTTCCAGGCTGCCGCGCTTCAGCTTGTTATTGAAAGTTACGGTGGCGGTCTGGCCGCTGACGATGGTCACGCGCTGGGTTTCCTGGGGTTCATACTTATCAATCGACTGCTCGGTTACGGTATAAACGCCAGGGTTGAGGTCGGTGATGTCGATCTCGCCCGCCTCATTGGTGGTCTTGGTGGCGCTGTACCCCTCGCCGGTGATAGTGAAGTTGATCCCGGCTACCTGACCGTCCTCGGAAGTCTTAATCAGCTTCATGTTGCCGGTTTTCACTTCCAGATTCAGATAGCCCACCATATAATCGGACACGGTTTCCCCGTAGGTGGCAAAGTCCTGCTTGCCTCCGCCGATAATCCCATCTGTCCAAACCACAACGCCGCTGCGCTGGGCAGAGATTTTTTCCGCCTTGATGGTCACAGAGCCTTTGATGGCCTGGGCGGAAGTGATGGTGAGCTGGTTTCCGTCCACAGAGAAATTCAGGCCGGTGGTGCTGCTGGAGAAAGTGTAGTCACCCAGCACACCATTGGTGTCCGTAAGAGTGAGGGAATACTGCTGGCCATCCCATTTCAGCTCATAGGCACCGGCGTCGGCGGTACTGCTGAAAAAGCTGGGCAGCATGGTGTGGCGCTTCACCGCGCTCTCAATGGCGGAATACTGGCTGAAAATCTGGCTATACAGCGGATGGTCAGCGCTGATATATTCCGTCATGTTGTTTTTGCCCTGGGCGCGGGCGTCCACATGGTTAAACTGGCTGTCGCGCTCACCCACAACCGTTTCCCAAACAAGAAGCTGGGTAGCGATATATCCCGCGATCTTGCTGGCGTCCTCCGGGTTTCCGCTCATCCATGAGGTGCTGGCGTTACCCTGCCAGCCATAGGTCATAATCCGCCCGATATATTCCTTGACGGTATTCGGGGGGATGGTGGGGTTTAGGTTGGACGGGTAGTTGTCCCAGAAATCTTCGCCCCGGCCCGTGTACTGGTCGCCGGTATTCACACCCACACCCGGCTCAATGCAGTAGATGGCCCTGCCATTGAAGGCGTCCTGGGTGTGGACGGAAAAGCTGTCGTTCTCTCCGGTGGACCAGCCGCCCAGGAAATTCAGGGCGGGATGGCCCCATCCGGCCTTGTTGGGGTCGCTGGCACGGGGCAGGTCGATCATATACGTTGTCATGGTTTCGCCTGCGGCAAAAGCCGTGGTTCCTGTCCCTACGAACACACCCAGGCACATGAGCATGGCCATGAGCAGGGACAGAGGCTTTCTCAATGCTTTCATCGTGTTACCTCCTTGAAATGGCCGCAAAAAAAGCACATCGCTCTGGATGTGCTGCTTGCGGCTGGATTCTGTTTACGTTCTAAAAAAGAGAGGCGCGCCAATCGTTCTCCACCTCATCCGTTCTATCCATAACCCTGTGGATTCTTGAAAGAACCAGCCTCCCCAAATATCTTCTTTTTTAGGCTGTTTAGGTTGTACGAAGGGGTGAGGTGTGGAGAGGGGGAACAGCGAAAACACCGGTTCCCTGCAAATGGGCGCACTGCTCCCTTGGCAGTAAGGTTATCTCTCTAAACTGCGTTGGCGCTTGCGGTAGAGTTCCAGCGCCTTGACAATGGTGTCCTCGATCTTCTGCGCGGGCGTCCCCGCTGGGAAAAACTTGGCGATTCTATTTTTGGGTATTTTGAATTGCTCCACCTGGTTGGGCTTTTCCTCCTTCATAATGGAAACGAGGGCGTCTTTGGCCAGCCGTTCCCCTCCACTCTTGGCTTCGGACATCTGGCGCATTTTGATGGCCTGGGCGTGGGATGGGGTGCAGTCCATCTCGTCCATGATGGCGAACAAGTCGGCCTGTTCTTCTTTTCGCAGGTAAGACAGCTCCACCGCAGGGCGTAGGGCAATCTGAAGCATTTCCTGGTCTTTCAGGACTGAATTATCTACCAGCTCCAGAATTTCCGGGATAAGGTGGGTAAGGCGGATATATTTGCGTATTTGCTCATGGCTCTCGCCAGACTGTTCCGCAAGTATCTGACGGGATCTCTTACTATCCAACTTGTGCAACGGTGTTGCACAAGTTAAATCTGTACGTTCGCCTTGCTGCCTTTTCATAGCGTCCAGCTTCATCTTGTAGGCAAACGCCTTCTCCGAGGGCAGAATCTGCTCACGCTGCAAGTTGGAGTCCACCATGATAATCGTGGCTTCATCATCGGTGAGCTGCCGCACAATACAGGGGATTTCCGCAAGCCCCGCCAAATCCGCCGCCTTTTTCCTGCGGTGTCCGGCCACCATCTCATAGCCGCCCTCCGGTTTTG
This sequence comes from Allofournierella massiliensis, assembly GCF_004345265.1. GTDB lineage: Bacteria > Bacillota > Clostridia > Oscillospirales > Ruminococcaceae > Allofournierella > Allofournierella massiliensis. Next base: position 24,876 of record NZ_SLUM01000032.1, read on the forward strand.
GGCGCACCAGGGCAGGGACCAATACACCGTACTGCTTCACGCTTTCCGTCATTTCCCGCATGGCTTCATCCATACGGACCTTAAAGGGGTGATTCGGAAAGTCGCTGATCTCCGCAGGCGAAAGATTGACAACTTTTTCAAGCCGTGCCTCGGCTCGTTCTTCCTCTGTGGAAAACAGGTCATCGACTGAGGGAAGATTGAAGTTTAGCCCGCTGCTTTTCGCCATCCGCCAGCACCTCCTTTGAAAAATCCGCGTAAGCCTGGGCCACCTTGCTCCCCTTGTCGTAGGCGTAAATACTCTTGCCTGCGGCGCTGATTTCTGCGGCTTTGATGGCTACGGGAATCTCGGAACGATAGATTTTCAACACGCTCCCGTAACTCTGCCGCAGGGTATCCGCTGTCTGTCTGGCAAGGTTTGTGCGCCCATCCACCAGCGTGAGCAGCACCCCGTCCACCTTCAGGGCCGGGTTGATCTGCCGCTTCACCTTATTGATGGTTTTCATAAGCTGGGTCATGCCCTTGGCTGGGAGATAGTGGGCCTGCACCGGGATAATCACGCTGTCTGCCGCAGCCAGGGCGTTGATCGTAATCATGCCCAGGGACGGCATACAGTCAATGAGAACCACGTCATAGTGCTTCTTGGCTTCATTGACATAGGTCCGCAGAGTAAACTCCCGGCTCATGGCGTTAACCAGGCTCATTTCCAGCGCGGACAGCTCAATGTTTGCGGGCATAAGGTCTACGCCCTCGCTGTGGTGCAAAATGCCCTCATCCGTGGTGAATGGCTCATCCCGGATTACTTTTTCCATGACGGTGGCCAGGGTGGTGGGCAGGCTGTCCTGGTTTTGCCAGCCCAGGCAGGTGGTGAGGTCGCCCTGGGGGTCTGCGTCAATGAGCAGCACCTTTTTCCCCAGACGGGCCAAACCAATGCCCAGGTTCACCGTCGTGGTGGTTTTGCCTGTGCCGCCTTTCTGGTTGGCCAGCGCGATCACGCGGCCATCCCTGGGGCGGCTTCTTTGTTCCGGCATTTTCATGTCCTCCTTCTTCATAGATTTAGCCGCCCGTTGGCAAGACGGACGGCTATGTATGGGGAAATCTGAAAGATGGGCATGAAAAAAGCCGCTTACTCTTGCTGAAAAGAATAAGCGGCTCATCAAGCAGCGATATGTAATTTTACATCTTCTTCACCGGGGCGCACATGGCTTTGAGCAGAAGTTCATCCAGGCAGCCGGTGTCCCGGTTTTCACGGAGCATGGTATTGCGCAGGTGGTTGAGGCTCTGGATCACAATGCTGTTCTCGGCGGGGGTGAGGGTTATCTTAAATTTCCGTTTTTTCATAGGGCGTTCCTCCTTTACGCTTTCAGTATATATGGAAGGAACGCTACGCCGCAAATGTGCGAGAGTTCATCCACTTGAAACACAGCAGCGGCAACTCAGAAGGACAAGATAAACTGGATTCGGTTTGGTCAAATCCTGACAAATCAGGACATCCCCTTCAAAAGAAAAACCTCTCACACAGGCCGTCATGGGATCGAAAAAATGAAGGGGAAAATGACCTCTAAAACACCCCGATTTTGGCTCGCAGTTGCCCCATTTTTTAATCATAACGGGGTCAAAAAGGGCCTGTTGCCCCATTATTAATCAAGAAAAACCGGGTCAGGCAAGGTCAAATCCTTCCAAAATCGGACAAAGGACAACAGACTTTTTGGAAAGGAAAAAGCCCGGAAAACCGCATGGTTCCGGGCTTTTTGAGCATTTTTGAATTGGTTTGTCGGGCCTGTTATCTCTTGCTGAACTGAGGCGCGCGACGAGCGGCTTTGAGACCGTATTTCTTGCGTTCCTTCATGCGAGGATCGCGGGTCAGGAAGCCAGCCTTCTTCAGAGCAGGGCGCAGGTTCTCGTCGTACTGCAGCAGGGCGCGAGCCAGGCCGTGACGGATAGCGCCAGCCTGACCGGAAACACCGCCGCCGCCAACGCGGACAACCAGGTCGAACTTGCCCTCAACCTCGGCCACAGCCAGGGGCTGACGAACGATCAGCTTCAGGGTCTCCAGGCCGAAGTAATCATCGATATCGCGGCCGTTGATGGTGATCTTGCCGGTACCGTTGTAAACGCGAACACGGGCAACGGAATTCTTACGACGACCGGTGCCGTAGAAGTAAGGTTTAGTCTCGTACATACTCTATTGCCTCCTATTAAAACTCGTAAACTTCGGGCTTCTGGGCAGCCTGCTCGTGCTGAGCGCCCTTGTAGCAGCGCAGACGGGTCATGGCCTTGGCGCCCAGGGTGTTGGAGGGGATCATGCCCTTAATGGCAACGTACATAGCCTTGTCGGAATTCTCCGCCATCAGGGTCTTGTACTGGATCTCCTTCAGGCCGCCGATCCAGCCGGAGTGAGTACGGTAGTACTTCTTCTCCAGCTTCTTGCCGGTCAGAACAGCCTGATCGCAGTTGATCACGATCACGTGATCACCGCAGTCCACGTTGGGGGTAAAGGTAACCTTGTTCTTGCCACGCAGCAGAACAGCAGCCTGGGCAGCAACGCGGCCGAGGGGCTTGCCCGCGGCGTCGATCACATACCACTTGCGCTCGATCTGGGCGGGTTTAGCGAGAGTAGTGCTCATGTCGATTTTCCTCCTGAATTTGTTTTGAACAGTCGCGCCGGTGGGCGCGGGAAACATTCCATTGAAAGCGCACTTTGACGCAAGAGTGATTATAGCCTACTTTGCCCGCCGCGTCAAGCACTTTTTTCGATATTTTTAATTTAATCTGGCCAAACTCTTTTATTCTCTCTCTTACTCTTGTTTTCTCTTGTTTTCTCGCTTTCGATTTTTTCAAAAAGTTTCTCATGTGTTTGTGCACCCTGTATATTACCAACGAAAAATCACCCGAAACGCTTGTCTTGCAAATCAGGCGGATACTGCGTACAAAATGGCGTAAATATGATATAATATAAGCAACTGTGCATACACAGCTTTATATTACTATATATAAGTAGCGAAAGGTGGTACTGCCATGCAGCGGCTGGAAGGCCTGATGCGCAAAGCCATTCAAGAATATAAAATGATCGAACCCGGCGACCGGATCTGTGTGGGCGTTTCCGGCGGAAAGGACAGTGTGGCGTTGACCGTAGGTCTCGCCCATCTGCGCCGCTATCTGAACATCCCCTTTGAGGTGGTTGCGGTAAGCCTGGACCCCCAGTTTGGCGGCAAGGCCACCGATTACGCCCCACTGGAGGAACTTTTCGCAAAGCTGGAGGTGCCCTTTGAAATCCGCCGGTCCAACATTGGAGCGGTGGTATTCGACGTGCGCAAGGAACCCAATCCCTGCGCCCTCTGCGCCAAGATGCGCCGGGGCCTTCTGCACGACACCGCCAAGGAGCTGGGCTGCAACAAGGTTGCGCTGGGCCATCATCTGGACGATGCCATTGAGACCTTTTACATGAACCTCTGGGGCGAGGGGCGGCTGAGCTGCTTCTCCCCGGTGACTTATCTTTCCCGCAAGGATCTGACCATGATTCGGCCCATGATTCTTGCCACCGAAAGCGACGTTCGCCGCGCAGTGAAGCACGAGAGCCTGCCGGTGGTAAAGAGCGCCTGCCCGGCAGACGGCGCCACCCGCCGCCAGGAGATGAAGGAATATGTGGCTGATATGTGCCGCAAGGACAGGGCCTTCCGCCAGAAAATGCTGGGAGCCATGCAGGGCGCGGACCTGGACGGCTGGGCCCCTGTGGCGAAGGGCTGACAGCATCCCTTTTTCAACACGATAACATCGAGGTGTTTTGGTTTGAATTTTGAAAAACATTGCTGGGCCGAGGTGGATCTGGACGCACTGGCCCATAATTTCCGGCTGCTGCAACAGCACGCCGGATCTGCCGCCGTGTGCGCCGTGGTCAAAGCCGGAGCTTACGGCCATGGCGATGGCATCGTATGCCGTACCCTGGCGGACGCGGGCGCGAAGTGGTTCGCGGTAAGCTGCCTGGCGGAGGCGCTGCATCTGCGCAGCGGCGGCGTGACCGGCGAGATTTTGATCCTGGGTCACACCGACCCGGCCTGTGCGGCCACCCTGGCCTGCCATCGGCTGACTCAGGCGGTATTCAGCCCGGAATATGCCCGGGCTTTGAGCGATGCAGCGCTGGAGGCAAACTGCCGGGTGCGCTGCCATTTGAAAATTGATACCGGCATGGGGCGTCTGGGCTTCATCGCCCGCTGTGAGGACGACATCCCCGCCTGTCTGGAACAGCTGGAAGCCTGCTTCGCTCTGGATGGGCTGGAAATTACCGGTATGTTCCAGCATTTCGCGGTAGCCGACAGTCATGCCGTGGAGGATGTGGAATACACCGGCCGTCAGCACGATCTGTTTGTACAGGTAAAAACCGAAGTGGAGGCCCGTGGCCACCAGCTGCGCACTGTACATTGCTGCAACTCCGCCGCTCTGGTGGAGCACCCGGAATGGGGCATGGACATGGTACGGCCCGGCATTGTGCTTTACGGCTGCGATCCCAGCGACGAGGTCCATCTGGACGGGCTGCGCCCGGTGCTGACCTTAAAAACCGTGGTCAGCCAGGTGAAGGAATTGCTGCCCGGTCAGGCACTCAGCTACGGGCTGCAATTCACCGCCGATTCTCCCCGCAAGGTGGCAACCCTGTGCGTTGGCTACGCGGACGGCTACCCCCGCCTGCTTTCCGGCAAGGGTGTCTGCTCCATTGGCGGGCATTCTGCACCGGTACTGGGCCGGGTGTGCATGGATCAGATGATGGTGGATGTGACCGGTCTGGATGATGTGAAGGAAGGCGACGAGGCCGTTGTATTTGGCGGCCCGGGTGCGGACAGCCTGAACGACGTGGCCAATAAGGTCGGCAGCATTCCCTACGAAATCATGTGCGGTCTGGCGCTGCGTGTTCCCCGTGTGTATCTGCGTGAGGACCGCTGTGTGGCCGTTGCGGATTATCTGAAACAGATGTGAAGGCAACACGTCGGAAATTATACGGCATTGCCTGAAAACGAAAGGACGTGTCTGTTATGAGCAGACTTTTGTGTGTTGTAGACTATCAGGTGGATTTTGTTTCCGGCGCACTGGGCTTTGAAGCCGCTCGCACGCTGGAGACTCCTCTGGCAATCCGGGTAAAACAGGCTCTGGACGAGGGCTGGAAGGTGCTGTTTACCCGCGATACGCACGGAGCGGACTATCTGACCAGCCGGGAGGGTCGTTTTCTTCCCCTGCCCCATTGCCTGAAAAACAGCGAGGGCTGGCATCTTTACGGCCAGCTGGCGGAATACGAGCGCACCCCGCTGGCAAACGTGGCATTTCTGGACAAGCCCACCTTCGGCGCCGAGGGCCTGCCTGCTGCTGTACGGGCGCTGTGCGGCGGCGAGCCGGAGGAGATCGAGGTTTGCGGCGTGGTCACCAACATCTGCGTGGTGAGCAACGCCATTGTGCTGCACTCGGCTTTTCTGAACGCGGATGTGTCCGTACGGGCGGACCTGTGTGCCGCTGGGGATCCCGCCGACCATGAGAACGCTCTTCACCTTTTGAAGGGCATGGGGTATCGCATCGTGGAGGGTAACCGGTGAGCGCCCTGAATCAGGGCGGCCTGCAGGTCTGGCTTCGACGGGCTGTCTGGCTGCTGCTTCTCGGTTCGTTCGGATGTATTTTTCTTGTGATTGCACTGCGCGGCCACTGGAGCCTCGGGTCGCGGAAGCTGCTCTTCTGCGCTTTGCTGGCGGCGGGTGTTTTTCTGCTGCGGCGCTTTTTGCCACTGGTGGACAGGCTCACCCCCGGCCGCTGGCGAGCGGTGTTCGGCGGCGGGCTGGTGCTTCTGTTTGCATTGCAGCTGGGCAGCGGATTTCTGCTTTTGCAGGATCTGACCACCTCTCCGTTTGATACCGAAGCAGTGCTGCGCACGGCCACCGAGCTGGCGCAGGGCACCGTACCTGCTTTGTACAACGACTATTTTGCCAGTGTGGACACCAACGTACTCTGCATGTTTGTACTGTACTGGATGTACCGGCCGGTCTATCTGCTTACCGGCTCCACCGGCCCCGCCTGGGCCATGGGACTGAATACCCTGTTCCTGTTTGTGGCGGCGGTTTGCGTATGCGGTACAGCGGGGCATTTATGGGGCCGCCGGGGCAAGGCAGCTGCGTTGATCCTCTGTCTTCTGTTTTTACCCTATTACGCCTTCACTTCCTTTGTGTATACCGACACCATGGCCGCCCCTCTTGTGGCGGGCAGCCTGTGGGGATTTCTGGCGCTGGAAGGCCGCTGGAACCGCCTGTCGCTGCGCACCCGCCTGCTGAGCTGCATCGGGCTTGGTTTCCTTGTGGGAACAGCCTTTTTGATGAAGGGAAACGCCCTTCTGCTTTATCCTGCCTTTGTGGTGTATCTGGCCTTGCGCCCGGGCTTCTGGGCTGCTCTGCGCCGCTGCTGGCGGAGTGCACTTGCCACTGTGCTGCTGTTTTGTATGGGCAGTGTGGCAGTGGTTTTCGGGTTTAACGCCTATAAGTGGAACTGCGGGCTGCTGGATCTTTCGCTGTATGAATCCATGCACACCCCCATTACCCACTGGATCATGATGGGACTGGAAAATGATGGCGCCTTCAGCAACGACAGCTATGCTTACACCGGTCGTTTTTCCACCATTGAGGAAAAGAAAGCCGCAAATCTTGCTCGTATCCAAACCAATCTGAAGCACCTGCTTAGCAGCCCGCAAAGCCTTGCCTGGCTGTTTTTCACCAAAGCAGAAACCGACTGGGGCGACGGACTGTACACCGCCCCGCAAACTGTGAACCTTGCGCCGGTGCAGCGTACCTGGCTGCATGAATGGCTCAGCGTGGACGGTACCCATTCCGATGTGACCGCCGATTTTGGCCAGGCATTCTACTGGATGCTGTGGGCCGGAGCATTCATTGCCGCGATACGCGGGATTCGAAATCGCCGCCAGCCGGGGGAATCCGGACTGTTTCTCTGCGCGATCTGCCTTTTGGGGAACCTTTCGTTTCTTACCCTTTGGGAAGCGAATGCGCGCTATCCGTTTTGTTATTCCTGCTGCCTTTTGCTGTTTGGAGCTTCCCTTCTGGCTGCGCCTCACAGCGAAATCCAGAGCGCATAACATATAAAGTTTAAATTTATAGGAGGAAATATTTTTGGCAAGAGATAATATCCGTAATTTCTGCATCATTGCCCACATCGATCATGGCAAGAGCACCCTGGCCGACCGCATTCTGGAAAAGACCCACAGCGTGGACGAGCGCCAGATGGAAGATCAGCTGCTGGACAACATGGATCTGGAGCGGGAGCGCGGTATTACCATTAAGGCCCGCGCTGTAACCCTGAATTACAAGGCCCGCGACGGCAAGGATTATGAATTCAACCTGATCGACACCCCGGGTCATGTGGACTTCGGCTATGAGGTAAGCCGCAGCCTGGCCGCCTGCGAGGGCGCAATTCTGGTGGTGGACTCCAGCCAGGGCGTGGAGGCTCAGACGCTGGCCAACACCTACATGGCGCTGGAGCACGATCTGGAGCTGGTGCCGATTCTGAACAAGATCGACCTGCCCAGCGCCGAACCGGATCGGGTGGCTCAGGAAGTGGAGGATGTGATTGGCCTGCCCTGCCTGGATGCGCCCCGTGTATCGGCCAAGATGGGGATCGGCATTGAGGATACGCTGGAGCAGGTGATTCAGGACATTCCCGCCCCCAAGGGTGACGAGAACGCCCCGCTGAAAGCCCTGATCTTCGACAGCGTTTACGACAGCTACAAGGGTGTTATCGTATACATCCGTGTGTTCGACGGTACCGTGAAGGCGGGCGACACCGTGCGCATGATGGCCACCGGTGCGGAGTTCACTCTGGTGGAGGTGGGCCGGATGGGTGCCACCAGCCTGACCCCCTGCGACAAGCTGCAGGCAGGCGAGGTAGGTTATCTGACTGCCAGCATCAAAACCGTGCAGGATACCCGTGTGGGCGATACCGTGACCCTGGTATCCAACCCGACGCCCGAACCCCTGCCCGGCTACCGCAAGGTCACCCCCATGGTATTCTGCGGCATCTATCCGGTGGATGGCTCCCAGTATCCCGATCTGAAGGACGCGCTGGAAAAGCTGCAGCTGAACGATGCTTCCCTGAGCTTTGAGCCCGAGACCAGTGTGGCGCTGGGCTTTGGTTTCCGCTGCGGTTTCCTGGGCCTTCTTCATCTGGACATCATCACCCAGCGTCTGGAGCGGGAGTTCGATCTGGATCTGATTACCACCGCGCCCAGCGTAGAATACCGCATCACCATGACCGACGGCGAGGTGAAGGTGATTGAAAACCCCTCCGATTACCCGGATCCGGGCCGGATTGCCAAGCAGGAGGAGCCGGTTGTGGACGCGCACATCTACACCCCCAGCGAGTATGTGGGCAGCCTGATGGATCTGTGTCAGGATCGGCGCGGCACCATGATCGACATGAAGTATCTGGACGCCACCCGCGTGGATCTGCACTACGAGCTGCCTCTGGGCGAGATTGTGTACGATTTCTTCGACGCCATCAAGAGCCGCAGCCGCGGTTATGCCAGCTACGATTACGAGATGAAGGGCTTTAAGGAGTCCAAGCTGGTGAAACTGGACATGCTGCTCAACGGTGACATGGTGGACGCCCTGTCCATGATCGTACATGCGGACAAGGCCTATGCCAAGGGCCGTCGTCTGGCCGAGCGGCTCAAAGAAAACATTCCCCGCCAGATGTTCGAGATTCCCATTCAGGCAGCCATTGGCGGAAAAGTCATTGCACGCGAGACTGTGAAGGCCATGCGCAAGGACGTGCTGGCCAAGTGCTACGGCGGCGATATTACCCGTAAGAAAAAGCTGCTGGAAAAGCAAAAGGAAGGCAAAAAGAAGATGCGTCAGCTCGGCAGCGTGGAGTTGCCCAGCGAAGCCTTCACCGCCGTTCTCAAACTCGACGAAGATTGATTTATCGGACTCGACCGGCCATCGGGATGCGATACGCAAACCGTTCCGCACCGGGCTTTTCTCAGCCAAAACATCCAACTTCCTTTTTTGGCGAACTCGACCGGGCATCAGGGCACGATACGCAAACTGGTACACACCGGGCTTTCCTCAGTGAAAACCTCCAGCTGCCTTTTTTGGCGGACTCGACCGGCCATTGGGATGCAATCCACAAGCCAATACACACCGGGCTTTCCTCAGCAAACACCGTCAACTGCCTTTTGCGGACTCGACCGGGTACCGGAATGCGATACGCAAACCGTTCCGCTTGGTCAATTAAAATCCGTGCCGCTTGCGGCACACCTTACTTCTTCACTTTTCACTCTTCACTATTCCCTCAAAAATCCCCCGGCGGGCAGGTCTTTTTCCTGCCCGCCGGGCTTTTTTCGTTTTTCGGCGTTCTTTTCGCCATTCTCATATTGACATTTATCTATGTATCCAGTATGCTCTCATATATACAAATTTCTATGTGAGGTGATTTTCATGGTCGCTGCCGATGTTGCCCTGCTTTGCAAAGCCCTTGGCGATACCAACCGGCTTCAGATCGTTCAAATGCTTTCCGATGGTGAGAAATGCGGCTGTAAGCTGCTGGAACAGTTCCAGTTTACCCAGCCCACCCTTTCCCATCACATGAAGATTCTCTGCGAATGTGGGCTGGTCACCGCCCGCAAGGAGGGCAAATGGTCCCATTACTCGCTGAACCGCGAAACCTTTGAGGCTCTTCAGGCCTTTCTGACCGAACTGGGCCGAAATTCCGAAACCATGGAGGGCTGCTGTCAATGATATGGACCTTTCTTCAGGATCAGATTCTGGGCATGAAATGGCTGAACAGCGCCATTGGCTCCCTGCTCAGTGCCCTCGGTCTGGACATCTCTTCCCGGCTGGGCGGCAGCCTGCAATTCTTTTTGTACGACGTGATCAAGATCACCATCCTGCTGTGCGCCCTGATCTTCCTCATTTCCTACATCCAAAGCTATTTTCCCCCGGAGCGCAGCAAAAAGATCATCGGCCGCTTCCACGTTCTTGGGGCCAACTGTATCGCCGCTCTTCTGGGCACTGTTACCCCCTTCTGCTCCTGTTCCTCCATCCCCCTGTTCATGGGGTTCACCAGCGCTGGCCTGCCGCTGGGCGTCACCTTCTCCTTTCTGATCTCCTCCCCTATGGTTGACCTGGGCAGCCTGATTTTGCTTACCGGCATTTTCGGTGCGAAGGTCGCCGTGACCTATGTGGTCGTTGGGCTGGTCATTGCAGTGGCGGGCGGCAGCCTGATCGAGGCATTGCACATGGAACGCCATGTGGAGGAATTCATCCTCAAAGCAGGCAGCGTGGACATCCAGTCCCCCACCCTGACCCGCAAAGACCGACTGACCTATGCCAAAGAACAGATGATCGGAACCTTTAAAAAGGTATTCCCCTACATTCTGGTGGGTGTGGGCATCGGTGCAATCATCCACAACTGGATTCCCGAATCCTGGGTAGAAACCGTTCTGGGCGGTAGCAATCCCTTCGGTGTGATCCTTGCCGTTCTGGTGGGCGTGCCCATGTATGCGGATATTTTCGGCACCATCCCGGTGGCGGAAGCGCTTCTGTTCAAAGGGGCGCAGCTGGGCACCATTCTCAGCTTCATGATGGCGGTAACTACCCTTTCGCTGCCTTCCATGATCATGCTGCGAAAGGCAGTGAAGCCCCGCCTGTTGGCTCTGTTCGTTGCCATCTGCACCACCGGAATCATTCTGGTGGGCTACTTTTTCAACGCAATTCAATTCCTTTTCGTTTAATTTAAGGAGGATATTACAATGGGTTTGTTTTTCAAGAAGAAATCCGAAGCGCCGAAGTCGGCTTGCAGCTGCTCCGGCGGCTGCTCCACTCCCGCAGAGAGCGGTGATACCGGCCGTATGGTCAAGGTACTGGGCGGCGGCTGCGCCAAATGCAACCAGCTGGAAGAAGCCGCCAAGGCTGCCATGATCGAGCTGGGCCTTACCCCTGAGGTGGATCACATCACCGATTTTTCCCAGATCGCCGCTTACGGTGTAATGACCACCCCCGCTCTGGTGGTCAACAGCAAAGTGGTGTGCTACGGCCGGGTCCCCGGCAAGGATGAGGTCAAGGACCTGATCCGGAAAGGAATTGAATAAGCCATGAAGCAGACGATTCGCGTGGCCTTCGTCTGCGTGCATAACTCCTGCCGCAGCCAGATTGCCGAAGCTCTGGGCAAAGCCCTTGCCGCCGACAGCTTCGAGAGCTATTCCGCCGGCACCGAAACCAGGCCCCGCATCAATCAGGATGCCGTGCGCCTGATGAAGCAGATCCATGGCATCGACATGGAAGAGACCCAGCGCAGCAAGCTGCTGGCCGAGCTGCCCCCGGTGGACATCGTGGTGACCATGGGCTGCAATGTGAGCTGCCCCACTCTGCCCTGCCGCCACCGGGAGGACTGGGGGCTCGAAGATCCCACCGGCCAGCCGGATGAAGTGTTTGAAGCAACCATCCGGGCCATTGAAGAAAAGATTCTGGAGCTTCGCAGCCGTATTCAGAATCGTTCCATCCCCGGTCTCTTTTCCTGATTTTCTCAGCTGCCCATATTCCGGGCAGCTTTCTTTTTCCCTGCATCTTCCAATTTTCGCCCCTTTATGGTATGATTTTTCCAGTCAGCGAATATGAATTCAGGCAGGAGGAGCAGGGTATGGAGAAGCCAAAACGCCGGTTTGCGGAATACTATTTGTATTTTATTCTTTATTCTATACTGGGATGGCTGTATGAAGTCTTTCTGGAAGTGGTGGTTTACCGCTGGGGCTTCTCCAACCGGGGTGTTTTGCTGGGGCCCTGGTGCGTGGTGTACGGCACCGGCGCTTTGTTGCTCATCTTCTGTCTGGGGCCGCTGCAGCGGCGGCCGGTTCGTCTGGGCCGCGTGAATCTGACCCCTGCTCTGGTGTTCGTCGGCGTGGTGGTACTGACCACCGTACTGGAGCTGATCGCCAGCTACATCATGCAGGCTATCACCGGCGGCTGGCTGTGGGACTACACCAGCTACGCCTTTAACTTCCAGGGGCGTATCGCCCTGAACCCCAGCATTCGGTTCGGGCTTGGCGGCATGCTTTTTCTGTATCTGCTCCAGCCTCTGTTCCGCCGCCTGAGCGCCAAAATGCCGGACCGCGTACTTTTCGCAGTGAGCGGCAGTCTTGCCGCCCTGATGCTGCTGGACACGATATACACCTTTTTTCTGAAATAAGGAAAAGGGCCGCCCGATCATTCGGGCGGCCCTTTCAGCCTGTCGAAAAAGGTCACCGAAAGGTGGCCTTTTTCTCGTATTGAGGAAAAGAAAGCGGTATAATAGTGTGGGGGGATAAAAATGCT
>NZ_SLUM01000033.1 GCF_004345265.1 Allofournierella massiliensis
GTTTCAGACTACAACAAAAAATGAGATAGGCAACCCTTTCGGGGAAGTCTATCTCATTTTTTTCATTTTAGGCTATTTTGCAACAGCCCCTTTTGTTTGCTTTATTTCAGGGAAAAACTGTTTGGTGATCAGTCCCGATGGATGGACAGAATCTCATCCGCCAGGTCGGACTGAGGCGTCAGCTCGCTTTCAATGTAGCTTTCCAGGAAGGTGCGCATGCTGTTGCGGCTGTAGCGGTTGCCATGGATGATCTGGCCCAGGCGGCGAACGGTCTTTTCCACGGTATCGTTGATCAGAATGTAATCATACTGACCGGCGCACAGAACCTCTTCCTGCGCAGTTTCCAGCTCATTGCGGATCTTTTCCTCAGTCTTGGTGGAATCTGCCCGCAGGCGGCGCTCCAGCTCCTCCCAGGAGGGGGGCATGATGAAGATCAGGGTGGCGTCCGGGCAGAGGGTGCGGATCTTGGTGGCGCCCACCACGTCCACGTCCAGAATCACATTGCGGCCGGCCCGGCGCAGCTTTTCCACCGCGTTCTTGGGGGTGCCGTAACCGTTCTGGCCCCGGTATACATACTCCAGCAGCTGCTGGGAACGGATCAGCTGTTCGAATTCCTGATGGGTTACGAAGTAATGATCCTCACCATCTTCCTCATCCGCCCGGGGGGGACGGGTGGTCACGGAAACACATTTGCAGGCATTGGGATGCTCTGCGATGTAGTTGGTGATGACGGTGCTCTTGCCTACGCCGCTGGGGCCGGAAATGATAACCAGCTGGCCATATTCTGCGATTTTATCAAAATAAGATTTCTCAACGCTCATAAATGAAAGCAACCACCTTTCCAAATAATGTGCGGGGGACCTGTTACCTTCATTATGGTACCTTTTGTGTTAAAAGTCAATAAAAATAAAACAAAACATTGAAAAGTTTTCGATATCTTATACAACAACCTGTTTTAGTTAATCAATTCACAACTCCAGAGCCTGTCCATTCAGCACTGCACCGGCAAGCCGGTCGCCCTGATAGCTGAGCTTGAGCAGGAAAAAGGGCTCTTCCCGGGCCAGCAGCTCCAGAAAAATCCGGTCGCCCTCCCACAGGTTCAGCGCGGGCACCTGCGCTTTCTTTATCCAGGCAAGCTCTCCTTCGTTACAATCGATGAGCCGGCCTTCGAAGCCGTCCGCGGTGAACAGGTGCATGTATTCGGTGGGCCACTCGTCGGACACAAAGGTCACGATGCCCCGGCAGCGCCAATGGGTGAGGGTCAGGCCGGTTTCCTCCCGTACCTCCCGCACAAGGCATTCGTCCGGGCTTTCGCCATCCTCAAATTTGCCGCCAACGCCGATCCACTTGCCGGCGTTGGGATCCTGATGTTTCTTTACCCGGTGGAGCATCAGGTAGCTGTCGTCCTGTTCGATGTAGCAGAGAGTGGTGTTTTTCATACGTTCTCCTTCTTTCGCCGGAAGCTTTCGGCGTGCCAGCTTTATCTGTCGTACCAGTATTTCCGATCCAGACTGCGGTATTGCAGCGCCTCGGCCACATGTACTGCCCCAATAGTTTTGCTGCCCGCAAGATCCGCAATGGTGCGGCTTACTTTTAAAATGCGGTCGTGCGCCCGGGCGGAAAGCCCCAGCCGGTCAAAGGCGGCCCGCAGGGTGGCAGCGGCCGCGTCGTCCAACCGGCACACCTGACGCAGGGCCCGGCTGGGCAGATGGGCGTTGCACAGAACACCGGTGGTTTCAAAGCGGCTTTGCTGGATGGCCCGGGCGGCAAGCACCCGTTCCAGAATGGCGGCGCTGCACTCGCCTGGCTCCTCGGCGCTCAGCTCATCGTAGGCCACGGGGCTTACGTCCACATGCAGATCAATCCGGTCCAGCAGCGGGCCGGAAATCCGCTGGCGGTACCGCTCCACTGCACTGGGCGGGCAGGTGCAGGGCCGGGTGGGATGGCCGAAATAGCCACATTTGCAGGGATTCATGGCGGCAATCAATACAAAGCGGCTGGGGTAGGTGGCACTGCCGGAGGCCCGGCTTATGGTAACCACGCCGTCCTCCAGCGGCTGGCGCAGCACCTCCAGCGCATCCCGCTGGAATTCCGGCAGTTCATCCAGAAACAGCACCCCGTTATGGGCGAGGCTCACCTCGCCGGGGCGGATCTGGGCTCCGCCGCCTGCCAGAGCCGGGGCGCTCACGCTGTGGTGAGGGCTGCGGAAGGGTCGCTGGGTCAAAAGACCGCTGCCCCCGGGCAGCAGCCCGGCCACCGAATAGATCTTGGTGCACTCCACTGCCTCCGGCCGGGTGAGGGGAGGCAGGATGCCCGGCATACGGCGGGCCAGCATGGATTTGCCGGTGCCCGGCGGGCCGATGAGCAGCACGTTGTGCCCGCCTGCGGCTGCAATTTCCAGTGCGCGCCGGGCCATCAGCTGGCCGCGCACGTCGGAAAAATCCAGACCTTCGGTATGCGTCTGCCCCAGAAAAGGCGGGCAGTCCGCGGCGGTCAGCTGTGCTTCGCCCCGCAGATGATCCGCCACCTGCCGGGCGGTGTGGGCCCCGTAAACGGTTACTCCTTCAGCGGTGGCGGCTTCTGCTGCGTTTTCGGCGGGAACGAACAGCTCGGTCACGCCGCATTCCGCCGCCGCCAGCGCCATGGGCAGAATGCCCTGCACCGGCCGCAGCATGCCGTCCAGCGAGAGTTCGCCGATAAAGGCCTGATGGGTCCCGGGGGCAGGCAGCTGCCCGGCGGCACACAGGAGAGCAAGAAATACCGGCAGATCGTAAAGGGGGCCGGTCTTGCGCACGTCCGCCGGGGCCAGATTCACGGTGATCCGGCTGGTAGGCCAGGCAAACCCCAGATTCTTTACCGCGCTGCGCACCCGGTCCGCCGCTTCCTTGACCGCACTGTCCGGCAGGCCCACGATGGAAAGCTGGGGCAGCCCGCCGCTGATATCCGCTTCCGCTGTGACGGCAAAGCCTGCCAGGCCCCGCACGCCAAAGCTGTTCACTTTTGCAAACATGCCACACGCTCCATTTTTTCAAAATTTTCAGTTCCTTTCTAGTATACTTCCAGCAGGAGAAATGCACAAGGCACAGCTTCTGTGAAGAATGCAGCATTTTAAAGTGCTGAACTTGTTCTCTTTCACAAAAAGAAACGGTTCGATTGACATTTCGAACAGACTCTATTAGAATAATGTTGATAGATACTTTGTACAAAAGGTGTCGAAATAAACAAAAAGCAGGTGTGTGCAATGTATAAAAATGAGTACGAGCGCTGGCTGGCGTTCGATCTGGATGACCCGGATCTGAAGCCCGAGCTGGAAAGCGTAAAGGATGACGACGAGGCCATTAAGGACCGGTTCGCCGTGTCGCTGAAGTTCGGTACCGCCGGTTTGCGCGGCGTGATCGGCGCGGGCACCAACCGGATGAATGTGTATGTGGTTCGTCAGGCCACCCAGGGCCTGGCCAACTGGGTCAAGACCCAGGGCGGCACCCAGACTGTGGCCATCAGCTACGACAGCCGCATCAAGAGCGATGTGTTTGCGAAAGCTGCTGCCGAGGTGCTGGCCGCCAACGGCGTAAAGGTACGCATCTATAAGGCTCTGATGCCTGTTCCCGCACTCAGCTTTGCCACCCGTTATTATAACTGCAATGCGGGCATCATGGTTACCGCCAGTCACAACCCTGCCAAATACAACGGTTACAAGGCTTATGGCCCGGACGGCTGCCAGATGACCGACGAGGCTGCCGATGTGGTCTACGCCGAGATTCAGAAGACCGACGTGCTCAGCGGCGCCAGGACCATGTCCTTTGAAGAGGGCATGGCCGCCGGCTTGATCGAGTATGTGGGCGAGGATTGCTACGAGGCCCTGTATCAGGCCATCGAGAGCCGCAGCGTGCGCCCCGGCCTGTGCAAGACTGCCGGCCTGAAGCTGGTTTACAGCCCGCTGAACGGCAGCGGCCTGGTTCCGGTGACCCGCGTTCTGGGCGACATCGGCATCACCGATATCACCATCGTGCCCGAGCAGAAGGACCCGGACGGCAACTTCCCCACCTGCCCCTATCCCAACCCGGAGATCTTCGAGGCGCTGCGCCTGGGTCTGGAGCTGGCCGAGAAGTCCGGCGCGGACCTGATGCTGGCCACCGACCCGGACGCCGACCGCGTGGGCATCGCCGTGCGCTGCAAGGACGGCAGCTATGAGCTGCTGAGTGGCAACGAGGTGGGTGTTCTGCTGCTGGACTACATCTGCAAGGCCCGCATCGAGAACGGCACCATGCCCAAGGATCCCGTTATGGTCAAGAGCATCGTGTCCACCCCGCTGGCGGACGTGGTTGCCGCCCATTACGGCGTGGAGTGCCGCAACGTGCTCACCGGCTTCAAGTGGATCGGCGACCAGATTGCCCGCCTGGAAGCCGCCGGTCAGGTGGAGCGGTTCATCTTCGGCTTCGAGGAGAGCTACGGCTATCTGTCAGGCAGCTATGTGCGCGATAAGGACGCCGTTATCGGCAGCATGCTGATCTGCGAGATGGCTGCCTACTACCGCAGCATCGGTTCCTCCATCAAGGAAGAGCTGGACCGCATCTATGCGGAATACGGCCGCTACCTGAACAAGGTGGACAGCTACGAGTTCCCCGGCCTGTCCGGCATGGACAAGATGGCCGGCATCATGCAGAAGCTGCGTCAGGAGCCCCCGACGGAGTTTGCCGGCTACAAGGTGGTCACCGTGTCCGACTACCAGGCCCGCACCCGCACTGAGCTGGCCACCGGCAAGACCGAGGCCATCGACCTGCCCGCAGCCAATGTGCTGATCTACGCGCTGGAAGGCGGCGCCACCGTGGTGGTTCGTCCCTCCGGCACCGAGCCCAAGATCAAGACCTATTTCACCACTCTGGGCAAGAATGTGGAAGAGGCCCAGGCCCAGAAGGATGCCCTGGCCGCCGCCCTCAAGCCCATCCTGGCCTGAGTTCAAAGGTAGCCGTGAACGGCTGTAAAACAAGATAGAAAAATCCCCGGGGAGCGCTCCCCGGGGATTTTTTGTTTGATTGAAATGGAAAACAATCAGCGCAGCACGAAGAACTGCTCATACCACAGAATGAAGCTGTAGAAGCTCCAGATCTGGGTCATGCCGCCGTTCTTGCCGCTCTTGTGCTCGTCCAGCAGGCGCAGCAGCTCGGGTACATTGAAGAACTTTTCGGCCACCTCGCCCTCGAACTTCTCACGCACCATGGCATAGTATTTATCCTGCCGCAGCCAGTCGTTCAGCGGCACCGGGAAGCCCAGCTTCTTGCGCTTGGCCACGCTCTCCGGCAGCTGCTTGAGGGCTGCACGGCGCAGCGCGATCTTGGTCTCGGTCTTGCTGGACCGGTATTGGGCGGGAATGGAGAGCGCCAGCTCCAGCATCTCCTTGTCCAGGAAGGGCACCCGCAGCTCCAGGCTGTTGGCCATGCTCATTCGGTCGGCCTTCAGCAGAATGTCGTAGAGCATCCAGGTGTGGATGTCCACCCACTGCAGCTGGGTGGGCTCATCCAGACCGGCCGAAGCGTCAAAGTAGGGCTTGAAGAACTCCTCGGGGGTCTTTTTGTGGTACTGCTTTTTCAGATATTTGTCCCGCTCGGCGGGGGTGGCGAACACATAGTTCGCACGCATGCACCGCTGCCAGGGCTCCTTTGCGCCACGCATCAAAAAGTTCCTGCCCTTGAAGTCCGGCAGAACACCGGCCACCGCGCCCGCGGCCTTGCGCAGAAAACGGGGGGTCTTGTGTTCGTACTCCTCAAAGTGATGGGCCGCGCAATACAGCGGATAGCCGCCGAACAGCTCGTCGGCGCCCTCGCCGGACAGCACCACCTTCACATAACGGGCGGCGTTTTTGGTCAGGAAATACAGCGGCACCTCGCTGGGGTTGGGCATGGGCTCATCCAGATACCACTGGATGGTCTTGTTGGCCTCGAAGAACTCGTCGGCGCTCACCTTGTTGGCGATGCTGGGCACGCCGATCTCCTTGCTGAAGGCCTGGGCATAGGGCAGCTCGGAGTACTTTTCCTCCTCATAGCCTACGCTGAAGCTCTTTACCTTGGGGGTGCCCTTGGCCACTTCATTCACCACAAAGCTGGAATCCACGCCGGAGGAGAGGAAGCAGCCCACCTCCACGTCCGCAATCTGGTGAACCTTCACGCTCTCGGCAAAGGTTTCGGTGATGGCCTTTTCCCAGTCCTCCATGCTCTTGGACTCGTCCACATGGTAGCGGATGTCGTAATACCGCTCCACCTTCAGTTCGCCCTTTTTCCAGGTGAACATGTGAGCGCCGGGCAGCTTGTACACGCCCTTGAACATGGTTTCCTCGTTGGGAATGTATTCGATGGAAAGATACTCCGGCAGCCGCTCCTCGTTCAGCTCCTTCTTGAAGCCGGGATGGGGCAGAAAGCCCTTGATCTCGCTGCCGAAAATAAAGTGGCCGCCTTCATTGTAATAATAATAGGGCTTGATGCCGAAGATATCCCGTGCGCCGAACAGGGTTTCGTTCTTTTTGTCCCACAGGATA
The DNA here is from genome assembly GCF_004345265.1 of Allofournierella massiliensis. GTDB lineage: Bacteria > Bacillota > Clostridia > Oscillospirales > Ruminococcaceae > Allofournierella > Allofournierella massiliensis. Next base: position 6,530 of record NZ_SLUM01000033.1, read on the forward strand.
AAGGCGAACATACCCCGCAGCTTGGCGGGCAGGCCGCTGCCCCATTCCTCGTAGCCGTGGATCAGAACCTCGGTGTCGGAATGGGTGGCAAAGGTATGCCCGGCGGCTTCCAGCTGGGCACGCAGCTCCATGAAGTTGTAGATCTCGCCGTTGAACACGATGACGACGCTGCCGTCCTCGTTGAACATGGGCTGGCTGCCGCCCTCCAGGTCGATGATGGACAGCCGCCGATGCCCCAGAGCCACCTGCTCGTCCACATAAAAGCCCTCGCCATCCGGCCCGCGGTGGGCGATCAGGTCTGCCATCTGCTTGATGGTCTGTTTCGCCTGTTCGGCGTCATGCTTTGCACTGGCAAAGCCCACAAATCCGCACATAGTGCCTTCCTTTCCGCCCGGTCAGTCACGCAGGCTCTTGTTGCCGAAATAGCGTTTGTATTTGCGGTAATTGTTCAGCTGGTTCTTGGCGTACCAGATGGCCCGCTTGAGGGTAAAGTCCTCCTTGCAGAACAGCTGGTGGCTTACCTTGCCCTCCTTCATCAGCTTGCGCACCTCGGCCAGCAGCTTCTGGTCCTTCAGGTACTTCCTGATGATGCCGACGGGGGCGATCATCCACAGATGCCGGGTGTCGGCGATGGTCAGGCCCTGGGGCTTGTTCTCCACCACGTCCTCCACCAGCCACTTGGCCAGGTTGTAGCCGCTGGCGGTCACAAAGAAGCTGGACCGGCCCTGACGGGGGTTCATCTCGAACAGCTTGTACTGGCCATCGCGGGAATCGTACTTCATGTCGAAGTTGGAGAAGCCCTCCCAGCCCACGTCCTCCAGGAAGGCCTTCATCCGGCCCATCAGCTCCTCGTCTTTAATGGACATGATGGCCGCGTAGTTGCCGATGCCCTCGGGAGTCTGTTCCTCCAGCAGGGGGCGGCCCAGCGCCATCAGGTGAACCTTATGATCCCGGCCGGAGTAGCAGTTCAGCACCCGCATGCAGTTGTCGTCGCCGGGAATGTATTCCTGCAGCACCAGATTGTCCTGATAGCTGGAGGAGTAGATGGCCGCGCAGATGGCCTCGTATTCCTCCCGGTTGTAGGCCACGAACACCTTCTTTTTGTGGGGGAAACGGCAGTTCCAGTAGGCCACGCTGTTGCTGGCCTTGATGATGCAGGGGAACTCGAAGGGAATCTCCACGGTTTTCCAGTTCTGGTTGGTGCAGCCGAAGGTCTTGGGGTAGGCAAGGCCGTGGGCCTCGCAGGCCTTGTAGAAATACTCCTTGGTATCCAGCTGCTCCACCAGTTCGGGGGTGGGGCAGGCGAACCTGTAAAGGCCCTCCAGCGCGGAGCGGTTGCGGGCCATCAGGCCGGTGTAGTTGTCGCCGCAGCTCACCAGCACCAGCGTACGGCCGGTGTGGGCGGCGGCAAAGTCCTGCAGAGTCTTGACGAACACCGCGTCATCCTCCAGATTGAGCTCCACCACGGCCATCTTCACCAGCTTGGAATTGGCGGTGGCGGCCAGCGCACCCTTGCCGATGGCAAGGCTGGTCACACCGTATTCCATATAGAAGCTGCGGGCCATGCCGTAAACGTTGGCGTCGCTGCCCAGCAGCACGGGAAGGATCTGTTCCATAGGTTTTTGTTTCACCTGAACTTTCCAAATTTTTTTCATCTTATCAGTATTGCTCATAAGCCCTTCTATTTTACTTCTTTTCTTTATGGATTGTCAAACAAAAGCAATGCTTTTAAACCGGCCATTGATGTAGTATAATAAAAGAATAATTGGGCAACTGTGCCCGTATGAGGGAAAGGACTATCACATCATGTGTGGAATTGTTGGCTTTACCGGCATGCGCGCCGGGCGTGAAGCGATTTTGAAAGCAATGACGGATGCCATTGCCCACCGCGGGCCGGACGGCGAGGGCAGCTATTTCGGCAGCGGGGTGGCGCTGGGCCACCGGCGGCTGTCCATCATCGACCTTGCGGGCGGCGCCCAGCCCATGTTCAACGAGAATAAAAATCTGGCCGTGGTATTCAACGGCGAGATTTACAATTTCATGGAGCTGCGTGCCCAGCTGGTGGAAGCAGGTCACACCTTCTCCACCGACCATTCAGACACCGAGGTTCTGCTCCACGGCTACGAGGAGTGGGGAGAGGGCATGCTGGCGAAGCTGCGGGGTATGTTCGCCTTTGCCATTTGGAACGAGGCCGAGCAGACCCTGTTCTGTGCCCGTGACCACTTCGGCATCAAGCCCTTCTACTACTATCTCACCGATGAGGGCGAGCTGCTCTTCGGCAGCGAGATCAAGAGTTTTTTGGCCCATCCCGGCTTCAAAAAGGAGCTGAACCAGAGCCAGCTGGAGCTGTATCTCAGCTATCAGTATTCCCCGGGGGAGGACACCTTCTTCAAAGGCGTGAAAAAGCTGCTGCCCGCCCACAGTCTGCTGTGGAAGGCCGGTCAGGTGGATGTGAAGCGCTACTGGGAGCCCCGCTTTGAGCCGGAGGAAGGCAAGAGCCTTTCCGACTGGGAAAGCCGGGTGGAAGAGGTCATGCGCCAGAGCGTGGCCGCCCACAAGATCAGCGACGTGGAGGTGGGCTCCTTCCTGTCCTCCGGCGTGGACTCCAGCTACATGGCCTACCTTGCCCATGTGGACAAGACCTTCACCGTGGGCTTTGCCAACAAGCAGTACGACGAAACCGACTACGCTGCCGAGTTCAGCAAATTCATGGGCGTGAAGAACTACGCTTACCGCATCGAGCCGGAGGAATACTGGGAGAATCTGCCCCGCATCCAGTACCACATGGACGAGCCTCTGGCGGATGCCGCCAGCGTGGCCCTCTATTTTGTGAACCGGGAAGCGGCCAAGCAGGTAAAGGTCTGCCTGTCCGGCGAGGGTGCGGACGAGTTCTTTGGCGGCTACAACATCTACAAGGAGCCTTTCACCGTCTCCTGGTACGACCATATCCCCCTGCCCATCCGGCGGGCCATCGGCGCGGTGGCGGAACAGCTGCCCCCGGTGCACGGCGTGAATTTCCTGGTACGGCGCTCCCGCCCGCTGGAAGAGCGTTACATCGGCAACACCAACCTGATGGGCGAGCGGCGGAAAAAACAGCTGCTGAAACACTATACCGGCGGCAAAAAACCGACCGATCTTTCCAGACCGTATTTCAAAAAGACCGCCGGGCAGGACCCGGTGACCCGGATGCAATACACCGACCTGCACCTGTGGATGGTAGGCGATATTCTGCTGAAGGCGGACAAAATGAGCATGGCCAACAGCCTGGAGCTGCGGGTGCCCTTCCTGGACAAGGAGGTCTTTGAGGTGGCGCGCCACATCCCGGTGGAGTGCCGGGCGGACGCGGAGCACACCAAGATGGCTCTGCGCGGCGCGGCGGCCCGGAGCATTCCGGAAAAGACCGCCGACAAAAAGAAGCTGGGCTTCCCGGTGCCGGTGCGTGCCTGGCTGCGGGAGGAAAAATACGCGGCCATCGTGCGGGAAAAATTCCAGAGCGAATCCGCCGAAAAGTTCTTCAACACCCGCGAGCTGACCAAAATGCTGGATCAGCACATGAGCGAAAAGCGGGACAACTGGCGTCAGATCTGGTGCGTGTTCATGTTCCTGACCTGGTACGAGGAATATTTTGTGAAGCGCTGAGCACAGCATCGCCCCGGCAGCAGAATTGGCAAGGCCGCGCCGCCGGGCGCATACATAAAAGCAGGGGCCTGCCCGAACCGGGCGCGCTCGCTGCGCATCGATCCCAAATCAAGCAGAGGGGGCATTTGACCATGAAATTACAAGAACTGCTCAATGGGCTGGACTACACACTGGTGCAGGGCAGCCTGGACACCGAGGTGGTGGATATTGCCTACGACTCCCGTAAGGTACAGCCCGGCTGGGCCTTCGTGTGCATTGTGGGCACCAACCGGGACAGCCACGACTATGCCATGGATGTGGCCGGTCAGGGCGCTTCGGTGCTGGTGATCGAGCACAAGCTGGACGAGGTGCCCCAGGGCGTGACGGTGGTGCAGGTGGAAAGCAGCCGCCGGGCGCTGGCGCTGCTGTCCTGCAATTATTTCGGCCGGCCTGCGGAAAAGCTGATCACCATCGGTGTGACCGGCACCAAGGGCAAGACCACCACCGCACACATGATCCATTCCGTGATGAACGCGGGCGGTCACAAGTGCGGCATTATCGGCACCAACGGTGTGGCCTATCCCGGCGTGAACCGGGCTCTGGTCAACACCACCCCGGAAAGCTACGAGCTGCAGAAGATGTTCAGCGAGATGCTGGCTGCCGGCTGCGACAGCGTGGTGATGGAGGTTTCCAGCCAGGGCCTGATGATGGACCGGGTCACCGGCATCCACTTCAAGGTGGGTGTATTCACCAACCTGTATCCGGATCACATCGGCGGCCCCGGCGAGCACGCCAGTTTTGAGGAATACCGGGCCTGGAAGGGCCAGCTGTTCCGCCGGTGCGACGTGGGCGTGGTGAATGTGGACGACAAGAACTGCAGCACCCTGCTGGCGGGCCACACCTGTAAGCTGGTCACCTATGGCATGCACCGCGAGGCCGACTTCCGGGCCAGCGAGCTGCATCTGCTGCGGGAGGAGAACTTCCTGGGCATCCGGTTCCATGTGTCCGGCCGGGAGGATATGGATGTGAAGGTGAACATGCCCGGCGAGTTCAGCGTCTACAACAGCCTGGCCGCCATTGCGGTGGGCCGTGTGCTGGGCGTTCCCCACGACGCCATCCACGACGGACTGATGAACATCTCGGTCAAGGGCCGGGTGGAGCTGGTGCCGGTGAGCAAGGACTTCACCGTGCTGATCGATTTTGCCCACAACGAGGCCGGCGCCGAGAGCCTGCTCACCACCCTGCGGGCCTACGAGCCCAAGCGGCTGGTGGTGCTGTTCGGCTGCGGCGGCGACCGCAGCCGTCTGCGCCGCTATGGCATGGGTGAGGTGGCCAGCCGCAAGGCGGATTTCCTGATTCTTACCGAGGACAACAACCGCTTTGAATCGGTGGATCAGATCATCAAGGACATCAAGATCGGCATTGCCCAGGGCAACCCGGACGTGCCCTATGTGGAGATTCCGGATCGATTGGACGCGCTGCACTACGCGCTGGATCACGCCCAGAAGGGCGACCTGATCGCGGTGATCGGTAAGGGCCATGAGACCTACCGGGACCGGATGGGCAAAAAGACTCCCTTCCTGGAGCGGGAGCTGATTCTGGAATACGCGGCCCAGATCGGGCTGAAATGACCCCTGCCGCCCGGATGGGCGGCCACGCCGGGGCGGCTTTGCCAACAAAAGCAGCCCCGGCCATTCTATCGAAAGAAGGCAGTGAAACGACCTATGGCCATTCTTGGCATTGACCTTGGAACCACCAACAGTCTGGCCGCCGTCTGGAAGGACGGCCGCAGCCAGCTGATCCCCAACGCCTACGGCGAGACTTTGACCCCCAGCGCGGTGAGCATCGATGAGGATGGCACTGTGCTGGTGGGTGCGCCCGCTCGGGAGCGGCTGGTCAGCCACCCGGAGCGCAGCGCCACCGCGTTCAAGCGCAGCATGGGCACCGACCGGGTGTTCACCCTGGCCGGGCGGGAATACAGCCCGGAGGAGCTTTCCGCGCTGGTGCTGCGTCAGCTCAAGCAGGACGCCGAGGCCTTTCTGGGCGAGCCGGTCACCGAAGCGGTGGTCAGCGTGCCCGCCTACTTCAACCATGCCCAGCGGGCCGCCACCAAGCGGGCGGGCCAGCTGGCCGGCCTGACGGTGGACCGGCTCATCAACGAGCCCAGCGCCGCCGCCCTGGCCTGCTACGACCCGGAAAAGGGCGACGCGGCCTTTCTGGTCTATGACTTCGGTGGCGGTACGCTGGATGTTTCGGTGGTGGACTGCTTTGAAAACGTGGTGAATATTCTGGCCGTCAGCGGCGACAACGCCCTGGGCGGCAACGATTTCGACGCGGCCATCGCCCACATGTACTGCCAGAAAAACGGCATCGACTATCAGGCGCTGCAGCCCCGCCAGCGGGCAATTCTGCTGCGGCAGGCCGAGCAGTGCAAGCAGACCCTGACCCAGGCCCCCGTGGCCATGATGGTGCTGGAGCTGGATGGGCTGAAGGGCTCCATGGCTCTCACCGGCCAGATGCTGATTCAGCAGGCGCAGACCCTGTTCAGCCGCATGCGCACCCCGCTTTTGCGTGCGCTGAAGGACAGCGGCCTTTCCCCCAGTGAGCTGCAGGCGGTGGTGCCGGTGGGCGGCAGCTGCAAAATGCCGGTGGTGCGCCAGTACTTAAACCACCTGCTGGGCCAGAAGCTGGCCAATCCCGGCAGCCCGGACACTGTGGTTGCTCTGGGCGCGGGCATGTACGCCGCCATGAAGGAGCGCCGCACCGAGGTGAAGGAGCTGGTTCTCACCGATATCTGCCCCTTTACCCTGGGCGTGGGTGTGTACAACCCGGCGGATGAGGACAACCTGCTTATGAGCCCCATTATCGAGCGCAACAGCGCCCTGCCCACCAGCAAGGTGGAGCGGTACTACACCACAAGCGAGGGTCAGACCCGGCTGCGCATTCAGGTGTTTCAGGGCGAGGAGATGTACTGTCGTGAGAACCAGAAGCTGGGCGAGCTGGATCTTCCAGTGCCTGCCGCCCCGGCGGGCAAGGAGGGTGCGGATGTGCGCTTTACCTACGACATCAACGGCATTCTGGAGGTGGAGGCCACCAGCCTGACCACCGGCCGCACCATCAGCACCGTGCTGGTGGGGCAGGGCAGCGGCCTGACCGAGGAGCAGGCCCGCCGCCGTTTGAAGGAGCTGGAGGGGCTGAAAATCCATCCCCGCGATCAGCAGGAGAACCGTCTGCTGCTGGCCAAGGGCGAGCGCCTGTGGCAGGAGGCTCTGGGCGAAGAGCGCCAGATCATCGGCCAGGCGGTGCAGCTGTTCGGCGAGGCACTGGCCAGCCAGGAGAACGGGCGTATCCTGCGGGCCCGTGCCCGCATTAAGGACCTGCTGGACCGGCTGGAGGCCGGCCTCTCGCTGGAAGGGCTGGATTTTTCCGGCTTTGACGATCCGGACGATGAACCGGACGAGGATGAGGACGAAACGCTATGAGCATCTGGGAGGTTTTGGGCATTGCGCCCACCACCGATAAGGCAGCCATCCGGCACGCCTATGCGCAGAAAACACGCACCTGTCACCCGGAGGAGGATCCGGAGGGCTTTGATGCCCTGCATAAGGCCTTCACCGCCGCCATGCGCGCCGCCCGTCAGGGCGTGAATATGGCGGTAATGGAGCCGGAAAGTGCCCCGGTGCCCGCCGCCCCCGCCGCTGCAAAGGCAGACAGCGCCGAGGCCCGCCGTGCCGCTGCAAAGGCGGCCCGTGCCGCCCGCCGCGCCGCCGAACAGCAGGCGGTGGAGCAGTATGCCAGTCGGGCCCAGCGCCGGGCGGGCAGAATCATCCAGTTGGGGCAGGGCGAGCAGGAGGAGGGCCAGCAGTTTGACTTCGCGGCGGTGGACGCCGCCCCGGCACAGCCTGCGCCAAAGCAGAAAAACGAACCCGATCGTCCGCTTACCCATGAGGAGCTGGCCTGGCGCAACGGCCCGGCCCCCGTGCCGGAGCAGGCACAGCAGGAAAACGGGAAACAGGAGCGAAAGCCGATTTACCAGCAGCCGAAGCCGGAGGAAAATCCGGCCCGGCAGGCAGTTGCCGCAACGCGGCCCAAAAATGGATGGCGGATTGCCACGCTGCTTCTGACAGTCGGCCTTCTGGCTCAGCTTGTACGGGGCAGCTTTATCTGGGCCACCCTGCTGCTGATCGCCCTTTGCTGGTGCAGTATGCAGGGGGTGAACATCGACTGGAACCAGCCCCGGCCCAGCCGGCGGATCATGGGCCTGTGGGGCGTGGGTCTGGTACTCATCCCGGTGCTCTGGTTCTTTGTGATGGCTGTTACCTGGGGGCTGCACGGTGCGCAGGATGCTGCACTGGATTATGCAGTGGGTGCTGTTTTCTTGAGCATTCTGGCAGCGCCGTTCGGAATTTGCTCCACACTGGTGGCACGGCAGCGTGCCCGCAATCGCTAAAAACACATGACTGCCCCTCTTCGGCTCATATAAATGAGCGAAGGGGGGCGATTTTTTTGCAAAAACAAACACCACAGGCCGCCCAGAACCGGGGAATGAGACTTCGCACCCGGCTGGCGGCCGGTTTTTTTGTGGCTGTGTGCTTTTCCACGCTGGTGGGGCGGCTCTGGTATCTGCAAATCCATGAATACGATTTTTATGCCCAGCGGGCGGCGGGCCAACAGCTGCGGGACAGTGTGGTTCCCGCGCCACGGGGGGATATTCTGGACGCAAACGGAACTCCGCTTGCGGTGTCTGCCAGCTGCTGGACCATCCGGGCAGTGCCCCGGGAGATGGCGGATGAGGATGTGGCCGAGGCATCCGCCGCACTGGCCCGGATTCTGGAGCTGGACGAAACGGATGTGCTGGAAAAACTGGGCCAGCGCAAAAGCAACGACGCGCTGCTCAAGCGCCGGGTGGATCAGGCCACCGCCGACGCGGTGCGTGAAGCCTGCCTGGAAAACGACTGGCAGGGCATCCTCATTTTGCAGGATACCAGGCGCTGGTACCCGGAGGGGGATTTTGCCGCCAGCCTGCTGGGCTTCACCAACGTGGACAATCAGGGTGTGGCCGGGCTGGAGCTGGAATACAACAGCCTGCTCACCGGGCAGGACGGCCGGGTGCTCAGCGCAAAAAATGCCTGGGGTTACGACATGCCCACCGATTACGATACCTACATTCAGCCGGTGCAGGGCAACAGCCTGCAGCTCACGGTGGATGTGAATGTCCAGCATTATCTGGAAAACTATCTCTCCACGGCGGTGAAGGAGCACAGCGTCACCGCCCGCGGGGTGGGCATTGTGATGGAGGTGGATACCGGCCGCATTCTGGCCATTGCCACCAAGCCGGACTACGACCCCAACGAACCCCGGGTGATTCAGGATGAAACCGTGCGCGCCCAGGTGGATGCCCTTACCGGCGAGGAGCGAACCCAGGCCCTCACCCTGGCTCAGCAGACCCAGTGGCGAAACAAGGCGGTGAGTGACCTTTACGAGCCCGGTTCGGTGTTCAAGCTCATCACCTGTGCCGCCGCGCTGGACGCAGGCGTGGCCACCACCAGCGACAGCTTTTTCTGCGGTGAGTCCTACGGGGTGGCAGGGGTTCATTTTCACTGTGCCAACCACAAGCAGCATGGGGTGCAGAATCTGGCTCAGGCCCTGCAGAACAGCTGCAACCAGAGCTTCATTCAGATTGGCCAGCGGTTGGGCAAGGAGGCCTTCTGCGATTATTTCGCCGCCTTCGGGTTGCAGGAGGCCACCGGCATCGATCTGCCTGCCGAACCAAAGAAAAGCGAGTTTTACACCGCCGACCGGATGGGTCCGGCGGTTATTTTGGCAAAAAGACCGCATAGCTCCCCGATGCCCCGGCATAGAATGGCAGCAAAGGTCCGCTGCGGGCCGGAAAGAGGGAATGAACATTGAAGGGAACACCGCGGATAACGGTTGCTTTTGAAGAGGGAGGGCCGCCGCTGGAGGAGCTGCTGCGGCAGATTCTGGAACAGGACGCTGCTTTCTGGCAGGAGGACGGATGGAACGGGACGCAATGACGACCCCCATCGCTCTCTATCTGCGGCTCAGCTCGGCGGACGGGGAGGGGGCGGAAAGCGGCTCCATCGCCAATCAGCGCACCTATCTGCACCGGTGGGCGGAGGAAAACGGATTCCGGGTGGTGGCGGAGTTTCAGGACGACGGTTATACCGGCACCGACTTTGAGCGCCCCGGATTTCAGCGGTTGATGGCTCAATTGAAAAGCGGCCGCATTCGCTGCTTTGCCACCACCGACCTTTCCCGGCTGGGGCGCAACTGCGGCCAGGCGCTCACACTGGTGGAGGAGACCTTTCAGCGGTTGGGTGTGCGCTACATTGCGGTGAACGACGGCTACGACACCGGAAAAATGAGCCGGGAGAGCCTGGACCCCAGCGTGTTTAAATTTCTGCTCAACGAGCTGTATGCCAAGGATTGCAGCGCCAAGGTGCTGCGGGCAAAACGCACGCTGCAACGGGAGGGCAAATTTCTGGGCGGGCAGGCCCCCTATGGCTACCGCATCGACCCGGCGGACAAATATCGCCTTTTGCCGGATGAGGAAACCGCCCCGGTGGTGCGCCGCATCTATCATTCGTTTCTGGCGGGGCAGACGCTGGGGCAGATCGCCCGCACGCTGGAACAGCAGGGGATACCGTCTCCCGCTGCCCGCCGGGCGGGCCGGGAGGGCGGAGCATGGAGTACTGCCACCCTGCGGCGCATCCTGACCCTGCCCACCTACCGGGGAGCACTGACCCAGCATGTGACCGAGATGACCAGCTACAAGGTTCACACCCGCCGCCCGGTACCGCCCGGGCAGTGGATGGTATGCGAGAATACCCACCCGCCGCTGGTGAGCGAAGAGGAGTTCCGGCAGGCGCAGGCGCTGCTGGGGCGGCGGCGCTATGCGAGCCGGACAGGGGAGCACGCGCTCAGTGGGCTGGTTGTTTGCGCCGACTGCGGAGGGCGAATGTATCCCCACCGGGTGGGAGGCTACTGCTATTTTATCTGTGGTACTTATGCCCGGAATTCAGGGCAGTGCAGTGCCCACCGTATTCGGGAGGACAGGCTGGAGCAGCTGGTGCTGGAACGGCTGCGGCCGCTTATGCAGTGTGCCGCGGCTTCGGAACAGCTTGCCCGCCGTCTGTGCGTCGACCTTTCTTTCGACCAAACGGCCCCGGAGCGTTTGCAGCAAAAGCTGGATCGCCTGGCAGCCCAGCGCCGTCAGGCTTATGCGGATCGGCTGGAAGGACTGATCGATGCAGGGGAATATGCCATAGTTTCCGCCCGGCTGCGGAAAAAGGAAGAGGGCCTGCGCTGCCTCTTGCAGAGGCAGACCAAACAAAAAACAGGGCCGGATTTGGAGGAGATGCGGAAGCGGGCCGAGGATCTGCTGGAGTTGAAGCGTCCGAACCGGGCGGTATTGGGCAGACTGATCCGAAAGATTACAGTGGCAGAGGACGGCGGAGTGGAAATTTACTGTTCCTTTGCCCGACCACTGCCGGGGGATGGATGTGACAATGGGGCGGAAAAGGAAATCAATACAAATGGCGCAATTTTTTAAAAAATGGAAGAATATGGACAGGGCCCTGTCCATCATGGCCGTTATACTGGTAAAGAAAGGAAATCAAGGGGGAGAATGGCTATGGGGGACATCTGGGCAGGGCAACGCAACCGGCCCCTTCGGCTTTTGGCGGTGCAGCTGGAAAAGACGAGGGACAACGGCACCCGGAACAGAGAATTCATGGGGGAAGAGCTGGCCGGAGCAGATATTCTTTATCTGAACTCATCAGCCGAATCATACAGAGAAGTGTCAGAACTGGCTGACTGGGCAAGACAGCGGGGAATTCTGGTGCTCTGGAATCCGGGCAGGCTGAAAAATGCCCGGATGCTGCCCACCCGTGGATGTGTAATTCTGCAAAGCGAATTGAGCGCGGAAGATGAGCTGGAAGCATTGCGGGAATTGTTCTGTACGCCCAGTCTGACCACAACACTGGATCGGGAAACCCTGGTGCAGACGCTTCAGGAGGCTTCACGGGCCAGGCTGGCAATGGTGCAGGCCAGCGGCAGCGGGAAAAACCGCAATCTGGCGCGAAGTCTGGCTTGTCAGGGCTGGCAAATGCCTCGGGAAGGGGCTTTGGTGGTGAGCATTGGATCCAGTGCGGACTGCCGGTTGGAAGAGGTGGTGGAACTGTGGCACGGAACTGTGAAACGAACCGGAGAACTGGATGTACTGTGGGGAACTGCGTTCAATCTGGAACAATCGGATACCCTGCGGCTGGTGCTGATGGCTGTGACACCGGGAATGCCGAATGGATGATGCGCTGTTTTGAGCGCTGGCTTCACCATACCGGAATGACCGAAACGGAAAAACAGGAGTGTCGTCGCCGGGCTGCACAGGGCTTTGAGCAGCCGGCAGAAATTTTTTTGCTGGGAGCCTCCCGAAAGCTCCAATGTCAGATGCTTCGTGCTTTGGGAACGCGGCCTGCCCGAAGACAGAGCAGCTGCCGGCTGGGCAACTGGCGGATCTGGCTTTGTTCATCGGATGAACACGAAAATCCGCACAACGGGTTCCTTGAACCGGGGCAGAAGTCCGCTGGAAAAGGCTGCGCAATTCTGTTGGCATGCGCCGGAAGAGGCGGCAGGCTTCGAGCCCGGGAGGCCTGGAACAGGGGCTGTGATGGTACGGCTGGACGGCTGCAGAATGTTCCGGTTCTGGCGGTGCAGATTGAATTCTGCACCCGGCTGGAGAATCGACAACTTGGCCGGCAGGAAAATCGGGAAGCGCTGTTGCAGCAGACGGCGGAGGACTTTCTGGGCCGGCAGGTGCCCACATTTACGGTGTCGGCGGGGCGGCGGGGGCGCTGCTGCAGAGAGCGCCTGTGGTATCAACTGGCCAAACTGCTGTGTGAATGAAAAAAGGCGCGGATGTGTGCTCTGTGAAGAGCAGCATCCGCGCTTTTTCTTTTTTCGATCAGTTGGAGTATAATATGGACAATGGTGTGTCCATGCAGAAGCGTAGCATGTAAGAAAAAGGGGCCTTCAGGGGACGATCAGTTCCAGTGCGTCATCCACCAGACGGGCGACAGCCTGAGCCTGCTGTGGAGTAAGCGTTCGCATTCGGTCGGTCACGTGTTGAATGGCCGCGGCATTGCCGTTTTCCTGTTCCGGAGCGGCCAGAAACAGCTCGGCCAGGCTGATTCCAAGCCCGGTGCAGACACGGGCGAGGGTGTATACAGTGGGGCAGCGCAGGCCGCGTTCCACATGGCCGAGAAAGGCCGGGTTCATGCCGCATTCCAGTGCAAGTTTTTCCAGGCTCATTCCCTGGTCCGTGCGCAGTTGGCGGATGCGGGCGCCCACCTGCCGTGCAATTGTTTTGCTTTCTGCCATGGTCCTCTCCCTTGGTTGTAGTTTTTGATTGTGTTTTCTTTACTTTAGTGTATTTGAAACCGGTGTTCAAATTAGTATTGATAGTGTGAACTGTATTGAAAAGTATTAAGACAAAGGGTATACTGAAAGGGTTAACCATAACCGTTTTTATTTGATTTTGGAGGGAATGGCGTGCGCGATACAGAGATTGCCAGGAAACAGCACCGTCTGCTGGCTTTGCAGCAGGAGTTGCTGGGCGGCAGGGTGATCAATAAAAAGGAGTGGGCTGCCCGTTTCGGGGTGACAGAAAAAAGCATTCAGCGTGATCTGGATGATCTGAAAGCCTTTTTTGCGGAAGGGCGGGATGGCCGGGAGGTGCTGTATGATCCGGGCGCCCGGGGATATCGCCTTACCCGGCAGCAGACCTCCACCCTGACCAACAGTGAGGTGCTGGCGGTGTGTAAAATTCTGCTGGAAAGCCGCTCCATGGTGAAGGAAGAGATGTTCCCTATTCTGGATAAGCTCATCCAGGGCTGCACACCGGCTGCGCAGCTGCAGCAGGTGGAGGCACTGATTCGCAACGAGAGATTCCACTATGTGGAGCCGCACCATGGCTGCCGGTTTATTGAGTCTCTCTGGCAGTTGGGAACCGCGGTGAAGGAGCAGCGGGTGCTGCATATTCGCTACCGGAAAATGGACGGAATCCTCTGTGACCGGGTGGTGGAACCGGTGGGAATTCTGTTCAGTGAGTATTATTTTTATCTGGCGGCTTTTATCCGGGGCATCGATCGGCAGGAGCATTTTGAAAACCCTCAGGACAAAAGCCCTACCATTTATCGCATCGACCGAATCACTCATTTTCAGGTGACCGACGAGCATTTTCGGGTACCTTATAAAAACCGTTTTCAGGAAGGTGAGATGCGCAAGCGCATCCAGTTCATGTATGGCGGAAAACTGGAAAAGGTTCGGTTTGTCTATACCGGCCCCAATCTGGAGGCGGTGCTGGATCGGCTGCCCACCAGCCGGGTGGTGGGGCGCGATGCCCGGGGATACCCCATCGCTGAAGCTGAGGTATTCAGCGGCAACGGCCTAGATATGTGGCTGAAAAGCCAGGGAGACTGGGTGGAACTGGAAAAAACCACCGATCAGAAGGAAAGCGATGCTTGCCCCCAAAGCGGCCATGGTGTACAATAACCCCAGACAAGCAGGCGGGCCGAATGTGGCCCGATGAAGAAAAAGGAGTTAACTATCATGGAACATCTGCTGGAGATCTGTGTGGATTCGCTGGAATCCGCTCTGGCCGCCCAGGCAGGCGGCGCCGACCGTCTGGAGCTGTGTGGCAGTCTGATCATTGGGGGAACAAGCCCCTCCATTGCGCTGGTGCGCCAGGTGATGGAGCAGGTTCATATTCCGGTGAATGTGCTGCTGCGCCCCCGCTTTGGCGATTTCTGCTTCACCCCCTCTGAACAGGAGGCTACCCTGTGGGAGATTGAGCAGTGCCGTGCGCTGGGGGTGAACGGTGTGGTGTTGGGCGCTCTGCTGCCCAATGGCGCGCTGGACCGGGAATTTCTGGCCCGCTGTGTGGATGCGGCCGGCGGGCTTCACCGCACGCTGCACCGGGCATTTGATGTCTGCCGCGATCCCTTTGAGGCCTTGGAGGATGCGGTGGAGCTGGGCTTCGACACCATCCTCACCTCCGGCCAGCAGGCAAAGGCCGAGCAGGGCATTCCGCTGCTGACCCAGCTGGTGCAGCGGGCCGATGGCCGGGTGAACATTCTGGCAGGCAGCGGCGTGAACCCCGGCAACATGGAAAAACTGGCTGCCGCCGGTGTGCGTCAGTTCCATTTCTCCGCCAAAAAGGCTGTAGAAAGCCCCATGGCCTTCCGCCGGCAGGGCGTGCCCATGGGCTTGCCTGTGGCGGATGAATATCTGCGGGAATACACCGATGCGGCGCTGGTCCGCCAGGCCAAGGAGCTTCTTGCGGGCCTCTAAAGCCACAGATGGACACAAATTGCAAGGCATGAATTGCACAAAATACCGAAAAAATGTTTGTGCAAACAATAGAAAAGTATTCGATCTTCTGGAAAAATGTTGACAGTCTGTGAACGGATTGGTAAGATTTAGCTGACAAGAACAGTGGGTTGTTACTGTACGGCAGGCAAGACCATATTCAAACACATCTCTTCCGCAGTGCGGAGGAGGGTTTTGAATATGGTTTTTTTTATTGCCTCGGCAAAAGGCGAGAGGAACGTGCGAATGAAGGTACTCAAATCCATCAACAATAACGTTGTGTCCTGCCTGGACGAAAACGGCCAGGAAGTGATCGCCATGGGCCGGGGGCTGGGCTTTTCCCTTCGCAGCGGCGACGAGCTGGACGCAGCAAAGGTGGAAAAGCTGTTTCGCATGCAGACGCCGGATGAAGCGCGCCGCCTGACGGATCTGTTTTCCACTCTGCCGCCTCAGCAGATCGAGCTGTGCAGCCGCATTGTGGACCGGGCGACCGAAGATCTGGGCCGCAAGCTCTGCCCCAGCGTTTATCTGACGCTTACCGACCACATCTGTTTTGCCATTGAGCGGCTGCGCAAGGGCACCGTGTTCCAGAACACCCTTCTGGCAGAGGTGCGAACCTTCTACCCGCGGGAGTATGCACTGGGCAAATATGGTCTGGAGCTGCTGGAGCGGGAGCTGGGAATTCATTTCCCGGATGACGAGGCTGCCAACATTGCGCTGCATCTGGTGAATGCGGAGTACGAAAATTCCATCCGGGACACCCTGCGCATTACCCAGACCCTGCACGATGTGCTTACCAGCCTGGCGGGCTGGCCCCATCTGCATCTGGATCAGGAGAGCGGCTTTTACGACGAGTTTACCGTTCATCTGAAATTCCTGGTATTCCGGGCCTTTTCCGGCCAGGAGCAGACCCAGAAGGATCCGCGCTTTGTGGAAGCGGTGCGGCAGTGTTACCCGGAAGAGTTTCACTGTGCACAGCAGATTGTGGAAGGACTGTGCAGCCGAAGCGGTACCAGTCTTCCCCCGGAAGAGCAGGCCTATCTGGCCGCCAGCCTGCACCGTACCTGCAGGAAAGTTTAAGCCGGCTGCCGCGTAACAATAAAACAGCATCCCCCGAATATTTCGATTTTGTATAACACAGGACGATCAAGGAAAGGAAGGAACCATTATCATGGGCATTTTCGACAAACTGTTTGGCAAGAAATCCAGCGACATCACTCTGGGTGCGCCGGTGGCCGGCGAGGCTGTTTCCCTGAACCAGGTCAGCGACCCCACCTTCGGTGAGGAGATCCTGGGCAAGGGTGTGGCCATCAAGCCCACCGGCAACCGTGTGGTTGCCCCCTGCGACGCCACCATAGATCTGATGTTCGACACCGGCCATGCGGTAAGCCTGAAGGCGGACTGCGGCGCTGAGGTGCTGATCCATGTGGGTCTGGAGACCGTGTCGCTGAAGGGTGAGCACTTCACCACCCACGCCAAGACCGGTGACCATGTGACTGCCGGCCAGCTGCTGATCGAGTTCGACCGGGAGGCAGTTGCCGCCGCCGGCTTCGACACCATCACTCCCATGGTGATCTGCAACACTGCGGATTACAAGGAAGTGAACGCACAGACCGGCGCCGCTGTGGCTGAGGGCGATACCGTTCTCACCCTGGTCAAGGAATAAGAGAGAGGAGAACAAACGCAATGCGTCAGGGTACTGGTAGACCCGTATTTTCCGGCGTGGCCATCGGCCGTGCCTATGTGTACCGCCATCAGCAGGCGGAGCTGCCCGGCTCCTGCGGCGATGCCGCCGCCGAGCAGAAAAAATTCGACGAAGCCCGCGAGACGGCCCGCGCTCAGCTGACCGAGCTGTTTGAAAAGACCAAACGGGAAATCGGTGAGGAGCAGGCCATGATTCTGGACGTTCAGATGATGATGCTGGACGATCTGGATTATCTGGAGGGCGTGCAGGACATGATTGCCGGAGGCGCCAGCGCGGCGCAGGCGGCTCACGAGACCGGCGATGCCTTCAGCGCAGCCTTTGCCGCCATGGACGACGCCTATATGCAGGCCCGTTCGGTGGACGTAAAGGACATGGCCACCCGTCTGGTAAACATCCTGTGCGGCGGCAAGACCGGTTTTTCCATGGAGGAGCCCGGCATTCTGGTGGCCGAGGATCTGACCCCCAGCGAGACCGTGCAGCTGCCCAAGGATAAGATCCTGGCCTTTGTGACCCGCCAGGGCTCTTCCAACAGCCACACCGCCATTCTGGCCCGCATCATGAACATTCCTTCTCTGGTGCAGGCGCAGATCACTCTGGACGACGATCTGGACGGCAAGATGATGATTGTGGATGGCTTCGAGGGCCGCTACTACATCGAGCCGGACGAGGATACCCGCGCCGCCATGGAGAAAAAGCGGGATGAGGCTCAGGCCTACCGCCAGCAGCTGGAAGCCTACCGGGGCAAGCCCACCGTTTCCAAGAGCGGCCGCAAGCTGAAGCTGTTTGCCAACATCGGCAACCCGGACGACGTGAAGTATGTGCTGGAGGGCGACGCCGAGGGCGTGGGCCTGCTGCGCAGTGAGTTCCTCTATCTGGGCCGGGATACCTTCCCCACCGAAGAGGAGCTGTTCCAGGCCTACCGCAAGGTGGTGGAAAGCCTGCAGGGCCGCCCGGTGGTCATCCGTACGCTGGATATCGGCGCGGACAAACAGGTGGATTACTTCGGCCTGGAGCATGAAGAAAACCCCGCTCTGGGTTACCGGGGCATCCGCATCTGCCTGACCCGGGAGGACATCTTCCGGCCGCAGCTGCGGGCCATCTACCGTGCCAGCGCCTTCGGCCCCGTGAGCATCATGTTCCCCATGATCATCTCGGTGGATGAGGTTCGCCGCATCAAGGCCTTCTGCGAGACCATCAAGGCCGAGCTTGCCGCCGAGGGCATCGCCTTCGGTGAGGTGGAGCTGGGCATCATGATCGAGACTCCCGCTGCTGCGGTGCTCAGCCGCGAGCTGGCGAAGGAAGTTCAGTTCTTCAGCGTGGGTACCAACGATCTGACCCAGTACACGCTGGCCATCGACCGGCAGAATGCCAAACTGGATGAGTTCTACGATCCCCATCATCCTGCGGTGCTGGCGTTGCTGCGCATGATTGCCGAGAACGCCCATGCGGAGGGCATCTGGTGCGGCATCTGCGGTGAGCTGGGCGCGGATATTTCCCTGACGGAGACCTTCCTGGAAATGGGCTACGACGAGCTGTCGGTATCGCCCGGCCGGGTTTTGGAATTGAGAAAGAAAGTTTGCGAAAGCGAGGTATAATCTTATGAAAGAAATCAAACATGTAATCGCTGATCCCCTGGGCCTGCATGCCCGTCCCGCCGGCCTGCTGGTGAAAGAGGCCGCAAAGAACGCCTGCAATGTGACCGTTGCGGTAAACGGCACCTCCGTGGATGCCAAGCGCATCATGGGCGTGATGAAGCTGGCTGCCAAGCAGGGCATGGAGCTGACCCTGACCTTCGACGGCGCCGATGAGGAGGCTGCGGCTGCCTCCATGGCCGAGTTCCTGAAGGCCAACCTGTAAGTTTGGGCAAAGAGGGGCGGCTGTGGGCCGGCCGTCCCTGTGCTGATAATTCGGTGTTTCGGCATTGCGGCCGGGCACCGGGATCTGTGTTAGGAGGATATTACTTATGATGCGATTTTTGCAACGCTTGGGCAAGTCTTTGATGCTGCCCGTGGCATGTCTGCCCATCGGCGGTATCCTGATGGGTATCGGTTACTGGATCGACCCCACCGGCTGGGGCGCCAATAGCCTGCTCGCTCTGCTGCTGATCAAGGCCGGCGGCATTCTGATCGACAACATGGCCATTCTGTTCGCTCTGGGCGTAGCCATCGGCATGTCCAAGGATCAGGAGGGTACTTCCGCTCTGGCAGCCATCATCTCCTGGCTGACCGTGCAGACCATGCTCGGTACCAGTGTTGTTCAGCTGATTCTGGGTGCTGACGCCACTGTTCCCGCTGCATTTGCTAAGATCAACAACCAGTTCATCGGTATCCTGTGCGGCCTGATTGCTGCCGGATGCTACAACAAGTTCTACAAGACCAACATGCCCGACTTCCTGGGCTTCTTCGCGGGCCGTCGTTTCGTGCCCATCATGACCGTGCTCACCACTCTGGTGGTCTGCATCCCCCTGTACTTCGTATGGCCCGTTGTTTACGGCTTCCTGGTATGGGTTGGCGAGAGCGTTCTGGGCATGGGCGCTGTGGGCGCCGGCATCTACGGTTTCCTGAACCGTCTGCTGATCCCCATCGGCATGCACCACGCTCTGAACAGCGTGTTCTGGTTTGACGTTGCCGGCATCAACGATATCGGCAAGTTCTGGGGCACCATGGAAGGCGGCGTTCTGGGTCAGACCGGTATGTACCAGGCTGGCTTCTTCCCCGTCATGATGTTCGGTCTGCCCGGCGCTGCGCTGGCCATGTACCACACCGCCAAGGACAAGAAGAAGAAGGTTACCGCCGGCATCCTGCTGTCTGTTGCCCTGTGCTCCTTCCTGACTGGTGTTACCGAGCCCATGGAGTTCTCCTTCATGTTCCTGGCTCCCGCTCTGTACGTTGTGCACGCCCTGCTGACCGGCCTGTCTGTTGGCATCGTGGCTGCTCTGCCCATCCGTGCCGGCTTCAATTTCAGCGCCGGTTTCGTTGACTGGTTCCTGAGCTTCAAGGCTCCCTTCGCCATGAACTCCTGGCTGCTGATCCCCATCGGCCTGGTATTCTTCGTCCTGTACTATGTGATCTTCCGCATCCTGATCGTCCAGCTGAATCTGAAGACCCCCGGCCGTGAGGACGACGACAATGCTGCCGAGATGAACATCGAGCTGGGCAGCAGCGATTACGCTGCCATGGCCGCTGCCATCCTGGAAGGCGTTGGCGGTGCTGCCAACGTGACCAACGTGGACAACTGCATCACCCGCCTGCGTCTGGAAGTTAAGGACCGCCTGCTGGTGGATGAGAAGAAGATCAAGGCTTCCGGCGCTGCCGGCGTGGTTCGTCCCGGCAAGACCAGCGTTCAGGTCATCATCGGACCCAAGGTTCAGTTTGTGGCTGACGAGTTCAAGAAGCTGGTCAAATAAGAGACTGTTCCTCGCATCGGGGCGATGAACGGCGGCATGTCTGGGCCCACAAGACATGTCGTGTCTGCCCGCCCCAACCTCATACAAACGGTCAAGGCCGTATCCCTGCCAGGCAGTGGATGCGGCCTTGGCCGTTTTTGCGCTTGACAGAAGGGGATAAAACAGTTATATTAGTATTTGCTTAAATACTTAAACAAAAAGCGCGGCTTGCGAAGAATGGAATGCTCCGCACCGCGCGGCAAGGGGGAACGTATGCCGTCGAAACGATATGCCCGGGTGGACCGGGACTACTGTGTGGCCTGTGGCTGCTGCGTCAAGGTATGCCCGATGGATGCCATCGCCGTGTGGCATGGGGTGGAGGCCAGAGTGGACGAAGCCCGCTGTGTGGGCTGTGGCCGCTGCGCGAAGGAATGCCCGGCAGGGGCCATTGAACTTGCGGAAAGGGGGATCCGGCAATGAAGAAGGCAAAACACTGGTATGATCATCTGTGGATTGTCACGCCCATCTATCTGGCGCTGGGCTTTTTCAATATCCTGTTTGCCTGGCTGGGCATGATCTTTTTCTGCCTGCCGCTGTTCATTGCCATCTTTGGCGGCAGCAAGCTGTATTGCAACCGCTACTGTGACCGGGGGCAGTTTCTCTCGCTGCTGGGCGGCAGACTGAAGCTCAGCGCCAATCGCCCCACTCCGAACTGGATGCGCTCCAAATGGTTTCGTTACGGTTTTCTGGTCTTTTTCTTTGCCATGTTCTTTCAGATGCTCTGGGTCACCTATCTGGTGGGCTCCGGGGCACAGAATCTGAGCGAGACGGTCAAGCTGTTCTGGACCTTCCGCCTGCCCTGGGACTGGGCGTATCACGGGGAAGCAGTGGCTCCCTGGGTGGCACAGTTTGCCTTCGGCTTTTACAGCCTGATGCTCACCTCCAACCTGATCGGCTGGATCGTGATGGCCCTGTTTAAACCCCGCAGCTGGTGTGTGTTCTGCCCCATGGGCACCATGACCCAGCTGATCTGTAAACTGCGCGCCCCCCGGGGGGAAAGTGTGCAGACTGCCTGCTCCGCGCAGGGGTGCGCCGGCTGTGCCGGATGCGGGAAAAAGGAGGAGTGAGCCATGCGGGAACAGGCGCGGAAAATCGCGGAGCTGATGGGCCAGCTGGCCAACGAAAACAGGCTGCTGATCCTGTGTGCTCTGCTGGAAAAGCCCATGACCGTGGGTGAGCTGGCAGGTACGGTGCCGGGCATCAGCGGGCCCGCACTTTCGCAGCATCTGCAAAAGCTGCGGGCAGGGCAGCTGGTGCAGGCACAAAAGGAGGGGCAGTTCGTACGTTATTCCATCAAGGATGAACGGCTGTATGCCCTGATGGCCCTTCTCAAGAAGGAATATTGCGGCGAAACCGCTTTATAATTACATTATTAAATAGTAAAAACAAGTGTATTCACAGGCGGCAAAGCAGATTTCTGCTTTGCCGCCTGCTTTTGTTTTAGCCAAATTCATCTGCCGGGCGGGTCCGGTGGAATTGGCAAGCTGCTCTTTTGGCCAGTCCAGCAAAATTACACCCATTCAGGTGATTACTGCAGTGAGCGCCATTGTGAACGGCGGCAAACTGATGCAGCCCTATGTGGTGGAGCAGGTGGTGAACGCTCAGGGAGATGTGGTGCAGAAGAATGAACCCACGGTGAAGCGGCAGGTCATCAGCGAGGAGGCAAGCGCTACCATGCGCCAGCTGATGCAGAGTGTGGTGCTGGAAGGCGGCGGCAGAAACGCCTACGTGGCGGGCTATGCGGTGGGGGGAAAGTCCGGAACCAGCCAGAAGCTGGACTCGGAGGACGAGGATGCCCGGGTGGCCAGCTTTGTGGGGGTGGCACCCATCGATGATCCCCGGATTGCAGTGCTTATTGTGCTGGATGAACCTCACAGCTATACCACCAGCGGCGGCGCGCTGGCAGCACCGGTGGTGGCCGGTATCATTGAGAATACGCTGGAATATTATGATACGCCCCGGCGCTACACCGAAGCCGAGCAGGAGCAGATGCAGGCTGTTGTGCCGGATCAGACCGGGAAAAATACGGAACTGGCCGTCCAGCAGCTGCAGGAAAGCGGTTTTGCGGCCAAAACGCTGGGCAGTGGCGACGACGTGGTGACCCAGTACCCAGCAGGAGGGCTGACGTTGCCCCGGGGCAGCACAGTGCTGCTTTATACCGAGGAGGGGCTGGAACTGCTTGCCACTCAGGTACCCGCTGTGGATGGCCAGAGCCTGACACATGTGCAGGCAGAGATGCAGGCAGCCGGGCTGAATCTGCTGGCCGTGGGGGCGGTGCAGAGTGAAAATGCGGTGGCGGTAAACCAGAGTATGGCGGCAGGGGAGAGCGCCACCATGGGCACAGCGGTAACAGTGGTATTCCAGGATCCCACCATCCCGCCGGATGGCGATGATGTGAAGCCGGAATAGCGGGCCGTGCGCTGGCCCATACTGCCACAAAACGAGCCGAAAAAGGAGGAGAATGCCCCATGGAAAAGATTCGCCAGTCCGGAGAACGCAGTGTCGCCTCCGGGTCAGACAAACACTTTTTTCGGGAGCTTTGGGGTCATCAGCTCCCGCCCATGGATCTGCCCTTTCTGGTGCTGGTCCTCACACTGGTGAGCTTCGGGCTTGTGATGCTGTATAGCGCCAGTTATGCGGTGGCCCTCTATCGCCGGGGCGATGCCTTTGCCTATATCCGGCCGCAGCTGCTGTTCGCGGCGGTGGGGCTGATTGCTTTGTATCTGGCCAGCCGGGTGGATTATCACATCTACCATAAACTGGCCTGGCCGATGTTGGGGTTGTCTCTGGTGTTGCTGGTGGTGGTGCTGTTCATGCCGGAATACAACGGCTGCAAACGGTGGATTGTTCTGCCTGGTCTGGGAACCTTGCAGCCCAGTGAGATAGCAAAATTTTCCGTGATTCTCACCTTCAGCCATATCATTTCGCTAAACCATCAGAAGATGAAGCGTTTCTCGGTGGGGGTACTGCCCTTTGCGGCCATTCTGGGGGTGCTGGCAGTGCTTATGCTGCTGGAGCCTCACCTCTCGGGCACGCTGCTGCTGTTCGGCATCGGGGCGGTGCTCATGTTTGTAGGCGGCACCGGTATGCGCTGGTTTGCACTGGCTGGTGGTCTGGGCGCGGCAGCCATTGCCGGTGCGGTGATTCTGCTGCCGGATCTGGTGCCTTATGCGGCGGACCGGCTGTCCAGCTGGATCGATCCCTTTTCCGACCCGCTGGGCGATGGTCATCAGACCATCCAGAGCCTGTATGCCATCGGCAGCGGGGGAGCAACCGGTCTGGGGCTGGGCAACAGCCGCCAGAAATACCTGTATGTGCCCGAACCTCAGAACGATTTTATCTTTTCCATCCTTTGCGAGGAGCTGGGATTTCTCGGCGCCTGTCTGGTGATTTTGCTGTTCGTGATGCTTCTGCTGCGGGGAGCGGTGATCGCTCTGCGTGCGCCGGATAAATTCGGCGCACTGCTTACTGTGGGCTTTGTGGTGCAGGTGGTCATGCAGGCGGTGCTGAACATGGCGGTGGTCACCAACACCATTCCCAACACCGGCATCAGTCTGCCCTTTTTCTCCTCCGGTGGTACCAGTCTGATGATGCTGCTGGGCGAGATGGGCATTGTGCTTTCGGTGAGCCGGCAGGGCCTCCAGGAAAAATATTAGGCTGCGATTTTCGACTTCCTCAAAAAGTTCCCTGTTCTTTTCACATCAAAATGCCCCGGCACATACATTGGGCTAAACACTTGGAAAATTCATGAAAAAGGGGCGATTGATGTGGGGGAGTATCTGAAGATAACGGGTGGGCGACCGCTGTTCGGGCAGGCGATGGTGCCTGCGGCAAAAAACAGTGTGCTGCCGCTGATCGCGGCCAGTATGCTGTGCCGGGGAGAAACGGTCATCCGGCAGGCACCTGCGCTGGCGGATGTGGAGCAGAGCCTTACCATTTACACCGCGCTGGGCGGGCAGGCACAGCGTCAGGGGCCGGCAGTGCGCCTGAGGGCCGCCGCCGCTCAGGGTCGGGGGATTCTGCCGGACGGCCCGGCCCGGTCCATGCGCAGCTCGGTGTTTTACCTGGCCCCGGCGCTGCACCGCTTCGGCCGGGTGCAGATGCCCATGCCCGGCGGCTGTAAGCTGGGGCCCCGGCCCATCGACATCCATCTGGAGGGATTGGGCCGCATGGGGGCTCAGACCCAGTGGGAGGACGGCCAGCTGGTCCTCACTGCGCCCCGTGGCCTGCATGGGGTGGATTACGCCCTGCGGCTGCCCAGTGTGGGTGCCACTGAAACCCTTCTCATGGCAGCGGTACTGGCCAAAGGGGAAACGGTGCTGCGGGGTGCGGCCCGGGAGCCGGAGATCGTGGACCTGGCGGAATACCTGTGTGCCTGTGGAGCCTCCATTCAGGGAGCGGGCGGCCCGGTAATCCGGGTGCAGGGCCGCACGGAACTGCAAGGCACCGCTTATACCCCTATTCCGGATCGGATCTATGCCGCTACACTGGCGGCGGCAGTGGCCAGCGCGGGCGGGCAGGTGCGCATTCAGGGCTGCCCGGCGGAGTTTCTGGAGCCGGTGCTGGCGGTACTGGAGCTGGCGGGCTGCGGGGTGCAGCGGCAGGATCGGGCCTTTCTGGTGGAACGCAGTCGTACGCTGAAGGGAGTGGGCCGGGTATATACCGGGGTGTATCCGGCCTTCTGTACCGACGCCGCCCCGGTGGTGGCCGCGGCCCTGCTGTGTGCGGTGGGCCGCAGTGCGGTGGAGGATACGGTGTTTGAAAATCGTTTTTCCTGTGCGGCCGGATTTGCGGCCATGGGGGCGCAGGCCTGCCGGGCAGGCCGGGCGGTGGAGATCACCGGTGTGCGTCGGCTGAGCGGGGCAAAGGTGCAGGGCAGTGACCTGCGGGGCACTGCCGCACTGGTGGTAGCGGCGCTTGCAGCGGCCGGAGAAAGCCAGGTGTTCGGCCTGGAACATCTGCGCCGGGGCTATCTGGGCCTGCCCGCCACCCTGCAAAGCCTGGGGGCGCGGGTACAGCTGGCAGTGCAGGAGGAGCAGGAGTGACAGCATCCCCCCAGATATGAGGAAAAAACTGTGAAATGGCGGCATTCTTGCACTTGAATTTGTGCGCATTATCTGGTACTCTATTAATAGCTGTATTGATAATTATAGTGGCCTTTGTATGCCCGGTCGTTTTGCGCTGGGGCACGGCCTGATCAAATAGACGGAATAATACTTTAGGGGGAAGTTTCAATGGCATTCGTTCTCGATGAAGAGATGCAGAATATCACAAATATCAAGGTAATCGGTGTTGGCGGTGGCGGCGGTAACGCTGTGAACCGCATGGTGGAGGCCGGCCTTCAGGGCGTGGAATTCATCGCCATGAACACCGACCAGCAGGCTCTGCTCAAGAGCCACGCCACCCAGAAGGTGCAGCTGGGCGCCAAGCTGACCAAGGGCCGCGGCGCAGGCGCTGATCCGGAGATTGGCCAGCGTGCCGCCGAGGAAAGCAAGGACGAGATCGCCAGCGCGCTGAAGGGCGCTCAGATGGCCTTCATCACCGCCGGTATGGGCGGCGGCACCGGCACCGGTGCGGCTCCTGTGGTGGCCGAGGTGGCCCACGAGCTGGGTATCCTGACCGTTGGCATCGTAACCAAGCCCTTCGCTTTCGAGGGCCGCCGCAAGATGAGCCTGGCCGAGCAGGGCATCACCGCGCTGCTCATGCATGTGGACAGCCTGATCGTGATTCCCAACGAGCGCCTGAAGCTGATCAGCCAGGAGAAGATCACTCTGATGAACGCCTTTGAGGCGGCCGACAACGTGCTGCGTCAGGGCGTGGAAAGCATCTCCAGCCTGATCAACATTCCCGCCTTCATCAACCTGGACTTCGCCGACGTGCGCAGCATCATGAAGGATGCCGGCTATGCTCACATGGGTGTGGGCAGTGCCAAGGGTGCGGGCAAGGCGGAAAACGCGGCCAAGGCAGCCATTTCCAGCCCGCTGCTGGAGACCAGCATCTCCGGCGCCCGGGGCGTCATCATCAACATCACCTCTTCTCCGGACATCGGCCTGGAGGAGGTGGAGCAGGCTTCCAGCCTGATCACCCAGTCCGCGCATCCGGATGCAAACATCATCTGGGGTACCGCGTTTGACGAGAGCATGTCCGACGAGATGCGGGTAACCGTGGTTGCCACCGGCTTTGAGAACGTGGGCAGCAATGTGCCCGTACCCGAGCGGCCGGCGGCTTCCAGCTCCACCGGTATGCCCTCCGCGGTGTTCAGCAGCGATTCCAGCGCTGCCAGTGTGAGCAGCTCCACCACCGCTTCCAGCGGTATGGGTGCTTCCTCCAGCACTGAGGACGACGATGACCGGGATTATTTTGATCAGATCATGGGCCTTTTGAACAAGCGCAAATAAACAACGAAGTTTCGGGCCCCGCGGCATTTTTGTGCCGCGGGGCCAACGTTTCTTGTGGAAAAAACAGCGAGGAGGGGCTGCCCTATGGCAGAGCAGCAAAAGCCGGGCGAATTCAAAACAGCGGTGGTGGGAGGCTTTAAAAAGGCCGATGTACTGGCCTATATCGAACAGCTCACTGCCCGGAATCAGGCGGAAAAGCAGGCGCAGCAGCAGGCGGCGGACAAGCTGCGTGAGGAAGTGGAGCAGCTGAAAAAGGACAAGCAGCTTCTGGTGGACAAGACCCGTGAAGTGTGCGACAAGCTGGCCGCTCAGGAAAAGCTCACTGCCCAGGAAACCGAGCGGGCCAGCGGGTTGGCAAGCCAGCTGCTCAGCGCCCGGGAAAATGCGGATACTTACCAGAAACGCCTGTGTGTCAAGGAGCAGGAAACGGTGGTTCTGCGGGCCGATCTGCAGAATCTGCAGCAGCTGCTGGCCAGCCGTCAGCAGGAGGTGGAGCAGGCCCGTCAGGCTGTGGAAGAGGAAAAGCAGGCATATGCCCGTCAGCTGGATCAGCAGCAGGAAAGCTTCCGCCAGAAGAGCCGGGAACAGGCTGCCCAGCTGATGAAAAATGTGGAGGAGCGCGGCCGCAGTCTGGATCTGCGCTTCCAGGAGCTGGAGGAAAAGAAACTGGCCCAGCGCCAGCAGCTTGCCGCCGAGCGGCAGCGCCAGCGGGATTATGCCCGCGCTGAGCAGGCACGTCTGGCTGAAAGCAGCCGCCATGTGGCCGAGAGCATCCGGGAGCTGCGCCAGCAGCTGGCCCAGGTGGATGCCCAGATCAATCAGGCGGCTCAGCAGCTGCAGCAGGCCACCGGCAGCATCTACGATGCACTGGGGGAGACCCAGCAGAGTCTGGATCGGCTGGAGAGTCAGGCAGCCCGTTATCCCCAGCCTGCCGCGGCGCCTAAACCCCGTCATTCTGTGGCCCCCAAGGCTCACAAGAGCTCGGAGCAGCCGCCCAAGACCTCGAAAGCGCCCTCCCGCAGCCAGAATCTGCTGGAGCTTCTGGACCGGCTGCTGCAAAAATAAGGAAAACACAGCAAAAAGAAAAGCATGGAGCGGATTTACCGTTCCATGCTTTTTTCGGTTTGGGAAGAAGCGGCGGGCCGGTCAGTGGCGGCCGGTGCCTTTTTCCATCAGATAAGTGGCGGTCAGGTCCGCCATGTGCAGCTTCACCGCCAGAGGGTAAGCGTCGTACGCCTGGCTGATCGCCCAGCTGCCGCCCCGTGCGGCATCGTCAAAGCCGCCCATGTGCCAGCGGATAGCCACCGCCTCGGCGGGCTTGAGCCGTACAAAACGTTCAATCAGAAACACGCTCTTCTCGCCGTGGCCGTAGGGAAACTGATCCTCCACATTGAAGGTGGGCACCTTTTCCCACTGACCGGTGGCTTCGTTCTTCACGTTGCGGGTGCCCGCCTTGTAGTAATTGGCCTTGCACAGATCGTGGAGCAGGGTGCACAGGGTCACGCTCTCCAGATTGTCCACGCCTTCCTCATAGAAGCGGTCCATGAAGGCCTGATATACGTTCAGGCTGTGCATCACCAGACCCTGCTCGCAGGCCCCGTGGAACCGGGTGGATGCGGGTGCGCGGAAAAAGTCCGTGCCGGCCAGCCATTCCAGCAGCTTGTCCACGCCGTGGCGCTGCACCTGGCTGGAAAGCAGGCTGCAAAAATCCTCCTGGTAGCCCATTACAGCTCCAGTTCTTCCAGAATGCCCTTCAGAATGGCCATCTCGTCGTGGCTCAGGCTGATGCCCTTACCCATCTTGGTGCCGTCGGGGGACCAGTCGCGGATGTCGTACTTGGGCTCACGGTCGTTCCAGCTTACCATATTCAGCTGACGCTCCCAGCCGTTGGCACTCTGGGACAGCACAGCGATGCGTTCGGTAATCTCATATTTGAATTCTGCCATGGGAAAATATCCTTCCTTTATCCATGAATTAGGAGGGGAACATACCCCCTCCCGGGGTATCATCAGACCTTATTGTACTGGATGAAGGGAAAGAATGCAAGCCCTAACTGGAAAAATCAGGAATTTAACCGAAGCATTCAGCCCTGTGGGAATTGCTCCTTGCTTTTCAGTTTGCTGCGCACGGTGGTTTCGTTTTCCACCCAGCCTTTGGGGCCTGGCAAAGCCTGCTGGCCGGTATAGGCCAGATCCGGTTGCAAGCTGCCTTTCTCCCGGGCCTTTGCGGCCCGGGCAGCGGGCTCGATGCAGTTGGAAACAGCATCAGCATTTTTACGTGTCATTGTGGTCACCTCCCTGCTGTTAGTCTGCCCCGGAAAGGGAGAGGCTATGTGATTGGAATCAAAAAGACGGATATGCTATAATGGCATCAGAAAAGCAGGGGGAGTGGAAACATGGAAGAACGGCCAAATCGAAAACTTTCAAAGCAGGAACAGGCCCGGTATGAAGGGTATCAGCAACTGTGCCGCAGCATGGAGAAACAGGGATATCAGAGAGTGGATCTGACCGTGGATGTGGTGCGGGCCAATGTGCTTGCAGTGGTGATTATGCTGCCTTTTCTTGCGGTGGCGGCTGTTCTCTTCTTTGCAAAGAATCCACAGGGCAGCATTTATTTCTCGATGACAGAAATGCTCCTTTTTTTGGTGGCGGCCTTTGTTCTGGTGGTACTGCATGAGGTGATTCATGGCGTTACCTGGGCGTTGATGGCGCCCCGGGGGTTTGGAGCCATCGCCTTCGGCGTGATCTGGCAGATGCTCACTCCCTATTGTACTTGTAAAGACGGCCTGAAACGATGGCAGTATCTGCTGGGCGGATTGATGCCCACCCTGATTCTGGGCTTTGGGCTGGCGGGGCTTTCCATCCTGACAGGCAGCCTGGGGCTGTTTTTGCTGGCAGAGCTGATGATTCTGGGTGGTGGCGGGGATTTTCTGATTGCCTTGAAACTGCTGCGTTACCACCCACACAAAGCGGATGTCGTGTATTACGACCATCCTCTGGAATGCGGGCTGGTGGCGTTTGAATTGGCAGGCAGCAAGACAGCTGCCGGGTAGGGAAGGAGAGCCAGGTTATGGATGTGGAGAGGTACTGGAGCGCTGCGCTGGCGCAGGAAGCAGAAACGATGCGGCACTTTTTCCGGAAAGATGCGATAATCCGCTGGCCCAATACCAACGAGCAGTTTACGGTGGAGGAGTTTCTAAGGGCAAACTGCGAGTATCCCGGCAGCTGGGCCGGCGAGGTTGAGAGGGTGGAACAGATTGGAGATCTGATCATCACTGTGGTACATGTATATTCCCGGGATAAAACAGTTTCCTGCCATGTAACTTCCTTCATGCGAACGGAAAATGATCGGATTGTTTTCCTGGATGAATACTGGGGCGATGACGGAAATCCGCCTCAGTGGCGGAAGGAAAAAGGACTTGGAACCGCCATCCGATAAAAAGGAAAACGGCTCTCTGACCGCATTGTCAGAGAGCCGTTTCAGCCTGTAGAAAAACCTGCTTTGGCAATCAGGCCAGAGCAGGTTTTCTGTTTGAAAACAAGAAGACAGGTGGAAAAAGCAGTGAAATGTCAGGC
>NZ_SLUM01000034.1 GCF_004345265.1 Allofournierella massiliensis
GCTCTACACTCAACTTCTGTTTGTACTGCATAACAATGCTCCCCCTATGATTGACAGCGTTTTATTTCACTGTCTCTCATAGAGGGAGCATATCATATTGCCCGGAGCAGGTGTTTTAAATTATTAGGGACAACTCCCACCTCTTTCTAACAATGATTATAATAATGATTAGAATGGATTGTTAGAAAGAGAGGCTCTGTGCAGGAAGATAAAACCACCGGTTTAGGTGAGGTATAGTTTATTCCGCGTCCTCAACCTCTTCCGTAACGCTCAGATCCTCGAAATCTTCCGGGGAGTTTTTGAAGCAGCGGCGCAGGTATTCGTGTCCGCCGTCCACTGCGACGGTTTTACAGGAGCAGAATTTGAAATCGTGCACGGTTTCCGATTCAATCACATCTCCGCAGAATTTGCACCGGATGGCATTTCGGATAATCTTTTTCATTCCAGTTCTTCCATAAAGTTCCGTATCGTTCAATCCGTTTGCTTTCCCCTCTTCTTTTTGGCCCATTCCGTTTTCTTTTGAGTCCATACATCGTCGAAGTGGTCGGTGAGCAGCTGCTCGAATGCCGCGGCATCAAAGTCTTCCCCTTCGGCGGAGAACTGCTGCACCAGCGGTTTCACCTCTGCCCGCCAGCATTTCATCACCTTGCTGCGGCGCTCGGCAGTAAGCCCTTCCACACGGGAAAGGCCGGTGTTGAGCCGGTTGCCAATTTTGGTATAGAGTTTCAGGGCCGGGTTTTCCCGCTGGCTCTGTTCCGCCGCCTCGTCTGAGGCGGCTTTTTTGCAGGTGCATTTCCCCTGATTGGGGGCTGTCCGGCTGCAATATTTTGCGGTTCCGCTGAAGGGCACGAACAGCTTGCCGCATCGCTGGCAGGGGCGGACGGTCTGGTGTTGGGCGCACATCTGCACGAATTCCGCCATCACCACCGAGGTAAGGCAATCTGCCACCAGATAGGAACGGCTGGCGATGTCCGGATGCTTTCGGGCTTTCGGATCTTCTTTCGGCATGGACAGTCGCCCCAGCATCCGCATGTGGAGCTTTTCGTACAGCCGGTTTCCTTCCACTGCGGCCCGGTGGTTGGTGATCAGTGCATCTCCATAGCGGTAATCTGCCGGTTTTTCCGGGTCGGCATCCGCTGCGGCCAGTGTGTATTCCACCAGACTTGCAAGAGATGGTTGAAAACTTGCCAGCTGTTTCAGCTGACCGGCCAGCAGAGAAAGCGAGGTATACGCGGCGGCACTCAACTCCCGGTCATCCATATCGGCATAACTCACCATGGTTGCATCCGGCCTGGGCCAGCAGGTCAGATACCGTTCCACACACTCGCTGGACTGTTCCAGCGCATAGCAGAGCTGGATCTCCTGATGGAGAATCCTGCCGAATCCATTTGCCATAACCAGGCCCAGTTCTTCCGGGGTCAGGTTGTGGAAACCCAGCCTTTTCAGCATCTGGTGGTAAACGTCCGAGGCAGCCTGGGTGCAATACCGCTCCAGCAAGGTCTGCATGGCCGGATAATCCCCCAGCGCGGTTTGGATTTCCTGATACAGCCGGGCCAGCTGATAATAAAGGGCCTGCTCCGGATGCTCCAATGCCTGCCGGATGCTGCGGCCCGGTTGTTTCGGTTCCGGTTGGGGCTCCACAGAGCGCGCCTCTTCCGGCGCTTTGGAGAACCGGCTGAAAAACGATCTGCGTTTTTTCGTCTCGGCAGCAGCGGGTTCAGCTGGTTCCGGGGGCTGGTAATTCCGCCAGTCCGTCTGTTCCAGCAACTCCGCGTTTACCGAAATCGCACACCCGGAAAACTGCTGGAGCAGCGACTGGGCTTTCTGGTAGAATTCCTGCCAGGGCATATCCAGCCCGGCAAATACCAGATCGCCCAAAGCACAGGATTCTTCGATCCAGATCCGGGCCTGGTTGTGTTCCACATACTCTGGATCTTTCATGCTCTGCTGAATCTGGTTCATGGCTTCGATTACAGATCTCCGTTCCCCGCTTCGGCGGGGTTCTTTTTTTGTCTGCTCCGGGGGCGGATTGCGGTGTATCAGGGTGGGCAGACACAGCTGTTTTTCCTGAAAACGAAACACAAAACTTGTGGACATCGTAAAATCCTCGCTTTTTTGAAAACCTCAAAAAATGGCTCAACAAAGCCGTTTTTTTATGTGTATCGACACAAATTTATTGTGTAATTTCAACATTACATGAATTCAAGATAACACATATAGCATTTTCGGTCAAGCCGTGGTATCTTGTGTTCACGGCACCTTGACAACTGAATATCCATGTTCCCCAATGATCCGCGTTCCCGTCGCGGCCGCGCAGTCACGCAGGGCTATCATCCTGCCCGCTGCGCGGCGGGGCGGGTTCGTGAAATTTAATATTAATGGAGGTGACTCTCACGAACGACCAAGAAATCCTCTGCTTTGCAGACATTCCAACCGAGGAGGTGAACTGGCTTTGGTATCCTTACATTCCCTATGGAAAAATTACGATTTTACAGGGCGACCCGGGCTGCGGCAAAACCATGGTGGCGCTGTCGCTGGCGGCAATGCTTTCCACCGGGGCTGCTCTCCCCTTTTCCCCGCAGGCAAACGAACCGATTACAATTCTTTACCAGACGTCGGAAGATGGAATTGCCGACACCATAAAGCCCCGTCTGGAGCGGGCGCAGGCAGACTGCACCCGCATCAAGATCATCGACGAGTCAAAAACGCCACTGCGTTTCGATGACACCCGGCTGGAAGCCGCCGTCCGGCAGGAAAATGCCCGGCTTCTGATTCTGGACCCGCTTTCCGCGTACATTGGCGAATCGGTCAGCATGAACCAGGCCAACGAGGTGCGCAGCGCCTTCCGTAGCCTGTACTCCATGGCCCAGCGCACCGGCTGCGCCGTCCTGATCGTGGCACATATGAACAAGATGAACGGGACCTCGGCTTTATACCGCACCAGCGGTTCTATTGATGTGGCCGGTGCGGTGCGCTCCATCCTCACAGTGACCCAATACCGCAAGTCCCCCACCCAGCGGGTGCTGGTGCCGGTCAAGAGCAATCTTGCCCCCGCAGGCAATGGACTGCTGCTGGAGGTGACCGACCATGTGGAGTGGCTCGATCAGCTGGAAGAAGCGGATGCAGACCAGCTGCTGAACGGCAATCAGGGGCCGGCTGCGCCCACAAAACAGCAGCAGGCGGAACAAGGGCTTTTGCAGCTGCTGCAAAATGGCCCGGTGAGTCACAAGGATATCATTCTGCATTTTTCCCGGCAGGGCATCAGCAAACGGACCGTGGAGCTGGCTAAGAGCAATCTGCCCATCAAGAGCATTCGAATCAAAGACGGCTGGCTGTGGCAGCTGGAAGAACAACCATGAAATTACGCAGCGCATCATGTGAAGGCAGCAAAAACTGCTGACTCGTGCATTGTTGCGTTGTTGCAATAGAGGAACCATTGATGAAAAAGAAAGAAGTAAAAATCCGTCTGACCGAAGGCGAGCTGGCCCGCCTGAATGACAATGTGGCCAAAACCGGCCTGTCCCGGGAAACCTATCTCCGCCTGCTGATCTCACACCGGGTACCGGTGGAGCTTCCGCCTGCTGATTACCGGGCGCTGATGCGCCAGCTCCGGCAGATTCAGCTCTGCCTGACCAATGCCCCGGCGCGGCCGGGAAACGGCACTGATCCCTTTGCTCTGCAAAACACCTTGCAGGCTCTGGACCACACCCTGCTGGCGATGCAGCACGCGGTGTTGCCCCGGCAGGCCATCCCCATGGAAAGCGCGGCGAGCAACAATGCCTGATGCCGTGGTGGATTCCCGTTACATTGCCCTCAAGCTGATCGCCCTGCTGTATGAGCAGGGAGCCATCAACCGGGCGACCTACGAATGCGTCTGCGCCACCTATGGCGCACCGCCCTCGTCCGAACATTGAATTGGAATTTGTACATTTCTCAGGGAGAAAAAGCTGCGCTACAATGGGCGCATACAAAAGGAGGACAGTTCTATGAACAACATCAAACAAGACCGGGCCCGCCCGCGCAAGGTGGTATTTTACGGGCGGGTATCCACTGAACATGAGGCTCAAATTTCCGCACTGGACAATCAGATGGAATGGTATCAGGAGCTGGCCTCCAGCCATCCCAACTGGACAGTGGTGGATCAGTATGTGGACGAGGGCATCACCGGAACGCAGGCGAAAAAACGGCCATCCTTTCTGCGGATGATCGAGGACGCCAAAAGCGGAAAATTCGACCTGATCGTCACCCGCGAGGTCTGCCGCTTTGCCCGGAACACGGTGGACACCCTTTCCTACACCCGGGAACTGGCCAAGCTGGGCGTGGAGGTTTACTTTGCCGCCGACGGCATCTGGACCATGGACAACGACGGTGAGCTCCGCCTGTCGCTGATGGCCACGCTGGCCCAGGAGGAAAGCCGCAAGATCAGTGAACGGGTGCTGGCCGGGCAGCGGATGAGCCGGGAAAAGAAGGTGCTGTACGGCAACGGAAATATTCTGGGCTATGACCTGGACAAGGCCAACAACACCTACGTCATCAACGAGGAGCAGGCCGAAACCGTGCGGATGATTTTTGAGCAGTACGCCACCGGGGACGGCCTGACCAAGGTGGCCAAAACCTTGATGGAAAAGGGGCGCAAGGACGGGGCCGGGCATGTGAACTGGGATGCCAGCAAGGTGACCCGGGTGCTGCGGAAAGCCACCTACATGGGCTACTGCGTGTACAACCGGTCCCGGACGGTGGATTATCTGGAGCACCGGCGGGTGAACAACACCGACGAGGATACCTATGTGATGGTGAAGGGGGATTTCCCCGCCATCATCGACGAAGAGCTGTGGTACAAATGCAATGCCATCCGGAAAGGGCGCACCCGCCACCTGCTGGACGAAAACGGAAAGCCACGCCGGTATGGCGGCACCATCGCAAAAAACGTGTGGGTCACCAAGCTGGTGTGCAGCTGTGGGGCAAAATTCCGCCGCTGTCTGTGGCAGACCAAGGCGGACGGTACCCAGACCTGGGGCTTTGAGTGCTACCGCCACACCAAGCGCAGCCTTCAGTTTTTGCAGCAGCACGGACTGCCGGAGGGACTCTGTGATTTAAAGGATTTTCCGGAGTGGAAGCTGGAGCTGATGGCGGTGAAAATCTTTGAAGCCGTGTGGGGCAGTCGCCGGGAGGCGGTTCTGGAGGCCTGCCGGATGCTGAGTGCCTGCTACCAGCGGGAGACCGCCGATCCGGCCAAGCTGAACGCACTGGACAAACGCATCGACGGACTGAACGAAAAGCTGAACAACCTGATTCTGATGAAGGCATCCAACCAGATCACCCTGAAGCAGTTTCTGGAACAGAGCAACGAGATCAGCGCCCAGCAGAGCCGGGCCACCCGGGAGCGGGAGGAGCTGCTGGCCCGAGAAAGCCAGGACGGCGGGCTGGACATCGACGCCATCGAGGCTTCCCTGTGCGAAGCGGTGACCTTCACCGACGGCAAGGTGAGCGAGTGGTTCATTCAGACCTTTGTGAAGAAGGTGGTTCCCATGGACGGCACCCGGTTTGCCTGGGTGCTGGATCTGGCCCCGCAGCCCCAGACGGTTTTCTGCGAAGCCACCGGGCGAAAGGAATACCCCCGCATCTCGCTGGAAAGCAATTTATTCCCGGGCGCATGGCCCGACATACAAGACGAACCTCCCGATCGGCCCTTCCTGCTGGATCGGGAGGGAAACCCGAATGGGGACATATCAGCGGCAGAATTGGAACAGGGCAGGCAGCCATCAAGAACCCCCGGAAGTAATCCGATCGGGCTCATGCAGATGACGCTGCACTTTGAGGACGCCCATGCGTTCCAGAAAGCGCGAAATTGCGTGGTAAAGCCCAGTCGATGGCATGACATCGACCTGGAAGTATACCTGTAATACGCCAATCCCCCTGCCGCTGACAAACAGCGCAGGGGGATTTTTTCTACGATGACATGCTGGAGAAAACGGCATGCTCCTGCCGTGTGAGGAATGGCCAAGAAAGCACGCGGAGATGTGAGTCAAAAAAGGGGTACCTTCTGGTAGGTACCCCTTTTTGAGCATATATGAAAGATTGTCTGGAGTTTGTTCAAAAGGATGATTCGGTCGGCAGGAAATGCCGGATTGCCTTATTACGACGATGTTTGGTTACTGATTCGGTCAGCGAGATAAACAACCCGAATTGGACCGTTCTGCAGGGCAAGGGCTTCGCCCACGAGAGTCTGAATCCGATCACCCTGAGCAGTGCCGCGGCAGATCTGCTGTGCCGCCTGCTGGAACAGATCCAGAATATCCGGTGTCAGGGGAACGGAATGATGGGAAGGCCAGACCAGATCAAAGCGGGGGCGGTACTGCTGCAGGCGGGCAATGCTTTCGGCATAGGTTTCAACGGTGGTCGAGCCTTCCATATTGAGTAACACATCCGCTCGGCAGCAGGTATCACCGGTGAAGATCCAGCGCCTGTCCGGATCCAGCAGTGCGATTGCGCCAGGAGTATGGCCCGGAGTGGGAATCAGCTCCAGGGTGCGCCTGCCGAGTGAAATGGTATCGGTGCCGTCGATCCAGGCGATTCGAGTGCATGCGGCAGGGAAATGGTATTGGGGAAACTGAGCCAGCAGTTCCGGACTGGTGTGAAGTCGGTACATCTCCTGATCCGCCCGGGGAATCATTACCCGGTCAAACAGACCGTTGCCTCCGATGTGATCAAAATGGGCGTGTGTGTTCAGAACCTGCACCGGCAGTTGGGTGAGTCCGGCAACAAGTTTGCGCAGATCAATCTGACCCAACCCGGTATCCAGTAGCAGAGCGGACTGTTCACCCTCCAGAAGATACAAATACACGCTGGAGGTTTCGTCGTATTCCTCAATGCGCCAGGTATGGGCGTCCAGTTCAAAAACGCGGTAATTCATTGCAGCAGATTCCTTTCGTTAAAAATAGCCGCCCATGGGCAGTGCGGGAGAGGGGTGTGCGTTTCGGTAGCGGATCAGCTCCAGGTCATACTGCTCCAGGCGTGAGGCCCACAGGGAAGAGACGGCGGAGCGGGCTTCCAGTTCCCGTTCCCAGGCCACAACACCCGGCGCGAATTCCGCGTTACAGAACAGAATCGTCTCGTCGCTCATGCGGGCCGGATGCATAAAGTAAAGATATTGCTGCCCCTGCTCCATATCGCTCAGCCAGTGCTCCACGTTGGCCTGATATACTGCTTCAGAGGGCGCGAATGCAGGCATGCCGCAGGCAGGGAAGCGGGAATGATCCCGCACATACAAAAGTCCGTGGCTTTGGGCCCATGCACGCATTCGTTCTGCCAGGTCGGGCAGTAGCCCGTCCGGCGCCATGTGACCATCCACATAGCTTATCGGCAGGCCCAGAGAGAGAAGTGTCTCCAGCTGTGCGTTCAGCTCGGTTTCGATGACCGACCACTCTGGGGCAGCGGCCAGAAGCTCCTCCCGGGTTTGAAAAAACTCACCTTGCGTGTTCAGCAGAGAACGGATCTGGGCACGGGGGGAGCAGGGAGTCCATTTTACAGAATCCCACTCGGAATTTAACACAAAGTGCAGCCCGATATCCACCTGATCAGCAAAGATGGAGAGAGCTTCTGCGCTTTCCTGAATGGTGCAACCTACCGCCATACAGGAAACATTTCGAATCAGAACGCCGGCCTCTAATGCCGCAAGAATTGCCTGATCTGCCGCGTGGCAGGAACCGAAATCGTCCGCCCGAGTGATTAGCCGAATACTCATTGTAGCCTCCTTTTCTGGTTTGAAAAGCTGTTTCCGGTCAAAAATCACCCTTAGCGTAGCACCGAAAAAGAAAGATGTCAATCGCTTGACATCTTTCTTTTTTTCGCAGGTATAAGCCAGCGGGAATGCTCCTGTTTTTGCAAGAAAACCTCTCCAAAATGAAAGAATTCGTTGTGGGAAATTGCTATACTGGAAACAGCAAAGGAAGCAACAACACAAGGAGGCGTCCACCATGAAAAACATGAAACGGGTACTTGCGGCGCTGGCAGCCGCGGCAATTGCACTGGGGCTTACCGCCTGCGGTGGCGGCGGGGAAACGTCCGGCACCGGAAACGGCGAAGGGGAATACGATCAGGTTGTGTATGCGTATGCAACCTTCAATAATATCCCTGCCACAGAGGATCTGGCTCCCGTACAGGAGGCGATCAATGAGATCACTCGGGAGAAAATCGGCGTTGAAGTTACACTGATGCCCATCTCGGTAGCGGATTACACCAGTAAGGTGAGTCTGTCGCTGCAAGGCGGAGAAAAAATTGATGTGTACCAGTCTCTGGGTAACTTCAACAGTTGTGTGGCCAGCGACATGTGCTACGACATTTCTGAGCTGATTGATGAGTACGGCGCCGGCGCCAAGGAAGTGGTTGGCGACAATTTCCTGGATGCCTGCCGGGTGAATGGCGCGCTGTACGGCATTCCCACCTACAAGCCCTATGCTTTGACTCCCATGCTGATCTACCGGGAGGACATTGCGCAGGAGTTGGGCCTGGATATCGACAGCATCCAGAGCGTGAATGACATCACCCCGCTGCTGGAACAGGTCAAGAGCGCATATCCCAACATGACTCCGCTTGCTCCGGTTCAGAGTGGTACCATTGGTTTGCACATGTGCATGGGTGATGTGGACTGGCTTTCTGACGACTACTATAACCCCGTAGGCGTTCTGTTGGACAACAATACCACCGTCACCGATCTTTACACTTCGGATGTGTTCAAGGAGAGAGCACAGCTTGCCCGCACCTGGCATGAAAACGATCTGGTCATGAAGGATGCGGCCACCACTACCACCACCGCCGCAGAAGCCATGGCTTCCGGTAACTACTTCGGCTACATTGCAGCTTACTCCTACCCGGAAGAGGACACCGCCGCGTCCCTGCAGGCGCAGTGCGGCAACTATGACATTGCAGCCAAGATTCTGGATGATGCTTTCCTGTCCACCGGTGATATCAACGCGGTGTCCTGGATGATTGCCTCCACCACCGACGTGCCCGAAGCTGCGTTGGCTTTCCTGGATCTAACCTATACCGATGAGGACATTATCAACCTGCTGATCTACGGCATCGAAGGCCGCGACTATGTGCTGAATGAGGACGGCACCGTTTCCTACCCGGAAGGCGAGGACTCCACTACAGTTCCCTACACCGCACAGCTGAGCTGCGGTACTTTGGGTAATTTCTTCAAGATGTATCCCACCGAGGGCACCAATCCGGAATCTCTGGCCTGGGAGGAGGCCCAGAACAAGGAGGCCGAGACCTCCGTGGCCATGGGCTTCACCTTTGACTCCAGTAGCCTCAAGACCCAGTACACTGCGGTGAAGAACGTGATCAGCCAGTACCTGCCCGGTTTGCTCTGCGGCAGTCTGGATCCGGACACCGAACTGGAAAAGTTCGAACAGGCTCTGATGGATGCGGGTTATCAGGATATTCTGGATGCCAAGCAGGAGCAGCTGGATGCCTGGCTGGCTCAGCAATAATACTGATTTGTGGCGAACCCCAAATGCGCCGAATGGTTTCCCGCTGGATCGCCGGAACCATTCGGCGCATTTTCAATCTTTCTTTTGATGGAGGAATCGCAAGTGAAGAAACTGCTTCATCCCAAAGCGGCAAAATCATCCCGGGCCAGCAACACACCTCTTTTACTGATTGCGCTGCCGGGTATTATCTACTTACTCATTAACAACTATGCACCCATGCTGGGCATCTTTCTGGCCTTTAAGGATTACAGCCTGATCAAGGGCCCCTTCGGCAGCGACTGGTGCGGGTTCCAGAATTTTGAGTTCCTGTTCAAAACCAAAGATGCCTTTATCATGACCCGCAATACGATCCTGTATAATCTGGCGTTTATTATTATTGGCACCGCAGTGGCTATTTTTGTTGCGATTCTGATGTGTGAACTGGGCGAGCGTAAGCGGGTCAAGTTCTATCAGGCGGCCATGCTGCTGCCGAATCTGCTGTCCTGGGTGGTAATCGGCTTCATTGCCTACGCTTTCCTGAATGCCGATACGGGTTTTATTAATAATTCCTTCCTGGCCTGGCTGGGGCTGGATCCGGTTTCCTGGTATTCCGAACCGGGTGCATGGCCAGCGATTCTGATTATCGTGAATCTGTGGAAAAACATCGGTTATCAGTCCATTATTTTTATGGCCAGCATTTCCGGCATTGACAAGAGTCTGTATGAGGCTGCAGCCATGGATGGCGCGGGCAAACTGCGTCAGATCCGGGCGATTACTCTGCCGCTGCTCAAGCCCACGGTAATCATGCTGACGCTGATGTCCATCGGCCGTATTTTCTATTCTGATTTCGGCCTGTTCTATCAGGTTCCGCAGAATTCCGGCGCTCTGTTTGCCACCACGCAAACCATTGATACCTATGTATACCGTGGCCTGATGGAATTGAACGACGTGGGCATGTCTGCTGCAGCCGGTCTGTATCAGTCCATCGTAGGCTTTATTCTGGTGCTCATTGCGAACAAAATCGTGCGCAAGGTCGACGCCGACAATGCACTTTTCTAAGGAGGACACGATATGCTTCAAAGCAAAGCCTTTGACCGGTTTGCGTCGATTTTTCTGGGCTGTCTGGTGGTCATCACTCTGCTGCCTATTGTGCTGATCGTTATTTCGTCCTTCACTGCGGAGGATGCGCTGATTCAAAACGGTTATTCGTTCTGGCCGCAGGAATGGAGCCTGGATGCCTACTATTATATGGTGAAGCAGGGGGCAGTAATTCTGCGCTCATACGGCGTATCAATCTTTGTCACCGTGGTGGGTACGCTATGCAGTGTTCTGATCACCACCATGTTGGCATACCCCATGTCTCGCAAATCGTTCAAATACCGGAACGTGCTTTCATTCTTTGTATTTTTCACCATGCTGTTCAACGGTGGTATCGTTCCCGCCTACATCATGTGGACCCAGATCTTCCACATTAAAAATACCATTTTTGCACTGTTGATTCCCAACTATCTGGTGAACGCCTTCAATGTGATTCTGGTGAAAAACTATTACTCCAACAATGTGCCCGATGCATTGCTGGAGGCCGCGCAGATTGACGGTGCCAGTGAGATGACCATTTTCCGGCGGATCATGCTGCCGCTGGCCGTGCCGGCAATTGCCACCATCAGCCTGTTCACCGGTCTGTGCTACTGGAACGACTGGACCAACGGTTTGTACTACATCAGCAACGAGAAGCTGTACAGCATCCAGATGCTGCTGATGAACATCATGAACAACATTCAGGCGCTGCGTGCGAATTCCACCGCATCGCTTCTGGGAACCGGAGCTGTGGATCTGCCGGGCACGGCGATCCGTATGGCCATGGCGGTTATCGGTATCCTTCCCATTCTTCTGGTGTATCCCTTTGTACAAAAGCATCTGGTTCGCGGTGTTGTTGTGGGCGCCGTGAAAGGTTAAGCCAACTACCAGCCGGGCCCTGCGGGCCCGGCTCTTTTAAAAAGAAAGGAAAGAGATCATGGCAGTTTTAACAATGGAGTTTTACTCGGCTTCCCTTTGCCGGGCAGTGACCTTTCGAGCGATCCTGCCCAACGATGTGCCGCCGCAGATGCGCCGCGCACCCCATTGGGATCGGCCGGCAAAGACCCTGTATCTGCTGCACGGCTATTCCGGCACCAGCAGTGACTGGATGCTGAATGCGCCCATGGCGGAGTTGGCTGTGAAGTATAACCTGAACTTTATTTTCCCGGCGGGGGAAAATGGCTTCTATCTGGACGGTGTGCAGACCGGCCGCAAATACGGAACCTATGTGGGGCAGGAACTGGTGGACTATACCCGGTCGGTGCTGGGCCTTTCCGACCGGAAAGAGGACACCTTCATTGGAGGTCTGTCCATGGGCGGGTTCGGCGCGGTGCACACAGCGCTGGCCTGGCCGGAAACCTTTGCCAAGGCGTTCACCCTCTCCGGCGCGCTGATCATTCACAACCTGAAGAAGCTGCACCCCGGAGAAGAGGATGCGATGGCCAATTACGAATATTATAAACTGGTGTTCGGTGATCTGGACACAGTGGAACAGAGCCCGGCCAATCCGGAGGTTCTGGTGGAGGAACTGCTGCGTGCAGGCCGTTCGTTGCCCGGGCTGTATCAGGCCATTGGCACTGAGGATTTTCTCTATGAAGAAAACCAGATCTTCCGCCGTTTTCTGGAAGAGCGCAAGGTGCCGCTGGTTTATCGGGAAGGCCCCGGTACCCATGACTTTGTTTTCTGGCGGGAGCACATTGAGCCCGCAATCCGGTGGCTGCTGGAGGAAAAGGCATGAGTGAGTTTGCAAGCAATGCTCGTCTGCTGAAGCAGGCAGTGCAGGAGGGCTGGTTTATCCGCCCCATTGCCCGGCACCGGCTTGCGGACGGTTCGTTGGATGTGGCGGGAAATCTGGAGCAGTGGAATCGGGCCATGGAGCCGTTCCGAAAAACGCCGCTCTGGGAACAAACACCCGGCTGGGACGAACGGGATCCGCTGCAGGGGGAACCATATCTGGTGTTTGTTCCATCTCCGGCAGCGGTGCCTGGCCGCCCCACTTTGCTGATTTCCCATGGCGGAGGTTTTCTGTGGCGAACCGGTTGCGAAGGACCGAATGTGGCCTGGTTTTTTCACCGGATGGGGTATAACACCGCGATTCTGTCCTACCGGCTGCGCCCTTATTCCCGCATGGCGGCTCTGGCAGACATCCAGCGGGCGGTGCGGCTGTTACGTGCGGAAAAGGATCGGTTTGGTATTGGGGATGCGGTGGTGACCATGGGTTTTTCCGCAGGTGGGATGCTCAGTGGTAACTGCGCCACTCATTTTGACAACGGTTGCCTTGAAGCGGAGGATCCGGTGGAGCGGTTCAGCTGCCGGCCGGACGCCTGCGTGGTGGGATACGGAGCCATGAGCGGAGTATCCTTTCCAGCGCCTTTTGGTGCTGCGCCGGATCCGCTGTTTGGGGAAGGAGAGGAGCGGTTCTATCTGGCGACGGAAAAGCATGTGTCGCCCGCCAGCCCGCCCTTTTTCATCTGGCAGACCCTCAGCGATGACGGACGCCACGGGCTTTGTCTGGCAAAGGCATTGCAGGATGCCGGCGTTCCCTATGAGCTGCACATCTTCGAGGGGGGCGTGCATGGTCTGGCCATGGCAGACGGACAAAACGATCTGGAGCAGCAGGTTCCACATATTACCCACTGGGGTGAGCTTTGCGCTGAATGGCTTGCCATGCACGGACTGAACCCCTGAAACATGCGTATAAGGAGGCTTTTCTGTGAAAATTATTGATGTTATTGATCGGATCATCGCTTACCATCCGTCTTTCCCGGCGGATTATAACGGCTGCGATGGCTTCAAATGCGGAGATCCTCAGGCGGAGTGCACCGGCATTGCCGTTGCGCTGGTGCCCACGGTAGATGTAATTCGTCGAGCTGCAACAGCCGGATGCAATCTTCTGGTCGTTCATGAACCTACTTTTTTTACCTCGCTGGATGCAGCAGAGGGCAGCCAGCCTTTCTTCAGCGCGGTTCAGGAGGAAAAAGCAGCCCTGCTGAAAGAGTACGGGATCACCGTCTGGCGGGATCACGACCGGATGCACGCCCATCAGCCGGATTCTATCTTTACCGGGGTAATCCGTTATCTGGGGTGGGAGGACTACCGCCTCGCGCCAGAGCAGCAGCCGGTACCCATGGGCTACGCTTTCCGCCTGCCAAAAACCACGGTGGGGGATCTGGCCGCCCATTTGATGAAGAAACTGGATCTGAACGGCATCCGCTTTGTAGGCAAGAAAGACGCGGTGGTAGAGACTGTAGCCATTGTTGGGCATCTGTTTCCCGGTTTTGGCGACGACGATAAGGAGGAATACGGTCAAAAGATTATCCACGCCATGGACCTGGGTGTGGATGCCGTTATTCCCGGCGAGATCATCGAATGGACCGCCCTCTCCTATGTGCGGGATGCCGTGGCGCTGGGCAAGACCAAGGCGGTGATGAATATCG
Organism: Allofournierella massiliensis; assembly: GCF_004345265.1. GTDB lineage: Bacteria > Bacillota > Clostridia > Oscillospirales > Ruminococcaceae > Allofournierella > Allofournierella massiliensis. The sequence continues at coordinate 13,988 of NZ_SLUM01000034.1, forward strand.
GTCACTTTAATATGGAAGAACTGGGCATGCGCTTCGCGGCGGACTGGGTGAGCGAACTGGTAGAGCATGCGCTGCCGGTGAAGTATCTGCCCACCAAGGATCTTTACAACTATATGCTGAACGCGGAAAGGATGTAAGCGATGCGTTATATTCCCTGGTCGGAGCTGCGCGCCTGGGTGAAAACCCACGGGCGATGCTGGGAGCAGCCGGAAATGCTGCATTTCAACTGGAGCTGCTGCGGCGTTTCGCTGCGGGTGCGGGCCACCCTGGTGGTGGCGGATTTTTGCGCCGCATGCGGAGATGAATGGGATGGAATTCCCGATCAGCCGGGCGTGCGCAAGCGGCAGAACTGGCCTTGGGCGGCAGTATTCCGCGCCGGCGAAGAAACCCCGGATCGCCGGTTTCAAATTACTGAAACCCAGCACAGCCAGCTGCTGTTTGCGGCGCAGCAGACCGATGCGCAAACGCTGCACGTCGTCAAACTCACCGAAAATGCAAAAACCCGACTGGCGCTGCGGGGCATCTGGCTGGAGGGTGAGCTGGAACAGCTGCCGGAGGAGCCGCCGAAAAAACGGATTGAGCTGGTGGGTGATTCCATCACCTGTGGATTCGGCAACCTGACGGATATGCGGGATCGCTTTTTCTATGATGCGGATGAGGATGCCTGGCAGGCACACGGTCCGCTGGCCGCCCGCAAACTGGGCATGGATTGGCGGATGATCAGCATCTCCGGCATCTGTCTGGCACGTCGGGGAAGCCTGCCCATGGACTACGCCATGGAGGATCTGTACCGCTATACCGACTATCCCGGCCAGACGGCCGAGGGCCTGCAGCCGCAGCTGTGGGACTTTGCCGCAGCTCCGGCGGACTATGTGGTGATCAATCTGGGCACCAACGATTCCACTGCCGCCGCTTTTGAGGGGGTGCCGTCCCCCACAAGCGAGAGCTTTGAGCAGGACTATCTGCGCTTTCTCGGAATGGTACGGGCCTGCAACGGCCCTCGCACCCACATTATCTGTGCGTTGGGCAGCATGGATCATTATTTCTTTGATTCCATCTGCCGTGCCGTGAAGAAGCATTGCGAAGAGACAGGCGATTTCAATGTGTCCTGCCTGAAATATCTCCGAATGAGCCCGGCGGACGGGTTTGGTGCCTGCGGGCATCCGAGCGCTGCAACCCATCGGAAGATGGCAGAGGAGCTCTGTCAGCATATTGCGCGGCTGGAGGCCGGCTCCTCTTGCTGAATTCAGGAGATTTCGGTAGAATGATAGAATATCAACTGGAATGCGGAGACGGGAAATGAAAAAAGGTTCATTGATCCGACAGCTGGCGATCATGCTTACCGCGCAGATCCTGCTGCTGATTGTGGTGTTGCTGCTGGTTATTGCATATACCATCCACAATGCACGGGTGGAAAAGGAGAAGATGCTGTCCAATCTTCTGACCGTGTACGGGAAGAATCTGGAAAACAGGATCCAGCGGGCGGACGGCATTCTGGAAAACATTACGCTGAACCAGAGCACCGAGTTGGATCTGATCACCAGTGACAAGGAAAGCGAACGCTATTACGCCAGGGTGGAGCTGTTTGAATCCATGCGGGCTGCCACCACCAATGATGACACGGTGGAAATTCTGTTGGTGGCGGAAAACCGGTATTACAGTGCATTGATGACCCAGAATTCCACGCTGGGGGTGCAGCAGAAGGAACGTCTTCAGGAGTTTGCGCTCCGTCTGCTGGAGCCGAACCAGCAGGCAAATCGCTGGAGATTCGCCCGGATTGGCGATACCATTTATCTGTACCGGGCCTATTGCTGGAATCATCGGGTAATTGCGGCGTTTATCTCGGTGCAGGAATTCTGGAAAACCGATGTGAACGCGGAGTATGAGGATCTGACCTGGCTTCTGACCGATCCGAGCGGGTATCTGTGGGCCATGCAGGGGGAGGAGCTGCCGCTTAAGCTGGGCTGTACCATAAAGGAAGAACCCGTGGGAGCCTACCTGCAGGACGGAATCCCTCTGGCAGACGGCGCCATCCGGCTGTATTGCTGCACCAAGACCGATTTTGTGTGGGATGCGCTTCAGGGCAATATGATCGGGTTGATTCTGATCCTTTTGGTCACCATTACCTTTGCGCTGATTCTGGTGCGGTATATCTATCTGCAAATTCTTTCCCCCATGGGACAGATGGTATGCGTGCTGCAGCAGATTGACCCGCAGGAGCAGGATCTGAGCCTGCATATTCCCTGCAAAAACAGAGAATTCTCCATCCTGCAGGATGCCTTCAATACGCTGATGCAGGAAAACATCGGCCTGCGTTTTCGCAGCTACGAGCGGCAGATTGAGGTGCGCAATGCTGAACTGCGGGCCATCCGGCTGCAGCTCAAACCGCATTTCTTTCTGAATGCTATCACCACTATTTCCAGTTTGAGTATGCAGGGGAAGAATTTGGAGATTCGCCAGTATATTGATGTATTATCCAAGAATATCCGATACATGTTCAAATCCGGTATGCGCACGGTGCCACTGAGTGAGGAGCTGCAGAACATTGAGGCCTATTTCGAAATGCAGGAGCTGAAATATCCCGGTACGGTGTTCTACTGTATTCAGGCGCAGCCGCAGACACAACAGTGGCCCATCCCCCACATGCTGATCCATACTGTGGTGGAGAATGTTTATAAATATGCGGTGACGGTGGGTGGTGACATCTGTACGGTGCTGATCAGCGCACGGCTGGAGCAGCACGGCGGGCAGGAAACAATGCTGTGCATCGAGATTGAAGATGATGGCCCGGGCTATCCAGAAGAGTTTCTGGAACGGATCCGGAAGCAGGAAAACAGCGATCTTCTTCGGGAGGGCAAGCACGTTGGCCTGCAAAGTCTTGCCAAGATGCTGGAGCTGATGTATGGCCGAACAGATCTTATGGAGCTGGAAAATCTGGAGCCGCACGGTGCCCATAGCCGTTTCTGGATCCCGCAGGTGGCAATAATAAAGGATGAGGTGGCAACCGATGCAGTGGAATAAACCGGAAAAAGGCGGTACAACGCTGTGTGTGCTGATTGTGGATGATGATCAGCCCACCGTAGATGCCATTGCTTCCGCGGTACACTGGGCAGAGCTGGGGATCGGAACGGTACTTCGGGCATACAACATCGACCAGGCAAAACAGATTATTACAACCCGCACGGTGGATCTGATCATCAGTGACATCGAAATGCCCAAAGGCAGTGGTTTGGATCTGCTTCACTGGTATCGACAGTCCGGCGGGGAGAACGAGTTTATTCTGCTGACCTGCCACGAGAATTTTTCCTATGCATCCAAGGCACTGCATGACCGGGCCACAGAATATCTGCTCAAGCCGTTTTCAGTGGAGGTAATGGAAGTTGCGCTGCGACGGATCGTTCTGCGCAAAAGCGAGCAGGATCAGTTGCGCCGGGAAAACCGCCGGAAAATGCAGGCCGTGTTCTGGAATGATCTGTTGGAAGGCCATTATGAGGGGAATCCGGGCCGTATGCAGAAGGCCATGCAGGAGCATTTTATTGAGGATGCTGTCTCACGAAAGTATCAGCTGGTGGTTAGCCGCATCACGGATCTGGATCGGGATCTGGAACGGTTTGGCCGGGAGCTGCTGCTGTTTGCGCTGGAAAACATTCATGCAGAGATCCTGTCCGGCCAGCTGGAGCCGGACTATGTATTCAGCCGGATGCAACGGGACTGTCTGGTGCTGATCACCATCTGCCCCGAACAGGAAGCCAGACGAATCGAAGAGCAGTGCCAAAGGCTGATTCTGAGCTATCAACGGGTGATGCAGGGCGTGATGACCTGCTGCATCAGCCAGCCGTGTACGCCGGATCAGTTCTGCCGGGCCTGGCGGGAAGCGTTTGATCAGATCGAAAACAATGTGGCCAAATATGGCAGCTGGTTTCACGCTGCTACGAAGGCCGAACAGGCATCCACGATGCAGGTGCATCTGGATCTGAAACGCCTCAAAACCATGCTGGCCGAGCAGGACAAAAAGCAGATTCTGGAGTATCTGAAGGCTCGTATGGAGGAGCGCCTGCACACCGGAACTCTGACCGAGACCTCGCTGCATCAGATGCAGACGGAGCTGACGCAGGCGGTGCATGCCTATCTGGCGCTGGATGATATTCAGATTTCCATTCTGCAGCAGGGTGGTTCGCTGGCAGATCTGGAGCAGAAAGCGTCCCAATCCATGCTGGATTTCGTACGCTGGGCCAGCTTCCTGCTCACCACGGCCTTCGGCAAAAAGCAGGAGCTGGAACAGCAGCAGACTCTGTCGCAAAAGGTGCAGCGGTATATCAGGGCACATTTTTCCGAGCCCATCGACCGGAACAGCATTGCGGCGGCCATGTATCTGTCTCCGGAGCATCTGGGAAAGATGTATAAAAAAGAGACGGGAACGAGTATTAAAGATTACCTGACAGAGTATCGACTGCAGAAGGCCCGGGAACTTTTGAAAAAGCCCGGGATCCGGATCAGTGACGCTGCACTGGCGGTGGGGTTTGACAATTTTACCTATTTTTCAACCATGTTCAAAAAGCAGACGGGCCTGACGCCCAATGAGTATCGCAAGCAGATGCATTCGCCGGAAAAGATGGAAGGGGAGGAGCGCATTGACTGAATTGCTGAAGATCCGGATTCGCATTCTTCAGATGCAGGAGGTGTGTAACGGAAATTCAATCGCCCGGATGATCCTGTTCGACGGCGATGCGGATTCCCGCTTTTTCAAAGGGCGGGTTCTGCCCGGCGGAGTGGATACACAGACGGAATCCAGCGGAAGGCTGACGCTTTCCGCACGCTATATGCTGGAGGGAGTTGACGGTACCGGAGCACCCTGCAGAATTTTTGTGGAAAATTCCGCCCTGTTGATGGCACCGGGACCGGAGCCGATTCATACCACGCCCACGGTGATCACCGACAGTCCGACGCTCGCCCCGCTCTTTGCGGGAAAGCTGCAGGGGCTGGTGGAACCGATCCCGAAAAGCGAGGAGCTGATGGTGCGCATCTGGTTCTGCGAAGAACAGGATGAAAATAAGAACGGACAAACCGATTGAATAAACCTGCAAAAGAGCCTTTTCCAACATTGGAAAGGGCTCTTTTTTGCGTTGATGCAGGCAAAATGATAACTATTTACGAAATCGTCACGCCATTGACAAGATGAATTCAAGGCGATATTATGGGAGGCAGCAGGGAACAAAATGGAAAGCGGATGGAGGGGATAAAATGTTTCATTATTCGATTCTGATTCAATTCATGAAAGGCGATGCCCCTGCCATGGATCAGCACATGGAAGTAATCGGGCGAGCTGTGGACTACTACAACGCTCATTCCAGAATGGCGTTGAATCCAAAGGAAATTGTTTCGTACCGCCTGAAGGACAGCCGGACGCTGGAGGTGGTACTGAACAGCAAAAACGAGCTTCAGGAGGCTACGGCGTCCAAAGCGCTCCGGCTGTTCAGTCAGTATCTGGCGGCGGAAACGACCCCCGGGAACCTGAGTGCATTTGTTACAAACAAGCGGTTGTTCAAAATGCAGTCCAGTCGGAGGGATGAAACTCCTGCTCAAACAGATTCCCGGACGAAAACGGCTGAGGAAATGGAGTTTGCCTGCCTGGATAACGGGGAAAAACTGGATCGAATTTACGAGATGTTGTGTGAAATTCTGGAGAATCAGAAAAGGGGAAAGATGCAATGAGTAAGATATGGCTCAGTCGCCTTGCACAGATTCAGACGACCATTCGCGGTTTCAAGGCCGGAAACGTGTTTTATCTGCGGGACTGCATCTCCTGCCCGCAGGCGCTGTGGGGGCGATGGTTCCGCGAGATGGTTGACCGGGGCGCCATTCCCGGCGTTGTGTACTATGGCAAGGACACGTATGGCGTGAATCTTTATCAGAGAGTGTAAGAGCGCTCTGACCAAAATACGAAAAAGTGAAACCCGGCCCCGCATCATCTTATACCGATGATGCGGGGCCGGGTTTTTCAGTATACAGGGAAAAAGGAAAACCGTTACAGGATTGCACACACCTGCTCCTCCGGCACCACGCTGGTGATGCCGCCGTGGGTCTGGGTGGAGAGAGAGGCTGCACAGCAGGCAAAGCGGGTCACGGCGCGCATTTCCTCCACGGTCAGCTCTTCGGGGGCCTTGTTCAGCCGCAAAAACTGGCTCATGGCGCTGCCGCCGAAGATGTCGCCGGCGCCGGTGGTATCCACCACATGCAGGCCCTTGGGGGAATCCACCTGACCGCAGCCCTGCCGGTTGGCGAAATGGCAGCCCTTGGGGCCCAGGGTGGCGTAAACCAGCTTGACGCCGTATTCCCGCAGAAGTTTCTGAGCACCCTCCTCGGGGCTCAGGCCCCACAGAAACTCAATTTCCTCGTCGCTGATTTTCACGATGTCCGCCTGGTGCAGGCCCCATTCGATCTGCTCTTTGGCTGCATCCTCACTGAGCCACAGGGGTTTGCGCAGGTTGGGGTCGAAGCTGACCAGTTTGCCCTGCTCTTTCGCAAAGGCCACAGCGGCCTGGGTGGCAGAGCGGGCGGGTTCGTCGGTGAGGCTCAGGGTACCGAAATGGAACACCCGGCATTCCTCGATCAGAGATCGGTTAATCTCGTCGGTGCGCAGGCAGGTATCCGCGCCGGGCTTGCGGGCAAAGCTGAAGGACCGGTTGCCGGTGCCGTCCAGCGTCACGAAGGCCATGGTGGTGAAGGCACAGGCGTCCGCGATGATGCCCCGGGTGCCGATGCCCAGAGAATCCAGTGTGCCGATGAGCAGCCGGCCGAAGGCATCGTCGCCCACCTTGCCGATCAGGGCAGTGGAGCAGCCATACTGCTGCAGCGCCGCCAGGAAATTGCCCGGCGCACCGCCGGGCTGTGCCTTCAGGGTGGGATAACCGGCATCGTCGGTGGAGACGGGGGCAAAGTCAATCAGCAGTTCCCCCAAAGCAACAACATCTTTCATAGAAACCTCCCTTATTCCTCATACCGCGGCGCCTGCTCCGGAAACGCCCGGGCGATGGAATCCTCAATGGAGAATGCCTCGTCCAGCGGCCGGTACAGCAGGAACAGAGCGGCAAACAGATCAAACCAGACGCCCACAAAGGGCAGCAGCAAAAGTGTCCAGGGGGCGAACAGCACCATCAGCAGCCACCAGACCAGCTGCAGCAGGGCCACGCCCAGTGTGAGCCAGAAGTGCCGGATGGTGAACAGCAGCGCATTGCGCAACCGCACCGAAGCCCGCTGATCGAACAGCACCAGCTGGGGCCAGTACAGGGTGGACAGCACCAGAAATACCAGCCAGCTGAACAGGAACAGAGCGACGGTGCCTGTCGAGGGAGCAGCGAGCCCCCAGCCGAAGAAAAGCATGCCAGTGAAGGCGGAGCTGCCCAGAAACAGGCCGGTCAAGGCCCCCGGAAGCAGCGATGCCCGGGCGTTCTGGGCAAAACTGCGCCGGTAATTTTTGGCCCAGGAGCCGGGTGCATCCCGCAAAGCGCGGAGTACGGTGTCGTACAGGCAGGCCAGGAAGGGCCCGGCGATGGCGCCGCCCACCAGCGCGGCGGGAACCAGCACCAGCACACTGCTGCTGAGGATGGCCCAGGCTATCCCGGCGGTCAGGGGCAGGCAGCCCAGAATGGTGGCGAAACCGGTGAGGGCGAACCGCTTCCAGCAGCGGCCCAATACGTCCTGATACCGGTCGATGCCCACCAGGCGACCCCGTTCATCCCGCTGGGGTTCACCCATCTGAAACGGACGAAACAGATTCATGTGCCCCTCCTTTGCTCAGGTTTCGGGTATCGAGTCCCGGGTGGTGCCGCCGGGCTGATAGCGCACCGGCAGGCAGACCAGGGGCGGAAGCCCGGTAAAGTCGGTGGAAAGCACCATGCTCACTGCGGTTTCCGCCAGATCCGGAACCGGTTGCACGATGGTGGAACAGATATAGTCCTTGTCGCCGAACATGCGCACGCCGTCGAAGCCGATGATCTGCACGTCCTCGGGCACCCGAAGACCCAGCGAGCGGACCATGCGTGCGGCCTGCCAGGCCATCAGATCGGTGCCGCAGAACAGCCCGTCCAGCGGGGTGTCGGTTTCCAGCAGGTTGTGGCGCAGGAATACCTCAAAGGCGGAAAGGGGCGAGCCGTCCGGCAGATTGCACATCTCGAAGGGGATACCGGCCTCCATGCAGCCGCTGACGAAGCCGTCCTTGCGCTTGCTGGGCTCGTTGGTCAGGGAAGAGCCGGTGCGCAGGCAGGCCACCCGGCGGCAGCCCAGTTCGGCCAGCTTTTGGGCGGCCAGCTGACCGCCGCCGAAGTTATCGGAGGCCACGCAGGGCACCGAAACACTGAAAAAGCGGTCGATGGTCACAAAGGGGATCCCCTCGGGGATTTTCAGGGTGGGGTTGTAGGTCAGGGCGATGATGCCGTCCACCCGGTTGTGTACCACCATGCTCACAAATTCCTGTTCCCGGTCCCGATCGTATTCGGTGAAGCAGAGCATCATTTTATAGCCGCGCTTTTCCAGCGCCACATTTACATGATGGGTCAGCAGGGCGAAAAACGGCGTGATGGTGTTGGGAATGATCAGTGCGATGGTACTGGTGCGATTGCTTTTGAGTGCCTTTGCGCTGGGGTTCACCTGATAGTTGAGCTTTTTCACCGCGGCCTCCACCTTCAGGCGATAGCTTTCGCCCACCGGAAGACCATTGATGACTTTGGACACAGTGCCCAGCGCCACGCCCGCTTCCCGGGCCACATCGCTCATGGTGGCGGTTTGGTTTGCTCCTTTCATAAATGGTTCACCTCGTATTTCTTGTTACCGTTATTATACTCCTGTTGCAAGGGGATGTAAATAGATTTCATGAAATTATTAGCATAATTTCACGGATTTCACCGATTTGTTCACGGTAAAAACAACCAATTCAGCGGATTTTATCTTGTGCAATCCGCTAAATTGCAAAAAAGCGGTGGAAATTCCATTGACAATCCTGCTCACGGGTGGTATTTTGATTTCACGAGGAGCGTGAAACGATTCACGAAAAAGGAGTTCACGACGATTGGCGTTAAGGAGGAATCAGCTATGAACAAGTTGCGCGCCGCGCCCAAGGCCGCTGAGCCCAGGGCTGCCGCAGTTTACGGCGATGCGGTCGTACACCGCAAGCCGCTCAAGCAGCGCATCACAGAAAACTGGCAGTTGTATCTGCTGCTGCTCATTCCGGTGGTCGTTACCATTGTTTATAAATACGGCCCCATGTACGGCATCCAGATCGCGTTCCGTGATTTCAAGGCAAGCCGGGGCATCACCGGCAGCGAATGGGTGGGCCTGGAATGGTTTGTGGAATTCTTCACCTCGCCCAACTGCTGGCGGATGATCAAGAATACCGTTCTGCTCAGCCTTTACAGTCTGCTGTGGAGCTTCCCGGTGCCCATCCTTCTGGCTCTGGCACTCAACCAGCTGCGGTTTCACAAGCTCAAACGGGTGGTGCAGACGGTGCTGTATGCGCCCCACTTCATCTCCACCATGATTATCTGCGGCATGCTCCGCATCTTCCTGAGCCCCACCGGCGGTCTGATCAACCTGCTGCTGGGCACCAGCATCGACTTTCTGAACCAGAGCACCATGTTCCGCACCATTTACGTTGCCAGCGGCATCTGGCAGGAGGCCGGCTGGGGAACCATCATCTATCTGGCCACCCTGTCCAGTGTGGATCCGGCGCTGTATGAGGCGGCCAAGGTGGACGGTGCCTCGGTGTTCCAGCGGATTCTGCACATCGACCTGCCGGCGCTGGTGCCCATGGCGGTGCTGCAGCTGATCCTCAGCGCTTCCAATCTGATGAACATCGGCTTTGAAAAGGTGTTCCTGCTGCAGACCGATCTGAACAAGGCCACCAGCGACATCATTGCCGTGTATGTGTACGAACAGGGTATTCAGCATGCGGAATACAGCTATTCCACCGCCATCGGACTGTTCAACACGGCGGTGAACATCGTTTTGCTGATCATCGTGAGCCGCATCGCCAAAAAGGCAAGCGACGTGCAGTTTGTATAAAGGAGGGAGAACGCCATGTTCGCAAAAACCAAGCATCCGGGCAAAAAGCCGGGCGGCCTTTCCGATCGTGCCAGCGACGTGGTTCTGGTGGTGCTGTGCGTCGCCATTCTGCTGGTGGTTGCCTACCCGCTGTATTACATTCTGGTGGCCTCAGTGTCCGATCCCTACGACGTTTACGCCGGCAAGACCTTCCTGCTGCCCAGCCAGTTCACGCTGGACGGCTATGCCGCGGTCTTTTCCGACGACAGCATTCTGGTGGGCTACTGGAACAGCATCAAATACACCGTGGCGGGCACCATCTTCTCGGTGGTGATGATCTACATCACCGCTTACCCGCTGTCCAACCCGGATCTGCCCGGGCGCAAGTTCTTTAATATCTTCTTCGTGATCACCATGTATTTCGGCGGCGGCCTGATCCCCACCTACCTGATCGTAAAGGACACCGGCCTTCTGAATACCATCTGGGCCATGTTCCTGCCCGGTGGCGTGGCGGTGTCCAATATGATCATCGCCCGCAACTATTTTGAAACCAGCATTCCCCGGGAACTGAAGGAAGCCGCCGAGATCGACGGTGCCTCCAAGCTGCGGCTGTTCATCAATGTGATCATCCCGCTGTCCCGCCCGATCATGGCGGTGATGGTGGTATTCAGCATGGTGGCCTACTGGAACGACTGGTTCACCGCCCTGATTTACATGACCGGCGAGGGCCGGGCCCCGCTGCCCCTGGTGCTGCGCAATATCCTGATTGCCAGCGAGACCTCCGCCAGCCAGGCCAGCATGATCTCCGGCGGCTATGCGGAACTGAACAAGCTCACCGAGATGATCAAATTCGCCTCCATTATCGTGGCGGCCGCTCCCATGCTGATTATCTATCCCTTTGTTCAGAAGTACTTTGAGCAGGGCTTTCTGGCCGGCGCAGTGAAGGGTTGATTCCCTCACTGCGGCCTGGCATTGGGCCCGTGGCTTTGAAACAATACAATGAAAAGGAGACGCACTTATGAATACGACTGTCAAACGCATCGGCGCTGCCATTGCAGTGCTGGGCATCACCGCCAGCCTGGTGGGCTGCGGCGGCAGCAAGGCGCCCACTGTGGAGCCCGGCACCGTCAATCCCAACACCGAGCAGACCTCCTTCAACATTATCAGCGGCATTTCCGCACTGTCCGGCGGATATGATTCCAACGAGGTGCTGAACACCATGGCCGAGAACGCCGGCATCAGCATCACCTGGGACACCATGAGCGATTCGCTGACCGAGCAGGTGAACATCCGCATCGCCGGCGGCGATCTGCCCGACGCCTTCAACGCGGTGGGCTTTTCCAACTACGAGCTGACCAACTACGGTCAGGACGGCACACTGATCGACCTGACCCCCTACATCACCGAGGAATACATGCCCAACCTGACCAAAATCCTGGAGGAGCACCCGGACATCCGGGCGGCCATCACCATGGACGATGGCTGCATCTACGGCCTGCCTGCCGGCGAGCAGATGGGTACCGCGGGCATCGGCAAGGAAGAGGATTACAACATCTACACCATTCCCCAGTATTCCATGATCAACAAAGCGTGGCTGGATCAGCTGGGCCTGGAGGTTCCCACCACGCTGGATGAGCTGCACGATGTGCTGGTGGCCTTCAAGGAGAACGACATGAGTGCCACCTATTACGGCAACGATGCGGGCTCCACCATTCCCATGTCCTTCGGCATCGACCAGTGGTGCTGGGGTCAGAACATCTTCTATGCCGGCTTCGGCTTCACCAACTGGACCAACGACATCTGCGCCGACCTGCTGCTGCAGCCGGACGGTACCGTGAACTTTGTGAGCGACGACGACAACTATCGCGCCGCGCTGGAATACTTCCACAACTGGTTCAGCGAGGGCCTGATCGATCAGGAGGCCTTCAGCCAGACCGATACCCAGTACATGGCCAAATGCTCCCAGGGTCAGGTTGGCGTTGCCACCTGGTGGTACATTGAGGAGCTGATGGGCGACCATGCCTCCGACTATGTGTTCCTGCCTGTGCTGGCCGGCCCGGATGGAACCAGCAACGTGACCGTGCGTGACGGCGGCGGCATCAACTCCGGCAACCTGAGCATCACCTCCGCCTGCGAGAGCCCCATTAATCTGCTGAAATTCTACGACCAGTGGTATGCCCCCGAGAATGTGATGCAGCTGCAGTATGGCCCCATCGGCACCTACTTCACCGAGCAGGACGAGAACGGCCTGTGGAAGAGCATCACCGACGAGGAAGCCAAGGCCAAATTCGGCAAGAGTGCCGGTGAGGTGAAGGGCGAGTACGAGGCCTACGGCCCCAAGCTGATTTTGTCCGACTACTACGCCACCACCTTTGAGATGGAGCCCCGCGCCGTGGAGCGCCTGACCGATCTGTACGATTACTGGATGCCCTTTGTGAAGGACACCACCGCTTACCCCATCGACTGCGTTTACACCCAGGACGAGCTGGACACCATCGACAAGTGGCGGGTGGACTTTGAAAACTTCGTGGCAGAGCAGGAGGCAACCTGGCTGCGCGACGGCGGCATCACCGATGAGACCTGGAATGCCTACAAGGAGAACCTGAACCGCTACGGTATGCAGGATCTGCTGGAGACCTACCAGGCGGCGTATGATCGCTATACTGAGACCATGAGCGAAAACGCTGCGTAACCAACGACTATTTCCGGAAAGAGAGGTTCTTCCCCCATGCCGTGTTCTGCGACCAAACTGGAAGAAGCCCGCGCCTATGAACGCCGGGAGGGATCGGCGATTCCCGCCCAGGATCGCCCGGCATTCCATCTGACCCCCTGGGTTGGCTGGATGAATGACCCCAACGGGTTCTGCTATTATCAGGGCGCGTATCACATGTTTTATCAATATTACCCCTACGACACGGTTTGGGGGCCCATGCACTGGGGCCACGCCGTAAGCACCGACCTGCTGCACTGGGAACACCGGCCCTGCGCCATGGCGCCGGACACCGACGCTGACGCAAAGGGCTGCTTTTCCGGCACTGCCACCCCCACACCGGACGGCCGTCTGCTGCTGCTGTACACCGGCGTGCAGGACGACGGAAAGGGCGGCACAAAGCAGCTGCAATGCCTGGCCGAGGGAGACGGCAACGACTTTGTGAAGGATGCCGCCAATCCGGTCATCGGTGAAAGCCTGCTGCCCGAGGGGGCCAGCTGTGTGGATTTCCGCGACCCGAAGATCTGGTATGAGGACGGAGTCTACCACTGTGTGGTCTCCACCCGCGACGACAGGGAGCAGGGCCGTATCCTGCTGTATGAAAGCCCGGACGCCCGCCGCTGGACGTACCGCACCACGCTGGATGTCTGCCGCAACGAATACGGCAAAATGTGGGAATGCCCGGACTTCTTTGCGCTGGATGACCGGCAGCTGCTGCTGGTCAGCCCGCAGGAGATGGAGGGCACCCCCGATGGCGAGTTCCATGCGGGCTTCGGCACCGTGGCACTGCTGGGCCGTTACGACAAAGAGCGGGCGGCGTTTACCCGCGAGAGCGTGCAGCCCATCGATTACGGCACCGACTTTTACGCGCCGCAGACCACCCTCACGCCGGATGGCCGGCGGGTGATGGTGGCCTGGATGCAAAACTGGGCCACCGTGAACGAAGCGCCCCGCAACCACCGGTGGTTTAACTGCATGACCATGGCCCGGGAACTGTTTATCCGGGATGGCCGGCTGTGCCAGCGCCCGGTGCGGGAGATCGAGGCCATGTGGAAAAACACGGTTCACCGCAAGGAAACGCTGGATGGCAGCACCTCGTATGCGGGTGTGGCCGGACGCAGGCTGGATCTGACCATCCGGCTGGATGCCGCCGCAAGCCCGGAGTGCCGCCGCTTTATCTTGCGTTTCGCACAGAATGATCGCCATTTTACCAGTGTGGAGTGGAGCAGCGCGTACAATGAGCTGGTGTTCGACCGCAGCTGCTGCGGCAGCCGGAGAGATATTCCCCATCAGCGCCGCATCAAGGCTGCTCCGCAAAACGGTGTGCTGACTTTGCGCCTTGTGCTGGATGGAGATTGTGCCGAGCTGTTTGTGAACGACGGCGAGCGAACCATCAGTGCGCTGCTGGATACCCCGGCGGATGCACAGGGCATCTCGCTGCACAGCGAGGGCGCGGCGGTTTTGGAACTGACGAGCCACGAGCTGGCATAAAGAAACAGAAAAAAGGCCCCCGGGCCGCAGGAAATCACCTGCGGCCCGGGGGCCTTTTCGTTGATTTTACAGGGGCAGGATGCGCACGGAGCCCTTTCCCTCTTTTTTCACTTCATAGAGCACCTTGTCCGCCATGCGGTACAGCTCGGCGAATTCCCGGGGCATCTGCCCGTGAACGCCGCCGATGGAAAGGGAGGAGCAGGCCCGGGGCCAGTTCTTCTGAGCCAGTGCCTGATAATTCTGCACAAGGCTTTTCAGCTTGTATTCCAGCACACCTACCTCCCGGGGTGCCGCGAAAAACACCCCGAACTCATCGCCGCCCAGCCGGAACAGGGTGTCGGTGCGGCGGAAGGTATGGGTGAGCAGGCCGGCGAATTCATACAGCGCCCGGTCACCCTGCTGGTGGCCGTAGCGATCGTTCACCTGCTTGAAGTTGTCCAGATCCATGATCACGAACAGATAACCACCGCTGGTGTGCATGGCGGTTTCGATCCGGGTCTGGGCTGCCTTGCGGTTGAACAGCCCGGTGAGCGGGTCTTTGTCCGCGGCCTTTTCCAGATCCTTCTTGGCGGACACCTGCTCCGAGATGTCCACCAGTACGCTGATGATGGCTTCGCGCCCGTTGTCCGCGATGGTTTTGCGGCCGATGTCGTGAACCCACATGTCGGAGCCGTCCCGCCGTTTCATGCGGTACTGCACCTCGTACTGATCGCCTTTGGTCAGGGCCTGATGCACCAGCATGGTCACGAAGTCCCGATCGTCCGGATGGATGCTGTTGATCACCAGCCCCTGAATGGCCCGGTCGAACTCCTCATAGCTGGAGTAGCCTGCCATCTGGAGCATCCGGTCGTTGGCCACATACAGCGGGAAGCCCTCCTCCACATAGCCGCCCACAACCCCGCCGGGCATGAGCTGCACCAGAATTTCGGTGAGCTCCCGCTGGGTCTTGCGGTTGATCTGCTCGGTGCCCTGGAACACAAAGGAAAGGGGAAAGAATTCCCCGTCCTCCTGGGTATGACTTGCTTCCGAGGCGTGCATGGTGTCGATGAACC
Source organism: Allofournierella massiliensis (assembly GCF_004345265.1). GTDB lineage: Bacteria > Bacillota > Clostridia > Oscillospirales > Ruminococcaceae > Allofournierella > Allofournierella massiliensis. The sequence continues at coordinate 29,276 of NZ_SLUM01000034.1, forward strand.
AGCGCTCATCCTCCACATGGAAGCCGGCGGTGAGCCGGATCCGGTAGGTCACATGCACATGGCGTTCGGGCTGCTCCAGCCCCACCAGCAGATCGCAAAAGCAGTCCCAGCAGGTGTCGGCCCGCCGGTGGGAGGTGAAATTTTCGATCGCGCAGCTCATCGGCCAGGGCAGCGCCCGCAGTTCCTCCAGAAGCAGATGGCGGAACTGGGCCTTGTCCAACGCGACCTCGCCCTCGCCGGTGCCCACGCTGAGAAACCGGGGCGAAAGCAGGGCCAGAGTGGCTTCGGCGTCCCGCTGCCGGAAATACCGGCTGCAAAACTCATCCAGCCAGCAAAAAACGTCTTCTGCCCGTACCGTTGCGTGCATTATCGTGCATCTCCCTTCGCGAACCGATCCGTTCCGCGGGAAGCAAGCGCGTAGACATCCTCCAGTTCCATGGGCCGGTAGTGATAGTAGCCCTGGATCATGTCGCAGCCGGATTCCCGGATCAGTTTATTCTGTGTTTCGGTTTCCACGCCTTCCATACATACCTTTTTGCCGAAGCGATGGCAGGCGTACACAATGCTGGAAATAAAGTTCATCTTGTCCTCGGACGCGGCCATCTCGCTCAGCAGCGACCGGTCCAGCTTGATGATGCTGGAAGGGTACCGCAGCAGCATCCGCAGCGAGGAGTATCCGCTGCCGAAATCGTCCAGCGCGATCTCGATGCCCATCTCCCGGCAGTCGTCCACAAAGCGGAGCAGATTTTCCGGCTGTTCGTCCATGCAGCTTTCGGTCATTTCCGCTACCAGGCTGCGGCCGCTCACCCGGTATTTTTCCAGGGTAGTGCGCATGAAGGCGGTGAACTGCTCATCGGCCAGCTGCTGCAGGCTCACGTTGAAGGTGAGGTAGAAGTCCGGCACGCAGGCCACCAGCCGCATGCAGGTGCAGGCCACCTGCTCGAACACCCAGCGGCCCGCCAGCTGGATCAGGTTGTCCTTTTCCAGCATGGGGATGAACAGCGCGGGGGAAACGTCTGTGCCCTGGAAACTCCAGCGCAGCAGGGCTTCGCCGCCCACGATTGCACCGGTTTCGGCCGAGACCACCGGCTGCACCACGATGCGGAAGTTTTCCATGCCCCGCAGCACATCCCGGTTCAGCGCCAGCGCAATGTTGGAAAGTTCCCGGATCTTTTTGCGGTTCTCCAGCGAGTCCTCCACAAAGGGCTGACGGGAATCGTGACGGGCCACCTTGATCAGAGAAACCATGTCCTCCGCAAAATCCGAGGGAGACAGCGAGTCTCTGGGGCATTCCATCAGGGCGAAGGAGCAGGGCTGATGAACCGAGAGCCCGGCAGTGCGGTAGCCGGCCTCCACGATCTCGCGGATCTGACGCACCAGCTCCTGCCGGCTTTCGTGGCAGTCCGGTTCCACCAGCGCCATGCAGCGCATTCCTTCCAGCCGGTAGAAGGACATCTTGCCCATCAGGTTTTTCATCAGCTCATCGGCAATGTTGCTCACCAGATGATCGCTGTAGGTGCGGCCGCGGGCGTTGTTCAGCTCGGTGATGCTGTTCAGGCTGAAGCCGATGGCCAGGCATTTCTGGTGGTTCTGGCTCAGCTTCTCCATCCGGCTGAAGGTGGCGGTGGCCCGGGGGAAATTGGTCACCGGATCCACCACGAAGTCGTCGTCCTGATGGGTGACGCGGCCGGAGAAGAACAGCGGCCGCGTTTTGTCCTCGTTCCATTTCATCAGGCCGAAGCAGCGGATCCAGATGGTTTTTCCCCGTGCGTTGCGGATCTGATAGCGCAGGTCGTGTACGGTGCGCTTTTCCCGCAGCATCTCCTGCAGCTGACGCCAGTACATTTCCTGATACTGAGGGCTGGGGATGCGGTTGGCCCACTCCTTCAACAGGCCGGGCACCACGTTGCTGGGAAAACCGAACTCATCCCGCATGTTATCGGAAATGTAGAACAGGTCCTTCTCCATATCGCCAAAATAGAAATAGCCCACCGTATTCTGCTGGGAAATGGAGCGGAACAGAAATTCCATATCGTGATAGGTGGAGGCCAGAAAATGATAGAACAGACTGCTTTTTTCCGGCGAAGAGGCATCCGGTCCGCGGTCGCTTTTGCGGCGATCCACCCCGGGAATGGATCGGTTGGCCCGGTAATAGTCCCGTTTATCCTGATACATCACCCGGTCGGCCTGACAGATCAGATCGTCCAGGTCAAAGGGCGGCCGGTCAGACCAGGCGCAGCCGATGGCGATGTGGTGTTCATCCTGCTGAACACGCCGGCGCAGCGCCTGCACATTCTCCTCAAAAATCTCCCGGGGCGTATCCCGGAACACGGCCACGAATTCGTCTCCGCCGGAGCGATAGATGCAGGGCGTGTGCAGGGCTTCCTGCAAAAGGCGGGCACAGTGGCGAATCAGCCGGTCGCCCGCATCGTGACCCACCGAGTCGTTGGTCTGTTTGAGGGCGGTGATGTCGCAGTAAACGACGCCCAGCTGCTTCAGTCCGTCGCAGCGTGTGCTTTGCGCAAACATGGCGTTGCGATTGTAAAGCCCGGTGAGCGGATCCCGGTAGCTCAGGGTATGCAGCCGCCGGAGCAGATCCCGCCGGCTGAGAAGCGACGCCACAAACCGGCCCAGCACGTTGATGATGGGCACCAGCATGCCCATCATCTCCCGGCTGGGGTTGTCTACCCCGAGGAAGCCCACCACTTTGCCCTCAATGCACACCGGCCCCGCTGCCAGTGTATCCACATTCTGGGGCTTGAGCAGCGCATACACCAGCGGATACTGAAGACGGATGTCTTCCAGGTTCCGGATCAGGATCACCTCATTGCGGGAAAAAACCAGCATCCACCAGTCGATGCTGGAAAGGGGAACCTTCTGCAGGATATCCTTCTGGGGCTCCACGCCCGGAGCGCACCACTCGTAGGTGTTGTCCACCCGCTCGTCGGCGTCGATCTCGAACACGTAGGCCCGGTCGCACTCGAAGGTGCGGCCCAGATAGGCCAGCAGTAACTCCAGCGCGTCGTTGGGATTGGTGGTGGAAAACATCTGCCGCATGCACTCGTTCAGAATGGTCTCGCTGCGGGCGTAGTAGTAAGGTGTTTTGCACAGCACCTCCGCATCCACATCCACCGCAATCTCGATGCGGTATTTCCGGCCATTGTCCTCCAGCAGGCTGTCCTTGATCAGATAGCGCTTATTGAACACCGGGTTTTTGTGGATCCAGGAGAGAAACTGCCCCGCCTTCAGCTGGTTGTCATTGCAGAAGGCGCAGGGCCGGTCGGTGCCCTGAAGTACCTCATAGCATCGCTTTTTTGTGTAGTCCTCCGCCGGGCCACAGTTCAGCGATTCCCGCAGCCGCCGGTTCATGTACACCAGCTGGTGGGTTTCCAGATCTGAAATATAGACGAACTCGTCCATCTCCTCAAAAAAGCTCCGCAAGTGCTCCATCATCAATGTACTCGGCTCCCCCCGGCCCATTGGACCATCTGTCTCGGCGGCTGTATCTGTCTGGGGCCGCCGGACCCCCTTCTTTTGATTATAACAAAAAATGTACCCGGCTGTGAAGGCCGGGTACATTCCAGCCTGTAGAAAAACCTGCTTTGGCAATCAGGCCAGAGCAGGTTTTCTGTTTGAAAACAAGAAGACAGGTGGAAAAAGCAGTGAAATGTCAGGCGCATTTTCGCGCAATCTGGACCGTTTGCCGCCATCCGGTGCCGGATGGCGGCCATTCCATTTCCAGGTGGCCAGCTTTTTCAGATTCATGGCAGCAAATTTAAGCTTCACCCAGTTTGTCACCTGGGCCAAGCCTCTGTACTGGGTGTAACGCATGCCGTGCTTTTCTTTCGCATCGGCAAATACACGCTCGATCTTCTCTTTTCGCAGCCGGTACAGTTCTTTGTACACCGGCATATACCGGACATGCTCCGCCATCTCCACATAGTCCTGCCAGATATGGCGCATCACCGTTTTCTCGCACCTGGAGCTTTCGGTGCATATCCCTCTGGTAGGACAGCTTTTGCAAAGATAAGCCCGGCTTTTGTATTCCCGGTAGCCCTCCCGGTTTGTGGTGGAATAATGCAGCGCACGGTACTCCGGGCAGATCACATCATCAAAGTACTCGTCATACACATACATCCACCAGGGATGGCCGTTCTCTTTGGTCTTGGGACGGGTATAGCAAGTGGAAAGAACGCGGCCGCTCCCGAAGATCCTTTTGCAGATCCAGGGTGTTTTGTAGGCGCTGTCCGCCACCACGGTTTTGTGCTCGGGGTAGTTTCTGCACACTTCATCATACAAAGGATCAAAGGCTACGCTGTCGTGGACATTGCCGGGAGTGACGTAAACACCAAGAACAAAATTGTGCTTGTCGCAGGCCGTGTGCGCCTCGTAGGCAAAGCACTTTTTGTGTTCCCCCTTGTGGAACACGCCGCTTTCCGGGTCGGTGGTGGATACCACCGTTTCCTTCGTCTGCTTCTCCTGGGGCGGATTTTTGTC
>NZ_SLUM01000035.1 GCF_004345265.1 Allofournierella massiliensis
TCTACACTCAACTTCTGTTTGTACTGCATAACAATGCTCCCCCTATGATTGACAGCGTTTTATTTCACTGTCTCTCATAGAGGGAGCATATCAGAACCGCAGGCTTTTCTCTTTTTATTTGCGGGCGCACTCGCCGCCCTCACCCCGCAGCAGGGTCAGCGCATGGGGAATCACATCCAGAAATACGTCCATGCTCTCCTGCACCGCCTTGGGGCTGCCGGGCAGGTTCACGATCAGGGTCTTGCCCCGGATCACCGAAACGCCCCGGCTGAGCATGGCCCGGGGCGTGATGCGCATGCTGGCCGCCCGGATGGCCTCGGCAATGCCGGGCGCGTTGCGGTGGGCCACCGCCATGGTGGCCTCGGGGGTCACATCCCGGGGGGCAAAGCCGGTGCCGCCGGTGGTGAGAATCAGATCCAGCTGGCGCTGGTCGCACAGGCGGATCAGCTGCTTTTGCAGCACCGCCTGCTCATCCGCCAGCAGCAGAGCTTCCACCACCTGATAGCCCTGCTCTTCCAGCCGTTTTACAATGGCCGGGCTGCTCTCGTCCTTTCGCTGGCCCTGCGCGCCCTTGTCGGACAGGGTGATCACCGCCGCCTGAAAGGGCCGCACGCCGGTGCGCTCGGCCAGCTGCATTGCATCCCCCACCTGTATCTCGCCGCCCTCCAGCACCCGGGCGAACACGCCCTCCCGGGGCATGATGCAGTCGCCCATGGCCTTGTAAATTTCACAGTGGCTGTGGCACTCCTTGCCGATCTGGGTGATTTCCAGCAGCACCGGGCCACAGCGCAGCAGGGTGCCCACCGGCAGGCTGCGGAAGTCAAAGCCCTCCACCACCAGATTTTCGCCAAAGGCCCCGTAGTCCACCTGAGCGCCCTTTTCCCGGAAGGCCTGAATCTTCTCATCGCCCAGCAGGCTCACCTGCCGGTGCCAGTTGCCGCCGTGGGCGTCGCCCACGATGCCCCATTCCGGCGCAAAGCTGGCTTTCTCCACCGGATGCTTCTGCACGCCCCGCTCCCCGGAGACGCAAATTGCCTTTACGGTTCCCATTCTGATTTTATCCTCCGATCTGCGCCATGCGGCGATGTTCCGTAATCTCTTCGTATTGATCGAAGCAGTGGTGGGCGGGCTTGTGCTCCACCGCCTGTGCAATGGCCGCACGCAGCGCATCATCCGGCGCACCGGCGCGCAGCAGCGCCCGCAGATCCACCGATGCGTCGTAGCACAGGCAGGGCTTCAGCTCGCCGGTGCTGGTAAGCCGCAGCCGGTTGCACTGCTCGCAAAACCGGTGGCTCACCGCGTCGATCCAGCCAATGCGGCCCTTCAGGCCCTCGCTGGCTTCGTAATGGGCCGGGCCGTTGCCCCGCCGCTCGTTTACCGGATGCAGATTCGGCCAGCGCTCCAGCAGCAGCGCCCGGGCGCGTTGGGGCGGAAGTCCGCCGCCTGCGCTGCCCTCGCCGATGGGCATCAGCTCAATAAAGCGCACATCCACCGGCCAGCGCCCGGCCAGTTCCGCCAGCGGCACAATCTCCGGCTCGGCGCTGGCCAGCAGCACACAGTTCAGCTTGGTGCGGATACCCGCCGCCAGCGATGCCTGCACGCCCCGCAGCACCTTGTCCAGCACATCGTACCCGGTGATGGCCGCGTAGCGGGCCGGATCCAGCGCGTCGATGCTCACATTGATCCCGTCCACACCGGCCCGGGCAAGGGGCAGGGCCAGCTCCTCCAGCAGCACGCCGTTGGTGGTCAGGGTCACCTGACCGCAGCCGGGCAGCTGTTTCAGCTGCTCCACAAATTCCACCGCGCCCCGGCGCACCAGCGGCTCACCGCCGGTGACCTTGAAGTTATGGATGCCCAGATCGATGGCCGCCCGGGCCAGACGCAGAATCTCCTCATAGCGCAGAATCTCCGAATGAGGCAGAAAGTCCGCCCCGTCCGGCATGCAGTAGCGGCAACGCAGATTGCACCGGTCGGTGAGCGAGATGCGCAGATAATCGATGCTGCGGCCGTAACGATCCTTCATCGGGTTGAGTCCCCTTTCCCGCCGCAGGGCAGACTTCTCCCCGGGCAGATCATTATATTTTAATAAATATAACGCCTTTTATTAAGAAAGTCAATCAGTTCCACGGCATTTTCCGGCTTTTACAGCCCCAGTGCCTGCAAAACCACCACTGCGGCGGCGCTCACCGCCAGCGCGGGCAGATAGTTCAGGGTTTTGATCTGCTTGATGCCCAGAATGCCAAGGCCGGAGCTGAAGATCAGCGCCCCGCCCACCAGACTCAGCTCAGTGAGTAAATCGCTGGTCACATAGGGGGCAATGGCCCCCGCCAGCAGATAGATGGCCCCCTGCCAGCAGAAGAGCACCAGCGCCGCCAGCGCAATGCCGATGCCGAAGGTGGAGGCCAGCACCGTGGAGGTGATGCCATCCAGCACCGCATTGGTGAACAGATAGGTATTATCGCCCTTCAGAGCGCTCTCCATGGGGCCAAGGATGCTCAGGGTTCCGGCGCAGAACAGAAGGATGGCGGTGGACAGGCCCTTTCCCAGCTCGCTGCCCCCGGCCAGCGGCAGCCGGTTCACCGCTTTCTGAAACAGGGTATCCAGCGAGATGGCGGTACCCAGCACGCCGCCCACCGCCAGGCTCACGATAAACAGCACCGAATACCGGCTTTCGGGCATGGCCTGCACCACCGAGTTCACGCCCAGCAGCGTGGCGGCAAGGCCCATGCCATTCATCAGGGCCTCCTTGTATTTTTCCCCCAGCCCGCTTTTCAGCCGGCTTCCCACCAGGCTGCCTGCCAGAATGGTGGCTGTGTTTGCAATGGTTCCGATCATATCGCACTTTCCCTCCTTAATATTTCCGTTTCGCCCGCATTCAGCCGCGCAGGGTATAGATTACGCTGGGCCGCCCGCCGGTGGAGTAGTCCACCCGGGAATCGGCCCGGCCGCATTCCTCCAGGTAATGCACGTAATGGCGGGCCGTCACTGCGGAAAAGCCGGTCTGCATGGCCAGCTGTTCGCAGGTAAGCCCCTGAGGGTTGGCCTGCAAACAGGCGCAGACGGCCTCCAGCGTTTTGGGCTGCAAGCCCTTGGGCAGAGGCTTTCCCTCCGGTTTTTCCTCCGGCTTTTCCCCTGCGGGCACAGTCGTACCCCGATGGAGCAGCTCATCCAGCTGCTGCTGGTTCACACTCTCGGAACGGATGGCCTGCCGCCGCCGGTCAAAGGCATCCAGCGCCTGCCGGAACCGCTCGTATTCAAAGGGCTTGACCAGATAGTCCACCACGCCCAGCCGCATGGCCGCCTCCACAGTGGCGGTGTCGCTGGCGGCGGTGATCATGATCACATCGGTGCTCACCCCCGCCGCCCGCAGCTGACGCAGCACGTCCAGCCCGTCCATCTGGGGCATGTACATATCCAGAATCACCAGATCCGCCGGGTGAGCCCGCAGATATTCCAGCGCGGCCCGGCCGTCCGGGCATTCCCGGCACACCCTGAACCGGGGATCCTTTTCGGTATAGCGGCGGTTGAGCATGGCCACCATGGGGTCATCCTCCACAATCACGACCTGATACAAGCGTTCTCCTCCTTTTCCTTCGGCATTTCGTCTGTTTCCTCCTGGGGCGGGATATGAATGGTAAAGGTGGTGCCCAGCCCCACCACGGATTCCACCCGCACGCTGCCGCCATAGGCCTGCACGATGCCCTGCACCAGCGCAAGGCCGGTGCCGCGGCCCTCGCCCTTGGTGGAAAATCCCTGTTCAAACATCCGCTGACGCACCTTGGGCGGAATGCCGCAGCCGGTGTCCTCCACGCAGATGAGCAGGCCCTGCTGCTCCTCCTGAACGCAGACCTCCACCTCACGCACCGCGCCGTCCGCCACATTTTTAAAGGAATCGAAGGCATTCTCGATCAGGTTGCCCAGCAGCGAAATCATGGCGTCGGTGGGCAGGCAGCGGCTGCCGTGGGGGTAATGGCTGGAGGGGTCCAGCCGGAACACCACCCGCAGCTCCTGGGCGCGGCTCAGCTTGCCGATGAGCAGTGCCGCCACCGCCGGCTCCTGAATGCGGCCGGTGATGCCGCCCATGGACTGGGCCCGCACCTTGGTGAGCTCCAGCACATAGCGCTCGGCTTCCTTGTATTCCTCCAGCTGCAACAGGCCCAGAATCACATGCAGCTTGTTCATGAATTCGTGGGTGTTGGCCCGCAGTGCCTCCACCACATGGTTTACACCGGTCAGGTTTTCGGCCAGACGCACCATCTCGGTGCGGTTGCGGAAGATGGCCACCGCACCCACGGTGCGGCCGTTCTTCACAATGGGCATCCGATCCGCCAGAATCTTCACATGCACCATGGACTTGAGCGGCACATTGTATTCTGCCTTTCCGCTGTGCAGCACCCGATCCAGCGTGCTTTCCGGGTAAACCTGATGCAGCGGCTGGCCCGCCGCATCACCCACCGGCAGCTCCAGCATCTGGCGGGCAGCCGCATTCAGATAGATGATGCGCTCGCTCTCGTCGATGGCAAGCACGCCTTCCTCCAGTGCGTCCCAGATGTCCGCCCGCTGCACCATCAGCCGATACAGATCCTCCGGCTCGTAGCCCGCCAGCTCGTTTTTGATGTAGCGGGCCAGCCGCCTTGCGCAGAATCCGCCGATGCTCAGCGCCACCGCGGCGATGAGCAGATATTGCAGCACCGTGCCGGCCACCATCCGGTACACCGACCGCATGTAAACGCCCACCACGGCGTAGCCCAGCAGATTGCCCTCCTCGTCGAACACCTTGGCGCAGGCACACCGTTCCATGCCGTCCTGGGTTTCGCCCTCCTGCAGAAACACCGGCTCGGTCTGGTTCGGGTCCGGCTGAACCACCCCCAGCAGACCGCTGCGGGTGCTGGCCCCGGCCACCAGATTGCCGTTCGGGTCGATGACCACCGCCACATCCAGATCGCTCACCCGGCGCACCACCTGCCGTAAAAGCCCGGTGACCGACTGGTTGCCGCCGCCCTCCAGCAGGCCCCGCACATCCTGTGTGCGGGCCAGCAGATAGGCCACATCCAGCATGTTCCGGTCCATCATCTGATGGCTGGACTGCAGATTCAGCCACAGGCTGCTGCCCATGGCGATGAGCACCGTGATCACAATCAGCGCCACGCTCAGGGTGACCAGCTGGGCATTCAGGGTCTTTTTCAGGCGCGAAAGCCATTTCACAGCCAATTTCCTCCCCGCTGTTCCGGGAGCCGGATGCCCCCGTTCGTTTTTTGACGATATATAAAGTATCATAGCACATTTTGCCCGCTTCGCCAAATGGCCGGGCGGGGCGCAGGGCATCCTTCCCGCAGAATTTTCCACAACGAAAACAACTGTTGTGCAAACCGCCAAACACCTTTTGCAAAGCCCCTTTTTTTTACTTTTTTTACTTTCGTAAGGCTTTCGCTCCGGTACGCTTTGTCATAAAATATGCAGGTACCGAAAAGGGGGGATATGATTGGATATTAAGGAAGAACTCACAGCGGCGCTGCAAAGCAAAACGGCGTTCGAGATTCCGTTGTTCGGCGGCATTCCGGTGCCGGAATCGGCAGTGGGAAGCTGGATTCTCATCGCACTCTTCACCATCTTCTGCATCTGGCTGACCCACGACCTGAAAAAGGTGCCCGGCCGCCGGCAGATGGTAGCCGAAATGCTGGTTGGGTTCATCAACAACTTCTGTAAGGACAATCTGGGCGAACACTGGCGTACCTTCGCGCCCTACATCGGCACCATGGGCATCTACCTGGTGCTGGCAAACCTGTCCGAGTTCATTGGCATCACGCCGCCCACCAAGGACCTGAACGTGACCGCCGGCATGGCCTTTATGGCGGTGCTGCTCATCTACGGTTCCAGTTTCCGCATCAAGGGGCTGAAAGGCGGCCTGCACAAATTTGCAGAGCCCTCGCCCATCGTGGCGCCCCTGAACATTCTGGAGATCGGCATCCGGCCGCTTTCGCTGTGCATGCGGTTGTTCGGTAACGTTTTCGCCTCCTTCGTGATCATGGAGCTGGTCAAGATCGTTGCCCCGGTTCTGGTGCCCATTCCCCTGAGCCTTTATTTCGACGCATTCGACGGTATCATCCAGGCGGTGGTGTTCGTGTTCCTCACGACCCTGTTCCTGGGCGAAGCCATTGAATAAAAACTTTTGAATCAAACTGAACTGAATTTTAGGAGGAACTTATTATGACTACCGCTTTTGCTGCTGCTATCGCTGTTCTGGTTGGCCTGGGTGCCGGTATCGGCATCGGCTTTGCCACCGCCAAGTCCAACGAGGCCATTGCCCGTCAGCCCGAGGCCGCCAGCAAGATCAGCAGCAACCTGCTGCTGGGCTGCGCCCTGGCCGAGGCCACCGCGATCTACGGCTTCCTGATCGCCATCCTGCTGATCTTCATGCAGTAATCGAGGGGGCGATGAGCCGTGTCGATTTTAAACCTTAATGCAGAGATCATCTATGTGTTCATCAACCTGGTGATTCTGCTGCTTCTGATGAAGAAGTTTCTGTTCGGTCCGGTGACCAAGATGCTGGACGAACGCTCCAAAGAAATTGCCGACACCATCGACGGCGCCAACGCCAAGATGGACGCCGCGGAAAAGAGCCGCCAGGAATATGAGGCTCAGCTGCTGAACGCCAAAAAAGAGGCCCAGGACATTGTGGATGCGGCCAAAAAACGCGGCCAGCAGGAGTACGAGGCTCAGCTGGCCAAGGCCCGGGACGACATTGCCCGCATGCAGGCCGATGCCCAGAAGCAGGCCCAGGCCGACCGGGACGCCCTGCTGGAGGGTGCCCGTCAGGAGATTGCCATGCTGGCTCTGCTGGCCGCTTCCAAGGTGTCGCAGCAGAAGATGAACAGCCAGGCCGACCGGGATCTGGTCAACGCCTTCCTGGCTGAAGTGGAGGAAACCGCATGAGCCTGACTGCCGCCCGTTACGCGAGCGCTTTGTATCAGGCCGGCTGCACCGAGGACGAGCTGCGCGCCACCGCGCAGCTCATTCTGGAAAATAAGCCCCTGATGGAGGCGCTGGTCAGCCCGGCGGTGCGTCTGGAGGAAAAACAGGCGGTTCTGCACCGCCTGCCCTTTGCCAGCTGCCCGGACCGGCTGATGCATTTTTATGAACTGCTGGCCAAAAAGGGCCGTTTTGCCCTGCTGGCCGATATCGTATCTGAATATCATCTGCTCACGCTGGCTGCCGCCAACCAGACGGTATGCGTGATGCGCTGCGCCCAGATGCCGGACGAAGCCATGGTGGTGGACATCGCCAAGGCCATGTGCCGCCGCCACGGCCGGGCCGGCGTGGAGATGCAGGTGATCGTTGATCCGTCCCTGGTGGGCGGCTTCGTCCTGGAGATTGACGGGACGACCTATAACAAGAGTGTGAGCGGGCAGCTGCATCGTCTGGCGCGCCGCCTGCAAGAGAGGTGAAGCCACAGTGAATCAATCCGAAGAGATCATTTCCATTCTCCGCGAGGAGATTGAATCATACGACAGCCGCGCCACCCACGAAGAGACCGGCACCGTGATCGAGATCGGCGACGGCATTGCCACCGTGTACGGCCTGGACAAGGCGGTTTACGGCGAGCTGGTGGAATTTGAGACCGGCGCCAAGGGCATCGTGCTGAATCTGGAGCGGGACAGCGTGGGCGTTGTTCTGCTGGGCAGCGAAGAGGGCCTGGCCGAGGGCAGCGTGGTCAAGCGCACCGGCCGTGCGGCGGATGTTCCCGCCGGCGAGGCCATGATCGGCCGCACCCTGAATGCGCTGGGCGAGCCCATCGACGGCCTGGGCGCCATCGAGGCGGATGCCCGCATGCCCATCGAGCGTGAGGCTTCCGGCGTTGTGAGCCGCGAGCCGGTAAACGTTCCCCTGCAGACCGGTATTCTGGCCATCGACTCCATGGTTCCCATCGGCCGCGGTCAGCGCGAGCTGATCATCGGTGACCGCCAGACCGGCAAGACCGCCATTGCGGTGGATACCATCCTGAACCAGAAGGGCAAGGATGTGATCTGCATCTACGTGGCCATCGGCCAGAAGGCCTCCACCGTGGCCCAGCTGCGCAACAACTTCGTCAAGTACGGCGCCATGGACTACACCATCATCGTGTCCAGCCCGGCCAGCGAGCCCGCGCCGCTGCAGTACATTGCCCCCTACTCCGCCACTGCCATTGGCGAGTATTTCATGTCCAAGGGCAAGGACGTGCTGATCGTTTACGACGATCTGTCCAAGCATGCGGTTGCCTACCGTGCCCTGAGCCTGCTTTTGCACCGCAGCCCCGGCCGTGAGGCCTACCCCGGCGACGTGTTCTACCTGCACAGCCGCCTGCTGGAGCGTTCCTGCCGCCTGACCAAGGAATACGGCGGCGGTTCCATGACCGCTCTGCCCATCATCGAGACCCAGGCGGGCGACGTTTCCGCCTACATTCCCACCAACGTGATTTCCATCACCGACGGCCAGATCTATCTGGAGAGCAGCCTGTTCTTCGCAGGCCAGCGCCCCGCCGTAAACGTGGGCCTTTCCGTGAGCCGTGTGGGCGGCAGCGCCCAGACCAAGGCCGTGAAAAAGACCGCCGGTACCCTGCGTATCGACCTGGCCCGTTTCCGCGAGCTGGAGGTGTTCACCCAGTTCAGCTCTGACCTGGACAAGGCCACCCAGACCGCGCTGGATCACGGCAAGCAGCTGATGGAGATCCTCAAGCAGCCTTTGTATCACCCCATGAGCGTGAGCCGCCAGGCGGTCATCCTGTACATCTCCACCGGCAGCCTGCTGGCGGACGTACCCCTGGCCAAGTCCCGCGAGGTGGCCCAGGGCTTTGTGGACTACCTGGAAAACACCCAGCCCCAGCTGCTGGAAGAGATCGAATCCACCGGCGCGCTTTCCGCCGCTGTTGCCGAGAGCATCCGCGCCGAACTGGATGCCTATAAGGGACAGGTGAGCGCGCAATGGCAAGCATAAAAGAGATCCGTACCCGCATCAAGAGCGTGGATCAGACCCTGAAGATCACCAATGCCATGTATCTGATCTCCTCCTCCAAGATGCGCAAGGCCCGCCAGCAGCTCAATGGCGTGGAGCCTTACTTCCAGAAGATACAGGACACAATTGCCGATATCCTGTATCACTCTGAGGAGTTTCATCACCCCTTCATGGACACCCGCCCCGAAAAGAAGCCCCGCACGGTGGGCTACATCGTGATCACCGGCGACAAGGGTCTGGCGGGCGCCTACAACCACAACGTGCTCAAGCTGGCCGAGGAAAAGCTGGCCGCCACCGAAAATCCGGTTCTGTTTGTGATCGGTCAGGTGGGCCGGGCCTACTTTGCCGGCAAGAACGTGAACGTGGATGGCGAGTTCCTTTACACCGCCCAGGACCCCACCGTGACCCGTGCCCGGGACATCAGCGAAACCATGGTGAATCTGTTCCTGCGCGGCCAGCTGGACGAGGTGCATGTGATCTACACCGAGATGGTGAACCCCGTGCTGATGCGGCCCGCCACCTACCAGCTGCTGCCCCTGACGAGGGAGCAGTTCTCCCACAAGGAGCCCCAGTACACCGCCGGCCAGTACAACCGGCAGGTGGTGTACGTTCCCTCTGCGCACAAGGTCATGGACAAGATCGTGCCCGGCTACCTGAAAGGTGTGCTCTTCGGCTGCCTGGTGGAATCCTTCTGCAGCGAGCAGAACGCCCGCATGACCGCTATGGATTCCTCCACCAAGAACGCCCGCGAGATGATCCGCACCCTTTCGCTGGAATACAACCGGGCCCGGCAGACCGCCATTACCCAGGAGATCACCGAGATCGTGGGCGGCGCCCAGCAAAAGGGCGGCAAGGTTCGCCCCGAGCGGCACATTCAGCCCGCGCTCACCCTGCTGGTGAGCGCCGACGGCAGCGTGCTGCACCGCTCCTGATTTTCCTTTCTTACTTGTTCGATAATTGAAAGCGAGGAACCGATATGCAAAACAAAGGCACCATCGCACAGGTTCTGGGCCCCATTGTGGACGTTGAGTTCAAGGACGGCAAGCTGCCCGCCATCAACGACGCCCTGACCGTGCAGCTGAACGGCGCCGAGCAGGTCATGGAGGTCGCCCAGCATGTGGGCGGCAACACCGTGCGCTGCATCATGCTCAGCCCCAGCGAGGGCCTGGGCCGCGGCGTGGAAGTGACCGCCAGCGGCGCGCCCATCGAAGTGCCCGTGGGCGAAAAATGCCTGGGCCGCATGTTCAACGTGCTGGGCCATGCCATCGACGGCCGCGAGGAAGTGACCGACTCCGAGAAGTGGTCCATCCATCGCGACCCCCCCAAATTCGTGGATCAGAGCCCCGTGGTTCAGATTCAGGAGACCGGCATCAAGGTCATCGACCTGCTGGCCCCCTACGCCCGCGGCGGTAAGATCGGCCTGTTCGGCGGCGCGGGTGTTGGCAAGACCGTGCTGATTCAGGAGCTGATCCGCAACATCGCCACCGAGCACGGCGGCTACTCCATCTTCACCGGCGTGGGCGAGCGTACCCGCGAGGGCAACGACCTGTGGCGCGAGATGAGCGAGTCCGGCGTTCTGGAAAAGACCGCCCTCGTCTTTGGCCAGATGAACGAGCCCCCGGGAGCCCGTATGCGCGTTGCCCTGACCGGCCTGACCATGGCCGAGTACTTCCGCGACAAGGAAAAGCGGGACGTGCTGCTGTTCATCGACAACATCTTCCGTTACGTGCAGGCCGGCAGCGAGGTATCCGCCCTGATGGGCCGTATGCCCAGCGCCGTGGGCTACCAGCCCACCCTGGCCAACGAGGTGGGCGCTCTGCAGGAGCGTATTACCTCCACCAAGAACGGAGCCATCACCAGCGTGCAGGCCGTTTATGTGCCCGCCGATGACCTGACCGACCCCGCGCCCGCCACCACCTTCACCCATCTGGACGCCACCACCGTGCTGAGCCGTAAGATCGTGGAGCAGGGCATCTACCCCGCTGTGGATCCTCTGGAGTCCACCAGCCGCATTCTGGAGCCC
Source organism: Allofournierella massiliensis (assembly GCF_004345265.1). Taxonomy (GTDB): domain Bacteria; phylum Bacillota; class Clostridia; order Oscillospirales; family Ruminococcaceae; genus Allofournierella; species Allofournierella massiliensis. The sequence continues at coordinate 11,012 of NZ_SLUM01000035.1, forward strand.
GACGTGGTGGGCCAGCGCCATTACAACGTGGCCCGCGGCGTGCAGGAGCTGCTGCAGCGCTACAAGGAGCTGCAGGACATCATCGCCATTCTGGGCATGGAAGAGCTGGGCGAGAACGACAAAAAGACCGTGGAGCGGGCCCGCCGCATCCAGCAGTTCTTCAGCCAGCCCTTCTTCGTGGCCGAGCAGTTCACCGGCCTGCAGGGCAAGTATGTGCCCCTGGCCGAGACCATCAACAGCTTCGAAGCCATTCTGGGCGGCGAGCTGGATCAGTACCCCGAAACCGCGTTCTCCAACGTGGGCACCGTGGACGACGTGCGTGAGAAGGCCCGTGCACAGGGGGCGATCTGATGGCTGACCTGTTTCTGGAGATCATCACCCCCGAGCGCCAGTTCTACATCGGCCCCGCCCAGGAGCTGGTGATTCCGGCCATCGACGGTCTGTACGGCGTGCAGGCGGGCCACGAGCCCGCCGTGACCGCCATGGAGCCCGGCGAGCTGCGCTATAAAGTGGACGGTGAGTGGCACGTTGCCGCCATCGGCCAGGGCTTTGTGGAGATCATGCCCGAGCGGGCCATCGTGCTGGTGAGCACCGCCGAAAAGCCCGAGGAGATCGACGCCAAGCGCGCCCAGGAAGCCAAGGAGCGCGCCGAGGAGCGCATGCGCCAGAAGAAGAGCGTGGAGGAGTACTATCACTCCAAGGCTGCTCTGGCCCGTGCCATGGCCCGTTTGAAGGTTTCCGGCCGGCGCTGATCTCTCTTCCCCTTATTTTCTTAGCTGTTTCCTTCTTCATTCTGTTTTGCCCCGCAGGGCTGCCGCTTGTGGCCGCCCTGCGGGGTCTTTTTTTGCCGGGCCCGCCGGGCTTTGCTTTCCCCTTGCAAAGCGGCTTTGCCGAGCCGTATAATAAAGGCGGGAAGCAGCTTTTGCCGCCCCCCAAAATTTTTTCGACAGCGATGCAATAAACGTTCCGTTCCGTGCATTACTTGAATGACAGGAGACAACCGATATGATACTTGTGCTTGGCGCAATGGCCCAGGAGGCCCGTGCCGCGAACCCCAACGGGGAGCTGGAGGCGCTGATCGGCGGCATTGCTGCCGGCAGCCGGGAGGATCTGGCCGAACTGTACCGCCGTACCCGGGCGGCGGTCTATGGTCTGGCCCTCTCCTACCTGAAAAACGGCGCGGAGGCCGAGGATGTGGCCCAGGATACCTTCGTGAAGGTGTGGGCCGCCGCTCCCTCCTACCGGCCGCAGGGCAAGTCCATGGCATGGCTGCTCACCATCGCCCGGAATCTGGCGCTGGGGCGGCTGCGCAGCGCGGCCCGCATTCAGGATCTTTCCCAGGCTGAGTGGTCCGCCTTTTCCATCGAGAGCGACACCCTGACCGCCGACGACCGCACCGTGCTGGGCGCGGCGCTGGCCCGCCTTTCCGACGAGGAGCGCCACATTGTGGTGCTGCACGCGGTGTGCGGGCTCAAACACCGGGAGATCGCCCAGTTTCTGGATCTGGCGCTTCCCACCGTGCTTTCCAAGTATCACCGGTCCCTGAAAAAGCTGAAAACCATTCTGGAAGGAGATGACGCGCAATGACCGACCGCAATGTGGAACAGGCGCTGCGCACCGCTTTGGAACACGCGGCACCCAACGACGTGGAAAGCGTTCTCCTTCGCTGTGATGACCGGAAAGGAAACGTGATCCCCATGACGAATCAGAATCCCGAAAAGAAAAACCGCAAGCCCCTGCGTCTGGCCGCTCTGGCCGCTGCCGCCTGCCTGGTTCTGGCCATTGGCGGAGGCTCCGTTTACTACAATCAGTCCCAGACCGCCGCGTCCGTTGTTTCGCTGGATGTGAACCCCAGCATCGAGCTGGTGCTGAACAGCCGTGAGCGGGTGCTGCGGGCCACCGCCCTGAACGAGGACGCCGCCGCCGTGCTGGACGGCATGGACCTGAAGGGTTCCACGCTGGATGTGGCGGTGAACGCCCTGATGGGCTCGCTGCTGAAAAACGGCTATGTGGATGAGCTGGCCAACTCCATCCTGATCACCGTGGAGGACGACGACGCCACCCGCGCCGCCCAGCTGGAAAGCCAGCTCACCGAGACGGTGAACGCGGTGATGACCTCCAGCTCCATCAACGGGGCCATCCTGAGCCAGGTTGTGAACCAGAATCAGGATCTGCAGGCCAAGGCCGACGAATACGGCATCTCGCTGGGCAAGGCCCAGCTGATCCAGCAGCTGGTGGATCAGAACCCCACCCTCACCTTTGAGAGCCTGGCCGGCCGCACCGTGAACGATCTGAACCTGCTGCTCTCCAGCCAGGCCACCACCCTTTCCACCGTGAGCTCCACCGGCCGCGCCAGCGACGGCGGCTACATCGGCACCGAGGTGGCCAAGAATGCCGCCCTGGCCCACGCGGGCCTTTCCGCCGATCAGGTGACCGTTTCCAAGGTGGACTTTGATGTGGAGGACGGCCGGATGGTCTACGAGGTGGAATTCTGGGCCAACAACGTGGAATATGAATACGACGTGGACGCCACCACCGGCGAGATTGTGAAGAATCACACCGAGACCTACACCGCCGCCGCAGGCCAGAACGGCTCCATCGATCAGGCCGCCGCCAAGGCCGCCGCGCTCTCCGCCTTTGGCCTGAGCGAGGATCAGGCAGAGGGCATCGTGGTGATTCCCAGCTACGACGACGGGCGCTTTGTGTACAAGGTGAAGTTCTGGGCCGGCAGCACCGAATACTTCTGCGCGGTGGACGGCTCCGGCCAGATTCTGAAGAGCGAGAAAGAGGAGCACGCCTCCTCCGGCAGCGTGGCCACCAGCGGCACCGACGTGGGCCTGGAGGCTGCCAAGGCCGCCGCTTTGAAGCACGCGGGCCTTTCTGCCGATCAGGTGACCGGCCTGACCGCCAAGCTGGACTGGGACGACGGCCAGCGGGTGTACGAGGTGGACTTCTGGCAGGGCAGCACCGAATACGAATACGAAATCAACGCGGACGGCACCGTGCGCCAGTATGAGTCCGAAGCCCATGCCGCCCCCACCGCCATCAGCGCCGGTTCCGGCAGCAGCGGCAGCAGCGCCACCTCCACCGACATTGGCGAGACCGGCGCCAAAGCCGCCGCGCTCAGCGCTGCGGGCCTGACCGAGGATCAGGTGCAGAACCTGTTTATTGAGCGGGACTGGGACGACGGCCGCATCCAGTATGAGGTGAAGTTCCAGGCGAACGGCACCCGGTATGAATACGAGATCGACGGCAGCACCGGCAGCGTTCTGAAGGGCGAGAACAAGGCCACCGCCGCTTCCGGCAGCTTCATCAGCGCCGACGAAGCGCTGGCCAAGGCCCTGAGCCACGCCGGGCTGGATCAGTCCGCCATCCGGGAGCTGGAAATGGACAGCGAGCTGGACGATGATGTTCCCCACTACTCCATCGATTTCAAGTCCGGCAATCTGGAATATGAATACGAAATCAGCGCCACCGACGGCTCGGTGCTGAAATTCGAACAGGACAACTGACCGCTTTTCAAAAGGCCACGGCATTGCTGTGGCCTTTCCTTTTTGGTAAAAAATTTCCAAAACATCTTCCCGTTCGCTGCCGCCCGTGGTATAACGGCCCCAAACATACGGTGTTTTTTGCACCGTTTCCCAACACCGGGCGGCACATCGCCCATGCAACAGCAAGGAGGGTTTTCCATGGTCACATTCAACAATCTGCTGAACAATCCCAACATTCTCACCGCCGACCAGCTGGGCGGCATGCGGGTGCTGGAATATGAAAAAGATCTGAGCGTCCGCCCGGACAACGCCATTGCCAGCTACTATGCGTCCGAGATGAACGTGCGCCGTCGCCAGCTGCTGCTGGAGCTGAAGGGCGACAGCTATGTGGTGCAGGCCGGGGCCATGCAGTGGATGAGCGGCGCGGTGGAAGCCACCTCCGGCATCAAGGGCGTGGGCGATCTGCTGGGCAAGGCGCTGGCCTCCAAGGCCACCAAGGAGAGCGCGGTGAAGCCGGAATACAAGGGCACCGGCCATCTGATGCTGGAGCCCACCTACAAGCACATCATCCTGCTGGACGTGGGCCAGTGGGACGGTCTTGTGCTGGACGACGGCCTGTTTCTGGCCTGCTCCGGCTCGGTGCAGCAGAAGGTTGTGGCCCGCACCAATCTGTCCAGCGCGGCGCTGGGCAACGAGGGCCTGTTCAACCTGTGCCTGAAGGGCACGGGCGTGGCGGCGGTGGAAAGCCCGGTGCCCCGCAGCGAGCTGATCGAGTTCCAGCTGAACAACGACCAGCTGCGCATCGACGGCAACATGGCCATTGCCTGGTCCTCCAGCCTGAACTTCACGGTGGAAAAATCCACCCGCAGCCTGATCGGCTCCGCCGTTTCCGGCGAGGGGCTGGTGAATGTTTACCGGGGCACCGGCACGGTGCTCATGGCCCCGGTGGTCTGACCCGTTTTTTACATCAAAAAAGGCTCCCCAACCGGGGAGCCTTTTTCTGTTTTATTTTGCATCCGGACGCTTCTCAGCCCGCGGCCTCGGAGGAGGCGGCTTCGGAGGAAGCGGCCAGCTCGGCCTCGCCCTCCTCGGCGTTGGTCATCACGTCGCCCATGGTGCGGCCCTCGTCGATGTTCATGCCGTAGAGGTAGGTCTGGCCGGTAATGAGGCCCAGCTTCTCGGCTTCCACCGGGCTTTCCGGGCTGCGGAAGTGCTCGTTCAGAATCTCGGCACAGCTCTCCCGGTCCACATAATAAACCTGGGTGTGGCCATTGATGTTGGCCGCGCCGCCGGGTGCGCGCACGATGTAGATGTTGGCCGGGTCAATCTTCAGCATGGTGGCGTACAGACCCCAGATCTCGGTGATGTCCAGGCTGGTGTCGATGTAATGGGCCACCACCTTGCAGGTGCTGTAATAATCGGCCAGGGTGTAATCGTTCAGCAGGCTCTTGAGCAGGGCCGCGTAGAAGTACTGCTGGGTCTCCAGCCGCTTATAGTCGGCGGTGGAGTAGTTGCGGTTGCGCAGAATCAGCTCGGCGGTGTCGCCGCTGATCAGATGGGTGCCCTGCGGGCAGACCAGATCTTCGTGGCCGGTTTCCTTGTCCACGGTGACAATGTCCCAGGGGACGTACATCTCGATGCCGCCCATGTTGTTCAGCATGGTCTTGAAGGCCTGCATGTCGATGAGCACATAGTCATCCACCGGCAGCTTGAACAGCTCGTAGATCTTGTTGGCCAGGTTGTTGATCTTGTTTTCCTGATCCGGGCCGTTGGCGTAGACCTCGTTGATCTTGCCGGTGTTGGTCTTGATGCCGTCGCCCACATCCTCGCCGGCGTAGGTGTCGCGGGGGATCTGGAAGGCGTTGACCTTGCCGTTGTCCCGGTCGATCTGCACATACATGATCACGTCGGTCATGCCCTTGCCTTCCGCGTAATCGCGGCCGTCGTCATCGGCGTCGTAGTCGATGCCCACCATCAGCAGGTTGTAGAACCGGTCGCCGCCGGCTTCAATATCCGGGTCGGTCTGCTGGTTCAGGGTGCCCGCCTCGCCCTCATCGAAGGCCGGGGCGATCTGGCTGTAGAGATAGGCCATGGCGCTGCATCCAGCCAGCAGCACCACTGCAACAACGATCACCAGGATCTTGATCCAATTTTTCTTTGCCGGGTTTTCCACGCAGGTTCCCCTTTCTTTTTTGCTCATTTGGTTGATTGCACGGAACAGCCGCCGGGGATGCGAAAAAGCTTGACCGGCGGCTGAAAAAGGCCCGGGCATATCGCCCGGGAGATACTTGCAAACAAGTATCAAAAAAGTAACAAACGATATTATACCCTATTCCCGGCGAATTGGGGAGTATTTTTCCGCATTTTTTCCTTTTCGCACAAATCGGCTTTTCCACTTTTGTATATTAAGCCGCAGAAACCCCAAATTTTCGACAACATTTCCTGCATGGCTTCCCCACTTTTTCACAAAACGAACACAAAAGCGCCCTCCTTGCGGAGGACGCTCTGTGCAAAAAGCTCTGTTTAACCCACGGTGGACAAACTGGTGCCCGGGAAGTAATGGGCCAGAATCTGGTCGTAGGTCCAGCCGTTGGCCGCATATCCCCATGCCCCGTACTGGGACAGGCCGCACCCGTGGCCATAGCCATAGGTGGTGATGCTGAAATTACCATCGGCATAGGAAATATCGAAGGCCGCGCTGCGAATGGCCCGACCGGAGAAACCGGCCAGCACATTTTCCTGCAGCTTCTGCCCGGTGATGGTGGCGGTGCCCAGCCGCAGGCTGGTCACATAGCCGGAGGAATTCTTCACGATGTCGCCAAACCATTCATTGGGATCCTCGCTGTAAGCGTAGAGATCCACACCCAGCTTTTCCATGGCCCGGTCGGCCACCTCCTGCTCGGTGAACACGCGGGTGTTCTGCCAGTTGGTGGCATACTGCTGGTCATAAGGGCTTTCCACCGCCACCAGATAGGGGCGGGAGGAGCCCCACACATCCTCGCTGGGGTTGGTGCCGAAGGCCGCACTGGCAAAGTAGGGGGTGAAGGCCACACGGCCGTTGTAGGTCACAATCTGGTTGGCCACCTCACGGGCTGCCTGCCGGATGGTCTCGCTGGGCTGGCGGCCGGCCACACTGGGCGCACCGCCCTGGCTCAGAATCCAGGAGTGAGCAGCCACCATCTGGGCCTTGTAGGCTTCAATGGGTGCATTCGCGCCCAGCTCGTTGCGGGCGATCATGGCCAGGCATTCCACCAGATCCATCTCCTGCCGCACACCGTTCATGGTCACCGTAATGGTACCTGCGCTGGGTGTGGGCGTAGGTGTGGGCTGGGGTGCCGGGGTAGCCTGCGGGGCCGCGGTGGGCTGCGCCGTGCCGGAATCGTCGGGGGCCTGGGTCGCCTGAGGCTTGTCCGTAGCGCCGGGCGCCTGGGTGGCGTCGGGCTTCGGTGTGGTGCCCGGCTGCGGTGTGGCGCTGGGCTTCGGGGTAGCCGTGGCCGGCGTGTCAGTGGGCGGCGGCGTCAGGGTGGGAATGGGCGTTGCGTTCGGATCCAGCGGCTGGATGCCCTCCACCAGCTGATCCTCCTGCGGCATGCCGCTTTCCTCCTGCACATCGCTGCTGGTGGCGCCTCCGGTGGCGTACCAGTTCATCCAGTACTGGTTTAAAGTCTCCACCGAGGGAACCTCCTCGCCGGTCTGCTCATACATGGCCAGCGGCAGCAGGGGCTGATCCGCCTGGGTGATCTGTTTGCCCAGAAGGAAGGCTGCCTCGTCCTGCCGCTGCAGTCGGCCGGTAACCGCCAGCTTGCGGCCGGAGCCGTCCGCCGCGTCCGCCACCAGCGTGGCAAAGCTGTCGGCGTCCTCCAGATCCACCGGCATCTCATACAGGCTGCGGGCCTTGATGCCCAGCACAAAGTTCAAAAACGCCTGCTGATCGCTCAGATCCTGAAGGCCGTACAAATCAAAGGCGGTCTCGCCGGTCTCGGCCGGGTCCCAGTAGTAAACCGCCGCCACTTTATAGCGGTAAGTATTGCCGTCGGTGTACAGGGTGAAGCCGCAGTTGTCCCGCAGCAGCTCCTCTTCGTCCAGCTCGCTCAGCTGCTGGATGCTGCCCGTGGGGCATTCCACAATCACATTGGTGCGGGTCTGACCGGGCTGCTGGGCGCTCACAAAGCGGGCCAGCTCATCCCCCTGGGCCGCCTGCACCGCAAGGCCAATGGCCTGACCGGGCTGGGCTGCGTCCGGCTGGTAAACCAGCGTACCGCCCAGCTTGGGCAGAGCCAGATAGGCCGCCACCTGGCTGTTGCCCTGCTGCGCCTTTGTCAGGTAGTCCCGGGCGGCGGTGTCGTAGTCGGCGGTGCCGTAGCCCGCGCCGGTCATCTGCTGGGTGGCAGGGCGTTCCGCCAGCCACACCACGCCGAAGGCCACCGCCGCGATGAACAGCACCAGCACCAGACTGCCCAGTATCCGCCCTGCCGGATTCCGTTTGCGGGAAGGGGGTTCGGGCAGCTGGGCGGATTCGTCAAACAGCTGCCGCCCGGCGCTGCGCAGGTTGGCCGCCCGGCTTACCGGAGCGGATGGAGATTTCTGCCATGCGTCGGCCGGGGCATTGCTCCCGGGCTGCACCGGGGCGGGCCGGGGGGCGGATTCGTTCTGAGCGGGCAGCGGCGTCTGCCGCACCGGCAGCACCGGGGCGGGCTTGCCGTAGGCAAAGCTCTGCACCCCTTCCGCCGGCTCCTGCCCAAGGGCCAGACGGCGCAGCATGTCCAGCAGCCAGTTGGCTGCCAGCATCTGGGGCTGCACGCTGGGGGCCAGCACATGCAGATACACGGTCTTGGCGCCGCACACCAGCACAAAGCCGGGCTGCACGCTCTTTGCGGGCTGGTAGCTCACCGCCCAGTCTGCGCCGGAAAGGGCCAGCGCCTGCCGGGCGCGGCCCGCCACCGGCTGCACCGGGCAGTCGGGGTATTTGTCCAGCAATGCACGGGGCGGCTCCAGCCGGTTTGCCCTGGTGGGGTGGCGGTAGCTGTGGTCACCGAAATCGTAGACCGCCGCCGCTTCCGGTTTTTCCCGGATGCGACCCTCCAGCAGATGGCCGGTGGCCTCATCCGCCGCCACGAAGAGTTTGTTCTTTTTCGCCAGTGCCTCCAGCGCCGCGTCGGCCAGCTCGGTATCGCCCTCACCGAACACGGCAGGGCCGAACTGCTGGCGGAAATATTCGTTCCACTGCCTGCAGATCCGATCGGCCTCGGCCTCGCTGCCCGCGCCGCGCACGTTTACGCAGACCACCAGCTCCTCTTCCCTGCTCAGCAGCCGCAGGCCCGGGCAGCCCTGAGCCGCCGCAGCCTTCAGCACCGCCTGGGCTCTGGCCTGCGATACGCCAAACAGCCGCAACGCCAGCATACGGTTGGCTTGCGCCATTGCATCCACCTCGTTTCCCTTTTCTTTCATGATTCTGTTATTCCTTCATCGCCTGTTTCTGCTGCGCCAGCTCTTCGGCGGTCAGCTTGTCCGCGCCGGGCATGGACAGGCCCAGCGCCAGCCGCCGGGCAAAATCCAGCGCCCGGTTGGCGGCGCCTGTGCGGATGCTCTGCCGGTCCCGGTTGCCCAGCAGCAGCTTGGCCACATACACATCCTCACCACGAACCGCGCCCACATACACAAGGCCCACCGGCTTTTCGGCGGTGCCGCCGCCGGGGCCTGCGATGCCGGTGAGCGAAACGGCGATGTCCGCCCCGCTCACCCGGGCCGCGCCCATGGCCATCTGGGCGGCGGTCTGCCAGCTCACCGCACCCACGGTGGCAAGCGTTTTTTCGCTCACGCCCAGCAGCCTGTGCTTTGCCTCATTGGCATAAGTACAAAAGCCGAAGCCGAATACCTCTGAGGAGCCGGGCACCCGGGTGATGCGCTGGCTCACAAGGCCGCCGGTGCAGCTTTCGGCGGTGGCCACGGTCAGGCCCTTCTCCGCCAGTGTCTGCACCAGCGTGTGCTCCAGATCGTTTGCGTCCTCGCCATAGATCACATCGCCCAGAATGGCCCGGAAGTGTTCCGCACAGGCCCGGCAGGCTTTTTCGCCCTCCGCATGGCTGGCGGCCCGGGCGGTGATGCGAATCTGCACCTCGCCGGTTTTGGCGTAGATGGCGGCGGTGGGGTTCTCGTTCTCAAACAGATGGCCCACCTTTTCCTCCACATGGCTTTCGCCGATGCCGGTGATGCGCAACGTCAGGCTGTGCAGCACCTGCCGGCCGTCGGCCAGAAAGGGGCCCACCTGTTCGGTCCAGAGGGGTTTCAGCTCGCTGGACGGGCCGGGCAGCAGCACCGCCCGCTTTGTACCCTTCCGGAACCAGACCGCCGGGGCGGTGCCGTTGTGGTTTTCAAACCAGCCGCCCTTTGTGGGCACCATGGCCTGCTTTTCGTTGTTCGGCGGCATGTGCCGGCCGGTGGCGGCAAAGTAGGCCCGGATGTTTTCCAGAATGGAGGGCTCCAGATGCAGCGTATCGTCAAAGCAGCGTGCCACCGTCTCCTTGGTCAGATCGTCCGCCGTGGGGCCGAGACCGCCGGAAAAGACCAGAAGATCGCTGCGCTCCATGGCCTGATCGATCAGCTGGGCCAGCCGGCCCTCATTGTCGCCCACCACCCACTGATGGTGAACCGTGATGCCCAGCGCCGCCAGCTCCTTTGCCAGGAACTGAGCGTTGGTGTTCAGAATATCGCCGAGCAGCAGCTCGGTGCCCACACAGATGATCTCCGCCTTCAATTTGGTTTCCCTCTTTCCCACGGTTTACTCATGGCCCGGCCGGGTTTTCCACAGCCGGGCATTTTGATTGTTTAAAACGGTGCTGTTCAGAACTCCTCCAGCTCGGCCAGGTCGTCCTCCTGCTTTGCGTCCCGCATGTCGATGCGGATGCGCTCCACCGCGGCGGCCGCCTGCTCCTCCAGCGCGGCCAGGCCGGGCATGGCAGCTTCCGCCGCCTCGATCTCGGCCAGCGTGGGCTTGGTCTTGGGATGGGGCGGAGTGAAGATGGTGCAGCAGTCCTCAAAGGGCAGGATGCTGGTCTCGAAGGTGCCGATCTTGCGGGCCACCACCGTGATCTCGCTCTTGTCCATGCCGATCAGCGGGCGCAGCACCGGCAGATCCTGGGCCGCGTCGGTGCAGACCAGCGCGTACAGGGTCTGGCTGGCCACCTGGGCAAGGCTCTCGCCGGTGACCAGTGCCTTGGCGTCGATGTCCTTGGCGATCCGGTTGGCGATGCGCATCATGCTGCGGCGCATGAGCACGGTGAACAGCACGTCGGGGGCGTTGTCCCGGATGTACTCCTGCGGGGTGGTGTAGGGCACCACATACAGCACGCAGTTGCCGGTGTAGGGAGCAATCTCCCGGGCCAGATCCCGCACCTTGTCCTGCGCAGCCTGGCTGGTGTAGGGCGGGCTTGCGAAGTGGATGTGATGCAGCGCCAGACCGCGGCGGGCCATATACCAGGCAGCCACCGGGCTGTCGATGCCGCCGCTGAGCATGGTCACGGCGCGGCCGCTGGTGCCCACCGGCAGGCCGCCCGCGCCGGGCACCTTGGGCCCGTGGACGTAGGCGCCGTAATCCCGCACCTCCACCATGACCACGATGTCCGGATGATGCACGTCCACCCGCAGATGGGGGTGCTTGCTCAGCAGGAAACCGCCCAGCTCCCGGCACAGCTCGGGGCTCTTCAGCGGGAAGGACTTGTCCGCCCGTTTGGCCTCCACCTTGAAGGTCTTGAGATTCCGCAGAATGGGGCCCAGGTATTCCTCGGCGGTGGCCTTGATGGCGTCGATGTTTTTGTCGCACACGGCGGCACGGCTGAGGGCCGCAAGGCCGAACACCTTGCTCACCCGGTCGTAGGCTTCCTCCATGTTGGATTCCGCTTCCTCGTCCCGCGGCTCCACATACATGGTGCTCTGGGCCTTGTAGACCTGGAATTTGCCCAGATCCTTCACCCGCCAGCGCAGGGATTTGCTGAGCACCGATTCGAAGGTGGCCCGGTTCAGGCCTTTCAGGGCCATCTCGCCCTGATAGCACATGATGATTTCTTTCATTGTATTGATAAACTCCTTTATTTTCGGTCAGATCCTGACGATTTTATCGAATGCGGGCCAGCGTTTCCATGCCCTTGGCAAGGCCGGCCAGCAGCGCGTCCACATCGGCTTCGGTGTTGCTGCCGCAAAGGCTGATGCGCAGCGCAGTGTCCGCCCGCAGGGGCTCCAGCCCCATGGCAGCGAGGGTGTGGCTGGCCGCGCCCTTGGAGCAGGCCGACCCGCTGGACACATACACGTTCTTGGTTTCCAGAAAATGCAGCATGGTCTCACTTTTGATGCACATGATGCTCACGTTCACCACCTCGGCCACCGCGTCCTCGGGGCTGTTGAACACGATGCCGGAAATTGCGGCCAGCCCTTCGCGCAGCCGCCGGTTCAGCTGTGCCATGCGGGCGGTGCGCTCGGCCATGTTTTTGTAGCCGATCAGCGCGGCCTTGGCTATGCCCACCGCGTAGGGCAGGTTTTCGGTGCCGGGGCGCACGCCCTTTTCCTGCCCGCCGCCGTGGCCCTTTTCCTGCCCGCCGCCCAGATAGGGCGGCTCGATGTTGTAGCCCCGGCGCAGATACAGAGCGCCCACGCCCTTGGGGGCGTGGATCTTATGGCCGCTCACCGTGAAGCTGTCGATGCCGTCCAGCTTCACCGGCACCCGCAGCCAGGCCTGCACCCCGTCCACATGCACGGCGGTGCGCGGGTTCTTTTCCTTCACCCGCTTTGCCAGCCGGTTCACGTCCACCATGGTGCCGATCTCGTTGTTCACCTGCATGCAGGCCACCAGAATGGTGTTTTTGTCCACCGCGTTCACGAAGGCATCCAGATCCAGATGGCCGGTCTCGTCCGGGTTGATGGTCACCACATCGAAGCCCAGCTGCCGCAGCCGTTCCATGGGCATGGCCACGCTGGGATGCTCGTAGCCGCTCACCACCACCCGTTTGCCCCAGCTTTTCCGGGCCAGGGCCGCGCCCAGAATGGCGATGTTGTTGCTCTCGGAGCCGCAGCCGGTGAAGAACACCTCTTCGGGGGCCGCGCCCAGTGTTTTTGCCACGCCGGCGCGGGCCTTTTCCAGCAGGCGGCGGCTTTCGCAGCCGGGGCCGTACAGGCTGGAGGGGTTGGCCCAGTGTTCCACCATGGCCTTGCGGACCGCGTCCGCCACCGCTTCATCCACAATGGTGGTGGCGGCATTATCCAGATAATGGAGGGTTTCGTTGTGCAGCATTCCGGTCTCACCTTTACAAACAGTATTAAAAGTGCATCATTCTACAAAATAGCCGCATTTTTCACAGAGAAAAAGCGCATAGAGATACAGAATATAGTATAGCATACCGGCGCGGTATTTCACAACCGGAACCGGTATGCAAAAAGCCGGTAAAAGAAGTGCGACTTCTGCCCCGGTGCTTGTAACAGGCGGCGGATTTTGGTACTCTTATAAAAGAGACAAAAGGACCGGCCCGTCTGTGCCACAGCGCAGGCAGGCCGATGTTGTTTGGGCGGTTTGCGCCGCCCTGAGCAGGAAAGGATGAGTCCCATGAAATCGGATATTCAGATCGCACAGGAAGCTACCCTGCAGCCCATCGTTCAGATTGCGGAAAAGCTGGGTCTTTCGGAGGATGAGATCAGCCTGTACGGCAAATACAAAGCAAAGATCGACCACAAGCTGGCCAAAAAAGCGGACAGGCAGGGCAAGCTGATTCTGGTCACCGCCATCAGCCCCACCCCCGCCGGCGAGGGCAAAACCACCATCAGCACCGGTCTGGCGGACGGCCTGAACGCACTGGGCAAAAAGACCATGCTCTGCCTGCGCGAGCCCAGCCTGGGGCCCGTGTTCGGCATCAAGGGCGGCGCGGCCGGCGGCGGATACGCACAGGTGGTGCCCATGGAGGACATCAACCTGCATTTCACCGGTGACCTGCACGCCATCGGTGCGGCCAACAACCTGCTGGCGGCCATGGTGGACAACAGCGTTTATCAGGGCAACCCCCATAACATCGATCCCCGGCGCATTGTCTGGAAGCGCTGCGTGGACATGAACGACCGCCAGCTGCGGTTTGTGACCGACGGATTGGGCGGCAAGGTGAACGGCGTGCCCCGTGAGGACGGCTTCGACATCACCGTGGCCAGCGAGGTCATGGCGATTTTCTGCCTGGCCACCGACTTGAAGGACTTGAAAGAGCGGCTGTCCCGCATTGTTGTGGCGTATACCTACGACGGCCAGCCGGTGACCGCGGGCCAGATTGGCGCGGCGGGCGCCATGACCGCCCTTCTGAAGGATGCCTTCGATCCGAACCTTGTCCAGACGCTGGAGAACAACCCGGCGATCATCCACGGCGGGCCCTTTGCAAACATTGCCCACGGCTGCAACAGCGTGATGGCCACCCGCCTGAGCCTGAGTCTGGCGGATTACGTTGTGACCGAGACGGGCTTCGGCGCGGATCTGGGCGCGGAGAAGTTCCTGGACATCAAGTGCCGCAAGGCCGGGCTGTCCCCCAACGCGGTGGTGATCGTGGCCACCGTGCGCGCCCTGAAGCATCACGGCGGATGCCCCAAGGATCAGCTGGGTGTGGAGAACCTGGATTATCTGACCGCCGGTGCGGACAACCTGCGCCGCCATGTGGAGAACATGCGCAATTTCGGTCTGCCGGTTTGTGTGGCGATCAACGCATTCCCCACCGACACCGCCGCCGAGCACGACTGCGTGAAGGCGATCTGCGCCGAGATGGGCGTACCCTGCGCACTGGCTGAGGTATTTGCCAAGGGCGGCGAAGGCGGCACCGAGCTGGCCAAAACCGTGCTGGACATCATGCAGGACGACACCGCCGTCAACTTCACCTACCCGGACGAGATGCCTCTGAAGGAAAAGGTTCTGGCGGTGGCGCAGAAGATTTACCGGGCCAAGGACGTGAGCTGGAGCGCACCCGTGCTCAAGACCCTGGCCGAGATCGAGGCCATGGGCTACGGCAATCTGCCGGTCTGCATTGCCAAGACCCAGTATTCCTTCAGCGATGACGCCAAGCTGCTGGCGGCGCCTTCCGGCTTCACCATGACGGTGCGCGACGTGCGCCTTTCCGCCGGCGCGGGATTCGTTGTGGTGATCATGGGCAGCATCATGACCATGCCCGGCCTGCCCAAAAAGCCCGCCGCCGAGAACATCGACGTGGACGAAAACGGCAAAATCACCGGACTTTTTTAACGACCCGACCGGTAACCGGGTGCGGTACGCCTGCCGTTTCGCACCCGGCTTTCCTCAGCAACGTACGCCAACACCCTTTTGGCGGACTCGACCGGCAGCGGGGCGCGGGACGTTTTTCTGGCAGGTACGCAGCGGATTTTCCCCGGTGACGCATCCTGACCGCTTTCACCTTATATTGATCAACCCGAGCATCAGCCGGGTGCGGAACACTTGCCGTTCCGCGCCCGGCTTTTTTCGTGCTTCGCCCTGCTCTTCTCTTCACATTTATCCCGATGACAAAAAACAGCCGGTGGGAGAATTCCCATCGGCTGCTTTTTGTTATCCTCTTTTTACGCCCGATCCGTTTCCATGCCCCATCAGGCGTTGTCCGCCAGATAGTAGGTGCTGCCCATCACATAGGGCAGGTCGCTGCTGTAGGCCACATGCCGCAGCAGATAGTCCATCCAGGCGCCGTAGCCCGCCGAGTTCAGATGCAGGCCCTCGGTGGTGTAGCTGGGGTTCAGCCCGCCGCTGTCATCCAGAAGTGAACTGTATACATCCAGATAGTGGCAGCCCTGCTCCAGCGCCATCTGGGCCAGCTGCTGGTTGATGCGCTGGATGCGCTCGTTGTTCAGGTTCGTGTTGGTGTAGTCGGTGGTAACCGGCGTCATGGACTGGATGTAGATCTGCACATCCTGCCCCGCTGCTTCCCGGATCGAGGTGATCATCTGCTCGTAGTAGCCGAAATAGCCCTTTTCCACCGCCTCGTCCGCACTGGTGGCCAGTGCGTTTGCGCCGAACATCAGATACACCGCCTTCGGCTGCTTCTGGGCAATAATATCCAGCGCCACCTCGGTAGCCACCACCGTTTCCGACTGGTACCGGTTCATGCTCTTGCGGTTCACGATATCGCTGGGCACCGCGCCCCGGTAACCAAGCACCGTAGCCACGCCCTTGGCCGGGTTCTCGTAAAGATCCAGGCCCTCGGTCACACTGTCGCCCAGGAACACCACGTCCGGCAGATATTTCGTGCTGTCTACCAGGCCGCATTCCGGCTGGATGATATCCTCATAGGTCAGCGTCTTGATGGTGTAGTCCCCGGTCTGCTGCACCGGACCCATCCGCTCAAACCCGGTTTCGTTGGTGTCCACCACCGGGTTCTGCATGGGCAGCGGCGCAAGCACACTGCCGGAAATGCCCGGCTGTACCGTTTCGCTGGTGGCAGGTTCCTCCGCGCCCCAGCCGGTCACCGCCTGAATGCCCCAGGTGATCACCCCGGAAACACCCAGCACCATCACCGCCAGCAGCGCCATGCTCAGTACCCGCCGCTGCGTGCGGCGGCGCTGCCGCCCCCGCACCTGATTGCTGAATTCTCGATAGCTGTTTGCCATGTTGTCTCCTGTTTGCCCTGCATCCCGCCGGGGATGCGCCGTTTATTCGGCAGCCTTATAATAAGGGCTGCCCTCCAGATAGGGGTTTTCGGGATTATAGGCCGTATGGGTGGTCAGATAATCCCGCACCAGCGGATAAGCCGATGCGTTCAGATGCACCCCGTCCTGCGCGGCCAGATCCGCCCGCAGATCGCCGTTCGCATCCGCCAGCACCTCGTGCAGGTTGATGAAGTAGCAGCCCTTTTCCACCGCCATCTTGGCCAGCTCGCTGTTTACCCGCTGAATCCGTTCCCGGTAAAGGCCCGGCTGCTTCACACCCGGCCGCACCGGCGTGACCGACTGCACATAAATGTCCACCTCGCTGCCCAGCGCCTCCCGGAACTTATCCAGCATCTGGCTGTAATAGGCCAGATACGACTGCTCTGCCGCGTCGTCGTTGCGCACCAGCGCATTCGTGCCCAGCAGGATATACAGCCGCTTGGGGTTGCTGTTGATGATGGTGTCGAAGATTGCTTCCGGTGCCCGGCCCGAATTTTCGCCCGGATCCGCCACCTCGTTGTTCACCACCTGGCTGGGGCCGATGTTCTTGTAGGCGCACACAAAGGCGTGCTCCTTCATATCGGAAGTATTGTATGCGTTCCAGCCCTGGCTCACACTGTCGCCCAGAATGGCGGTGCGGTCAAAGTACTTCATGTCCACCTGGCCGTTTTCCGGCAGGCCCAGCAGCCGGAAGTCCGGCGAGTTCACCGTCTGATCCAGCGTTTTTTCCAGCGGCTGCATGGTGTCCCATGCGGCGGCCGTGCCCTCTGCCGCCGGGCTGGCGGGCTGCTGGCTCTGCGCGGCGCTCTGGGCTTCGCTGCCGCTCTCCGGCGTGCTTTCGCCCTGCGGGGTGCTCTGGGTCATGCTGGTGCTTTGCGGCGTGCTCTGGGTCTGATCGCCGCCCTTCAGCCAGCTCGGCTCGCCAAGCAGACAAATCGCGCCATAAGCCGCCGCCAGCACCGCCGCCACCACAACAACAAAAATCAACGCCCGGCGCATCGCCCGTTTGCGTTTGCGCCTGCGCACCTGTTCCCTGAATTCCCGGTATGTAGGCATCCTGTTTCCTTCCCCTTTCCTTCCCCCGGCGGTTTCCTTCTCGCCCGGGGCGCTCTGTCTCATATCCTTAAAACGCGGTTGACCGCCAAAACATTTCAAAGCTCTGCCGCGTGTTATTCTCTGCGTATTGTTTTATTATACCCCACCGCTCTTTTTGGTTCAATAAGAGGGGGGCCATTTTCACCGCTTTTCTTGCCCTCCCGGCAGGTTTCGGAAAAAGGTTTTCAATTTGTTAATATTTTATCCGCCATCGCCAAATTTTCCAGATTTTTTCATTTTTGGTCTTGACGAACACATTCCCACCCTTCATACTTAAGGTAGCAAATCTGACAGCAGCCGCCCGGTCCGCTCTCTTTGGAGTGCGGCGTTTTCCCGGCCCGGAAGGAGCGAACTGTGGACCATGATCACCCATCACTTTGACGTTGAGCCCAAACAGCCGTGCCAGCTTCCCTCTGTGCAATTGCTGCACGCCAGCATCCATCACGGCAGCCCCACCGCCCGCTGTGACCTTCACAGCCATATTTTTACCGAGCTTCTGTACATTCTGCAGGGCAGCTGCCGGCTGGATGTGGATGACCAGCAGGTGGAGCTGCATGCAGGCGATCTTCTTGTGCTGAACCCCCAGTGCCCGCATTACGGCGTTCAGCCCATCCGTGAGCCCTTTTCCATGCTCTGCATCGATCTGTGCTGTGCCTGCTGTGTGGGCGGTCAGCCGGCGGGATATCTGGTGCTTTCCAGCAGAACCATCCAGCCGCTGGAACCCTATCTGCGCCTGTTTTTTCAGGAGCTGCAGCAGCACAGCGATTCCTTTGACGAGGTCTGCCGCCAGCTTGCCGGCCTGATTCTTCTGCAGCTGAACCGGGTTTGCCCGCTGAGCCAGGCAAGCATTCCTTCCAGCCGCAAAAGTGCCCTGGAATGTGCCCGGGTACGCCAGTACATCGACGAGCACTTTGCCCAGCCCATCACCCTGGATCAGCTGGCCCGCTACGCAGGGCTGAACAAGTACTATCTGGTGCATGTGTTCAACCGGGAAATGGGCTGCAGCCCCATCAGCTACCTGATCGAACGGCGCATCAGCGAAAGCAAGCGCCTTCTGGCCGCCACCCGCATCCCGGTGCAGCAGATCAGCCGCCAGCTGGGCTTTTCCAGCCCCAGCTATTTCAGCCAGAGCTTCCGGCGGGCCACCGGGTTTTCCCCCGCGGAATTCCGCCGTCAGGCCCGGGACGCAGGCTCCGAACCGACAGAATGATGCAATGATTTTTCATTGACGTACAACATTTTTTATCGTACACTAAAAGCAAGTCAGCAACGGTCTTTGCCCATTGCGCCATGCGCTGGCAAGGGCCGTTTTTTTGCGCCCGGACACTTGTTCCGGCGCAGTGTGCTGGTTACGACACAACAAAAGAATGGGAGTGTTTGCAATGGCAATTTTGGTATGCGGCGGCGCCGGTTACATCGGCAGCCACACCTGCGTGGAACTTCTGGCCGCCGGCTACGACATCGTTGTAGCTGATAACTTCTACAATTCCTGCCCCAAGGCTGTGGAGCGGATCAAGCAGATCTCCGGCAAGGATTTCCGCTTCGTGGAAGTGGATCTCACCGACGCCCAGGCCGTGGAAGCTCTGTTTGCCCAGAATCCGGACATTGATTCCGTGATCCAGTTCGCCGCCTACAAGGCCGTGGGCGAAAGCGTTTCCAAGCCCATCGAATACTACACCAACAACCTGGAGACCACTCTGGTGGTGCTGGACGCCATGCGCCGCCACGGTGTGCACAACATCGTGTTCTCCTCCTCCGCCACCGTTTACGGCGACCCCGCCAGCGTGCCCATCACCGAGGATTTCCCCGTGGGCGCCACCACCAACCCCTACGGCACCAGCAAGGTGTTCAACGAGCGCATGCTCACCGACTGCTGCACCGCTGACCCCGAGCTGAACGTGGCCCTGCTGCGCTACTTCAACCCCATCGGCGCCCACAAGAGCGGCCTGATCGGTGAGGATCCCAACGGCATCCCCAACAATCTGGTTCCCTACATTGCCAAGGTGGCCGTGGGCAGCCTGGAGAAGGTGCATGTGTTCGGCAACGACTACCCCACCCCGGACGGCACCGGCGTGCGTGACTACATCCACGTGGTGGATCTGGCCCGCGGCCATGTGGCAGCCATCAAAAAGCTGGAGCAGAAGCCCGGCCTGTTCATCTGCAACCTGGGCACCGGCCACGGCTACAGTGTGCTGGATGTGATCCATGCTTATGAGAAGGCCTGCGGCAAGACCCTGCCCTATGTGATCGACCCCCGCCGCCCCGGCGACATTGCCGAGTGCTGGGCCGACCCCACCAAAGCCAAGAACGAGCTGGGCTGGGTAGCCGAATATGGCATCGAGGACATGTGCGCCGACAGCTGGAAGTGGCAGAGCATGAACCCCAACGGCTACAAAGACTGATATTTCACAGTCTTTCTACAAAAAGTATAATTTAAGGAGTTGTTTTCCTTGGCGAAAAAACCGATTCTGGTGGTCATGGCCGCGGGCATGGGCAGCCGGTATGGCGGCCTGAAGCAGATCGACCCGGTGGGCCGCTGCGGCGAAGCCATTCTGGATTATTCCGTGTTCGATGCAAAGCGGGCCGGGTTTGAAACCGTGGTCTTTATCATCAAGCACGAGATCGAGGAGGCCTTCAAGTCCACCATCGGCGCCCGTCTGGCCCCCCACATGGAGGTGCGCTACGCCTACCAGCAGCTGGACAAGCTGCCCGCCGACTATTCCGTACCGGAAGGCCGCACCAAGCCCTGGGGCACCAGCCATGCCATTCTGAGTGCACAGGACGTGATCGACGCCCCCTTCGCGGTGATCAACGCCGACGACTACTACGGCCCCGAGGCGTTCCGGGTGATTTACGATTACCTGTCCACCCATGAGGACGGCAGCCTGTACGAATACAGCATGGTGGGCTACCTGCTGAAGAACACCGTGACCGAAAACGGCTATGTGTCCCGCGGCATCTGCGTGACCAACGGGGAAGGCTATCTGGACAGCGTGACCGAGCGCACCCGCATCGAAACCTGCCCGGAGGGCATTCACTTCTCCGAGGACGGCGGCGAAAGCTGGACCGATCTGGACGCGGACAGCGTGGTTTCCATGAACCTGTGGGGCTTCGGGCCCAGCTTCGTGCAGGAAATTGCGAACCGCTTCCCCGCCTTCCTGGACAAGGCGCTGGTGGAAAACCCGCTGAAGGCGGAGTTCTACCTGCCCAGCGTGGTCAGTGCCCTGATTGAAGAGGGCAAGGCCCGGGTGAAGGTGCTGCGCAGCACCGACCGCTGGCACGGCGTAACCTATCAGGAGGACAAGCCTCTGGTGGTGGCCGCCATCCGGGAAAAGACCGACGCCGGCCTGTATCCCAGCCCGCTGTGGGGCTGAGCATCCCTTTAAAACAAGCAA
Source organism: Allofournierella massiliensis (assembly GCF_004345265.1). GTDB lineage: Bacteria > Bacillota > Clostridia > Oscillospirales > Ruminococcaceae > Allofournierella > Allofournierella massiliensis. The sequence goes on from NZ_SLUM01000035.1 coordinate 31,653, forward strand.
AAACCGGAGAGCAGTCTGCTCTCCGGTCAGCCTGTCGAAAAAGGTCACCGAAAGGTGGCCTTTTTCTCGTATTGAGGAAAAGAAAGCGGTATAATAGTGTGGGGGGATAAAAATGCTGGT
>NZ_SLUM01000036.1 GCF_004345265.1 Allofournierella massiliensis
GACAAGACCTCAGCTTTGCTATACCTTTTTTGAACCATCCCTTTTTCACCACCACCATTCATTTTCGGGGTTGATTTTTAATAGTTAATCTTTCTCTTTCTCAAACACAGGATGGCAAGAAACTGAAAATATGCTATACTGAAAGCAGTTGTACAGCGTCTTTGCGATTATTTTAACAGCGTTTTTTTCGCTTGAATACCATTAAAATCCGCGGCTTTGCTGCTTATCCAACAAACGCCGGGTGGGTGTTGTTTATCTTGAAAAAAGCCAGAGAAAGAGGTCGGAGCGTTCATGAACAAAACGGATTTGCGGGTGGTCAAAACCCTGGCCCAGATTGATCGGGCATTGCTGGAGTGTCTGGAACAGACGCCTCTGCAAAAGCTCACGGTGGATCAGCTGTGCCAGCAGGCCATGATCAACCGGTCCACCTTCTACAAATATTATCAGGACAAATACGACCTGATGGATCAGTATCTGGCCCGTACACTGCAGGAGTTCCGCCGCCAGATGGATGTTGCTTTTGTGGAGGCTTCCGCCCAGAATATCCACAGTCTGGTGTATCAGAAAAATTTTGAAAAGGCCCTGCAATACCTGCACAAAAACAAGGCCCGCTACACCTTGCTGTGGAGCGGGGCGATCAATCGGCCGGTATTCACTGAAATGGTACAGGTCATCCATGACAACATTCTGGAAAAACTCCGTTTCTGCGGTTTACAGGGCACGCAGGAACGATATGTGGATCTGTATGCCCAGCTTCTCGCTTCCAACACCATGACGCTGGTGCGCTGGTGGTTCCAGTATGAAAGCGAGATCAGCATGGAGGAGGTGCAGCAGATCATGGTAAACAATATGAAAGAGGGAATCTTCGGCGCCTTTCGTCAAACAGTGGATGGCATACCGGGGAATCTGCGAAAATAATAAACGCCGGGCGGTTCCGCAATTTTCTACGGAGCCGCCCGGCGTTTTGTTGGTTGATTAAGAAGCTGGTCAGGCCAGAGGGATGGTAAGCCGGAACTGGGTGCTTCGGCCCGGCGAAGGTGGCTGCACCAGCTGAATGGTGCCACCGTGTGCCGTTACAATCTTGTGGCTGATGGCAAGCCCCAGGCCGGAGCCCTGACGGGTACCGCGGGATTCATCCCCAACCACAAAGGGATCAAAAATGCAGTCCGCGATTTCCGGCGGGATGCCCACGCCATTGTCGGCCAGATCAAGCACTGCCTGATTTTCTTCGCGATGCAGTTCGAAGAACAGGGAAGTGCCTGCAGGATTGTGTTTCACAGCGTTGGACACAATATTCTCCAAAACCCGCAAAAAGGCGGTTTTGTCCAGCATGCACCAGATGGATTCATCCGAGATTTCAATCTCCGGAACAAAGCCGCCCAGCTCCAGTTCATTGTATTTGGATGCCAGATATTCCCGCAGAACCTCACACAAATCCAGCCGTTTGATTTGCAGCGTAAACTGGGGATGCTCCAGCTTGCTGTACTCATGGAAGGTATCGATCAGTCCGGTGAGACGGGTGGATTTCTGGTAGATGGTGTCCAGATATTCCGGCTGTTTTTCCGGAGGGATCAGTCCGTCGCAGATGGCTTTTGCGTAACCCCGAATCACGGTAATTGGCGTTTTCAGATCGTGGGAAATGTCTGCCAGCAGTTTTTGCCGGTTGTCCTCCAATGCCTTGCGCTGGCGTTCGCTTTCAGCAAGCTGGGCAGAAAGCTGATTGAAGGCACTGCAGATCTGCTCGAATTCCCGGGGCCCCCGGCATTGGATGGGCTCCGGGTCATTCCGCTGAGCCAGCTCGGTGAAGCCCTTCTCCAGCCGCTTGAGCGGGCCGCATACCTTGCGGCTGAGCCAGAGTGCCATTGCCAGAAGCACCAGAACATACAGCCCCAGAAACAGAATCAGTGTTCGGCTCCAGACCATACTCAGGTGGGCATATTCTTCATTGCGCAGAATCTGCTCGTACAAAATAAGCCAGCGTGCCTGACCGTCCGCGCTCTGGAAGGGGTGTTTCCAGATATAGTAACCATAGGGGAGTGTCTGGGTCAGGTAGCCGTAGGCTTCGTCGCTCAGGGTGTCGGAATCCATACCGGGGATGGAACCGTAAAGGATTTTGTGGTCAGCATCCAGCACCACCGGGGTCTGGTAGGATACACTGGAAAAGCCGTCGTTTGCCACCAGTGTCATCTGGCGGCCCTGTTCATCGTACCAGTAGGTGACCGTGGGGTAGATATACTGCCCTTGCAGAGGAATGCAGGCGAGCTCTTCCGCGGAAAAATCGGAACGCTTCTCGTCGGAAAAAAGCACGGTTCCGTTTTCGTCCACCACGGCAATGCTTCCGGTGCGCCCCAGAAGAGTGCGTGTGGGGAACTGGTCATATTTTCCGCTCTCCAGCAGGCTGTCATATTCACTCAGATCCCGATCGGATAGACTGATGACAGTGCGGCTGCTGTCCTGCAGGGCCCAGAACAGCAGAACCACCGCAACTACCACCAGCAGCAGTGTGAAAATGGCAAAGCTGCGCAAGAGCACCGAAAAATAACTGGATTTAGTTCGTTTCCACCGCTTCAATTTTATATCCCAATCCTCTCACAGTTTTGATGAAGCACGGATGCCGCGGGTCATCCTCGATCTTGTCCCGCAGTTTGGAAATGTGCACCATCATGGTGTTTTCATCGCTTTCAAAGTAGGTTCCACTCACTGCCTCGTAAAGCTGAACCTTGGTGAAAATGCGTCCCGGTGCGCGCATCAGACAGCTGAGAATTTTGTACTCCGTGGGGGTAAGGGAAATGGGGGCGCCGTTTTTGGTCAGGCTCATGGCGTCCAGATCCAGCCGCAGCGGCCCCAGCAGAAGAACGTTGCTTCCGGGCAGAACAGGGGAGGTGGGGTTCAGCTGGTAAAACCGCCGTAGATTGGCTTTTACCCGGGCAATGATCTCCAGCGGGTTGAAGGGTTTGGTCAGGTAATCGTCCGCTCCCAATTCCAGCCCCAGAATTTTGTCGTTGTCGGTGTTTTTGGCCGAGAGAATCAGAATGGGCATATTGCTGATGGCGCGCAGCTCACGGGTGAGTTCGTAGCCGTTCATGCGGGGCATCATGATATCCAGCACCGCCATGTCGATGGATTCGGTGCGTGCCAGATCCAAAGCGGTGGCGCCGTCCGGGGCACAGAGCACCCGGTAACCGCTGCTTTCCAGATACAGCTTGACCAGAGTGGTGATGTCCTGGTCGTCTTCCGCGATCAAAATGGTGTGCGGCATAACTTGTGACCTCCGTTTAAAAAATCAGGCCGGAGCCTTAAGCTCCGGCCCGTTGCTTTTATTGTACAGCATGCAACTGCCTGTGAAAAGAAAAATTTATTCGTAGCGCAGTGCTTCAATAGGATCCAGCCGGGCGGCACGCTTGGCGGGGTAGTAGCCGAAGAATACGCCGATGGCCATGGAGAACAGAACCGCGATCAGCGCGGCAGCGAGCGATGGCTTGACCGGATAATGCATGAGCATCGCACCGGCACTGCCAAGACCTACGCCCAGCAGTACGCCGATGAGCCCGCCGATCAGGCATATAATGATTGCCTCCACAATGAACTGGAACAGAATTACCCGGCCTTTCGCGCCAAGCGCCATGCGGATACCGATTTCCCGGGTGCGCTCGGTCACCGATACCATCATGATGTTCATAACGCCGATGCCACCCACCAGCAGACTGATGGCAGCGATGGCGCTGATGCCCAGCTTTACGCTCTGGGTCATCTTGTTCATGGATTTTACCACCTCGTCCAGGCTGGAAACCGAAACGTTGAAATTGGGGTTGTGGCTGTAAAAGCTGTTGAAGAACTCTCTGGTACGATCCATAAAGATTTGATTGTTCACGTCCTCGCGGGACTGGAGGGTTACGGTCTGATATCCGCCGTCCCGCTGAAGCAGCTGGAACCCGCTGCCCACAGGAATATAAACGTTGGTGTCCAGATTTCGGGTAATGGTCTGACCCTTTGCCGCCTTGTATTCATACACCCCAATGATATAAAGCCGAAGGGGAATATTGCCCACATCGGTTTTAAAGCTCTTTCCCAGAGCGCTTTCCGGCGTTGCCTTACTGCCGAAGTACTGGGAGACAAACCGGTCGCTGACCACCGCCACCGCCCGATGGGAAGTGCTGTCCGCGTCGGTGATGAACCGGCCGGCCAGCAGTTTCATCTTGTCCAGAGTCTGTTGGCCGGGGGATACGCCCATCAGCTGACCGGAGGCCTTGTAGCGGCCGGAAACCACGCGGATGTTGCCAAAGTTCTCGCTTACCGCCACTGCCTGCAGCTGATCGGCGAATTTTTTCTGGTATTCCTGCAGCATGGCATCGCTGATACGGTCGCTGGCGGAGGGCTCTTTATATTCGAAGGATTCAAGCAATTTATCCAGCTCTTCGCTGTCTCCAAGAGTATCGAAGGAGCCGGATGCAAACGGGTCGTCCTTCTGTACCACGGACAGTGTCACGTCCCGGGCGCCGAAGCTGGACATTTCCTGAGCCAGCGAGCCGGACAGGGAATCGCCCACCGTGATAATGGCAATCACCGCGCTGATACCGATGATGATGCCCAGCATGGTCAGAAGAGCCCGCAGTTTATTGGCTCGCAGGCTGGTCAGTGCCAGCCGCACGTTCTCAAAAATCGGCATGGTCGGGGGTCTCCTTTCTCCGGTCGGAAATGATATTGCCATCCTTCAGGGTAATCACCCGGGGGCATTCGGAGGCAAGCTCCTGACTGTGGGTGATGAGCACGATGGTTTTGCCCTGCTGGCGGTGCAGATCATGGAAGATGTCCATCACATGGCGGCTGGTTTCGGAGTCCAGTGCGCCGGTGGGTTCGTCCGCCAGTAGAATGGACGGGTCGTTTACCAGACTGCGGGCGATGGCCACGCGCTGTTTCTGGCCGCCGGAAAGCTCGTTGGGCTGATGAAACCGCCGCTGTTCCATGCCAACCATGGTCAGCAGCTCTCGGGCACGCTGTTCCCGCTGGCGAGCTCCGACCCCCGCATATAGCATGGGCAGTTCCACATTGCGCTGGGCAGTGGTGCGCCCGATCAGATTGAAATTCTGGAATACAAACCCGATTTTTTTGTTGCGAACCTCACTCATCTCATCCCGGCTTGCACTTTGAACGTCCACGCCGTCCAGCCGGTAGGTGCCTGCCGTGGGCTGATCCAGTACGCCGATGATGTTCATCAGGGTGGATTTGCCGCTGCCGGATTCGCCCACGATGGCAACAAACTCACCGGGATACACGGTCAGGTCAATGCCGTGCAGGATCTCCAGCTCGTTTTCCTTGCCCACGTTATAGGTTTTCACGATGCCCCGCATCTCGATCAGTGGGGTCTGGAACACCTGGTTCATTCCGCCACCTCCCCGGTGGAGGAGCTGGCAGAGCCGTCGGCAGCAGGAGCGGAGGTGTCATCCGCAGGCAGGGAAGCGCCAGTGTCCGGCATCTGGGATGCGTCGGCCAGAATCTCCATGCCGTCCTGCAGGGAAGCACCGCTGACCTCGATTGCGTAGTCATTCTTCATACCAGTGGTCACGTTTACCGGCTGGAATTCGCCTTCACCCTGGCGGGCATAGATCACATCCTGGCCATTGTCGCCGGGGGCCACTGCATCCAGAGGAACGGAATACACGTTGCTCTTGGAAGCCAGAATGATCTCGGCCTTGGCCTTGCTGCCGATGAAGATGTTTTCCGGGGTATCAATGGAAATGTCTGCGGCAAAGCCGGAGGCGCTGCCTTCGCCCTCGCCACTTCCGGCGGTGGGAGAAATGCGGGATACCGTGCCGCGCAGCGCGCCGCTTGCAGCATCGCTGGTGATGGTGGCGGGCATACCCAGCTGCACCTTATTGATGGCGTATTCCGGAATGCTCACCGAAAGAATCAGCTGATCGGTGGACTGAATGGTGGCCACATCACCCTTGCAGATGCTGCCCACATTTACCTTGAGATCGGTGATCTTGCCGCTGGTCTCGGCCTTCAGCACCGTGTCGTCCAGACTCTTTTTCAGATCATCCAGCGCCTTGCTGTCCACACCTTTTTTCAGCTGCTTGTCGGCCTCCTGCAAAGCGGAAACGGCGTTGTTGATGGTGGTGTCACAGGCATCCAGCGCCTGCATACGGGCTGCATCGGCCTGCTTGTATGCGCTTTCAGCAGTATCACGCTCTGCTGCAGCTGCATCATAAGCCTGCTTGGCAGTGTTATAGGCCTGGGTGTAGCTTTCGTAGCTGTAAAGAGTACGGGCGCTTTCCAGTGCAGCATTCTTTTCGTTCAAAGCAGTGTCTGCATTCTGGTAGGCCAGATAAGCATCGCCCTCCGTGGCGCCGCCGGCAGCAATCCAGGCATCATAGGCTTTCTGTCGGGCATCCGCGGCGGCGTCTGCCTCCTGCTGTGCAGCGGATACCGCCTTTTCCATTACTTCATAATTGGCCTTGGCGGTATCGTAGGCAGGCGTTACGGCACTCAGTGCACTGGAGGCCTTGTCGCGGGCACTGCGGGCAGCTTCCACCAGAGTATCCTGGTTTTTCCGCTCATTATCCTTGGCGCGGCGGGCTTCGTCCACCTGCGTGGCCGCCTTGTTGTAGGAATCCTGTAAGCGCTGCTTTTCCTCGCCCATTTCCTTTTCCTTATCCTGAATGGCGCGGCGGATGTCGGTATCGTCCAGTGTGCAGATCACATCGCCTTTGTTCACATGGTCGCCCACCTTCACATTCAGGCTGGTAACTTTGTTGTTCAGGGCAGTGGTGACCGAAGAGACCTGTGCGCTTTGAACAATGCCGGAAACGTTCACCGATTCGTTCAGATCTTCTTTTTTCAGAAATACGGTGCGGGCATAGGCCAGTTCCTCGGATGCAGTGCTTTTGGAAGCGCTTATCCGGGCGCGAATGGTAAGGGTACCGCCCACAGCCAGAATGCCGGCCAGCAAAATTGCGGCTGCTGCACGTTTATGCTTCAAAACAGGGGAGAATATTTTGATCGACATAATTTTCGACTCCTTTTTGCGCTGGTTGTTTGTGTTACGCAAAAAGGATACCGCACAAATCTTCAGTATGCCTTTAAGTGTACCTTAAGATTTGTAAAGGTTTTCCGGCATTACTGTTCCTCCTGGGTGAAACGGATGAAATTCCGGGCGGCTGCCCCGGTGTAGTGCCCCTGAAGTGTGACCGCACAGATCTCGCTGTACAGCTCTTTTGCCTGAAGAGGATGAATCTCGGTGCCGGGCTGGAGCTCACAGGTTGCGGAAAGGGGCGTGCATGCCACGCCAAGCCCTTCCCGGGCCAGGCGGAGCACGGTATGAGAATCTTCACTGCAGCAGAGTACCTGCGGTTCAAATCCGGATTCTGCGAAAAAGCGCATCAGCATAGGTTCCCACCGGCGATACAATAGCAGCGGCAGGTTCGCCAGAGCCATGGGAGAAATGGAGCCCTCCGCTCCGTCAAAAAAATGATGCCGCCCCACAGCACACATGGGTTCGCTGCAGATGGGGTGAATGTTCAGCCCCTGCCCGGAAAAGGGACGGCGAACCAGTGCCAGATCAATCCGCTGGCTGCGCACCAGCTCCAGCAGTCGGAAAGAATCCCGTTCGGTCAGTTCCAACCGTACCTGAGGATATTGTTCATGAAACCGGGCTACCCATCGGGGCAAAAGGCTGGTGCTCAGTGAGGAGACCACCCCGATTCGGAGCAGTCCTCGGCCGCCGGCCTGCAAATCAGCCATTTCCCGTTTCAGGTCGGCACATTGCTGTAAAATGGCCTGTGCCCGCTCATAAAAGAGTTCCCCTGCCGGAGTCAAGTGAAGATGACGGGTATCCCGTTCAAAGAGCGGGCAACCCAGTTCATCCTCCAGCTTTTGAAGCTGCAGGCTGAGCGGTGGTTGCGACATATGCAGCTTTTGTGCTGCGGCAGTGATCGTACCTGCCTGCGCGATGGCTGTAAAATAGATAAGCTGACGCAGTTCCATGTCAAACACCTCAATATTTATATGGATAACATATAAATATCACACAAATAAAATGTTTTCAATATTTTAAATGATGTGCTATCATAGTAGCGTGAAATCAAACAAGGGGGGATCTTTTCCATGAAGAAAGCACGGATTCTCTGGGATCTGTTTTTCACCTTCATGCAGGTAGGCGGCCTGACCTTCGGCGGAGGGTATGCCATGTTGCCCATTCTGCAAAGAGAGGTGGTGGAGAAACGCGGCTGGGCAACAGACGAGGAGCTCACCGATTATTTTGCGGTGGGGCAATGCACACCCGGTATCATTGCTGTAAACACTGCCACGTTTGTTGGTCAGAAGCAGGCGGGGATTCTGGGTGGTATTGTGGCCACTCTGGGGGTTGTTGCCCCTTCGCTGGTGATCATTTCGATTCTGGCCGGGTTCATCAATACCTTTGCGGAACTGGCAGTGGTGAAAAACGCTTTTGCCGGAATCCGGGTGTGTGTCTGCGTGCTGATTTTCAATGCAGTGTGCAAGCTGTGGAAGGGTTCGGTGAAAAGCAGGCTGGCGCTTGTGATTTTTATGGTAGTCACGCTGGGGTCGCTGTTTCTCGATCTGTCTCCCATTCTCTTTGTGGTTGTGGCCACTGTGCTGGGAATCGGTCTGGAGCAGTTCAAGACGTCGAGCCGTAAAAAGGAGGGGGAAGCATGATCCTGCTGCAGCTGTATTGGGAATTCTTTAAAACCGGCCTGTTTGCGGTGGGCGGCGGTCTGGCCACCCTGCCGTTTCTTTCTCAGATGGCAGATAAAACCGGCTGGTTCACACAGGGCCAGCTGATGGATATGGTGGCGGTTTCGGAATCCACGCCGGGCCCCCTCGGCATCAATATGGCCACCTATGTGGGCTTCAGCACCAGTGGCGTTCCCGGTGCTCTGGCCGCCACGCTGGGTCTGATCACCCCGTCGATCATCATCATTCTGATCATTGCCTCGTTCCTGAAGGCATTCCGCTCCAACCGTTATGTGGACTCGGCATTCCGTTGTCTGCGGCCGGCTTCCACCGGTCTGATTGCAGCCTCCGGTCTGTCAGTGGCGGTGATTACCTTCTATACGGCTGTTCCTGCGGGAATTCTGGCGGGGGTTCAGTGGAAGGCGGTTCTTCTTGCGGTTCTGCTTCTTGTGGTTACCCGGGTGATTCCGCAAACCAAAAAACTGCACCCTGTAATCTGGATTGCACTGTCCGCTTTGCTGGGCATTGTGTTCTCCTTTGCAGGTGCGTAAACAGACAAAAATAAAAACGAGCCCGGTTCACAGCCGGGCTCGTTTTTTAATTGAAGGGTATTGAGTTGTCAGGTCTCAAATTCATAGAACCGGTCCGGCTGGAGTGTGGTGAAAATCACCTGCACCAGGGAATATCCCAGTTCAAAGGCGGTATCCCGCAAAATGCCGGCGACCTCTTCCCGAACATTGTCTGCCCGGTCGAACCAGGAAACCTCAATAATGGGGAAACCGGCAGTCTGCTGTCCACCTGCGTAAAAGGTGGTGGGAACAAGCTCAAAAATCAGCCAGTCCTCCGGGCAGCCAATGGCGGAGGAAAGCTTTTGGCTCAAAGCAGGGGTTACGGTTTTCATCTGCGAATCGGTGAAGCCTTTTACGGTAATCTGGGGCATACGGGGTCGCTCCTTTTTGTTTTATTTTCCTTATTCTATCACACAGGGCTGCTTTGCGTACAGTCAGGTCGCTGTTTTGAATGGAAAAACCGGTATGTTTCCCCAAAGATCTGCGGCGAAAGCCAGAGTACGGCCAGCAGATTGGGCAGAACCATGAGCCCATTAAAGGTATCGCTGATCTGCCATACAAGATCCAGTCGTGTCACACAGCCAATCACGATGCAGGCCAGATACAGCAGTTTGTAGGGGACGATTGCGCCGGAACCAAACAGATATTCCACTGCCCGTTCGCCGTAATAGCTCCAGCCCAGCAGGGTGGAAAAGGCAAACAGCACCAGACTGATGGCAATCAGCATACCGCCGCCCGGTCCCAACACCGAGCGAAAAGCGTCGGCGGTCAGTGCAGCTCCATTGGGCAGGCCGGCAAAGGTTTCGGTGCCCAGTGCAGCGGAATACACCACGGGATCGTATACGCCAGAACACAGAATCGCCAGTGCGGTGAGGGTGCACATGAGAAGAGTATCCACAGCCACCTCAAAAATTCCCCACATTCCCTGAACCACCGGCGGGCTGCCGGCGGCGGAATTGGCCAACACTGAAGAACCGAGCCCGGCTTCGTTGCTGCTCACCCCTCGCGCAACGCCAACCTGCAGCGCCTGTTTCACGCTGTATCCCGTCAGTCCGCCAAGGCCAGACTTCCAGCAAAAAGCCTGTTGTAAAATACTGTGCAGCACTTCGGGAATCCGTTGCCAGTTCACAAGAATCACGCACACAGCTGCTGCGGTATATCCAATTGCCATAAAGGGAACCAACCGTTCTGTGATCTGCCCCACACGCCGGATACCACCCAACATGGTAAAGCCCACTGCTCCGGCAACGACCAGACCGGTGAACAAAGGGGGAATGTGAAAGGAATCCTGCAAACCGCTGGCGATGGAATTTGCCTGAGCCATATCACCCATACCCAATGAGCCCAGAATACAGAAAAATGAAAACAGAAGTGCCAGCCAGCGGCAGCCAAGCCCCTGTTCAATATAAAACATTGCTCCGCCAATGGGCTCACCCTTGGCGTTTTTCCCCCGGTAAAGCCCGGCCAGCAGATTTTCCGCATAACCGGTCATGGTGCCGAAAAAAGCTGAAATCCACATCCAGAACACGGCGCCGGGCCCTCCGGCCGCAATGGCGGTGGCGACCCCGGCAATATTCCCGGTACCCAGCGTTGCGGCCAGGGCTGTACAGGCGGACTGGAAGCCGGTAATTCCGCCGGTTCCGGGTTGCTTGCCTTTTTCCTGCCCGGAAAGCGAGGCACCCAGTGTGGAGCGCCACCACAAAGGCAGATGCCGAAGTTGGAAAAAGCCCGTTCCCACACTGAAAATCAGTCCGGCGGCAGCCAGCAGAAGGAGAGTGGCCGGCCCCCAGGCAAACCGGCTGAGCAGGGAATTGCACCAGCCCAGCCAGCCTGTGAAATGTTCTGCCATAAAATTCCCCATACCGTACTCCTTTTTGCTTTTTGCCATAATAATATGTGCTGATTTGACCAATGCAGAACACAAAACCGGCAAAAAGGCTGCGGGTGGATTGTAGATAAGGCTTTTTGGTGGTATAATAGATAAAATTGTGTTTAAGGATGGTATGATCGTGGTACGATATGACGCAGTATTGTTTGATGTGGACGGCACACTGATCCATTCCAGCCCGGGAATTCTGGCGACAATGGAATACACGTTCCGGCAGATGGGAATTGATCCGGCAGGCATTGATCTGACCCGTTATCTGGGGCCGCCGCTGCGGCGCAGCTTTGGCGAACACTTCTCCGATGAGGCCACTGTGGAAAAAATGGTGCGCATCTACCGGGATCGTTACGAGCAGGACGGCTGCCATCGCTGCCAGGTGTTTGATGGCGTTCGCCCCATGCTGGAACGCCTGAAAGCGGCCGGTGTGCGGTTGTATACCGCCACATCCAAGCCCACAGTGGTGGTTACTCCAATTCTGCACGAGCAGGGTCTGGCCGGTTATTTTGATTTTATCGGCGGCGCCAGCGAGGATAAAAGTGTGGACACCAAAACCGCAGTCATGCGCATGGTGCTGGACCGCCCGGAACTGCAGGGAGCCCGAGTATTGATGGTGGGCGACCGAAAAGATGATATGCAGGGCGCAGCAGATTGCGGCGTGCCTGCAGTGGCAGTGATGTACGGCTACGGCAGCGAACAGGAGGTTGCGCCTTTCGCACCGGTTCTGATGGCACAGAATTGCCAGCAGTTGGCTGATTACATATTGAATGTGGAATAAAACGACCTTGAGAACCAAAAAGGAGGCATACCCATGGCTAAGAAAAGAAGGAAGTCTTCTAATCTCAGCTTAACCCCCAAGCAGAAGCAGGCCGCGCTTGTGCTGGCCATTTGTGCACTGGTATTGATCATAACCATTGTGGCTGTGGTGATCATTGTAAACACATCTCACAGCGCGAAGGATCCGTCCAGCACCTCTTCCAGTTCTTCCCAGGCAGTGCTGGATTCCGGTTTTGATGCCAGTGCCTATGGGGATACCGTTCTGGGCGAAACCGATGATGCAGGCGAATCCTATATCAACGAAACGATTTTTGTGGGTGATTCCAACACCTATCGCTATTACCAGAACGGCCTGCTGCCCCTGGATCAGGTGATGGCTGTGGAAGGCCTGGGCATCCAGCAGCTGACCACCGATAAATCCATCTACTTCAAGAACGACAGCACAGCTTACTCTATCCCCGAGGCGCTTGCAAAAATGAAGCCCCGCCGGATCATCGTAATGATGGGTACCAACAATGCGGACGGCAGCATGAGTGCAGACAGCTTCGCCAGCAGTTACGAGTCGGCACTGAACGCCATTGTCACCGCATACCCCTATTGCGATGTGATTGTGGCAGCGGTACCGCCCATCCCGCAGGACCACAGCAATTATCCCAACATGAGCCAGGAAACCATCAACGAATTCAATCTGGCCCTGGTGAAAATGTGCCAGAAGAACGGCTACAAGTTCCTCAATATTTCCGAGTTGCTGATGGGCGAAGATGGCTATGGTCAGGACCGTTACTACCAGCAGGGTGACATTCACCTGAAGAAGGATGCCCTGAACGGCATTATGGACTATGCCCGCACCCACGCCTGGACCGGCACGGAAGATCGTCGTCCGGATACCGATAACATTCCCACCCGTGTGCGCAATGGCGGCACTTCCAGCGGCTCTACGCAGGCAACTGCAACCCCGGATCCCAATGAGACCTTCACCGCCCAGTACAATGTGGATAAAAACGTGGGCGGCACGCTTACCAGCGGTGACATTTCCGGTAAAACCAGCCTGAAGTTTGAGGATCTGACCAAAGATGACAGCGTTACCGTAAAAGCTGTTCCCGCTGATGGCTATGAATTTGTGAAGTGGAGCGATGGCAACACCAGCCCCACCCGCACCGATAAGAGCTTCAAGCAGAATGTGAATGTGACCGCCATGTTCAGCGCCAAGCTGAGCATCTCCTTCAAGGAAGGCAGCTCTGCCACCATCAAGGAAGGCACCAGCTATACCCTGCATGTGAGCGCCGTAGGCGGCGATGTGACCGATGATAATGTGCAGTGGACGGTAAACGGCGAAAAGGTCAAGACCGGTTACAGCTACGGTCAGAGCAGCTGGTCGGCCGGAACCTATGACATTACCGCCACCATTAACATTAACGGTAAGCTTTCTTCCGCTAACTTCAAGCTGGTTGTGGAAGCGGCTCCCACTCCGGAGCCCACAGCAGCGCCCACGCCCGCACCCACACCTGCACCCACTGCCGCACCCACTCCGGCTCCGACGGCGGCACCCACACCGGTACCTACTCCGGAACCCACCGCAGTGCCCACGCCTGCGCCCACGGAAGTGCCGACACCCACAGAGGTTCCTCCCGCAGCCTCGACAGCTCCCGAAGGACAGCAGGGCTAAACAAGCCAAAATCACTCTTTGTCACTGATACGCTAAAAGGACCCGCTCTGCCCGGCAGGGCGGGTCCTTTTTCCTGAAAGAATCAAACAACAAGAAAGGACGCCTGTTATGAAACTGACTGTATTGGGCTGCGGCCGCTGGGGCACCTTCCTGGCCTGTTATCACAGCGCCCGTAATGAAGTAATGCTCTGGGGCCGCCCCGGTTCCCGGGCAATGGCTCAGTTGAAAGCCGAGAGAAAGAATTCCTACATTGAATTGCCGGAGCCGCTTCTTCTCACCGAGAATCTGACCGAAGCGCTGGAATTTGCCGATGTGGTGATCATCTCCATCAGTGCCCAGCAGCTGCGTGATCTGGCCAAAAAACTTCAGGCCCTTCCGGTGGCAGGAAAAACCTTTATTCTCTGCATGAAGGGCATAGAAGTGGAAACCGGCAAACGCCTGACCCAGGTATTCCGGGAAGAAGTAACCCAGCCGGTACGCTTGGCCGTATGGGTTGGCCCCGGCCATGTGCAGGATTTCTCCGCCGGTATTCCCAACTGCATGGTGGTGGATTCGGATGAACCGGAGACCACGGACTATGTGGTGGAAAATCTGAGCAGTGATCTGATCCGCCTGTATAAGGGACGGGATCTGATCGGCACAGAGGTGGGTGCCGCCGCGAAGAATGTGATCGGTATCGCTGCCGGTATGCTGGACGGCATTGGCTATTCCAGCCTGAAAGGCGCTCTTATGGCCCGCGGCGCCCGGGAAATTGCCCGGCTGATTCGTGCAATGGGTGGCAATGAGCTTTCGGCTTATGGCCTGTGCCATCTGGGTGATTATGAAGCCACTCTCTTTTCTGCCCACAGCCATAACCGCCAGTTTGGCGAAAGCTTTGTAAAAGGGGAACACTTTGATCAGCTGGCCGAAGGCGCCCCCACGGTGAAGGCCCTGGTCAAGCTGGGCAAAGAATATGGGGTGGATCTTCCCATTTGCCAGACTATTTACAGCATGTTGTACGAAGGCTGCAGTGCCAAGGATGCGCTGCCCCGCCTGTTCCAGCGCACAGTGAAGGGCGAGTTCGACTACTGATTTTGTCTCACTGCTCACAGCAGCTCTCGTTTCTGCATACAATGGCAAAAAAGGGGAGGTGCTTTTCAGCATGGCCAGTTGTTTTGACATCAGCATCATCGACGCATGGAATACCGGTGATGAGAACGTGACAAACGGCAGCGTGGACGACTACGACTTTGAATGGGGCAGCGGCACTGATACGCCGCAGGAAAATCCGCCATGCAACTGTCGGAATACGTGCAGAAACTGCCAGCCGTTGGGCAATGTCCAGGAGGATGAAACCGAAGAGGAAGAGCCCGAAGCGTATCCGATTGTGCAGCTGTAAGAAAATTCACCAGAAGGGCAGAGCATCGCTCTGCCCTTTTGTGTGTATCCCGCTTGACGAAGCGGACAGAATAAGGGATAATAAAATGAATGGAAACCCGCAGCCCGCCTTGTGCGGCAGGGCAGCAGGCAGAATATTATCAAGGGAGAAAATGACCCATGGCACATTACTATTGTTTGTTATTGGATATGGATGGCACGCTGCTGGATTTTGAGGCAGCGGAGCATAAGGCGATTCTGGAAACACTGGAGCATTTTGAGCTGCCCAGCGATCACGAAACTGAGATGCTTTATGTGGAGATTAACAAAGAGCTCTGGGCCGCATTGGAAAAAGGCCAGATCAAGCGGGACAAGCTGGTGGTGGAACGATTTGCCCGCCTTCTGAAAAAGCTGGATCGAAAAGGTTCCGCTGCTGAAATGAGCACCTATTATCTGGATCGGCTGGGCAGCCACCCGGATATTGTTCCCGGCGCGCTGGAAGCCGTGCGGGAACTTTCCGAGGTTGCAACGCTGGCCATTGCCTCCAATGGCGTGGCCCGCGTACAGGCCAGCCGACTGCGTGATTCCGGTCTGGAGCCTTACATGGATGAAGTGTTCGTTTCCGAAAAGATGGGCGTGGAAAAACCGAATCGTCGTTTCTTTGATCAGGCGGTGCGTGCTCTGGGCATTGAACATCGGGATCGGGTTCTGGTGGTCGGCGACAGCCTCAGTGCGGATATCAAGGGTGGCCAGAATGCCGGCCTTGCCACCTGCTGGTGTAATTTCCATCAGCAGCCTGAACCGGAGGAAGGCGAGCGCCCCACCCACATCATTCACAACTGGCAGGAATTGTATTCCATCGTGATGGAGGAGGATGAGCTGCAAAATGTCGGCCTTAAGAACCGAAAACATCAGTTTTAAATCCAGCAACGGCAAGGATACGATTGCCGGATACTTCTATACCATGCCGGAAATCGCGCCAAAAGCGATCCTTCAGATCAGTCATGGCATGTGTGAACATATTGAACGTTATCGGGAGTTCGCGCAGTTTATGGCACAGCACGGTTTCGTGGTGTGCGGCAACGACCATCTGGGCCATGGAAAAACCAGTGGGGAAGAGGGAATCGACGGATACTTTGGTGAAAAGGATGGGCGGTTTGATGTACTGCGTGATCTGCACACCATGAATCTGCTTGCCCGCAAACGCTATCCGGGGCTTCCCCTGATTCTTCTGGGCCACAGCATGGGCAGTTTCTTTGCCCGCTGGTTTGCAGCAGAATATCCGGATGGAATGGATGCGCTGATCATCAGCGGCACCGGTGGGCCGAACCCGCTGGTGAATGTCGGAATCCATCTCAGCGACTGGATTTCTTCTGTTAAGGGAAAGAGCTTTACATCGAAATTGGTTAACAAACTGGCTTTCGGAACCTATCTGAAAAAAATCCCCAACCCCCGTACATCTTATGACTGGATCAGCCGGGATGAGCAGATTGTGGATGTATACAGTGCAGACCCCAAATGTACCTTTATATTTACAGTCAGTGCATTTCATGAGCTGTTTTGCACGCTGAAGCAGGTGAGCAGCCTGCAATGGGCGCAGAAAATCCGACGGGATCTGCCGATCTGGCTCTTTTCCGGTGACATGGATCCGGTGGGCGACTACGGCAAGGGCGTGAAAAAAGTGGCACAAATGCTGCGTCAGGCAGGTGTAAAGGATGTTCGCCTTACACTATATCCGGGCGGGCGGCATGAGATGCTGAACGAAACAAATCGCCAGCAGGTTTACGAGGATCTGTTGGCATGGGCGGAAAAACGCCTGGATCAGGCGGAATAACCACGAGCAGTAAGGAATCATAATGCTTATATCATTACAGAATTTAGGAAAAAGCTTTGGCGACACGGTGGTGCTTCACGACATCAATGCCACCGTGGAAAAGGGCGAGCGGATCGGCATCGTGGGCGAAAACGGCGCCGGAAAAACCACTCTGCTTAAGGTACTGTGCGGCGAGTACCTGCCCGATGAGGGCGAATATCAGATCAGCCGTGGAGTCACTCTGGGTTATCTGGAACAGAACAGCAAGCTGGACCCTACTCTGGATGTCTATGGCGAGATGCGCAGTGCCTTTGCACCGGTGCTCAGCGCCATGGAGCAGATGCAGGTTCTGGAAAACAAGCTGGAGAAAAACCCGGGGGATGCACAGCTGCTGGCAAAGCATGCGGAGCTTTCGGCAGTGATTGATGCAGCGGACGGTTACCACATGGACATCCAGATCAAGAAGGTGCTCAGTGGTATGGCGTTCGGGCCGGAAACCTATACCAAGGGAGTTTCGGTGCTTTCCGGCGGCGAGCACACCCGACTGCGTCTGGCAAAGCTGTTGCTGCAGCGGCCGGATCTGTTGATTCTGGACGAGCCCACCAACCATCTGGACTTTGCCACCATGGAATGGCTGGAAGAGTATCTGAAGGGGTATTCCGGTGCGGTTCTGGTGGTCAGCCACGACCGCTATTTCCTGGATTCGGTCTGTACCCGAATCTGGGAGGTGGAGGATCATCAGCTTACCAGCTATAAGGGAAACTATTCTGCGTACCTGCCTCAGAAGGAAGCGGCGGTAGCACTGCAGCAAAAGCAGCACGATGCCGATGTTGCCAAGGCCCAGAAGCTGGAGGATTATATCGCCCGAAACATTGTGCGTGCCTCCACCACCAAAATGGCACAGAGCCGCCGCAAGCAGCTGGAGAAGATGGAAATCACCGAAAAGCCCCGCAGTGGGCCCCAGCAGCTGAACTTCAAGTTTGAATTTGACGTCACTCCCTATAAAGAACTGCTCACCATCAAGAATCTGAGTGTGAAGATCGGGGAACGGGTGCTGCTGCATCCCTTTGATCTGCAGGTGCTGCGGGGGGAACGGCTGGTTATTGCCGGTCCCAACGGCGCAGGCAAATCCACCCTGATGCAGGTGCTGGACGGCAAGCGTAAGCCTTCCGGTGGAATGGTACGGCTGGGTGCCGGCGCAAAGGCCAGCATTTTTGAGCAGCAGCAGATGCGTCGGGGCGGCCGTGTGATTGATGCCATTTGGGATAAGTGGCCCCGCTTCACTGAACTGGAAGTTCGCAATCATCTGGCCCGGTTCGGGTTCCGGGGAGAAGAAGTATTCAAGAGCTGCAGTGCTCTGTCCGGTGGTGAGCTGGCCCGTCTGCGATTTGCGGAAATTGTTCTGGAACGACCCAATCTGCTGTTCCTGGACGAGCCCACCAACCATTTGGACATTTATACCCGCGAGAGCCTGACGCAGGCTTTGATGGCCTACGAGGGCACACTGCTGCTCATTACCCATGACCGTTATCTGATGAACAGTCTGGAATGCCCCATTCTGTATGTGGAAGACGGAAACGCAACGCTTTACCCCAGCTATGAGCGAATGATGCACCGGAATGACCCGGTAGCAGCCGCGCCCAGGGAAGAAAAGGAAAAGCCGTCGGCCGGAAAAGCCGCCTACGGAAAGGAGCAGCGCCGCCGCAGAGCAGAGCTGCGTACCCGGATTAAGGCAGTGGAAGAGGAAATCGAGACACTGGGTGCTCATATTGTGGAGCTGGAAAATGAGATTGCAAGCCCGGAAGTGCTGCGGGATCATCTGCTTTTGCGGGATAAATGCGACGAGCTGGAAGACAGCCGATTCCACCAGCAGGAACTGTTTGACGAATGGGAAAAACTGCTGGAAGAACAGGAACAGTACGAACAGGCGGAATAAATTCGTCTGAAAAACGGATATGACAAAAGAACGCTCACTGCAAATTGCAGTGAGCGTTCTTTTTGTAACAGGGTTCCGGGTTGCAACCGGGGCTTATTTTTCTGCACTTTGGGCAGGCATTTCCCGGCTGGGTGGGAAGATCAGGCGGATGCAGGTTCCTTTCCCGGGGGCGCTTTCCAATTCAATACGCGCATTGTGATAAGCGGCGCTGTGCTTTACAATCGAGAGCCCCAGTCCGGTACCGCCGATTGCCTTGGAGTGGCTTTTGTCCACCCGATAGAACCGTTCAAACACCCGGTCATGATCCTCGGCAGGAATACCAATTCCGTCATCTTTTACCGAAATGGTGGGCCCATCCGGAGTTCGTTTCACATTTACCCACACATGTCCGCCGGGCTTATTGTATTTGATGGCGTTATCACACAGATTGAACAGCATTTCGTCCAACACAGGGAGCACACCTTCGATTACCACCGGTTCGCCCTCTACCTGCAGCGTTACCTGCTGTTTTGCGGCAGGATTTTCCAGTTGAATGCGTGTGTTCTGTGCAAGCTCCAGCAAATCCACCGGAGCTGCGGTATAGGGAATGGAGTTTTCATCCAGCTGGGACAGTTTGATGATGTCTCCCACAAGGTGAATCAGCCGCTGAGATTCATCGTAGATCTTGCCCGCAAAGTGAGGAACATCGTTGGGATCGATCAGGCCGCTTTTCATGATCTCCGCAATACCGGAGATAGAGGTCAGCGGAGTTTTCAGCTCGTGGGAAACGTTGGCGCTGAACTCCCGGCGAAGAGTTTCGCGTTCCTGCTTTTCTGTCACATCCAGCAGCACAATTACCGTGCCGGTAAGCTGATCCTGCTGGTAGACCGGGTTGGCGAACAACTGGCACATCCGGCCAAACAGAGGAATCAGGGTTTCGGTGTGCTGACCTTCCAGGGCGTCACGAATGGCACTGTTCAGCTCTTCAATGGGGCTATGGGTCATATCCCTGCGCATCAGAGGCGCTTCGGCATGAAGCAGCTGCCCGGCGCTGGTGTTATGGGAAAGCACGGTGCCGGTGCGATCCAGAACAAGGAAACCTTCTTTCATGTTTTCGGTGATGGAAGCAAATCGTTCCTGCTGCTCGCCCAGTTCCATTAACTGGGCCTTGATCTGCCGGTTCTGGTGGTTCAAACGGCGGAGCAGGGGAGTGAGCTCTTCGTAATCCTCGGGCACCTGAGGATGCTCCAGATCAATTTCGTTCAGCGGCCGGGTCAGGCGGTGTGAAACCTTGTAGGAAATCACGGCCGAAAGTACTGCGCCAAAGGTCAGAATCAGAAGAATCGGCTGAATCAGCAGCAAAAAGATCCCCATGCTGGAATAGTGCGTGCAGGCAATGCGCAGCACATCGCCGCTGGGCAGTAAAAGTGCCCGATAAAGCGTTTTTTCCTGGAGAGTGCTGGAATAACGTACGCTTTCACCGGTGCCGGTTGCAAGGGTCTGCTGAACTTCCTCTCTGTCTGCATGGTTTTCCAGCGTGGAGGCATCCAGAGAGCTGTCATACAAAACGGTTCCGTCGGAACGAATCAGCGTGATCCGGCTGCTGCCCGGGTCGATGGTGGAAAGGAAATCCTCCCCGTATTGGGATACCCCGCGGGAAAGATACCCCAGCTCTGTGGAAAGTTCGGTTGCCAGCTGCTGCTCGAAATAAGGCATCAGAATGGCAATCAAAATGATCATACCCACCAGAAGGGTGGACAGGGTAACTGTAAAAATGGCGCTGAAGATTCGTTTTGTCATACGCCATTCTCCCGAATGCGGTAACCGGTTCCGCGCACGGTCTCGATGTAACTGCCGCATTCACCCAGCTTCTGGCGCAGAGTTCGAATATGCACATCCACCGTGCGGCTTTCCGCCTCAAAGGTGTAGCCCCAGATCTGATTGAGCAGTTTTTCCCGGGTGAAAACAATACCGGGCTGCTGCATCAAAACGCTGAGCAGTTCGAATTCCTTGTGGGTCAGCGAGATTTCCTCTTTGTTTACCAGCACCTGATGGCGGGCGGGGAACAGCTCAATTGCACCCACCTGATACTCATCCGGGGCGGTACGGGGTTTGGCACGGCGCAGCAGAGCGTTTACCCGGGCCACCAGCTCCATCATTCCGAAGGGCTTTGGAATGTAATCATCGGCACCGCTGTCCAGCCCGGTTACCCGGTCGTATTCACTGCCCTTGGCGGTGAGCATGATTACCGGAAGCTGACTGGTAGCAGAGTTTGCCCGCAGGCGCTTCAAAATATGAATGCCATCCTCTTCCGGCAGCATAATATCAAGCAAAAGAAGATCCGGCATCTGTTTTTCCATCTCGGCCCAGAACAGCGAAGGCAGGTCAAAGCCCTTGGCTTCGTAGCCGGAACGATTCAGGGTATAAGTAACCAGCTCCCGGATGCTGTTGTCGTCTTCCAGAATATAAATCATAGGTTTTCAAGGCCTCCTCAAAATCGTTGCTCATTTTAAGTATAAAACATCTGCGCGTTCTTTTCACTAGTTCAATGTAAAAACTACGTAAAAACGGAGGGGTAAAAAACCCCTCCGTTTTCGTTGGATCAATTGGAAATGTTCAGGCAGCTCAGGAAAGTGCTTTCCTTAAAGGACTGGAAGTTGAACAGAAGCAGAACCTCGTCGTAGCCTTCCTGCTGCGCAAAGTCTGCCACGCTCAGGCCAAAGCCGCGGGGATCGATTACCCCGATGCGGGCATAATTTGCGGTCAGATAGGGGATGAAGCTGTTGGCATAGCTGTCCTTCACCACCAGAATGCTGCCCTCACCATCGCCTTCAATGGTGGAGTAGCCGTTGTTACCATACAGGAACATGGCATACTTGTCGCCGGTTTCCAGTTTGGATTTGTCGTACATGGTGGCAGTGAAATTTTCGGTAAGCTCAAAGGTGGGGGAGACCTCCCATACGGTCATGGTGTTGGGCAGATCCAGATACGCAATACTATCCGGCTTGCTCTTCCAGTACAATGCCTTGGAATAGGTTGTGCCGTAGAAATCAGGCACAATGGTGCAGTCACTTTCGGTAACTTCCATGAGGGTCAGCCCGCGCAGCTGGCAGAACTGCTGGTAAGCAAGATATGCGCCGTAGCTGGTCCAGTGATGATCGGTGTCGTAATACAGCTGAATATCATCCTTGGCTGCGGTGAAGGTATCACGCAGATCCAGACTGTTCGCTGTGCCCACCGTTTCAAAAATGCTGTCCAGTCGGGCGTTCTCATCCAGCATGGGTGCGTTTGCAGGCAGCTCCTCCGCATTGATCACGCTGGAGGAGGGAGCCAGCAGGAAGGTGACCTGACCGGGGAATTTTTCAATGAACTGCTGCACCAGAGTGGTGTTTTTCTGCAGCAGCTTTTCTTCATTGGGAGTCAGGGCGAACATCTTGGTAAACAGTGCATCATTTTTGCCGATCATCGCACCGCCGATTTCTTCCTTCTGGAACAACAGGCTCTCACACAGGCTTTGTGCCTTGAGCCAGCCGTTACGCCCAATCACCTGATCTTTGGTGTATTCGCCGTAATCGGCGGTCCATTCGTTTTTCACCAGGCTGGAAAAGCTGAAGTCGGGGAATTGAGCAAGTGGCCGACGCTCCAGCTCGGATTCCGCACGCTTGGGCCAAAGCCCATCCGCGATCATAAAGCAGAAAATAAACAGGAAAAACAGCACCAGCAGGGGATACTGCTTCAACTCTTTCAATTTTTCTTTCATGCGATCCCCTCCCTTAGAAACGGAAATACAGGAACGGGCTGTTGGTGGATGCCACAATGTAGGCAATGCACATCAGCAGCAGGGCGAACACCACGATGATTTTAAGCACGGTATGCTTTTTCAGCCAGTCGTAGATGCGCAGGGGCACCGGGGTGCAGCAGATAATCGCCACCACCAGCAGTACGCCGTAATTGCGCAGGAAGTACAGGCAGGAAACACCGCCGGAGGGAATGAACAGCTTCTGCATCAGAAGGGCCAGGCCCACGCCATCCTCATTGCCCACGAACAGCGCCCAGCCCACAGCCACCAGGAACAGGGTGTAAATGTGGGGCCAGATGCGGCCGGTCTGGAGCTTCTTCAAAAGGAAGATTTTTTCGATGGCCAGCAGAATGAAGTAATAGATGCCCCAGAAGATGAAGTTCCAGTCGGCACCGTGCCAGATACCGGTCAGAGTCCAGACCACGAACATGTTGAAGATCTGACGCTTCAGACCCCGGCGATTACCGCCCAGGGGGATGTACACATATTCCCGGAACCAGCCGGACAGTGTCATGTGCCAGCGCCGCCAGAAATCGGTGATGCTGCGGGCGATGTAGGGCATGTTGAAGTTCATGGGGAAGTCAAAGCCCAGCATCTTGCCCATGCCGATGCCCATCAGCGAGTAACCGGAGAAGTCAAAATAAAGCTGCAGGGAATAGGCCAGCAGACCCAGCCAGACCAGCGGCGTGCTGGCATTTTCCAGGCCAACACCGGCGCCGCCGGCAGCGATAATATGTTGGTCGTTGTAGGTGCCGATGATGTCGTACCACAGTTTGCTTACGGTATCTGCAATCAGAACCTTTTTGGCCAGACCGAATACAAACAGGCAGATGCCCTCCTCGATCTGCTTGAGGCGGTAGCGGTCTTTATAAACATGCAGCTGGGCTGCCACATCGCGGTATTTTACGATGGGGCCGGCAATCAGCTGGGGGAACATGACCACATACGCGCCGAAATCGATGATATTGTGCTCGGCTTTTACATCCCGGCGGTATACGTCGATGGAATAGCTCATGGTCTGGAAGGTGTAGAAGCTGATACCAAGCGGCAGCACCGTGGCTGCTTCCACCATACCAATGGACATCCCGGTAAGTGCATTGATGGTGCTGATGATAAAGTTGGTATACTTGAAGAACACCAGCATGGACAGGCTGCCCACGATGGAAATAATCAGGAACACCCGACGCATTTTATCCGAGTGATCGAACCGCTCAATGGCAAGACCGGAGAAATAGTTGATGAGGATCAGCACGACCATCACCGGGAAGAAACGCACCTCACCCCAGGAATAGAACACCAGGCTGCAGACAAACAGCGCCAGGTTTTTCAGCTTGTAGGGGGCAATGTAATACAGCGCCAGCGTGATCGGCAGAAAGCGGAACAAAAACAGAATGGTACTGAACAGCAAGCTTGCGACACTCCTTTACAAAAAAGCCGGTACCGCCGTCTGGTGGTACCGGCCAAAAGCTTTGTCCTGGTGAGGGGGTTATTTCAGCGCTTCGTCCAGCGCGGTGTCGATGGCACTGTAATCCGCACCGTTGGTGTTGGCAACCACCATCACAACGTAGTCGCCCTGCTGTACGATGCGAGCGTCCTTGGCGGCAGCTTCCTTGTCGGCAAACTCTGCGTACAGGCCGCCGGTGGAGATGCTGGTCTTATAGGCTTCCATTTCGGTCTTGACCGCATCGCCCTTGCCTTCCACAGCCTTCACCGCAACAATCAGAGCACTGTCGGCCTGATCGTTGGAAACCTTTCCGGCATATTCTTCGATGTTGTCCTTAGTGAGCAGCATATCCAGAGTGATGAAATTGTCGTCCACGTCGCGGGGATTAGCGATGGGGTTCGCGCTCTCCACAGCGGTAACGATGTCGTTCAGATTATATGCTTTGCTGCTTTCCTGGCCGCCACAGCCAACCAGCCCAAGAGCAAGAACAGCGGCAGACAGTGCAATCGCGATGAGTTTTTTCATTGATTCTTCTTCCTTTCCTGGAAAGTTATGTAATTGATTTTATACTATATTAAGTGGAATTGCAAGCTGTACCGGTAGCATTGACAGAAAATTTACACTTTATTCACCTGAGAAGAAAGACCTTGTGCTTGACAGAACTGCCCGGGCACTTTACAATCAAACTGGATTGTTATTGTCTCAAATCGGTAAACACTGATATTACATTATAAGGAGAAATTGAATTCATGCGTCCCTCCCAAAATAAGACACGGCAGATTGCACTGTCCGGCCTGTTGTTTGCGCTGGCAATGGCGCTGTCGTTTGCGGAATCTGCTATTGCCCCCATGCTGGGCCTGATGCCCGGCGTGAAAATCGGTCTGGCCAACATTGTGGTCATGTACGCACTGTTTTTCATGGGGGCCAAACAGGCATTGAGCCTGGCATTGCTCAAATCCTTTTTCGTGATGCTTACCCGTGGCGTGGTGGCCGGCTTTCTTTCGCTGTGCGGAGGGCTGCTGTCGCTTCTGGTGATGTGGGTTCTGTTCCGTTTGTTCGGCAAACATATCACCTACTTTATTCTGTCGGTTTGCGGGGCACTGGCCCATAACATCGGGCAGCTTATTGGCGCAAGCATTGTGCTCAGCAGTACACTGGCGTTGACCTATGCGCCGGTCCTCATTGTTTCCGGCCTTGCCATGGGCCTTGTAACCAGCTCCAGTCTGTCTGCCTTGCTGCCTGCGCTGGGCCGAATGGGCTTTAATATTAAGAAATTGTAATTTTTTCAAAATAATCTGAAAATAGTGCTTGACGAAACTATACTTTGATGCTATACTTTAGCTATAACAAAGAACGGTTCCTATTTACGGACCGATTCCGAGTCAAGAGCTGAAAATTCAAATACTGGAGGATGAATACTATGTCCAAGTTTGTTTGCACCGTATGTGGTTACATTGCCGAGGGCGCTGCCCCCGATTTCTGCCCCGTTTGCAAGGCCCCCAAGGATAAGTTCGTTGAGAAGACCGAGAACACCTACGTGACCGAGCACGTGGTTGGCATCGCCAAGGAGGGTGTTCCCGAGGAGATCATCGAAGGCCTGCGCATGAACTTCAACGGCGAGTGCAGCGAGGTTGGCATGTACCTGGCCATGAGCCGCGTTGCTGATCGTGAGGGTTACCCCGAGATCGCCGAGGCCTGGAAGCGTTACGCTTTCGAAGAGGCTGAGCATGCTGCCAAGTTTGCCGAGCTGCTGGGCGAGGTTCTGACCGACAGCACCCAGAAGAACCTGCAGATGCGTGTTGACGCTGAGTGCGGCGCTTGCTCCGGCAAGATGGATCTGGCCAAGAAGGCCAAGGAGCTGGGCCTGGATGCTATCCATGACACCGTTCACGAGATGGCTAAGGACGAGGCTCGTCACGGCCGCGGCATGCAGGGCCTGCTGAACCGTTACTTCAAGTAATCGGTCCGGGTTACTGATTCAAACGCACGAAGGGCGTGCAGCTGAAAGGCTGCACGCCCTTTTTTGTACTCATTCGAACCAGTCGTGCTCCGGTCGGCATTGTCGGGGATAAACCTTCAGCTGGCCCTGCGGGCCATACATGGCCAGGAACACTTCCTTAGGGCTTTTGTATCCCCGGGCGGTCAGCTGCTCTTGCAGCCAGCCGATTGTTTGCCCCACAGCGGCCAGATTTTCACAAAGAGGGGAACCGTCCAGAATCAGCGCAGACCAAAGACCCTCGGGTTGAGGGGAAAGCTGAAAATCCGACGGCGTAGCAGGGCGGAAGGGCGCAGCCGGCAAAAAGCTGATCTGACCATTGGTTTCCAGTACGGCAGATTCCAGTTGAGTCAAGTCAAAATAGCCTGCCACGCGGCATTGGCTCAGAAATTCATTCAGATCCAGCCGTGCACGCAGGAGATTTTCCGGATAAAGCCGACCATTCTGATACAGTACCACCGGCCGACCATTGAAAAAACGACGCAGTGCAATGGATTTGCAGGTGAACAGGTCGATGCACAGCGCGGCCACTCCATACACTACGGTGGCAGTGAGCGGTTGCCACCAGGCTTCCAGATCTGTGGCCAGTTCGGCGGCAATGGATCCAATGGTGATACTGGTTACATAATCAAACAGACTCATCTGGCTGATCTGACGTTGTCCAACCAGCTTACACAAACCAAACAGAACCACGATGGAAACCAGACTTGTAATGGTGATTTTTCCCACTTCAGCAAAGATCTGCATAACATCCGGCCTTTCTTGCGGCGCAGCCGCATTGTCCTGCAATGAGTATGGGCAATCCGGAATCAGGTTATTCATCGGCATTAATACTTGGCGGCGACGACTGGATTTTGTATAATAAGGGCATCACATCAATATCAAAGCGTTAAATGCGCTGACAGGAGGGCATAGCCGTTGCGGCATGTTTTTATTGTAAATCCCGTTTCCGGCAAGGCGGATGCCAGCGGTTTGCTGGTTCCGCGGATTATTCAGGCGGCGGCACAGCAACATCTGAATTACCAGATTCTTCTGACGGAAAAACCGGGCCATGGTGTGGAACTGGCACAGCGGCAGGCCGAACAGGAAGGCCCTGTTCGGCTGTATGCCTGCGGGGGAGACGGAACTCTGAATGAGGTGTTGCGCGGAGCCTATGGCCATGCCAATGCACAGGTTGCCTGCGTGCCTTGCGGCAGCGGAAATGACTTTGTGCGAAACTTCGGCGGCAGCGCGCCGTTTCTCAATCTGGAGGATCTGATTCAGGGCGAAGCGGTTCCCATGGATCTGATTGAAAC
This sequence comes from Allofournierella massiliensis, assembly GCF_004345265.1. Taxonomy (GTDB): domain Bacteria; phylum Bacillota; class Clostridia; order Oscillospirales; family Ruminococcaceae; genus Allofournierella; species Allofournierella massiliensis. The sequence continues at coordinate 27,204 of NZ_SLUM01000036.1, forward strand.
CGATCAGGGGATTGCAGTGGCCATCTGCTCCGCCGGACTGGATGCGCAGGTAGCATACGGCATTCCGAAATTTCGCCGTATCCCGCTGTGCGGCGGTTCCATGGCATATAAACTGTCCATCCTTCAGGCAGTGAGCGGGCCGCTGGGGCATCGGCTTCGCATCTGTGCGGATGATGAGATCATCACCGGAGATTTTCTGATGCTTGCGCTCTGCAATGGCTCCACCTACGGGGGCGGCTTTCTGGCTGCGCCTCATGCCTGTATGAATGATGGCTTTCTGGAGCTGATTCTGGTTCGAAAAATCGGCCGGCTTCAAATTGCCCGCCTGATCGGCGACTATCAGAAGGGCCTGCACATGCGGGGGGATCAGGTAGCTCCGGCCTATCGCGATATCATTCTGGCCAGAAAGGTGCGCCGCCTGCAGCTGGACACCCTTGACGGCCGTCCCATCGTGGTAACAAGAGACGGGGAGTGCGCTCCCTACAGCAGTCTGCGGGCACATGTGCTTCCCGCTGCCGCGCAGATTGTGCTGCCTCGTTCCGTTCTGGATACAGAACTTTCCGCATTGTGCAAAGATGTTGCCTTCAACAGATAAAACCAAAAACGGCAGCGTGAAGGAGCTGATCCTGTCACGCTGCCGTTTTTCTTTACAAAAAAGAAGTTACAGCTCATTGACTGTTTCGGTTACGGACATCCGCTGAATCCGCCGGGCAGGCGCCCAGACTGCTGCTGCGGCTGCAAAAAGCACAAACACAAAAACCACGACCAGACGGCCGAACGGGAATTGCCACACCGCATAAGGGAAATGCTTCAGAATCAGAAAACCATAGAGCAAGCGGCTCAGTGGTAATCCGACCGCACAGCCTGAGACACAGCCGGTCAGGGCATAGGTGAACGCCTGAGCGGCAATCATTCGGGTAATTTGCTGCTCATCCATACCCACTGCCCGCATTGCGCCGTATTGTCGGATTCTGGCAGTCACGCTCATGGAAATGCAGTTGACAATGTTGAGCACGGCAACCAGTGCGATAATGCTCAAAAAGCCATACACGCAGGCGGTAAAGGCCAGATAGGTTCCGCGGGTGCTCTGTTCTCGCCTGTCGGTCATAGCCCATCCGTTTTCCTTCGCCAGCTGGCGGATGGCCTCCACTGTTTCGTCCGGCACATCTGCCGAAGTTTAATCATCAGCAGGGCATAATCGGTTATGCCGGTCAAACGGGCAAAAGTTTCATCGGAAACAATCAGAGTAAGCTGCCCTCCGGTTAACCCATCAGAACGAAAAGGATCGTATTTCAGAAGCCCTGCAATTTCCAGGCGTTCTGTTCCCAGCATCACGGTGTCACCGTTTTTTCAGCTGCAAGTCGGGTCCCAGGCCGCAAGGGCAAAGCTGCTGTCGCCATATACCCGTGGCCGACCCGGAAAAATACTCTGCGTCCTTCCACTTTCGACACTTGCAAGTAAAAGAGGTTCAGCAAAGCGAAGGCAGGTATTGCTAAAAACGGGGAAGAAGCGCAGAAAAAGAGCGCAGCGAACGGTATAATGGAATTCTACAGGGCATAATCATGGTTTGTTCACAAAAATTTTTTTATTTATCCACTTGATTTTTGATGGAAGAGCGACTAAAATATACATTAGCACTCAGGGAGAATGAGTGCTAAACAAATTTTTGTTATCATAAAATTTATTTTGAATAGGAGGATATCTTCCATGAAAATCAAGCCTCTTGCAGATCGCGTTGTGATCAAGACCGTTGAAGCCGAAGAAACCACCAAGAGCGGCATCATCCTGGCCGGTTCCGCCAAGGAGAAGCCCCAGGTGGCCGAGGTTCTGGCAGTTGGCCCCGGCGGCATGGTAGATGGCAAGGAAGTGGAGATGATCGTCAAGGTAGGCGATAAGGTTCTCACCAGCAAGTACTCCGGCACCGAAGTGAAGGTGGACGGCGAGGAATGCACCATCGTACGCCAGAGCGATATTCTGGCCATCGTGGAGGAGTAATCTTCCGATCTGCGTTAAAACATCGACTGATCGAATGCGCACTGCGCATCCTGCAATAAAAGGAGAGATTCATTATGGCAAAACAAATTCTGCATGGCGAGGCTGCCCGCAAGGCCCTTTCCGCTGGTATTGATACCCTGGCTGACACCGTCCGCATCACCATGGGCCCCAAGGGCCGCAACGTGGTGCTGGGCAAGAAGTTCGGCAGCCCTGTGATCACCAACGATGGCGTTACCATCGCCAAGGAGATTGAGCTGAAGGACGTGTTCGAGAACATGGGCGCTCAGCTGGTGCGTGAAGTCGCCACCAAGACCAATGACATCGCGGGCGACGGTACCACCACCGCCACCGTTCTGGCGCAGGCTCTGGTACACGAAGGCATGAAGAACGTTGCTGCCGGTGCCAACCCCATGGATGTAAAGCGCGGTATGCAGAAGGCTGTTAAGGCCGCTGTTTCTGCCTTTGCTGCCAACAGCAAAAAGGTAGACGGCACCAAGGACATTGCCCGTGTTGCCACTGTTTCTGCTGATGACGCCGCTGTCGGCGAACTGATCGCGGAAGCCATGGAGAAGGTTACTGCCGACGGTGTAATCACCATCGAGGAGAGCAAGACCGCCGAGACCTACTCTGAAGTTGTGGAAGGTATGCAGTTCGACCGCGGCTACATCACTCCCTACATGGTAACCGATACCGAGAAGATGGAGGCCGTGATCGACGATGCCTACATCCTGATCACCGATAAGAAGATCAGTGTAATTCAGGACATCCTGCCCCTGCTGGAGCAGATCGTCCAGAGCGGCAAGAAGCTGGTCATCATCGCCGAAGACGTTGAGGGCGAGGCTCTGTCCACCCTGATCGTGAACCGTCTGCGTGGCACCTTTACCTGCGTGGCCGTTAAGGCTCCCGGCTTTGGCGACCGCCGCAAGGAGATGCTGCAGGATATCGCCATCCTGACCGGTGGCCAGGTCATCAGCGAGGAGCTGGGCTACGACCTGAAGGAGACCACCGTTGATATGCTGGGCCGTGCCCGTCAGGTCAAGGTGACCAAGGAAACCACCACCATCGTGGATGGTGCCGGTGCCAAGGAGCTGATCAAGGAGCGCGTGAACCAGATCCGTGCCCAGATGGAAAGCTCCACCAGCGATTTCGACCGTGAGAAGCTGCAGGAGCGTCTGGCCAAGCTGGCCGGCGGTGTTGCGGTAATCCGCGTGGGCGCTGCCACCGAAGTGGAAATGAAGGACAAGAAGCTGCGCATTGAGGACGCCCTGAACGCCACCAAGGCTGCCGTGGAAGAGGGCATTGTGGCCGGCGGCGGCACTGCTGCCATTAACGCCATCCCCGCTGTACAGAAGGTATGCGATGAGCTGGAAGGCGACGAGCGTACCGGCGCCCGCATTGTGCTGAAGGCTCTGGAAGCTCCTCTGCGCCAGATTGCTCAGAACGCCGGTCTGGAAGGCAGCGTTATCATCGACAAGATCCTGAGCTCCGGCAAGTCCAACTACGGCTTTGACGCTCAGAAGGAGCAGTACTGCGACATGATCGAGGCCGGCATCGTGGATCCCACCAAGGTAACCCGTTCCGCTCTGGAGAACGCAGCCAGTGTTGCTTCCATGGTTCTGACCACCGAGAGCCTGGTTGCCGATGAGCCCGAGCAGCCCGCCGCTGCTCCCGCTGCCCCCGACATGGGCGGTATGGGCGGCATGTACTAAGCTGCAAAGCAGCCTCATAAAAAGCTCGAAAGACCGGCATGCAAAATTGCATGCCGGTCTCAGCCTGTAGAAAAACCTGCTTTGGCAATCAGGCCAGAGCAGGTTTTCTGTTTGAAAACAAGAAGACAGGTGGAAAAAGCAGTGAAATGTCAGG
>NZ_SLUM01000037.1 GCF_004345265.1 Allofournierella massiliensis
GAGGAAATCTTCTTCCTTTTTCTCTGTTCTTTTACTTTTCATGCAAAAAACCTGCTCTGGCTTGATTGTCACAGCAGGTTTTTCTACAAGCTGAGCCATCCCGGCCGGGATGGCTTTTTGTTTGCGATTACAGGCCGGCCAGGCAGGCGGGCAGCTCGTTCAGGGTGTCGATCACCGGCACCCCGGCGGTCTCCAGCCGGGCCCGGCTCTGGTGGCCGGCGGCGCAGAGCACGCAGCGGGTGCCCATGGCGCTTGCCACCTCGAAGTCGTGCAGGGTGTCGCCCACCAGCACCGCGCTGGCCGGGTCGATGCCGCTTTCCTTTAAATAGGAGAGGCCGGTCTCCTTTTTGCCGCGGGCGTAGATGTCGCTCTGGCCGAGCAACTCATCAAAGAAGCCAGAAAGCGAACGCTCCTCCACCTGACGGCGCAGGATGGGCAGCTGGGAGGCGGACAGGATCACCTGACGGATGCCGGCGTCCCTTGCCCATTCCAGCGCGCCGTGCGCCCCGGGGCAAAGCCCGCAGCCCTCGGCGGCGGGCAGGTATTCCTCCATATAATGCTCCGCCAGCGCCTCGTAGGGGTGGCGGGTGAAATCAAAGCCCGCCCGGCGGTAATAGTCCTGAATGGGAAACCCGAAGATATCCTTGTAGGCGGCCGCGTCGTACCGCTGGGCATAGCCGTAGGCATCCAGCAGATCGTTCAGGCACCGGTTGCACAGATCCAGATCGTCCAGCAGGGTCCCGTTCCAGTCCCAGATCAACAGACTTGGTTTCATGGCGGCCTCCTTTTTCTTATTGGAAATGGAAACGGCTTATTCGCAGAACAGGCGGCGCAGGCCGGTGTTGCTCTCGATCAGCTTCACCAGAGCCACGCCCAGAATGCCGCAGCTGACCACTTCGCCGATGCCAACGGTCAGGGCGTTCCAGGCAGCCAGAGCAGCGGTGCCGGTGACGCCGGGCAAAAAGAAGGTGAGCTCCAGCGCACCCACAATCACCGCATTGCTCACAATGGGCGGTACGGCGGCGGGAATGGCCAGACCACCCACACGCACCTTGCGCACCGCGTAGGTTACCAGGCAGGCCACCAGAGTGGCGGCGGTGCCAAACACCACATCCACCAGCGTGGAGCCCAGCAGGTTGGCCAGAAAACACCCCAGAGTTACGGCCACGATGTACTCCGCACCGAACACCGGCAACAGGCACAGCATTTCGGCCAGACGCACCTGAACGGCGCCGTAGCTGAAGGGGGCCAGCACAAGGCACAGCACCACATAAATTGCGGCCACCATGGCCGCGCGGACAAGACGTTTCGTATTCATGATTACACTCCGGCAGAAAGATTTTATCCGTTTGGCACTGCCAGGTCCAAACGGGTGGGCCCGGGCAAAACCCGGGCGAGCCTAAAATCCTAAGTTGCTCTGTGCGTTTTTGGACGCATGGCACAATTATAGCAAATTCTGGCGCCGGTCTGCAACAGAAATTTTGCCCGTCAACAGAAAAGCAAATTTTGCCCGTCAACAGAAAAGCACCCCGAAAGCGGTTGCTTTCGGGGTGCCTGAGCTTTCTGGTTGGAAAAATCAGCGGCGGGGACGGCCCAGATAGGTGATGGCAATGGTGTCCGGGCCGGTGTTGCTGGCCACAGCGGCGCCCAGCTTGAACACATGCAGGGGGCCGTGGCCGAACTCCTTCTTGCACTGCTTGATCAGATCATCCACCGCGGGAATGTCGGTGCAGGCGATCATGTACTCGAAGTCCTCGTCGATGTTGTCCACGCGGCTGCGCACATACTTGATCAGTGCGCCGGGCACGGCGGCGTCGCCCCGCACCTTGGCCTCCACCTTGCTTTTGCCATCGATCAGGCTGATGATGGGGCGCAGGCCCAGCAGCTCACCGGCGAAGGCAGCAGCAGCGGAAACGCGGCCGCTCTTCTTCATCACCTTCAGGCTGAAGGCGGAGAGCACCACCTCCGCGCGGGAGAAGCGGTCGTTGAGCATGTCCATCACATATTCCAGCTCGGCGCCGTTGCGCAGCAGGCGGGCAGCCTCGCACACCGGCCAGCCGTAGATGAAGGAATAGGTGTGGCTGTCCACAATGTGAATCCGCAGCTCATGGCCGGGGCGCTCCTCGGCCAGCAGATCCACGGCCATCACGGCGGCGTCGTGGGTGGCGCTGCCGGTGGAGTTGATGCTCACATACAGCACATCGGTGTAGCCCTCGTCCAGATATTTGCAGAACTGGTCGCAGAACTGCATGGCGGTGATGTGGGCGGTGCTGGGCGTGCCCTTGGCATCGCGCAGCATCTGGTAGTATTCGTCGAAGGTGAAATCCTTGCGCTCCACATAGCTCACGCCGTCCAGCGTGATGGTGAAGGGCAGGATGTCGATGCCGTACTTTTCCTGAAGTTCCACAGGAATGTCACAGGCAGAGTCGGTCAAAACGGCGATCTTACGCATGGTACTCCTCACTTCCATTCGTATTTGGTCAGTTGGCCCTGGCTTTCCAGGTCCGCAAAATCCCATTGGCGAAGCGCTTCGTATACCCCGATGGCCACCGAGTTGGAAAGATTCAGGCAGCGAACGCCCTTGCGCATGGGCATCCGCACACAGTGGTCCGGGTTTTCAAACAGCAGCCGCTCCGGCAGGCCGGCGTCCTCCCGCCCGAACACAAGATAGCTGCCGTCCGGGTAGGAAACGTCGGTATGACGGTGGCGGCCCTTGCTGGTGAAATAAAAGAAGGGGCCGCTGTTCTTTGCAAAAAAGTCGTCCAGATTGTCGTAATAGGTGATGTCCAGCAGATGCCAGTAGTCCAGCCCCGCCCGCTTCAGGTGCTTGTCCGTCACCTCAAAGCCCAGCGGCCGCACCAGATGCAGCCTGGCGCCGGTCACCGCGCAGGTGCGGGCAATGTTGCCGGTGTTTTCCGGGATCTGAGGCTCCACCAGAACAATGTTCAAAACAGGCATGCTCAGTTCCCTCCGCACAGCCGGCCCAGCAGCGGCTCAAACCAGACGCCGAAGGCCGGGTCCGCGGTGGGCGAGGTGTTGTTGATGGCCTCGGCCACAAAGCCGGCGGCCGCGTCCGCCGCGGCGGAAAGGGCGTTGCCGCGCAAAAGGCAGCCCACCAGAACGGCGGCGAACAGATCGCCGGTGCCGGGGTAGCTGCGGTCAATGCGCAGGCGCTTGACCACAAAGCGGTCCCGCCCGCTGGAGCCGGCGCAGGCCAGATGCTTTGCCAGCGGCAGGCCGGTCACAACCGCCCGCTGTACATTGGCGCTCACCTCGTCCGCCAGAGCCTGGGCCTGATCGGCGGTCAGCTCATCGGCACAGTAATCGCGGCCCAGAAGGAAGCAGGCCTCGGTCAGGTTGGGCAGAATCAGGTCCGCCTGGCGGCACAGCTCGCGCATGCCGGGCAGAAGATCCTGCATGCCGGTGTAAAAGCGGCCATGGTCGGCCAGAACCGGATCCACCACCTTCAGCGCGCCGGGCCAGTAGGAAAAGGCCTTGTGCACCAGCTGCTGTTCGGCCTCGCTGGCCAGGTAGCCGGAATAGATGCAGTCGAATTCCACGCCCAGCTTGCGGTAGTGGTCCAGCGCGGCGTCGCCGTAGGCGGCCAGCGGCTGCACCACCGGCTTGCCCAGCCCGCCGGTGTGGGCCGAAAGCAGGGTGGTGGGCAGCAGAACGGGCTGATGGCCCATGGCAGCCAGCACCGGTGCGGCAACGCTCAGGCTGCAGCGCCCCATGCCGGACAGATCGTGAATGCATAAAATGGTTTTGGGTGCGGTATGCTTCAAAAACAGGTCACTCCTTTGAACAAGAGCCTTCCACCCGGAAGCGGGCGGGATGCTCTTAACTTATATAGTCTATCACAATTCCGCCGGCAAAGAAAGAGATATTCCGTAAGAAAACCGTATAGGTCAGGAAAAGCGGGGCAGACTAAACCCCGTAGCGCAGCTGCAGGCGCGCTGAGTTTTTACACAGGGAGGAGAATGCACAATGGAAAAGAAAACCATGATGGCCGCCGCGGGCCTTACCGCCGCGACCATGGCGGTGGCGGCCGGTGTGGCCGCGGGCAGCAAGGGCAAAAATAACCGCAAGATGAAGAAGATGGCCAAAAAGGTGGCGCGGGGCGCCGAGCGTGCGGTGCTGGACCTGGATAAGATGGTTGGCCGGTATTATCATTGACGATCAGAAATGATGAAACAGAAACAATGAAATCATGCCCTGCTGCTTTTTTCACAGCAGGGCATGATTTTTTAAAAAATATGTACTATACTAAACAGTATGTTTTATTTTTGCGCGAGCAAACGAATGGCCTGTGGGTCATCCGGAGGAAGTGAGGGAAAGAACATGAACAAGACCGATACATTGATTCTGGAAGGCGGCGCATTGCGGGGGGTGTATACCTCCGGTGTGCTGGACGCGCTGATGGAGCTGGGAATCCGGATTCCCAACGTGGTGGGCGTGAGCGCCGGTTCGCTGAATGCCCTGAGTTATCTGTCCCGCCAGCCGGGCCGCAGCCGGGACATCAACCTGAATTATGTGAACGATCCCCGGTATATGGGGCCGTCCCATCTGCTGAAAACCTTCAGCTTCTTCAACTTTGATTTTGTGTTCGGCGAGCTGAGCCATGAACTGGTGCCCTTCGATTACGAGACCTTCTACAAATCGGAGCAGAGCATGTGGGCGGTGGCCACCGACTGCCGCACCGGCAAGGCCATCTTCTACCACGACAAGGAGATGGGCGAGGAGTTCTTCACCGCCTGCCGGGCCAGCTGCAGCATGCCTTTGCTGTGCAGCATGGTGAAGGTGGGCGAGGACGTCTGCCTGGACGGCGGCATCGCCAGCTGCATCCCTCTGCCGGAGGAGCTGCCCTTCCCGGCGGGCAAGCTGCTGGTGGTGCTCACCCGGCAGAAGGGCTTCCGCAAAAAGGGCCAGGGCCCGGCCATCGACCAGATGTACCGCCGCCGTTACAAAACCCACCCCCAGCTGATGGAGGCCTGCCTGCATCAGGCGGAGGACTACAACCGCCGGGTGCGCCGCATCGAGGAGCTGGAGCAGGAGGGAAAAGCCTTCGTGATCCGGCCTCAGACCCCGGTCACCGTGACCCGCACCGAGCGGGACGTGAACAAGCTGCGGGCGCTGTATCAGCAGGGCTTTGACGAAACCATGGCTCTGGCCGGCGCGCTGATGGAGTTTCTGGGCATTGAGGCCCCGGCCATGCCGCCGCTGGCCATGCGCACGCTGGATGCATCCGGCAGCTGCAACCCGCTGGGTATGCCTCCCGCAGCAGCGCAGGCCGCTGCCGCCGCCCTGACCGCCGCCGATACATATCCCGACCCGGACTGCACCGCCCTGCGCGCAGCTCTGGCGGACCGGTACGAGGTGCTGACCAAGAATGTGTTCGTGGCTTCCGGCGCGGACGAGGTGATCTGGCGTCTGGTTCGGTCGGTCCGCCCGAAAAAGGCGGTGATTCTGGAGCCGGCATACGAGGAATACGCCCGGGCGCTGGAAGCGGAGGGCTGTGAGCTGGTGCATCTGATGGCCGGCCCGGAGCAGAGCTTTGTGCCGGATGCCGCAGCGGTGGAGCAGGCGCTGGAAGGCGCCCAGATGCTGGTGCTGTGCAACCCGGGCAACCCCACCGGGGCCTTTCTGCCCCGCAGCCAGCTGATGAATCTGGTGAAGGCGTGCGCCGAACGGGATGTGCTGTGTGTGGTGGACGAGAGCTTCATCGAGCTGGCCCGGGACGGGGAGGAGCATTCCCTCAAACAGGATGCGGTGTACTGCCCGGGTCTTGTGGTGGTGGACAGCTTCTCCAAGGCATGGGGCATGCCCGGCCTGCGGGTGGGCTATGCCATCTCCTCCCACGGGGAGCTGGTGCGGCAGATGACCGCCGCCGGGCCCCGCTTCGGAGTAAACGGCCCGGCGCAGGCCGCGGCACTGGCGGCGCTGCGCCAGCCTCAGCATCTGGAGAAGGCCCGCGCCCTGCTGGAGACCGAGCGCCCCTGGCTGACCGAACAGCTGCGCGGGCTGGGCTTGCAGGTGTTTGACAGCCGGGTGAACTTTGTGCTGGTTCACGGGCCGGAGGGCTTTGCGAATACGCTGGCCGCCGCCGGTCTGGCGGTGCGCAGCTGCGAGGCCTTTTACGGGCTGGACAGCAGCTGGTGCCGGCTGGCGGTGGGCACCCGGGCGGACAACGAGCGCCTGGTGGAAAAGCTGCGGCAGATCTGCCCGCAGCAGCCGGAGGAAGAAGCCGCTCAGTAAAGCCGGGAAAAAACTGCCAGCGGGTTTTGGGCAAAAAACGCATTGAATCCGATGCAGAGCTATGCTATACTGGGCAATGCAAACGACGCGTGAACGAAAAGTTGCCCCGGCGGAAAGGAGCGCACCATGCTGACTCAGGAAGATCTGCAGGCCCTTGCGGGTTTGATCAACACAGCCGTCACCGCCAGCGAAGAGCGGATGACGCAAAAATTCAATGAAGCCATCGCTGCCAGTGAGGAGCGGATGAAAAACCACATGAACGCGGTGGTGGAAAGCCAGGTCATGCCCATGATCCGCCAGGTGGCGGACGGCGTGGTGCAGGCCAACGAGCGGCTGGATCGGCTGGAGAAAAAGGTGGACGATCTGGAGGCCACTGTGGCGGCCCACGAGGTGTGGATCGTGCACAAGGCCCAGAACAACGGATAAACAAACGCCAGGGAGCGCAGCGAAGGCTGCGCTCCCGTTTTTACAGGATAAAAGAATGCCCCGGGCACTGGTTTTGGTGCCCGGGGCATTTTATGTTTGCTTCAGAACCGGAGCGACAGGCAGCTCAAACCGCCGTCGATCTTGCGGTATTCGGAGGTGTCGCACACGATGATTTTGTAGCCCAGCTCCTGCACCGCCTTCAGCACGGTGGGGTAGCCTTCGGGCACCAGCACGGTACCGTTCACCCAGATGCAGTTGGCCGCGTAGGCCTCTTCGGCGGGGATGGTCACCTTGTTGTAGCCTGCGAAGGCGGGCTTGTCGCAGAATTCCCCGGCGGTGAGCATGTTGTTGTTTTCCAGATACACCACACCGGTTTTCAGGTGGAGCACCTCGGTGAGGGGAACCTCCACTACCTTGCAGCCGAACTGACCCAGAATCTCGCTCAGCTGCTGGATGCCTGCTTCGTTGGTGCGGGCGGAACGGCCCACATAGAAGGTGTCGCCGCACATCATCACGTCGCCGCCCTCCAGCGTGCCCGGGTCGGTGATGTGGAAGATCTTCTCCCTGGGGTAGAATTTTTCCAGTACCGGCTCGATGGCGGCAGTCTCGCCCTTGCGGGTGGCTGCGCCCGGATTGGTCACGATGGCGCAGTACTTGGTCACAATGGCCGGATCCTCCACAAAGCAGCTGTCCGGGTAGGCTTCGTCCGGCGGCAGCACGGTCACATCCACACCGCACTGCTTCAGCGCCTCGATGTAGGCCGCGTGCTGGGCCAGCGCCTTTTCATAGTCCGGGGTGCCCAGCTCCGGGTGATCGGTAATGCCGTTCACCATGGCCTTGCAGGGGGTCTTTACAATCACATGCTGAAACATTGTTCTCACTCCTTGGGCCAGTTCTTCTTGCACTTCGCCTGCACGGTGACCGGCAGGCCGAACAGGTTGATGAATCCGGCGGAATCCTTCTGATCATAGATGCCGTCCTCGCCGAAGGTGGCCAGCTCCTCGCTGTACAGGCTGTACGGGGAGGTGGTGCCGGCGGGGATGATGTTGCCCTTGTACAGCTTCAGCTTCACGTCGCCGGTTACGGTTTTCTGGGTCTCGGTGACGAAGGCGCTCAGGGCCTCGCGCAGGGGGGTGTACCACTGGCCGTCGTACACGATCTCGGAGAATTTCTGGGCAACCAGCTCCTTGTAGTGGGCGGTGGCCTTGTCCAGGCAGAGCATCTCCAGCTGAGCGTGGGCGAAGTAGAGGATGGTGCCGCCGGGGGTCTCGTATACGCCGCGGCTCTTCATGCCCACCAGACGGTTCTCCACGATGTCGATGATGCCCACGCCGTTCTCGCCGCCCAGCTTGTTCAGGGTGCGCACAATGTCGCTGCCCTTCATGGCCACGCCGTCCACGGCGGTGGGAATGCCCTTTTCAAAGTGGATGGTCACATAGGTGGGGGTGTCCGGGGCCTGCTCCGGGCTTACGCCCAGCTCCAGAAATCCGGGCTTCTGGTACTGGGGCTCCAGGCTGGGGTCCTCCAGATCCAGACCCTCGTGGCTCAGATGCCACAGGTTTTTGTCCTTGGAATAGTTGGTTTCCCGATTGATCTTCAAAGGCACGTTGTGGGCCTCGGCGTAGTCGATTTCCTCCTCGCGGCTCTTGATGTCCCACTCTCTCCAGGGGGCGATGATGGGCATATTCGGGGCGAAGGCCTTGATGCTCAGCTCAAAGCGAACCTGATCGTTGCCCTTGCCGGTGCAGCCGTGGCAGATGGCGTCGCAGCCTTCCTTCTCGGCAATCTCCACCAGATGCTTGGCAATGGGCGGGCGGGCGAAGCTGGTGCCCAGCAGATAGGTGCCCTCGTACTTGGCCCCGGCCTGCAGGGTGGGGAACACATAGTCGTCGATGAATTCATCGGTCAGATCCAGCACATACAGCTTGGAAGCGCCGGTTTTGATGGCCTTTTCCTCCAGACCGTCCAGCTCGGTGCCCTGGCCCACGTCGGCGGAGGCGGCAATGACCTCGCAGCCGTAATTTTCCTTCAGCCAGGGAATGATGATGGAGGTGTCCAGACCGCCGGAGTAGGCCAGCAGAACCTTTTTGTACTGAGTTTTCATAAGTAATACGCATCCTTTCAGGCGGCCCGCAGCGGGGCCGGTTGTTTTTGATTTATTGTTTTGGGGTTAAAGTACTTTGGAAAGAAACGAACACAGCCGTTCGTTTTTCGGGTGTTCAAAAAATTCGCCGGGAAGATTCTGCTCCAGCACCTGGCCGCCGTCCATGAAGAGCACACGGGTGGCAACCTCGCGGGCAAAGCCCATCTCGTGGGTCACGATCACCATGGTCATGCCCTGATCGACCAGATCCTTCATCACGCCCAGCACCTCGCCCACCATTTCCGGGTCCAGTGCACTGGTGGGTTCGTCGAAGAGCAGCACCTCCGGGTCCATGGCCAGCGCCCGCACAATGGCGATGCGCTGCTTCTGCCCGCCGGAAAGCCTGCTGGGATAGGTGTCGATCTTGTCGTACAAACCGATGCGCTTCAAAAGCTCCTCGGCCTTGGCGTTGGCCTCGTCCTTTGTCTGCAGCTTCAGCTGCACCGGGGCCAGCGTAATGTTTTCCCGCACGGTCAGGTGGGGGAAGAGGTTGAAATGCTGGAACACCATGCCCATGTGCTGGCGAACCTTGTTGATGTCGGTGCCGGGGGCGGTGATGTCCTGCCCTTTGAAAAAGATCTGGCCGCCGGTAGGCGTTTCCAGCAGATTCAGACAGCGCAGAAAGGTGGATTTGCCGGAGCCGGAAGGCCCGATGATGGCAATTTTTTCGCCGGGAGAGATGGTTTCGGTGATGCCCTTCAGCACCGGAACGCCGCCGAAGGATTTGGTCAGATTCTTAACCTCGATCACTTTGCGCCAGCCTCCTTTCCACCTGCTTTTGAATCTGGGTGATGCCGATGACGAACACCAGATAGATGATGGCCGCCAGATACAGCGGAACGCTGTTGAAGGTGATGCCGCGGATGCCGTCCGAGGCTTTGGTCAGATCGCGCACCGCGATGTAGCCGGCCACGCTGGTTTCCTTTAACAGGGCAATGAACTCGTTGAACAGAGCGGGCAGGATGTTTTTCACCGCCTGGGGCAGCACGATCCTGCGCATGGTCACCCCGTAGCCAAGACCCAGGCTGCGCCCGGCCTCCATCTGGCCCGGGTCCACCGAGGCGATGCCGCTGCGGGCCACCTCGGCCAGATAGGCGCCGGAGTTGATGCCGAAGCCCACGATGCAGACCACGATGCCCTCGCTGCTGGCCAGAATCACGGTGTAGAGGATCAGCAGCTGCACGATCACAGGTGTGCCGCGGATCACGGTGGTGTAAAGCCCGCACAGCCAGCTGCCCAGCTTTTGCAGGAAATTGTTCCGGGGCGCGCAGGTGATGCGCACCAGCGCCACCACAAGGCCGATCAGGATGCCGATGAGCAGAGCGCAGGCGGTGATGAGCAGGGTGTTGCCCAGGCCCTCCAGATATACCTGCCACCGGTTTTGATAGATAACGGCCATGTAAAGGTCGTTCAAAAGCTTTTCCATACTCCAACCTCACTGAGAAGCAGGGGGCCCGCCGCGGGGCCCCGCTGCCCGGTTACTGTCAGCCCTCGCTGGAAAGAGCGGTGTGCTCCTCCAGCAGCTTGTCGATGGTGCCGTTCTCGATGTTCTTCTCGATCACCTGGTTCACGAACTCCACCAGATCCTCCTGGCCTTTGGCAATGGCCAGCGCGTAATTTTCCTCGGTGACCATCTCGTCCAGAACCTTCAGCTCGCCCTCATAGTTCTTCACAATGGTGTTGGCGGCCACGCTGTCGATCACAGCGGCGTCTGCCTTGCCGGCGGCCAGAGCGGCAGCACACTCCACCGCGTTCTTGAACTGCAGCGGGGAGGAGATGCCCAGAGTATCCTGCACATAGATGTCGCCGGTGGTGTTGGCCTGCACGGTCACGGTGCAGTCACCGCTCTTCAGCTCTTCGGCGCTGGTGATGGTGCTGTCCGCAGGGAGCAGCAGCACCTGACCGGCGGTGGCGTAGGTAACGGTGAAGTCCACCTGCTGGGCACGCTCGTCGGTCACGGTCATGCCCGCGCCGATCATGTCGCCCTTACCGCTCTTCAGCGCCTCAATCAGAAGGCCGAAGTCCATGTCCAGCACCTCGTATTCCACGCCCAGCTCGTCGGCCACCAGCTGACCCACATCGATGTCCACGCCGGCGGGCTGGCCGTCCGCGCCCAGATATTCAAAGGGCGGGAAGCCGGTTGCGGTCATCAGGGTGAAGGTGCCCTTCTCCTTGATGGCGTCCAGCGTGGGAGTGGCGCTCTCGCCGCTGGTGGCGGAAGCATCGGTGCTGTCCGCCGCGGAAGCAGCGGTGGAAGCGGAAGCGGCGGTGGATGCCGCCGCCGAAGAACCGGTGGAAGAAGCGCCGCCGCCGCAGGCGGTCAGGCCCAGAGTAAGAATGGATGCCAGTGCAAATGCGATCAGCTTTTTCATGATGATTTCCTCCTTGATGAAGCGGCCCCCTCAAAGCCGCTGTTCTGTTTGCGATGGACTCATTATAGCTGAATAAATATGCAGTGTCAATGAATTTTTATAAGATTGTGTGCTTTGACAAGGCAGCGCGGCAAAAGAGAAAAAGATTATACAGGATGATGAATAAAATGTGGATAATCTGAAAAATAACGGGTTTTTATGGCATAAATATTCTAAAATAGTGGGAATTTATAACTGATATATACATTGAATCCGCTTGGCAAATGTGTGCACAAAGATCAGTCTATGCGGATGGACAGTGATTTTATGAATATATATTTGATATGGCTGCAAAAATATGAGCGGATTTCGGGCAAAAGAAAAACAGGTGGGCGGGAGCAAACGCTCCCGCCCGCCTGCCTGGTCGAACGGATGAAAATATTCAGTGTTTGTCGGCGTTTTGCTGCTGCTTTGCCGCCTCGCAGCGGGCAGCGCAGCTGGAGCAGTCGCCGGTGCACTCGCCGCCGAAGCCGCCGTTTTTGCAGATGAACACCAGCGCGGCCACAAAGCACACCACAACAATCACAAGCACCAGAATGGTGGGCAGATTCATGACGAAAACCTCCGGATCAGAGCCGGGCAAAACACCCGGCCGGTGGAACAGAAACAATCACAGACCGAACAGCATTCCCACGCAGCGCACCGCAAAGGCCACCACCCAGGCGATGGCGCACTGGGCAATTACCACGATGAGGGCGCCCTTGGCGCCGCCCATCTCCCGCTTTACCGCGGCGATGGCCGCCACGCAGGGGGTGTAGAGCAGGGTGAAGGTGAGGAACACGAAGGCGGTGAAGGGGGTGAACAGGCTGCCCAGCGCCTGGGGCAGGGTGTTCAGGCTGGAGCCGGTGAGCACCGCCAGCGTGGAGACCACAGCCTCCTTGGCAGTGAAGCCGGTGATGAGCGCGGTGGAAACCCGCCAGTCGCCGAAGCCCAGAGGGGCAAACAGGGGGGCAATCAGCCCGCCCAGCATGGCCAGCAGGCTGGTGGAGGAATCGGTGACCACGTTCAGCCGTGCGTCGAAGGTCTGGAGGAACCAGATGATGATGGAGGCCACAAAGATTACGGTGAAGGCCCGGGTCAAAAAGTCCTTGGCCTTTTCCCACATCAGCCGCAGCACGCTGGCGGCGCTGGGCAGCCGGTAGTTGGGCAGCTCCATCACGAAGGGTACGGGCTCGCCCTTGAAGGCGGTGCCCTTGAGCAGCAGGCCGAACAGGATGCCCACCAGAATGCCCATCAGGTAAAGGCCGATCATCACCAGCGCCTGATATCTGGGGAAGAAGGCGGCGGTGAACATGGCGTAGATGGGCAGTTTGGCGGAGCAGCTCATGAAGGGGGTGAGCAGGATGGTCATCTTCCGGTCCCGCTCACTGGACAGGGTGCGGGTGGCCATGATGGCGGGCACGCTGCAGCCGAAGCCGATGAGCATGGGCACGAAGCTGCGGCCGGAAAGGCCGATCTTGCGCAGCAGCTTGTCCATCACAAAGGCCACACGGGCCATGTAGCCGGAGTCCTCCAGAATGGAGAGGAAGAAGAACAGCACCACGATGATGGGCAGGAAGGTGAGCACGCTGCCCACGCCGGCGAAGATGCCGTCGATCACAAGGCTGTGCACCACCGGGTTGATGCCGTAGGTGGTGAGGGCGTTGTCCACCACGCCGGTCAGGGCGTCCAGCCCCAGGGCCAGCAGGTCGCTCAGCCCCTGGCCGATCAGGCCGAAGGTGAGCCAGAACACCAGCCCCATGATGCCCAGAAAGATGGGGATGGCCAGAAAACGGTGGGTGAGCAGGCTGTCTATCTTCACGCTGCGGGCGTGCTCCCGGCTCTCGCCTTTTTTGATCACAGTGTGCTCACACAGCGCGCCGATGAAGGCGTAGCGCATGTCCGCCAGCGCGGCCTCCCGGTCGGTAGCAAGGTCGGCCTCCATCTCGGTGATGGCGTGTTCCAGCAGATCCTTCTCATTGTCGGAAAGATGCAGCCGCTCCAGCATTGGTACATCGCCCTCCACCAGCTTGGTGGAGGCGAAACGCAGGGGAACCCGGGCCCGCTGGGCGTGGTCCTCGATCAGATGGCAGATGGCGTGGATGCAGCGGTGCATGGCGCCGGCGCAGAAGTCCACCCGGGCGGGCTTTTCCTGATTTACGGCCACCTGAATGGCGTGCTCGATCAGCTCGTCGATGCCTTCATTTTTTGCGGCGCTGATGGGAACAACCGGGATGCCCAGTTCCTCCTCCAGCTGGTTCACAAGAACCGTGTTGCCGTTGGCGCGCATCTCGTCCATCATGTTCAGCGCCAGCACCATGGGAATGCCCAGCTCGATCAGCTGCATGGTCAGATACAGGTTGCGCTCGATGTTGGTGGCGTCCACGATGTTGATGATGCCCTGCGGCCGCTCGTTGATCAGAAAATCCCGGGTCACGATCTCCTCATTGGAGTAGGGCGACAGGGAATAGATGCCCGGCAGGTCCACCACGGTGGCCTCCGGATGCTTGCGGATCTGGCCGTCCTTCCGGTCCACGGTCACGCCGGGGAAGTTGCCCACATGCTGGTTGGAGCCGGTGAGCTGGTTGAACAGGGTGGTCTTGCCGCAGTTCTGGTTGCCCGCCAGCGCAAAGGTGATGGGTGTGCCCGCGGGCAGCGCGTTTGCGGTACGGCCCCGTTTTGTGGTCGCTTCGCCAAGGCCCGGGTGGGCGATGGGCTCCACCGCACGCAGGTCGTGCTGGTGGTGATGTTCAGCTTCCACCTCTTCGGGGGTGCGGGTGTGCACGCCCTCAATGTCGATGCTTTTTGCATCCTCCAGGCGCAGGGTCAGCTCGTAGCCCCGCAGTTCCAGTTCGATGGGGTCGCCCATGGGGGCAACCTTGCGCAGGGTCACCAGCGTGCGCGGGGTGAGGCCCATGTCCAGAAAATGGCGGCGCAGCGCGCCGGAGCCATTCACCGCCGTGATGGTGGCGGTTTTGCCGATCGGCAGTTGATCAAGTGTCATTGCGTAAACCCCTCTTTTGAAAAAACGGGGCAGCCGCCCCGCCTTTGGTATGGTTTCAATACTTTATTATAATGCCTATACGCTGCACCAGTGTAGCACCTGTGGATTCAATTGTCAATATAAGGGGAAGGGCGGGCGGCAGCGAAGCCGTCACAGAAGGGGTCGGGCAAAGAAAAAGCCCCGGCGGAGCCAGGGCGAAGGAGAGGTAAAAATGTTCAGGAACGGGGCGGGGCCCACAGTTCGGTGGAGGGCTGGCGGTCCCGGATGCGGCGGGCCACCTCCTGGTGGTGCATCCGGCTGCAGGGAACCTGACTGCCGTTGGCCAGCGTGAGCACTTCCCGGAACAGATTTTCCACATGCAGCAGGTTCACCACATAGCTCTTGTGGGTGCGGGCAAAGCCGAAGGGTTCCATCTGCTGGGCAATCTGGCTGATCTGGCCGCTGAACTGGTAGCTGGCGCTTTCGCCCACCAGGGTGATGCGCCGCACGTCCGATTCAAAATAATAGATCTCGCTGTGCTTGATCTGCACCGTGCCCTCCTCGCTGGTGAAGCTGTAATAAAAATCTGGTGTTTCGCAGTGGGTCAGCGCCTGCCAGACCTCCTCCTGCAGCAGTGCACCGGAGAAGGGGCGCACCAGATAACCGCAGGCCCGGGTGCGGTAGCCGGGAATGGCCCACCGGTCGCTGCCCGCCAGCAGAATCAGGCTCATGGCCGGGTGCAGCCGGTGCAGCTGGATCGCGGCGGAAAGCCCCGCGCCGTCATCGCCCACATCCAGCAGGATCAGATCGAACCGGCGGCCCCGGGCGTATTCGTCCAGCAGGGTGCGGCTGGATTCAAAACACACGAATTCCAGCCCGCCGCGCTTTTTCAGCGGGGCAAGGCCGCGCAGCATCTGGGAATTTTCCTGCCGGTCGCGGCCGCACAGTGCAATGTATCGGATCATAAACCAGAAAAACCTCCCGCCTGGGGCAAAAAACGAAAAAACGCCATGCAAATGAAGTAGAAAAATTTACCTTTGGTTTGTTCAAATTGTCTATATTATATGTCTGAAAGTAAATAAAATCAACCGCTTTTGCAGATTTTGACGGTAAAAGTGCAGATTGTGCGCGAGCTGTACACACATTGAGAAAAACTTGTTATAGTGTTGCCGTGCCCGCCGGAAACGTTTTTTCAGGTGGGTGAGAGAGACGAAAAAACAGGGCTGAAATCTGCCTTTGGCCAAGGGGCAGGCATACCCGAACGCCCTGCAACAAGGAGGAAATCTTCATGGCAAACTCTCCCCAGACAGCGGCGCCCGAACAGGGCGGCATGAAAAAGACCCTGTCGCTGTGGAACTTCTTCACCATCGGTTTTGGCGCCATCATCGGCACCGGCTGGGTGCTGCAGGTCGGCGACTGGATGGTCACCGGCGGCGGCCCCATCGCCGCCATGATCGCCTTCGGCATCGGCGCATTGTTCCTGGTGCCCATCGGCGCGGTATTCGGTGAGCTCACCGCCGCCATTCCCATCTCCGGCGGCATTGTGGAATATGTGGACCGCACCTTCGGCCACACCCTGAGCTACATCACCGGCTGGTTCCTGGTTCTGGGCAACGGTATCCTGTGCCCCTGGGAGGCCATCGCCATCTCCACTCTGGTCAGCCAGATGTTCGGCGATCTGTTCCCGATCCTGCGGTCGGTGAAGCTGTACAGCATTCTGGGTGCGGATGTTTATCTGTTCCCCACCATCATCGCGCTGGCCTTCGCCTTCTATGTGATCTGGCTGAACTTCAAGGGCGCTTCCAGCGCCGCCAAGCTGCAGGCTTTCCTGACCAAGGCGCTGCTGGCCGGCATGCTGCTGGCCATGGGCATCTCCTTCTTCAAGGGCGGCCCCGCCAACATTCTGCCCTCCTTCCAGCAGGTGCAGAGCAGCACCACCCAGACCGCCGGTACCAACATGTTTGCCGGTATCGTGTCTGTGCTGGTTATGACCCCGTTCTTCTACGCCGGCTTTGACACCATTCCCCAGCAGGCCGAGGAGGCCGCCGAGGGTCTGGACTGGAACAAATTCGGCAAGATCATCAGCCTGGCTCTGCTGGCCGCCGGCGGTTTCTACATCATCTGCATCTACTCCTTCGGCACCATCGTTCCCTGGACCGAGTTCATCACCAAGGACGTGCCCGCGCTGGCCTGCCTGAAGGACATCAGCATGATCTTCTATGTGGTGATGCTCATCATTGCCACCCTCGGACCCATGGGCCCCATGAATTCCTTCTTCGGCGCCACCAGCCGTATCATGCTGGCCATGGGCCGCAAGGGCCAGCTGCCCGAGTCCTTCGCGGTGCTGGATTCCAAGTCCGGCTGCCCCAAGCTGGCCTGCACCATTCTGGCAGTGATCACCGTGATTGGGCCCTTCCTGGGCAAGAACATGCTGCTGAGCCTGACCAACGTTTCCGCGCTGGCCTTCATCTTCAGCTGCACCATGGTGAGCCTGGCCTGTCTGCGCATGCGCTACACCGAGCCCGATCTGCCCCGGCCCTACAAGGTTCCCGGCGGTAAGCTGGGCATCTGCGCCGCCATCGCGGCCGGCACCATCGTGATTCTGCTGATGGTGGTTCCCTTCAGCCCCGCTGCTCTGAACGGCGTGGAATGGGGCATCGTTCTGGGCTGGCTGGTCATCGGCCTGATCCTGATGGCCGTTACCAAGGCAGCCAAGAAAAAGTAATTTTTCCCGTGAACCTATAAGCGCACAAAACACGCTTCGGTACATAAACAAACATTGGAAACAGGAGGTTTGTTTCATTATGAGTAAGGTAGCATTTGTTGGCGGTCTGCTGATCGACGGCACCGGCGCCGAGCCGGTCAAGGACTCTCTGGTTCTGGTAGAGGACAAGAAGATCGTTTACGCCGGCCCCAAGAAGGAGTACGGCCCCGATTACGAGACCCGTGACATCACCGGCAAGACCATCATGCCCGGCCTGATCGACACCCATCTGCACTTCTCCGGCAACCTGACCGACGACGACACCGACTGGGTTCTGGAGGATCCCATCCAGAAGACCGTGGTTGCCGTTCAGCAGGCTCACGAGTGCCTGGAGCACGGCCTGACCACCGTTGGTGAGATCAGCCGCAGCGGCCTGCAGATCCGCGATATGATCGAGCGCGGCGTTATGACCGGCCCCCGCGTGGTTGGCACCGGCCTGGGCTTCGCCCGCACCTGCGGCCATGGCGACAGCCACAAGCTGCCCAGCTGGTACAACGACGAGAGCCATCCCTGGGCCGAGCGCGTGGACGGTCCCTGGGAGCTGCGCAAGGCGGTTCGCCGTCGTCTGCGTCAGAGCCCGGACGCCATCAAGATCTGGTCCACCGGCGGCGGCATCTGGCGCTGGGACAAAAAGACCGATCAGCACTACACATACGAAGAGATCAAGGCCGTTGTGGACGAATGCAACATGGTCGGCATTCCTGTATGGAGCCATGCCGAGGGCTTCGGCGGCGCTCTGGATTCCGCACGGGCCGGTGTGCATCTGATCATCCATGGCCAGGCTCTGAACGACGAATGCCTGGACATCATGGCCGAGAAGGGCATCTACTTCTGTCCCACCATTCAGTTCCTGCACGAGTGGTTCAAGACCTATCCCCCCGTGTACATCCCCGAGATGCACGACTCTCAGCCCGGTGAGACCGTTGTTGAGAAAGAGTTGAACCGCATCTACGCCAACCTGCGCAAGGCCAAGGCCAAGGGCATCGGCCTGACCATCGGTTCCGACTCCTTCTGCAGCAGTCTGACTCCCTATGGCACCACCGCCATTGGCGAGATGTACTCCTTCGTGGAGTGCGCCGGTATCTCCGAGATGGATACCATCGTTGCCGCCACCAGGGTTGGCGCCGAGATGCTGAAGGTGGACGACGTGACCGGTACTCTGGAAGCCGGCAAGTCCGCTGACCTGCTGGTCATCGAGGGCAATCCTCTGGAGAACATCCGCGCCATCGCCGTGGACAACATGAAGGTCATCATGAAGGAAGGCGCCTTTGTAAAAGGCTGATCCTTGGCCTTCCTGAACCCTGCCGCCTCCGGCCCGATCCTCTCTCTCCGGGCCGGAGGCATTTTTATCCTTTTTATAATATAAGGAAAACAAAAAGAGGCCTCCCGGCGGGAGGCCTCTTTTTCTGCCATGATGAATAAAATGAGCGGGAATGTTTTCAGTTCTTCAGCGCCTGCAGAGGAGCGGGGATGCGACCGCCCCGGTTGATGAATACGCTGGGGCTATAGGTGCTGATGGGCATGATGGGCGCGTAGCCCAGCAGGCCGCCGAAATCCAGCTCCTCGCCGGCCTTGCGGCCGATGGCGGGAATCACGCGCACGGCGGTGGTCTTGGTGTTCACCATGCCGATGGCCGCCTCGTCGGCAATCAGGGCGCTGATCACCTCGGCGGGGGTGTCGCCGGGCAGCACCACCATGTCGATGCCCACGCTGCACACGGCAGTCATGGCTTCCAGCTTTTCCAGGCACAGGCTGCCGCAGCGGGCCGCCTTGATCATGCCGTCGTCCTCACTTACGGGGATGAAGGCGCCGGACAGGCCGCCCACATGGTTGGAGGCCATCACGCCGCCCTTCTTCACCGCGTCGTTCAGAAGAGCCAGCGCGGCGGTGGTGCCGCAGCAGCCGCAGCTCTCCAGCCCCATCTCTTCCAGAATGTTGGCCACACTGTCGCCAACGGCGGGGGTGGGAGCCAGCGAAAGATCCACGATGCCGAAGGGCACGCCCAGTTCTTTGGCGGCCAGATTGCCCACCAGCTGGCCCATGCGGGTGATCTTGAAGGCGGTGCGCTTCACCAGCTCGGCCACCTCGTCCAGCGGGGCGTCCTTGGGCAGCTTTGCCAGCGCGGCACGCACGGCGCCGGGGCCGGAAACGCCCACGTGCACCACGCAGTCCGGCTCGCCCACGCCGTGGAAGGCACCGGCCATGAAGGGGTTGTCCTCAGGGGCGTTGCAGAACACCACCAGCTTGGCGGCGCCCATGCACTGGTTGTCGGCGGTAATTTCAGCGGCCTTGCGCACCACGCCGCCCATCAGCTTCACCGCGTCCATGTTGATGCCGGTCTTGGTGGAGCCGATGTTCACGCTGCTGCACACGATATCCGTCTCAGCCAGCGCCTGGGGAATGGAGGCAATCAGCCGCTCGTCACCGGCGGAAAAGCCCTTGTGTACCAGCGCGCCGAAGCCGCCGATGAAGTTCACGCCCACGGCCTTGGCTGCCCGGTCCAGCGCCTTGGCATACTCCACCGGATCGGCGGTGGGGGCGCTGGCCAGCAGCATGGCGATGGGGGTCACGCTGATGCGCTTGTTGATGATGGGGATGCCGTAGTCGGTGGAAATCTTCTCCACAACCGGCACCAGACGGGCAGCCTTTTCGGTGATCTTGTTATAGATTTTCTCGCAGGCCTTTTTGGGGTCCGGGTCGGCGCAGTCCAGCAGGCTGATGCCCATGGTCACGGTGCGCACGTCCAGATTTTCCGAGGTGATCATCCCGATGGTTTCCAGGATGTCGCTGGTGTTGATCATGCTCAATGGAACGGCCCCCTTCTGTTAAATATGATGCATCGCGTCGAACACTTCTTCGCGGGTGATGTGCAGCTCCATGCCCATCTCGTCGGCAATGGCGGCAAAGCGGGCGCGCACGGCGTCCATATCCTGGGTGCAGCGGCTCAGGTTCACCAGCATGATCATGCAGAACATATCCTGCATAATGCTCTGGGTCACGTCCTCCACATTGATGTTCAGCTCGGCGCACACGGCGCTGACCTTGGCGATCACGCCCACAGTGTCTTTTCCGACCACGGTGATAACAGCTTTCATAAACCAAAATCCTCCCTCTGCGGCGGCACGGCGCGCAGCGCGGTGCCCGGTTTGCGGCGGTTTGCAGCCGCTGGCGGCTGCAAGACGTTATTGCCATTATAGCAGATTTTGCCGCCGCGTGGTTTACTTTAACGGTATTTTTTTTTATAATAAGGTAAATTGCCGAATCTGCCCCAAAGAGGGCCAAACAACAAAGAAAGAAGTGACCCATTGTATGGAACGTTTGCTGAAATTGTTGGAAGAAAACGCCCGCCTGAGCGTGGAAGAACTGGCCGCCATGCTGAGCACCACCCCCGAGGATGTGGCCGCCCGGATGGACGACTATGCCAAGAAGGGCGTGATCCGGGGCTACCGGGCCATGGTGGACTGGGAAAAGGTGAGCACCGACAAGGTACAGGCCGTGATCGAGCTGCGGGTGCGCCCCAAAAAGAGCCACGGCTTCGACGAAATCGCCATGGCCATCAGCCAGTTCGACGAGGTGCAGAGCGTGCTGCTCATGAGCGGCGGCTATGATCTGCAGCTGGTGATTGCGGGCCACAGCTTCCAGGAGATTGCCCTCTTCGTGGCAAAGCGCCTTTCGCCCATGGACGACGTGCTCTCCACCGCGACCCACTTTGTGCTGCGCACCTATAAAAAGGATGGCGTGATGTACGCCGAGGAAGAGCCGGACGAAAGGGAGTGGGCTACGCTGTGATGGATTACAGCCGTTTGATTGCCCCGGCCGCCGCCGAGATGCGGCCCTCGGGCATCCGTAAATTTTTCGACATCGCCGCCGAAATGGACGACTGCATCAGCCTGGGCGTGGGCGAGCCGGACTTCAAGACCCCCTGGCGCATCCGGGATGCGGGCATCAAGAGCCTGCAGAAGGGCAAGACCAGCTACACCGCCAACGCCGGCATGAAGAAGCTGCGGCAGGAGATCGCCGCCTATATGGACCGGCGGTTCGGCCTTTCCTACGATCCGCTGGGCCAGATTCTGGTCACGGTGGGCGGCAGCGAGGCCATCGACATGTGCATCCGCAGCCTGGTGGCCCCGGGCGACGAGGTGATCATCCCCGAGCCCTGCTTTGTGTGCTATCAGCCCATCACCACCCTCACCGGCGGCGTGCCGGTGCCGGTGCCTCTGAAGGCAGAAAACGAGTTCCGACTCACCGCCGCCGAGCTGAAGGCAGTCATCACCCCCAAAACCAAGCTGCTGATCATGCCCTTCCCCTGCAACCCCACCGGCGCGGTGATGGAGCGGGAGGATCTGGAGGCCATTGCCGAGGTGCTGCGGGATACCAACATCATGGTTCTCTCGGATGAAATCTACGCCGAGCTGAACTACTGCGACCATCCCCATGTGAGCATTGCCAGCCTGCCTGGCATGGCCGAGCGCACCGTGGTGGTGAACGGCTTCTCCAAGGCCTTCGCCATGACCGGCTGGCGCATGGGCTTTGCCTGCGGCCCGCGCGAGGTGATTGCCGTGATGACCAAGCTGCACCAGAACTGCATCATGTGTGCGCCCACCACCAGCCAGTATGCGGCAGTGGTGGCCATGCGGGAATGCGACGACGAGATCGAGCGCATGCGCCAGGAATACGACATGCGCCGCCGTTTTCTGGTCAGCCGCCTGAATGAGATGGGCCTTTCCTGCTTTGAGCCGAAGGGCGCCTTCTATGTGTTCCCCAGCATCCAGTCCACCGGCCTTTCCAGCGACGAATTCTGCGAACGGCTTCTGTATGCCAAGCGGGTGGCGGTGGTGCCCGGCACCGCCTTTGGCGACAGCGGCGAGGGCTTTGTGCGCATCAGTTACGCCTATTCCGTGAGCCACCTGAAGCAGGCGCTGGACCGGATCGAATCCTTTTTGCAGCAGCTGCGGGAAGAGGGCGTGAATGGATAAAAACGTGTATTTTGCCGCAGCGGCAAATTATGACCAGCAGACGGTGGACGCGGCGGTGGAGCGGCTGTTCTGCCAGCTGCCCGCAGCCCAGGCGCTTGGAGGCAAGCGGGTGCTGCTTAAGCCCAACCTGCTGGCCAAGCACACGCCGGAACGGGCGGTGACCACCCACCCGGCGCTGGTGCGGGCGGTGATCCGGGCGGTTCGCCGCCGGGGTGCTGCTTCCATCACGGTGGCGGATTCCCCCGGCGGGGTCTACAACCCGGGCATCCTGCGGAGCATCTATAAAGTAAGCGGCCTGACCGACGTGTGCCGGGAGGAGGGCGTTGCCCTTTATACCGACTGCAAAAGCCGGGAGGTGCCGGCAAAGGGCCAGGTGGTAAAGCAGTTCACCCTGCTGGAGCCGGTGCTGGACTGCGATGTGATCATCAACCTGCCCAAGCTGAAAACCCACATGATGACCGGCCTTTCCGCCGCCACCAAGAATCTGTTCGGCTGCATCCCCGGCCTGCAAAAGGCCGAGTGGCACATGCGCTTTCCGGACAAAGAGCGCTTCGGCGGAATGCTGGTGGATCTGCTTTGCACCGTGAAGCCCGGCTTTGCCATTCTGGACGGCATTCTGGCCCAGGAGGGCGACGGCCCGGCAGGGGGAACACCCCGTATGGTGGGCATTGTGGCAGCGGCGGAGGATCATCTGCAGATGGACCTTGCCCTCTGCCGGATGCTGGGTATCCGCCCGAAGGACGTGCCTTACTTAAACGCGGCCATCGGCCGGGGTCTGTGCCCGGAACAATTCGACCCGGCCTGCGCCAAAGGGGAAGGGGAGCTGTGCCGCCCCATTCCCGGCTACCGGCTGCCCTCCAGCTGGGGCAGCGTGGACTTTGCCGACAAGGCCCCCCGCGCCGTGCGCTGGGCGGTGCCCGCGGTGGAGCGGCTGCTTGCGCCCCGCCCGGTGATCAACAAAAGCCGGTGCATCGGCTGCGGCAAGTGCGCCGAGATCTGCCCCCAGCACACCATCACGGTGCAGGGCACCGCGCACATCCACGCGGCCAGATGCATCCGGTGCTTCTGCTGCCACGAGATGTGCCCGGTGAAGGCCATCGATACCCGGCGATCTTTCCTTTTAAAAAAATTGTAATGAGGTGTGAGCCATGAAACAGGTAACCGTGCTGGCCCCGGCCAAGCTGAACCTGACGCTGGACGTGACCGGCCTTTTGCCCGGCGGCTATCATGCGCTGGATATGATCATGCAGACCATCACCCTGCACGAGCGGGTGGTGCTGCGAAAAAGCCGGGATCTGATCCTGCGCCTGCCCGGCAGCCGCATCCCGGCCAACGAGAAAAATACCGCCTACAAGGCGGCGCTGGCCTTCTTCCACTACACCGGCCTGCTGGCCGGGGTGGAGATCGAGATCCACAAGGCCACCCCGGTGCGGGCGGGCATGGCGGGCGGCAGCGCCGACGCCGCCGCCGTGCTGGTGGGCATGAATGAGCTGTACGGGGCAAAGCTGTCCATCACCGAGCTGTGTGCCATCGGCGCCACCATCGGTGCGGACGTGCCCTTTGCCATTCTGGGCGGCACCTGCCGGGTGCAGGGCATCGGCGATATTTTGAAGCCTCTGCCTCCCTGCCCGGACTGCTGGTTCGTGGTGGTGATGCCCAGTGTGGGTGTGAGCACCCCCGAGGCCTTTGCCCGGTACGATGAGGTGGGCAGCAGCGTCCACCCGGATACCGCTGCCGCCGAAGCAGCGGTGAAGGCAGGAGATCTGAACGCCCTGTGCGCGGCCAGCGGCAACGCGTTGGAGGAGTGCAGCGGTGCAAAGGAGACCCCGGCCATCAAACGGCTGCTGGATGACAACGGCGCGCTGGCCAGCCTGATGACCGGCAGCGGCGCGGCGGTGTTCGGCGTGTTTGACGACGAGCAGGCTGCAAAGAAGGCGGCCGCCGTCCTGCGCGGGCAGTACAGCCAGGTCTATCTGGCCCAGCCGGATCGCTGGGGCGCCCGGGTGGTGCACAGCCGCCGCCCCGGCCACACCCGGAACAGAGGTGGAAAAGCGCCGGAACAAAAATCCCGGCCGCAGGAATAAAAAGCAAAACGCACGTCCATGCTATTGGCAGAAGTTGCCAGGGAAAGGACGTGCGTTTTATGTTTTTGCGTGTACTTAATAAGAATCGGGCGAATTGGCTGGCCCATGGGGCGCTGGCCGCCGGGCTGGTGCTGGCGGTGGCGGTGAGCGGCTGGCTGGGCCCCTTTTCGGCAAGTTGCGCTTCGCTGCGACAGGATACCCTTCGCCTGCATGTGCAGGCAAATTCCAACAGCGATGCGGATCAGGCCCTGAAGCTGCTGGTGCGGGATGCGGTGCTGGAAACGGCCCGGACCCTCTTTGCGGATCTGCCGGATCAGCGCACCGCACTGAAAACGGCTCAGGCCCATCTGGCGGATTTCCAGCAGGCGGCCGAACAGGTGGTGCGGGAGCAGGGCAGCGATCAGGCGGTGCGGGTCTATGTGACCAATATGTATTTCCCCACCACCGCCTATGAAGAATTCACCCTGCCCGCCGGCCGGTACGACGCGCTGCGGGTGGAGCTGGGCGAGCATGCGGGCCGCAACTGGTTCTGCGTGCTGTATCCGGCCCTTTGCCTGAGCGCTGCCCAGCCCGCCGAATATCCGCAGCAGGATCAGCAGGAGCTTCTGGAAAACAGCCGGAGCTATGAGGTGCGCTTCGCCGCGCTGGAGGCAGTGGAGCGGCTGGAGGAGTGGGTGCACGGAAATTGAGTGGAACATCCCGGAAGCTTTGCGCATACAATGGCGCAAGGAGGGATGCAGATATGGCAACAATCACAGCGGTGCCCCCGTACTTCGGAACGGTGCTGCAAAATGGAAGCAAGGGGCCGGACTCGGCCCAGGTACAAACCTGGCTCAACGGCATTCGCAAGCAATGGCCGCAGATCCAGAGCGTCACGGTGGACGGCCAGTACGGCGGGGCCACGGTTCAGGCGGTGAAGCAGTTCCAGACCATGGCGGGCCTGACCGTGGACGGCATGACCGGCCAGAGCACCTGGAACGCCCTGTACACCCAGTACGCCGGCATCTACGGCCCGGGCGAAATCTACCCGGGTATTGTGACGGCCCCCGGTGCGAAGGGCGCGGTGGTGAAGAGCATGCAGCAGAAGCTGGCGGCTCTGAGCAAGGTGTACACCGGCATCCAGACCATCTCGACGGATGGAGTGTTCGGTGGCGGCACCTCGGCGGCGCTGCGCCGGTTCCAGCCCCAGTTCGGCCTCACTGCCGATGCGCTGCTGGGCAAGAATACCTTTGCAGCTCTTGCAAAGGTGTATGAGGCCGTGCGGGCCGGTAACCCGCCCAAGGTGGTTACCCGGTATGCGGGCTATGTGATGCAGCAGGGCAGCAGCGGCGACTGGGTGCGCTTTCTGCAAAGCTATCTGAACGGGGTTTCCGGGGTTCCCCAGCTGACCGTGGATGGCAAGTTCGGTTCAGGCACCAAAAAGTCGGTGGTGGCCTTCCAGGGCCAGCAGGGCCTGACGGCAGACGGTAAGGTGGGCACCGCCACCTGGAGCCGCCTGATCACCGTGTTCAATCAGCAGCTGAGCTGACCCGAAATCGGAAAATACCGGCAGAAAAGTAGGGCTTTCCTCCGAACCATACGGGGGAAGGCCTGCTTTTTTGTGGTTTTGACGGTTTAATTCCTTTCATACTGATAGGTTAAGAAAACAGAAGTGGACGAGCCTGTGGAAGCAGCCCTGCTCCAAGCCGCTCCGCAGCCGGAGGAGCCCGCTGCGGCCGAAACTGGAAGTGCGGCGCAGGGGGGGCAGTCAACGGGCAGAATTTCCCCGACGCTGCGTTCCGTGCCTGGATTCTGAACCCGGCCAACCTGAACGGCGCCGGGCAGGACGGCACGCTCACCGAGGATGAGCTGCAGGCGGTGACTTCCATGGATGTGAGCAATCAGGGGATTACCAGCCTGAAGGGCATCGAGTATTTCACCAATCTGGAAAGCCTGAACTGCCGGGGCAACCAGCTCACACAGCTGGATGTGAACGCAAACCGGCAGTTAAAGAACCTGAACGCCAAGGCCAATTGGCTGACCAGCCTGACTTTGCGCCTGCCCTTGCTGAAAGGGCTGTATGTGGGGGAAAACCAGCTCACCACGCTGGACGTGACCGGCTGCCCCAGCCTGATCGATCTGAACTTCGAGAGGAACAAGATCACCCGGATCGATCTTTCCGGCAATCCGGAGCTGATCCAGCTGTATTCCCGGAGCAATCTGCTCACCAGCCTGGATCTGAGCCACAACACCAAGCTGGTGTTTATCGAGACCTTTGACAACAAACTCACCGAGATCGATGTGAGCATGCTGAGCGAGCTGCGCTTTCTGCACATCGAACACAATCGGCTCACTACGCTGGACATGAGCCATAACCCCAAGCTGGAGGACAGCGGCTTTGTGGGCCGCAACAACGACCTGCGCACCCTGATTCTGCCCAACGTGCCCGGCCTTAAAGTGGATGCCGAGGATTTTCTGGAGTAGGATCCCATTGTGGGCTCCGAGCGGTCGGAATGGTTCTACGACAGCCAGTTCACCCAGCCCATCCGGGAAGAATATATCCCCGGCAATGGCCAGACCGTTTATGCCCGCCGGGTGCCCAACCGCTATACCGTGCGTTTTTCTGCCAACGGCGGTGCAGGCAGCATGGATTCGCTGAACAGTGAATACGGCCAGCAGTTCCAGCTGCCCGCGGCCCGGTTCACCCGCACCGGCTACACTTTTACCGGCTGGAGCACCCGCCCCGACGGTCCGGTGGAGTATCAAAATGGCCAGACCGTGCGCAACCTGACCGTTGAGGATGGCGGCGTGGTGAACCTTTACGCCGCCTGGAAAAGCGATTCTGCAATGGAACAGCTGAGCCAGAGCTTCGCCGGATACGACCGGCAGAATTACATCGGTGAGGACTGGAACGCGCTGGAGGCCGCCTATGAAGCAGGCCGGGCGGGCATTGAGGCCGCTGCCGTTGCCGCACTGATCTGGAAGATGACCCGCAAAAAACAATAAACAGCGATAAAAACAGCATAAAAGCAAAAAGGCAGGTATCCCACTGGGATACCTGCCTCAGCTTGTAGAAAAACCTGCTGTGACAATCAAGCCAGAGCAGGTTTTTTGCATGAAAAGTAAAAGAACAGAGAAAAAGGAAGAAGATTTCCTC
>NZ_SLUM01000038.1 GCF_004345265.1 Allofournierella massiliensis
GGGAGGTTTCTCTTTGTCTAGGGCTAAAGCCGTTTTTATTCCACCAGCTTAGCTGGTGGTTGTCGCTCGCTCAAGCTACCCAAAGCAAAAAGGCAGGTCTGCATGACCTGCCTTTTTCGTTACACCTGTATCGGTTGCGGTGTGTCTGCCTGCGGCTGACCGGGCAGAAGGCACACCTGCCCCTGCTGCACACAGGCAGTATAGCTTAAGCCTGGCTGAGCCTGCCCGCTGGCAATGCTGTCGGCCAGAGCCTGCTCCACCGCCCGGCTCACCTGACGGCGCAGCTCCCGGGCTCCGTAGGCGCTCCGTCCCCGCCGGGCAAGCTCCTGCGTCAACTCCCGGGTATGGCTCAGCCGGTAGCCGCTGCGGCCTGCCCGCTGCTCCAGTTCATCCAGAAGCTGTTCGGTAATCTGTTCCAGTGCCGCCCCTTCCAGTGGCGAAAAGACCACTGCCTCATCCATCCGGCCCAGCAGCTCGGGCCGGAAAAAGCGTTTTGCTTCCTCCAGCGCCAGCTCCTTCTGCCGGGCAAGCTGTGCCGCCTGCCCGGCCGCAAAGCCCAGTGCTCCCGCCTGCCCGCACAGATGCCGTGCGCCCAGATTGCTGGTGAGCAGCACGATGCAATGGCAAAAGCCGGTTTTTCGGCCCTCGCTGTCGGTCAGCTGGCCTTCCTCCAGAATCTGCAACAGCAGGTTCTGCACGTCCGGGTGGGCTTTTTCGATCTCGTCAAACAGCACCACACTGTACGGGCGGCGGCGCACCGCCTCGGTGAGCTGGCCACCCTCACCATGCCCCACATAGCCCGGAGGCGCACCGATGAGCCGGGCAGCAGCATGAGCCTCCATATATTCGCTCATGTCAAAACGGATCAGTGCCTTTTCGCTGCCGAACCACTGGCTGGCCAGTGCCCGGGCCAGATGCGTCTTGCCCACGCCGGTAGGCCCCAGAAACAGAAACGCCCCCATGGGCCGGGTCTGATCCCGCAGACCGGTGCAGGCCCGGCGCACCGCTCCGGCCACCGCGTGCACCGCCTGTGGCTGCCCCACCACCGCCTGGGCCAGCCGCTCTTCCAGCTTGTCCAGCTTCTGGCGCTGGTGCTCGGTAATGCGCTCGGCAGGCACTCCACTGGCTCTGGCCACCACTGCCGCCAGCTGATCCGGTTCCAGCGTGGGCATGCCCGGCTGGCCCTGATTCTGAATGTGCAGCGCGGCGGCGGCTTCGTCGATCAGGTCAATGGCCTTGTCCGGCAGAAAGCGCCCCGGCAGATACCGGACCGACAGCTCCACCGCCGCCTCCAGCGTGCGCTGGGGCAGCACCACCTGATGAAACCGCTCATACCGGGAGGCCAGCCC
The DNA here is from genome assembly GCF_004345265.1 of Allofournierella massiliensis. Classification (GTDB taxonomy): domain Bacteria; phylum Bacillota; class Clostridia; order Oscillospirales; family Ruminococcaceae; genus Allofournierella; species Allofournierella massiliensis. Next base: position 1,350 of record NZ_SLUM01000038.1, read on the forward strand.
CTGCAAAATCTGCACCGCCTGCCGGGGTTCCGGCTCCTCCACCAGCACCCGGCCAAAACGCCGTTCCAGCGCCGGGTCCTTCTGCATGCAGCGGCGATATTCCTGCTGCGTGGTGGCGCCGATCATCCGCAGCTCGCCCCGGGCCAGCAGCGGCTTCAGAATATTGGCCGCGTCGATGGCGCCTTCCGCTGCGCCTGCCCCCACTACCGTGTGCAGCTCATCCACAAACAGGATGGTGTTGCCCTCCCGGCAGATCTCTTCCAGCAGGTTTTTCAGCCGCTCCTCAAAATCACCCCGATATTTGGTGCCCGCCACCAGGCTGGCCATGTCCAGACTGAGCAGCCGACGGCCCTGCAATGTATCCGGCACCCGGCCTGCGGCAATCCGCTGAGCCAGCGCTTCGGCCAGCGCGGTTTTGCCCACCCCCGGCTCGCCCACCAGACAGGGGTTATTCTTCTGGCGGCGGCAAAGGATTTCAATCATCCGTTCCAGCTCACTTTCCCGACAGAACACCGGGTCCAGCCCGCCCTCCGCCGCAATTCGGGTCAGATCCTTGCCGTATTTATCGCTGGCACGGCTGCTCCGGCTGGGCGCCGGAGTACTGAATTTGGGCTGCAGCGGCAGCACCAGCTGGCCCGAAAGCTGGCGACACTCCTTGGCGGCGGCATTCACGTCCACCCCCAACTCAGCCAGCCAGCGACTGGCGGTGCAGGTGGGGTCCTCCAGTATGGCGCAGAGCACATGCTCGCACTGGGCCTCCTTCATGCGGGCAGCATGGGCCCCCAGCACCGCAAAATCCAGTGCCTTGCAGCTTTCCGCCATCATATTTTTCGGGCTCAGGCGGCAGGCGGCATCCCCCGGCTGCTGCTCCACCCTTCCCAGAATCTTTGCCGAAGTCACACCACGGGCCGCCAGCAGATTGGCCGCCGGGCTTCCCCCCTGGGTCAGAATCGCCAGCAGGATATGACCGGTGCTCACCTGCCGCTGCCCCCGCTGCCCTGCCAGCGAAAGGGCCAGATTCAGCATTTTCGCCGCGCTGCGGGAAAAGCCTTTAAACCGGTAGCTCATTGCCATCGTTCTCCCTTCGTTTGTTCGTTCCGGCAAGAGTATGGCCCGCCGAATACACGTTTTAAACCGGAACGATGCAAAAAGCCCGCCTTCCGGCATCCGCATACCGGAAAGCGGACTTTTTTCCTGCTTGCTGAGCTGTTTTGAATCACACGCAGATATCCCGACGGGAAAAAACCATCACACCGGCGACAAAGAGGGCCAGTGCCCCCAGATACAGCCCCGCCAGTGGAAAAATGTTTTCTCCATTTGCCAGCGCCACCGGGTCATACATCGTCACCGGGGTGAACCAGCGCAGAAACTCCGCTTCTTCCCCCACACCGGCCAGCATATCCAGCAGAACAAAGGCCACGCACAGACCTCCACCCGCCCACAGGGCCGGGCCGCTGCTCTGGAACAGACAGGCTGAACAGAAGCACAGCCCCGCAAAGAACAGCAAAAGCCCCAGATCGCCCAGATTCACCAGCGCAAAACGGTCGAATTCCAGCTCACCGGGGAACAGTACTTCCGCCAATCCCCCGCACAGGCAGGTCATATAGCCCACCAGCAGCACCACTGCCGCCACAAGCACAAAGGCCTGAGTAACAGCCAGCTTCCAGCGGGGCACCGGGCTGGCCAGCAGCCAGGCCATGGCTCCGCGCTCCATATATCGCACCAGCAGCCGCTGCACCAGAATCAGAATCATTACCAGCGGCAGCGCAACCAGCAGAAAGCCGTAAAGATAATTGGCCAGAAACTGGGTCAGACTGGCTCCCGGATTGCTCATGCCAAAAGCCGCAAACAGCTCCGGCATGCTCTCCATCATGGTATTCAGGCTGTCGCCCAGTTTTGGGTCGAACATGCTGGTGATCATGGATCCGTACAGAGTGACCACCCCAAGGAAAATCACCACCAGCAGGCCGTTTGCCCGCAGCTCCTTTTTCAGCAACGCTCCGCTCATTTGTCCTGCCCCCCATACATCCGCAAAAACATATCCTCAAGGTTTTCCTGCCGGGTCTGCAGATCCTGCACGCCGCTTTGCGCCGCCTGTGCCAGCAGCCGGGCCACCGGTTCACCCCGGCCAAGGCGCAGCTGCACCCACTCGCCCTTTGCCGCCGCACCGGGCCAGCCTTCCGCAAACACCGCCGCCCGCGCCGCAGTTTCAAACCGCAGCTGATACACCCGGCTGGCCTTGGTTCGCAGTTCGCCCAGCTGTTCCACCGCCGCAACACGTCCGCTGCGCAGCAGGGCTGCCCGATCGCACAGGCGCTCCACCTCTTCAAAGATATGACTGGACAAAAGGATCGTCACACCCTGCTGTTTTTCCGCCAGAAGAATTTCCCACAGCTGGTTTTGCATCAGCGGATCCAGGCCGCTGGTGGGTTCATCCAGAATCAGCAGCCGGGGACGGTGCATCAGCGCGCACACCAGCCCCACCTTCTGTTTGGTTCCCTTGGACATTTTTCGAATCTTCTGATTCGCATCCAGCCCGAACCGGGCGCACAGCTGCAGGGCATGGGAAAGATCACGCTGCCCCCGCAGCCCCGCCATCAGCCGGATAAAGGCCATACCGGTCATATCGTCCATCAGCGCCAGTTCTCCGGGCAGATATCCCACCTGCCGCTGTACCCGGGCAGCCTGTGTAAAACAGTCTTTTCCGAAAATACGGGCGCTGCCGCTGTCCGGCCGGACGAAACCCATCAGCTGGCGGATGGTTGTGGTCTTGCCCGCGCCATTCGGCCCCAGAAGGCCAAACGCTTCGCCCTGCTTCACCTCAAAATCCAGCCCGAACACACCCCGACTCCTGCCGTAATCTCTGGTCAGATTGCTGACTGTGATCACCGATTCGCTCATTGATACTCCTCCTTGTAGGCATAGCTGCGCAGAATGCCCCGCCACACCATGTATTCCCTTACCAGCTCCTCCAGTTCCAGAGGTTTCTGCTCCATACGCCGGCGGTGGATGTAACCGTCGGTCAGATAGACCAGCATATCCAGCACCTGCCGCGGCTGCACACCGGGGCGGAATTTCTCCAGATCCACTCCGGTGAAGTACCGCTCCCACAGCTCCTCCAGCACCCGCACCTGGTATTTTTGCAGCGCCGGGCCGATATCCCGCTCAGCGGTGTAGTACATCCGCACCGAGAATTCCAGCGCCCAGGGCAGCTTTCGCAGAATGGCCAGCTTTTCCTCCATGCCGTAATCCAGCAAATCGAAAAAGTCGGTGATGCCCGCCATCTGCTCCATCTTCATGTTCTGTTCAATAAACGACTGCAAGTACCGGGCCAGATATAAGTACAGCGTCTGCTTGTTTTTGAAATAATAGAACAAAAGCCCTTTGGAAATGCCTGCCTTGCGGGCAATCTCCTCGGTGCTGGCCCGTTTATAATCGCTTTGGGCAAACACCTCCATGGCGGCGTGCATCACCGCCTTTCGTTTTTCTCTGGGCAGCTGACGCATCCGGTCCATTCTGCCATCCCCTTTCCCTCTTCGTCCCCTTGACCCGCCGGTCAGGGTTTCTGGCTTCATTGTACCCCATTGACTCGATTTTACAAGACCCCTTCCGCGCACAAAAAAGCCCGCCCCTGTTTCCACAGAGGCGGGCTTTTTCAGAACTTTTTCAAACGCCGGCTTTACAGGCCCTCTTCCTGCAGAGCGGCCTTCAGGGCCTTGGCGATCTGATCCGGGCAGGAAGTGGCACGGGGGCCGCAGGTGGTGCCCTCCATGCGGCGGATGGCTTCGGCAGCGGGCATGCCCTGCAGCAGCTGGCAGATGCCCTTCAGGTTGCCATTGCAGCCGCCCACCACGCTTACTTCCTGAATAATGCCATTTTCACTCAGGGTAACAGTGGTGCTGCGGGAACAGACGCCCCGGTTCTGATAGGTATGGGTCATGTTGGGTTTCTCCTTTTATTGTGCGTAACTGTGTGTTCTATCAAACGGGCAGGCACGCAAATACCTCTCCCGTTCCAACCGGCGGATACTGCAGAGCAGCCCGCCGGGTATGGCTTGATTATGGGCAGCGACGCCGGAAAATACGCGCCGCTTCTGCATTTTCATCCCTTCCGGGCCTGCGCCAGATGTTCCAGCCGCTCCAGTGCATCGTCACCGGTACGGCACATGCCCAGCGCCCGTGGGCTGCCGGTGTTGCGGCCGTGAAAATCGCTGCCACCGGTGACCAGCAGATTGCACTGAGCCGCCAGTTGATACAGCACCTTTTTATCCTCAGGGGTATTGCGGGGATGCTCAATCTCAATACCGTCAATCCGGCCCGCCAGTGCCAGCTCGGTGACGAGCTCCATGCTCTGGTACACACTGGGGTGGGCGAACACCGCCACACCCCGGGCCTTGCGGATAACTTCCAGCACCTGATCCACCGTCTGGTAGTCTGGATCGTGGAGCACCTTGCCCCCCTTACCGAACAGCGGCTTATAGGTTTCCTTATAAATGCCGTCCGCCAAGCCGTAGTCGCACAACACCTGCATCAGGGTGGATTTATACAGCACACCGCCGTCCTGAGCCAGGGCCAGCGCGTCCTCCAGCCGGAACTGGGGATAGATCTGTTCCAGTTCCCGGCCGCTCTGGCGGCAAACCGCGTTGCGCCGGTCCGCCATCAGCTGGCAGTGCGCAATCAGATCCGGGCAGCTTTCGTCCGGCCAATAGCACAGAATATGCACCCGCCGCCCCCGCTCAAAATCGAATGCGGTGAGCTCGGTGGCGGGAATCAGGCGCACATTCTCACGCATCCGGTTGGCATAGCCGTATCGCACCGAGTGCATGGAATCGTGGTCCGAGATGGCCAGATGGCTTAAACCGACACGCGCTGCCAACCGGGGCAGCCAGTCCGCCTTCAGCGAACCGTCGGAAAATGTGGTATGAGTATGCAGATCGCCGGGCATGGGCAGTTCCCTCCTTTGACCGGAATGGCAGATACGCCGCACCGGCACCGGCCGTGGGCGTGAAAAAAGTATTATTTTGCAATTAACTTTTATTATAGCATACTTTTTGCGTCACGCAAACAATTCTTGTGTCGGATACCTCCGGATGCAAAACGCCCCGGTGGCTGCGTTTGGGCAGCACCGGGGCATAAAGCGGCCAATCAGCCGTGCTTATAATAGTTGATCAGGCAGCCGTCCAGCAGAATCTGCCGTTCATCCGCAGTCAACGGAGCCAGGCTCATGTGGAATTCCAGCGGCCCTTCCAGGCTGAGCACATAGGCTTTCACACAGGAAAGATCACCGGCCAGAGCTTCCCGCACATTGGGAACCAGCACATAGTCACCAAGGCCGAAGGGGGTGGGGCCGGCCAGCTGGAAAGGCAGCATACCCCAGTTGATCAGGTTGGAACGATACCGCTTGGTGGCATATTCCACCGCGATGTTTGCGCCTGCACCCAGCACGCGCTGGCAGCTGGCAGCCTGCTCACGGGCAGAACCGTCGCCGGGCTTCACCGCGTAGATGCTGGAGGCAATGCCCAGCTGTTTCCAGTCAAGCTCACCGCAGCCGGGCACCTGATGGATGCGCTCCAGCAGATCCGCATTGCCCTCACCGGCAGCACGGGCAGCCTCCTCGGCCTGAACCGCTTTGGCGCGGCCCACATATTCCGGATCCTTGCGGCTGAGGGTGAACTCGGCCAGACCCAGAGGATTGGAGCGGTAGGAGCTGGTCTCACCGCTGGGAATCAGCTCATCGGTGGTGGTCACCGGATCGGTGATGTAGCTGCTGATCTTCAGCAGCAGATTCTCGGGCAGAGGCTGGATGGCCGGCCAGTCCTTGATGTTGGGCCCAAGGCGCAGCAGCTCGTCGTAATTGCCCTTGCCGTAGCCGGAATAAACGCGGCTGCGGTAGCTGGAATCGTCGAACTCATAGGGCGGAATGGTGGGATCGTAGTCGATGTCGGTGGCGGGGGTCAGGATGCCGCCGTTGCGGGTAGTAGCCGCAATGGAACGGGCGTCCATCAGAGCCACACCGGCAATCTGGCCGCTGCCCGGCTTGGAGCCTTCCCGGCTGGGGAAGTTCCGGGTGGTGTGACGGATGCTCAGCGAACCATTGGCCGGCACATCGCCCGCACCGAAGCAGGGGCCGCAGAATGCGGTACGAACCGTGGCGCCGCCTGCCATCAGGCTGGCCAGAGCACCATTCTTCATCAGAGCCATCATGGTGGGCTGGCTGGAGGGATATACGCTCAGGGCATACTCCCCATTGCCGCCGGTGTGATCCTTCAGGATAGTGGCTGCCTCGCAGATATTGGAGTACATACCGCCTGCGCAGCCGGCGATCACGCCCTGATCCACCCGCAGTTTGCCGTTCTCGATCTTGCTGACCAGATCCAGCCGGACCTTGCCGCCCATCAGGGCTGCGCAGTCCTCCTCGGTCTTGTGCAGGACGTCCTCCAGATTCTGGTTCAGCTCCTCGATGGTATACACATTGGAGGGGTGCATGGGCAGGGCAATCATGGGGCGAACCTTGGAAAGATCCACCTCTACCAGGCCGTCGTAATAGGCCAGATCCGCCGGGGCCAGTGCTTTATAATCGCCGCCGCGGCCGTGCACGGTCAGGTAATCGTGGGTGACCTCGTCGGTGCACCAGATGCTGGACAGACAGGTGGTCTCGGTGGTCATCACATCAATACCACTGCGGTATTCCAGAGGCAGCTCAGCAATGCCGGGGCCCACAAATTCCATCACCTTGTTCTTCACATAGCCGGTTTTGAACACCGCGCCGATGATGGCCAGCGCCACGTCCTGCGGGCCCACACCCACTGCGGGCTTGCCGGTCAGATACACTGCCACCACACCGGGGCGGGCCACATCATAGGTGCGGCCCAGCAGCTGCTTGGCCAGTTCGCCGCCACCCTCACCAATGGCCATGGTGCCCAGCGCACCGTAACGGGTATGGCTGTCCGATCCGAGGATCATCTTGCCGCAGCCGGCGTACATCTCACGCATATACTGGTGGATAACCGCTAGGTGGGGAGGCACATAGATGCCGCCATATTTTTTGGCAGCGGAAAGACCAAACAGGTGGTCATCCTCGTTGATGGTGCCGCCCACTGCACACAGACTGTTGTGGCAGTTGGTGAGCACATAGGGCACCGGAAACTTTTCCAGCCCGGAAGCCCGGGCGGTCTGCACAATGCCCACGAAGGTGATGTCGTGGCTGGTCATGGAATCGAATTTCAGCTTCAGCATCTCCGGGTCGCCACTTTGATTGTGTGCCTGCAAAATGCCGTAGGCAATGGTGCCGGTATGAGCATCCTTCACCGCATTTTCATCAAAGCCCAGAGCCGCCAGCTTTGCGGGGGCCTCGCCGTCTGCCTGCACCCACTGACCGCGGGCGTAGTACATGCCGGTCTTGCTGCAAGTTACCATTGAAAAAACCTCCTTAAACAGGGTTTCGGTGTCTGCACGGCGTTTGGCTTTTTGCTTCCCACCCGATCTGTTCCGGTTTTATCCGCGCCGTGCACACTTCACCGGGCAAAAGCCTGTATGAATTGATTATAGCACAAAGGGCCCGGCAGCGCCAACCGCTCACCGGGCCCTTTGTGGCAATTTTTTCGTTTTTTCGCGCCTTTTTCCCGCCCGTTCTGCCCGCTGCCCTGCGGCACGGGCTCACAGATAGAGATTCATCAAAATAAAGTCGATCCATTTACTGTCAATCTTGAAAAAGCCGGGGAATCGACCGATTTCTTCAAAGCCGTATTTGCGATAAAGAGCCTGTGCGCGGGTGTTGTCTGCCCGTACTTCCAGCGAGATAATCTCAACCCCCGCATTGTTCTTCGCAAAATCGATCGCCGCCTCCATCAGCCGGCTTCCTACCCCCTTGCCCCAGCACTCCTTCAATACTGAAATGCCGATCTCAGCCCGGTGGCTGGCCCGGGCCAGAGTCATGGCCCGAAAACTGAGAGAGCCCACCATACGTCCATCCAACCGGGCCACAAAAAATGCACTGGTGGGGTTTTCCGCCATGGCCCGCAAATACTCCTGTTCCTGTTCCACCGTGGTGGAAGGCCCTTCTGCACCAAAGGTCAGGTTATCGGTTTCCGAGCCCACCTGCCGCAGCACAGCCAGCAGCTCTTGGGCATCTTCCGGGCGGCCCTGCTCCACACAAAGCCGCTCGCCACAGTGTTCACTCATGGTCGATTCCTCCCTGAATTATTTATTTGCAAAGGTTTCCATTCGTATCAAAATAGCCATTTTCCATTACGTCGTTCAGACTGTTCAGCACCCGCTGCCTGTCCGCATCTTCTTCCAGAAGGCTCACCCGGCCGCCGGTCTGAATGCAGGGCAGCAGCTGTACCGTGGCGCCTGCCGCCCCCGGTTCACTCACTGTTACCTTTAAAAGGGCGGAGTCCAGTGTTTCCATATTGAACCAGAAGTTGCCCAGGCTGTACAGCACCGGGGTATCCTGCCGCCAGCCCGCTCCCTGCAAAATGTGGGGATGCGCACCCACGATCAGATCTGCCCCTGCCTCGGTGAAACGGGTTGCAAGATCGGTCTGGGCCTGCTCCAGCACAGTGGAGCCTTCGGTACCCCAGTGGACGTAGACCACCAGATAATCGCACTGCTCGCTGGCCGTCTGAATGGCCTGCACCGCCAGTTCCGGGTCATAACAGCGCAGCACACCGGGGCTGGTTTCCCCCGCCTCTGGGGTAAGAATGTATTTTTCCGCACGGGTACAGGCAACGTATCCGATCTTCATACCGCCCACCAGAAAGAACTGGGGCTGCATGGCTTCCTCCAGGTTTTTGCCCGCCCCCACATAGGGAATATTCGCACCTTGCAGGGTGGACAGAGTATCCAGAAAAGCATCCTCACCATAATCAAAGCAGTGGTTGTTGGCAAGGCCCACAATATCTGCCCCCAGCTGCTGCCACATGGAAACATTGGCGGTTTTGGCCCGGAAGGTGAACTGCTTGCCCGGCATGGGGCTGCCCCGGTCGGAAAAGGCGAACTCGTTGTTGCACAAAAGCACATCCGCCGCACGCATTTCGGCCAGCAGGCTTTCGCCAAAGCAGTCCTCGATACCGGCAGTCTTTGCATAGTGGAGCATGTTATACCAGTCGTCGGCAAAGTTCACATCGCCGGTGAAGGCCAGCACCGCCGGACCATCCGTCACACCGGTATCGTGCACATTTTCCGCCATGGGCTGGGTGTAGAGTGCCTGATAATAGAGGTAGCTTTTGCCGCTGACCTGCCAGAACAGCTCCTCGCTGTACCCTTCGTTTTTCACCGCGGCCACCAGCGCGGTGCAGATGCCCGGGGACTGCTCCTCGCAAAAGCGCAGAAAATCGGCAGTAAGGTCTTGCGGCGCACCGGCTGCACGCAGAGCTTCCAGCGCAGCTTCGGCCTGCTGCTGCGGGGTCGGGGTTGCCGTGGGCACAGCGGAAGCGGACGCTTGCGAAGCGGCGCTCTGGGGCGGCAACACCACCCGGACACCGGTATTCATTAAGTAATGGGGCACGCCCCAGCTGACCACGAGCAGCGCGGCGGCACACGCAGCCACCGCCAGAACACGGGCAGGGGTTTTCATAACTTCAGCCCTCCTGTTTGGTTGGTATAATAGTGCTTTCAGTATACGTTTTTTCGGGCAGTTCGGCAAGCACCGACCGAAAAAACCATTTGACTTTTGGGGCACCATGCTGTATACTGAATCTTGTTCCATAATTGCAGATTCCGTGCAGATGTAGTTTAGTGGTAGAACTCCAGCTTCCCAAGCTGGCTGTGTGGGTTCGATTCCCATCATCTGCTCCAAAGAAACCCCGCAAGGCGCAAGGCTTTGCGGGGCTTTTGTTTTGCGGGATAACACACTTTTGAACACACTTCCATTCAAGATGACAATCTGAGGATCTGAAGCGCAGGTAATCGCCGCAGATGAAAGCTGGATTTAGATCGATCCGCCGAGCCGGATCTCTGGCAAGAGGGTTGCCGAACAGTTCGGCAACGTGCCGACAGGGAGTTGTCCACTATGTGGACAACCTGCTGTATAGTCCAGTTTTACGGACAGTAAACCCAGCGTCCTATGGTGTGCTTCTGTACCATAGCGCGGCAGGCCGTTAAATCCGCAAGGCTTGCGGATTTAAATAGTCCACGTTAGCCGATTTAACCCGCCGGGCTTTTGCCGCTTGTGTCGATGGAAGAGGCGGAAAGCGTGCCCGCTTGTGGGCACACCCTTCCCCAGCTCGTTGAGGAACCGTTGCAGCCAACTGCAAAGAGCTGATTCTTTGTGCAAAATGCCAGAGCCTCCCCACGATATCGGCTCCGATCGGGGCCGCTGCGGCGCTCTTGGTTCGACAAAATGCACAAGACAGCCCCGGCGGCTGGATGATTTAAGGCATACAGAAGGCCCGCCAGGACAAACCCGGCGGGCCTTGTGCGTGTATCTTAGATACCGAAGGCAGTCCTCAGCTGCTCAGTGTAGAACTGGCTGTAATCCTCTGCGTTCAAATACTGGATAAAGGGTTTGTCCAGCTCCACGCCCTCCAGCTCGCAGAACTTTTCAAGTTTCTGGCCGAAGGCGACAGTCTGGTTCAAATTGGTGCCGGGCTGGATCTTGAAGTCGAGGGCCGAGGACTCCAGGTCATTGCACTGGTCCTCGGCGTTGAAGATGTACTTTTCCATCTCCTTGGTGTACATCCCCTTGCTGTCAAACAGGGCCTTGAGGGAGCGCAGGGCGTTGTTGTCGCCAATGAACTGCTTCCACATCCGATCACGCGCGGAAGTGTCCAGCTTTTCCCCTGCTGCGCTGGTCAGAGTAATGGCCGCCTGAAGCTCCGGGGAGATAACGAAACTCTCTTCCATGGCCATGGCTGCCTTGCGGATCGTCGCCAGGCTCAGCGAAATACTGGAGCTAAGCTCGACAGCCCGCTTGACCAGGTACGCCTTGGCCTCGTTTGTTTTGGCTTCGATGCCCTCATTGGTCAAGTACTCTTCCTTCGAAATTTCCCGGGCCTTCTTCTGAAAGTCCGTCACCGCGTTGGAAAAGAGCGCAAGCTCCGAAAAAATGCTCTGTGCGCTGTCCTTGATGGCCTTCTGATTGTTGTTCATGGTTCAATCCTCCATAAGTAAAATATATCGCAAGGGGCCGCGTGCCCCCTGTTTCGTGGTTGTGGTTGACCGGCGGTTATTGCTGCACATCATCGAAAAAGCCGTACAGCTCCTTTGCATCCAGGCCCAGCAGCTCGGCCAGGTGTTTTGTGCTGGATGCAGCAAGGCGGCGTTCCTTCTCTTCCTGGCGTTCCACAAGGCGCTCCTGCACGCTGCCGCCGCTTTTCCAGGCTCCGAAGCCGGTTCCCTGATAGGCCCGGGAAAGAAGATCCTCGCCGTAGAACCGGCGCAGCTCCTGATTTTGGCGCAGCGCCCGCAGCGCCTTGTCCTCCATCTGTCGGATTCGCTCCTGGGTTACTCCGTCAAGCTCGGCGGCCTGCCGGAGGGTCAGTCCCTCATAGAATCGCCGGGCAATCACATCCCGCTGCCGATCGGGCAGCAGGGACAGCGCCTTGTCCAGAACCGCCCGCAGCTCCTGCCGGTAGCTGTTCTGCTCTGCATCCTCAAAGGCCTGGGCAGCCGCCGGATCTGGAGTTACATCGGCCCGGGTAACTTCTCCGTCATCGTCCCACGGGACAGGCTCGTCCAGGCTCTGGGCTCTGTCCAATGGTTCCGCCGAGACTCTCACCCGGCGGCCGTCCTCTGTGACCACATACCGCCCACGGCCCTGCAAGGTGGCCTTCTGGATTCGATGCTGCACAAAATATTGCAGCGCCGTCAGAAAAGCGCCTTTCTCCGGGTTGTGATACTCTGCTGCCTCTTTCACGGCAAAATAGCCTTCCTGGTCAAGATCCTCCAGGGTAACCCCGGCGGATTCGGCCGCGCTCTGATTCCGGCTGTACCAGCGCCAGAACATTGTGCGGATCACAGGCCGGTTGATTTCCCACAGCTGAGCCAGGGCCGCACTGTTGCCCTGACGGGCCAGCTGGGCGAGCATGTTGTTCAGCTCCTGGCGCTGATCGAGCGGCGGTGCGGCCTGCTGTGCGCCCGTTCCGCCGGGGGTTCTGGTTTCTTCCATTGTGCTGCCCTCCCGTTCGTGCTATACTGGTGATAAGGTTGTGGGCCGTCCGGGAGGGCGGCTCTTTTTTATTGCCCGGATTCCGGCCAGATGGTGGCCAGATAAGAAATAGCCCTTTCCAAGTGGCGCTGGGCAGATTTCTGCCCAGATTTGCCGCCATCCCCATACACTATGCGGCCAATTTCTTTCCAGGTGATATGCCGGACGCTCTTCTTGCCGGTCCGTGGATCTTTGGAGAATTCCAGGTATCGCAGCCGCAGTACCTCTCGTTCCAACGGATCAGGCAGGGCAGCCACGGCGGCCTCAATCTCGGCCATTTCCCGGCGGTTTGCCTGTACGATGGGAGCAATTTCCCGGGCGTACTCCTCCGACCGGCTGCCGCATGGGGAAGGCCGCTCCCGGTCCATCTGCTGAAGTGTGGCCAACCGCTCCAGCCGGATGCGCACTTCCAGCCGAAGCCCGGTGTATCGTTCCAGCCGGGTTTTGGCCTCGTCTCTTGTCATGTTTTCACCAACCTTTTCCGACATTTTGGCCGGGGAAGCCTCGCAGCCACCCCGGCGGGTCTATCAAGTGTTCAGCTCAGCCAGCAGCTGGGCGGCCTTTTCTTCGGGGATAGTGAGCGCCTGGGTAACCAGGGCCGACCGATCGGGCGAAAGGGCACCGCCCAAAAGATGCTGCAGGAATGTCAGCACCACCTGTACTTGTGCGAAAGTCGCCATTGTGATTCCTCCTCTCATTCATGCCTGATTGTTTCCTAGTCACTGTCCGCCCTTGCCGCAGTCGCAGCCGCAAGCGCCTCGTTCCGGACCATCTCTTCGGTGATTTCGGCTTCTGTGGGCTGGCGGTGAAGCGCCCGCAAAAGGTCGCGTTCCGCCAGTTCGTGGCGGTGTAGGTTCCAACCTTCCAGCGTGTTGATACTCGGTCTTCCGCTTGTGGGTTCCTTCGGTGCATACACCGGCAAAGACTGGCCACGAAAGCGGTTAAATTCGCCGGTGAAGGTAATTCCCGGGATCTCTTCAATTTGAGGAGCATTCACAGCGCCTCACCTCCTTCCAGAACCGGCCCGGCGGCCAGGTAGCAGCCGGCGGCGCCGAGGCTCCACAGGATGCACAGCATGAGGCCGGGCACGATGCCCACAAGTCCTTCCACGATGGCCCCAAGCTGGCCCACGGTCAGCAGGGCATAGAACACAGTGGCGATGAGAAAAGCCGTCTGGCGGGCCTTTCCGGCGGCCCGCCGCCTGCGGTATGTAAGGTTCATTCCGCTGCGCCTCCTTCCTGCTGCTCGGCGATCTGGGCGGCGGTGCGCTGCCACAGCTCGGACAAGTCCACATCTGCGCCCAGGCTCTCGCCCTTGCGCACGGTGGTAACAGTGTAGCCCTGGGCGGCGAACTGCTGGGAAATCCAGCCCGCCGGGCGGATCCCAAGGCGGCCAAGTGCGCTGATCCGGCCGCTGTCCAGCACCACGGTTTCACGCTTTACGGTGCGGGGCTTCGGCTCCCGCTGGTCGATGTACTCCACCTCGTAGGCGGCCAGATTGATGGTCTTGAAAAATTTCATTGCTCATTCCTCCGTTTTCTGATAAACTGGGAGGGAAACAGGGCTTGTCAATTCTGTTTCCCATTTTTGCCGGTTGAGAAGTTGGCGCTTCTCAGCCGGCTTTTTTGTTGCCTGGGGCGCGGTCGAAAAAGTAACGGTGCCACTCCTCCGGCGGGATCTGCAGCACATCGGCAATGGCTTCGATCTGCCAGGCCGTGAAAGGTTGTCGGCCCTGCATCCGGCTGCTCAGGGTGCTTTCTGCCATCCCGGCCCGCCGGGCCACCTCTGCCTGAAGGATCTCCTTCTCCACCATTCTTACGCGCAGTGCTTTGAATAACATCGTTCATTCCTCCTGTCCGGCTTCGATCATGGCCAGTGCCCGGCGGTCGATGCAGAGCACCGGCCCATGGTCGGGGTGCGTTCTGCAAAATTCCATCATGCGGGCCGTGGCCTGCTCCGGGGTGTCGCCGGTCATGGCCGCGATCTGCTCGGCGTTGAAATACTCCTCTTCTCCGAACTCATTGCCCAGGGTGAGCCGCAGCCAGGCAAGCGCCCCGCTGTGGGGCAAGCCCCGGGCTTCGGCGCTGGCCAACAGATCCAGCAGCTTGTCCAGGCTCACGCCGTATTTGCGGTACCGCCGGGCGATAAGTTCCAGTTCGCTGTGTGCTTTCATGATTTCTCCTCTTCCTCCCTCCTGACTTCCGGGTCTTTGATGTACAGATATTGGGCGTAGGCGTTCAGCTTCTCCAAAGCAGCCAGACTGATTTGAGCGGTGATGCTGCCGATGTTCTGCCGGTATGCTGTGCGTTTGTCCGGGGAGTTCACTTGGCCGCCTCCTCTCTCAGGCTGCGCGCGATACTGAGCAGGGCGCAGCTCTTTGCTTCGTAGTCGTACCAAGCGCAATTGCTTTCAAGACAAGGGATGTCTTTAGCTTCGTTCTTCACAATCGCAGCCAATACACAATGTTTCGGCTGCTCCGCGCGGCTATCCGGGCAAGCCGGGTCACAGGGCAGCCCATCAATGGGGCAAATGGTCTCATTCATGGCTGTACCTCCCCATATTCGATGCCGCTGAAATCGTCAAAAGCTCCGGCGGGGGAGATGTACCCGCATTCATCGTGCACCATAGCGGAGACGTCCGTTGTTCCGTCCTGCCCTTCAATAAGAGCCAGGCACACAACGCGCTCACGAGTGCGGTAGGCGTGGCCGTCTGGGTCGTTCCCTTCAAGGATGGCCCACATATCAGCAGGCGCGGGGATGATCTGTAAAATTTTATCGTGCATGGTTTGCTCCTTTCTTTTTGGTGGCCGCTCTGATGGGCCTAGAAACGTTTTTAGTGGCTAGGGGTAAAGTTTATCGCCAAAGGGGCGAAAGCTGTTTTTGCCGTGGCTCCTGCTTGCGGAAACAGTCTTAAAACGTGCGCTCGCCCTACGGCCTACACTTCCACACCTTTGCGGGTTCTGTAATCTCTATCGGGGTCCGGAGCAATAATCAGCATGTGCGCCCCGGCGGCTTCGACAATCCGGCCAGACAGAGAGCTGTCAAACTTCGCTATTTCTGAGGGCGTCAGGTTGCTGGTGATAATTGTCGGGTTACGGTCATTGTCGTAGCGGGCGTTGATGATCTCGAAGGCCAGCTTCAGATCTCCGGTAGTGGGCTGCTTCTTGACTGCGTGCAGGAAGTCATCTAAGTACAGGATCTGGCAGCCCTTCAGTTCGTCCATAAGCCGCACATAGTCGGGAGTGTTCTGTGCTGCCTTCAGCTCGGCCATCAGATCCGGCCAGCTTCGGCCCTTTCCGCGGGCCCCGCCCTTCAGGATGTAATTGAACGCTCCGGCGGCCAGGTGCGTTTTACCGGCCCCCGGCTGGCCGCAGATGAAAAGGAATCCTTTCGGGTGCCGTGCATAATCGCAGGTGGATTTCAGAAGCGCGGTCTGCCATGCCTGATCGGCTCTGAAGTCGTTCAGGTTGAATTTGGCAAGCGATTTGCTCAACCCGGCGTTTTCCGTGTGTTTTCTGGTCTGGATGCGGCTTTGACAAGAGCAGGGGGCCCACTCTCCCTCGCCCCAGTCCTTCCAGACCCAGCCGCTGCCGTTGCAGTGAGGGCACTGATTTTGCGGGAAACGTTTGCTGTCCCATATATTCATCCGCCGGGTTTTGTCCTGGTTCCATTCCTCATACGATGAGCCCGACGTGGGCATACGGGTCATAGGGTGCGTTGTCATCTCCAATCGGCTTTTCCTCCTTCCTTTCGGATCCACTACCGTTTTTCCTTTCGTTAGCTTCCCATCTACGCACGGTTGCTTTCCAGTCCTTCATTTTTGTTTTGCCAACCATCCAACCGTTGGAATCGTAGTAGTCCACAAAGTACTGGGAATCTATGCCGTTTCCGCGCTCCAGACAATAGGCCCTGACCTCTTCCACAGAAGGAGGAACGAAAGCGCATGTTTTGGGCGGCTTGTCCGCCGGGGTTCCCCCTGGAACCCCCTCTATATTCTCCTTCTCCTTCGTCTTTGTCCTTGTCTTCGTCTTTTTCTTTGTCTTTGTATTGGTAGCGTTCGAATACGATTGATTGCGCTCGTATTCGTTTGAATACCGCTTCATAACATTTTCACGGTTACGCTCGCATTTCGCTGCATATTTTTTGGACTCTCGGTCAATCTGTTCGCGCATTACCGGAAAGACAAACCGTTCATTTCCGTCGAGATGTGGTGCATCTCCGGTTTGGCTGTAAATCAGCAATGCGGTGAACAGTCGCCCGCGTTCTGCATCGTTCAGCGGCTCCATAGCAGCCAGATAGCTGTGGTATGCGCAGAAATATTCTCTTGCCATGTCGCTGCCTCTCACTGAGCTGAAATGCCAGGGCCATGCACAGGCCCGCTGGGTTTCTGTTGAATCTCGCTGTAAATCTCAGCCTTCAGCGCCATAAGCGCCTTGAATTCATCTGGATTACGCTGCTCCAAAGGGGTGCATATGTACCGCTCGGCCCGATCCAGATATTCTAGGATCTTCTTGTCAGTATTCATTGCTTTACATCCTCCATGATCTCGGCCACGTCCACGCCCAGAGCGCGGGCGATTTTGCTGCCCATTTGGTCGCTGCACTGCATTCCCTTCTTTACGTTGTAGATGGACGTATTGGAAATACCTGCTGTAGCGGCCACTTGCTTCGCTGTCACGCCCTTACGAATAAGGAGTACAGCAAACTTTTCACGGTCTATGCGCATATTCTCACCTCCAAATAACCAATATATTGGTTTCTATGGTGAAATTATAACCACTAAATTAGTTATTGTCAACACCATTATTGATAATTTATTGGTTATATGATATATTGAAAACGAGGTGATCGCATTGGAACTTGGAGAATTTATCCGATCAATAAGAGTTCAAAAAGGCTTAACACAAATCCAATTAGCAGAAAATGCAGGTGTTTCAGTAAATACAATTCGCTTATATGAAGCTGATAGAGTATCACCAAAAGCGGTAACATTGGAACAAATTGCAAAAGCTCTCGGCTTTTCTGACCTAGAAGATCTTTTGTATTTTTTGAACAGATCTACCACACCTGAAACAGAAAAGATATTCGATAAATCCACTCCTATGAGTAAAAAAATATCAATTTCTAGAAATGCTATGAACCTTAGCCAAGAGGAAGTGGATGCTTTATGCGGCTTCCCGGAAGGAACTGTGCAAAAGTACGAAAATGAATTGATGGAACCTTCATGGGATCGTCTGCAAAAATTATCGACAGCACTGCAAGTTCCGCTCTTTGCGCTATCAGACAAAGACATAAATTTGCTGAAACTTATTGATTCTGCTCGGTTACAAATTCAAAAAGCCCAGAAAAGAAACGAATCTCTAGTGGAGTGGGACAGCGCTAACAATCTATATGAAGAGCTTGAGGCAAGCCAATCGACTATGCATTTGCCCGAGCGAAAGGATTTGACCCTTCGCATTGTACAAGCTGCATCTCAACTTAATGACATCGGTAAAGCTATCGCTGTGCAGCGTATCAAAGAATTAGCAGAGATCCCCCGCTACCAAGCCAAGCCAACCGCAGAACCCACAAACCCCACCCCAGAGGGAAATGATCCCCCCAAAGAGTAAAACCCCGCCACAGGCCCAGCCAGGGGCCGCAGAGCGCGCGGGAAGCTGCCCGCCATCTGGGCAACTGGCGATGTTGCCGAAATTATCGGCAATATACGGAGCCTGTCGCACCGGTGCGAAAACCTCAAAAAGCCTTAAATTCCCGGAGCCTTTGCCGGTATCACCGATGCCGCCGGACCCGCGCGGATATCCACGCGCCATGCTTGCAAAATCAGTTTCGTCCCGGCGGAGCAGCATTTTGTAACACGATACGCGCGGGAGTCGTCCAAAATTTGGACAACTCGAAGCAGCTCCACCGGCGTCCGAAATTCGGACCCCGGCCAGCCGATCGGCCGCTGCACCGTTGTCGCACGGTGCGACAGCGGTACCAGTGCGACAAATTGTCGCATCGGTGGGGTAGCTTAAAGCGACCCCGTCCCAGGGCAAAAAGGGGGGGTAGCGAAACGTGACCCCCTTTGCGGGCATCGCAAATTGCGAAGGGCAGAATGGGGGCGGTAAACCGCCGACCCCTTGCCGCATCGATGGCAGCAAGGAGGTTGCGACATTTTGTCGCAACCATGCAGCCAGATCAGGGCAGAGATAAGCCAGGCTTATACCAGCCGCCGGGCCGGAGCTGATCGGCAAGCAATGCTTTCTTGGCCAAGTCCTGCGAAAACGGCGCTTGCCGGGAATCTCCCAGACCCTTGGATCATCACATTGTGATGGCTGCGCGTTTCTCCGAAACGCTATGGAAGATAGGCCCGGAGGGACCCCGGCCTTTGCAGCTGGGGACGGCTCATTCCTGGAAAGGTAGCGAAAGCCGGTGGTTTTCCCGCTGAGTTCTACTTTTCGCCGCCCAGAACTGCAACTCGCTGGATTTCCGACCAGACAAAAAAGAAAAGCCCCCGGCGGCTGCCGGAGGCGGGAAAGGAAAAAGCTATGAAGATCTTCACCATAATCGGCGGCGTGAACGGCTGCGGAAAATCCAGCCTTACCGGATCCCTGAAGGCCGAGCGCACCGATCTGGGCATTATCGTAGACCCGGACAAGCTCACCGCTGAGCTGGGCGGGGATGAATACGAGGGCGGCAAGCTGGCCGTGGATAAGCTGGAGAAGGCCCTGGCCGATGGGGTTAGCTTTACCCAGGAAACCACCCTTTCCGGCGGCTATACCCGCAAGCTGGCCCGCCGGGCCAAAGAGGCCGGATACTACATCCGCCTGTATTACATCGGGCTGGACACCGTGCAGGAGAGCCTCCAGCGCATCCAGAACCGCGTCCGCAAGGGCGGGCATGATATTCCTCAGAAGGATGTGGAAAGCCGTTTTGCCCACCGCTTTGCCGATGTGGCGAAGGTGTTGCCCTACTGCGACGAGGCCCGCTTCTTCGACAATGACAACGGCTTTGTGCTGGTGGCCGAGTACCGGAACGGCGAGATCCTGCCCATTGGCAGCCGCCGGCCGGAATGGCTGGTACAGCTGATGGCCGGAATGGAATAACCCGCAACAACGAAAAAAAGCCGCCCTCTGCGCCAACAGAGAACGGCCTTTTGATAGACAGCTTACCCCAAAGGGATAATGCAGCCCGAACACCTGTATTATAACCTTTTTGAGGTGGGCTTGTCAAAGTGCACTTCAAGGAGGTTTATTTTTATGGAGAAACGCACAAACACCGCGTCCTGGGACGAGAAGAACCGCCGCTGGCGGATCAGTGTGCAGCGAGACGGTCAGCGCCGCAGCTTCTACAGCTCCACTCCCGGGCGCACCGGTCAGAGGGAGGCCAACGCCAAGGCAGACCGCTGGCTGGAATCCGGGGTGAATGCTGCTGGCGCCACGGTGGCCAGCGTCTACCCGGAATGGATCAAGCGGCTGCAAACCACCACCAGCGCATCCAACTGGCGGCCCATCGACAGCCGGTGGCGGAAGTGGATCAATCCGGCCATCGGGGGCAAAAAGCTGGATCGGATCACGGAGCAAAACCTGCAGGACATTGTGGACGCTGCCTTCGCCGCGGGTCTTTCCAAGAAGACGCTCACTTCCATGTGCTGCGATCTGCGGTCCTTCTTCAAATTTTGCCGCCGATCCAAGCTGACCACCTTCAGCCCCGAAGATCTTACCATCCCCGCCGGGGCCAGAAACAAGGGCAAAGAGATCCTTCAGCCCGCCGACCTGGTGAAGCTTTTCAACATCGACACCACCACCCGCTGGGGCAAGCGTGTGCCGGAGGAATATATCCACGCATACCGGGTGCAGGTTCTTACCGGCCTTCGTCCCGGGGAGCTGCTGGGGCTGGAATGGGCAGATCTGAAGGGACACACCCTCCATGTGCAGAGATCCATCAACTGCCGGGGCGAGGTGACCAAAGGCAAGAACGAAAATGCTGTGCGCAGTGTGCAGCTGCCTGATCTGGCCTTTGCCGAGATTCAGGCGCAGCGGGCCATGACCGGCCACAGCAAGCAGATCTTCGGGATCAGCAACCAGCAGAACTACGCCAAACGCTGGGCCGTGTACTGCGCGGCCAACGGTCTCACCCCGGTTTCCCCGTATGAGCTGCGCCACACCTTCGTTTCCATCGCCCAGGTGCTGCCGGAGGGACAGGTAAAACGCCTGGTTGGCCACAGCCGAAGCATGGACACTTTCGGTATTTACGGCCATAGCGTGAATGGCCAGGATGAGCAGGCCGCCGACACTCTGGGTAGCGTCTTTTCTTCGCTGCTGAGCCGTCAGGCATAACACACCCGGTAACACACTCTCGCTTTTTCTCCTGTGAAGAGAATCTCCCGGCGGCCTTGATTCTTCGTGAAAATCGGGCTGAGACGCGGTTTTTCACACCTCTATTTTCCCTGATAAAAGGCCGCTTTCTGGTTCGATTCCCATCATCTGCTCCATCCAGAAAAGCCCGGCTTTTACAACCGGGTTTTTCTGTTTCCTGCTTTTCTTTTTGGCCGGTACAAAGGGCTTCATGGGCGGCCGAAAAATTTTTTCAAAAAAATTCAAAAAAGCTCTTGCATTTTCTAGAATGCGTGATATAATAAAACACGTCGCTGAGGTACAGCACCGATGCGAAAGAGAATATGCGGATGTGGCGGAATTGGCAGACGCGCTAGATTCAGGTTCTAGTGGTAGCGATACCGTGGGGGTTCAAGTCCCTTCATCCGCACCAAAAACCCGGCTCAATGAGCCGGGTTTTTCTTTTGTCTTTACGCAGCGCTCTGCCAAAGAATTACTCAGCCAGCTTCCATACCATTACCGATGCCGCCCCGGAACGGCTGGTCACATTACTGTTGTAATGCAATCGCAGCACCATGGGCTCCGTGCCGGTCAGCAACAGGAAATTGGCGCCACCCGCCGTTACAAGCGGGGCAGCGGTTTTGGCATAAACCCCATAAGCAAGCCGTGGGCTTCCCTGTTGCGATGGGGTAACCTGAAAATACCCCTCCTTTTCCAGCACTGCGGATACCGTGTACCAGACAGCATATCTGCCCTGCTCCAACTGAATACGGGTCTCATCCACCAACCGGATCTGACCGGTCTCATCTGCCATGCCGGTCACCAGCGGAATGGGCTTACCATTTTCGAACCGCCGTTCAAAGGCAAAAAAGGATGCCGCCGCCAGAACGCTGTTTTCGCCCGGCTGACCGGTTTCCCCCTGTGGCCCCCGCTCGCCTTGCGGCCCTTGCTCTCCCTGCGGCCCCCGGCAACAGCAACCGCACGGGCGGGGCCTCGGGCAGCTGCGCCCTTCCTCCCCGCTTTTTTGACTGGATTGATCCCATTTCATTTTTCCTCCCCCCTTTCTGCTTCAGCCTATGCAGCAGATGGCTCTCTGGTGTAAAGTGCCCTCTTTTCCCCGCTGCGGAAATATGCTATGATGAATCCAGTTCGGCCACCATACCGATAATTTCCCAGTTTTCCAGCAAGGAGAATCGTTATGAAACAGTTTTTGAAAGAGTTTAAAGAATTTGCCATGCGTGGCAATGTGATCGACATGGCCGTAGGTGTTGTGGTAGGCGGTGCATTCAGCAAAATCGTAACCAGCCTTGTGAATGATATCGTAATGCCGCTGATCAGCCTTGCCACCGGTCAGGTGAACTTTACCGTACTTTCCTATGTGTTCCACTCGGGCGACAACGAGGTGGTACTGACCTACGGCAACTTCATTCAAACAGTGGTGGAATTTGTCATCCTTGCATTCTGCGTGTTCTGCGCCGTGAAGCTGATGACCAAACTGCGCATTGAAAAGAAAAAAGAGGAAGCCAAAGCTCCCGCGGCACCTCCTGCTCCCACCAGCGAGGAACTGCTGACCGAAATTCGCGACCTGCTCCGGGCGCAGGCCGGCCAGAATTCCACTCCCGAAAGCTGATTTTGTTTCTTTTTCCCCTGCTGCCCATAAAAGCAGGGGAATTTTTATTTCCTTTGTAAAATTAGCCCGGAATCACACTTTACTTTTCATCCGTTACGCTTTATCCTTATAATATAGAAGCAAAAAGGCCCTGCTGCGGCGGGGCCAATTTTTCAGGGAGCGTTATTTTTATGAATGAACAACCAATTGTATTCTGCAAGGGTGGCGGATGCACTGCCAAACTGGGCCCCGGCGCATTGGCCCATGTGCTGGACAAACTTCCTCCCTTTACCGATCCCAATCTGCTGGTAGGCTTCGACCATTCGGACGATGCCGCGGTGTACAGGCTCACCGATGACATTGCCATGGTACAAACGCTGGATTTCTTCCCGCCCATGGTGGAGGATCCGTATATTTTCGGCCAGATTGCGGCTGCCAACGCCCTCAGCGATATTTACGCCATGGGCGGCACGGTAAAAACCGCGCTGAATATCGTGTGTTTCCCCGAGAAAATGGATCTGAACATTCTGGGCCGCATCCTGCAGGGTGGCGCGGAGAAGGTACGGGAGGCCGGTGGTGTGCTGGCAGGCGGCCATTCCATCGCGGACAGCGACGTGAAATACGGCCTGTCGGTCACCGGCATCATCCACCCGGACAAGGTGCTGGAAAACAACGCCTGCTGCCCGGATGATGTTCTGATCCTTACCAAGCCACTGGGGGTGGGCATCGTGTGTACCGCCGACCGGGTGGGCCAGGCCAGCGAAGAAGCGATGGCCGCTGCCATTACCAGTATGACCACACTGAACAAGTATGCCGCCGAAGCTCTGGCGCCCTTTGCGCCCCACGCCTGCACCGACGTGACCGGCTTTGGCCTGCTGGGCCACCTGAACAAGATGCTGGCCAGCCGCTGCGGGGCGCAGCTGCACTGGAAGGCGCTGCCCCGCATTCCCGAGGCGCTGGACTATGCGGACGAATTTTTGCTGACTGCCGCTGCTCAGCGCAACCGGAACCATCTGGAAGGCAAGGTGGAGTTCCAGAACATCCCCTTTGCGGCGGAGGAGCTGCTCTTCGACCCCCAGACCTCCGGCGGACTGCTGGTAAGTCTGCCTGCTGACCGGGCGGACGAAGCTCTGGCCGCTGTGCAGGCTTTGGGGCTTGGCTGCGGCATTATCGGCCGGGTAACCCGCGAGCATCCGGGCATCATTTGCGTCACGGAGTGACCACCTCTATCCCCTATTCACAATTTACTTCTCACCGGAATCGAGGTTTTATAACATGCAATATCAGGTAAACGCCATGGGCAAGCCCTGCCCCATCCCCGTTGTGGAAACCAAAAAAGTGCTGGCAAAAATGACCGCTGGCGACAGCGTGACCGTATCGGTGGACAACCCCATTGCGGTACAGAATCTGTTGAAGATGGCTGGTCAGAAGCAGCTGGCCGCCGAAAGCCGCACACTGGCATCCGATCATTATGAAGTGGTGCTGGCTCTGACCGAAGAGAGCCTTGCCGCCGCCCAGGCTGCCGAGCCTGCTCCCGCCTGCATCCCGGACGCCCGGGCAAAAGGCACCGTGGTAGTGCTGGCCAGCGACGAGATGGGCAGTGGTGACCCGGTGCTGGGCAAGGCGCTGATGAAAGCCTTCGTTTACGCTCTCACCGAACAGGACACCCTGCCGGACACTATTCTTTTATACAACGGCGGCGCGAAGCTGTCGGTGGAGGGCGCGGCCACACTGGCCGACCTGAAACTGCTGGAAAGCCAGGGCGTGGAGATCATGACCTGCGGCACCTGCCTGAACCACTACGGTCTGACCGAACAGCTGGCAGTGGGCAGCGTGACCAACATGTACGCCATTGCGGAGAAGCTGATGGGTGCGGCCCGGGTGATTCGGCCGTGATTTATCTGGACAACGCGGCCACCAGCCTGCATCGGCCCGCCTGTGTGGTGCAGGCTGTAACCGAGGCCCTGAACGGCTTGGGCAACTGCGGCCGGTGCGCCCACTCGGCCAGCCTGGCCGCCGGGCGCACCATTCACGAAGCCCGCAGCCGTATTGACAGGCTGTTCCACGGCTACGGCCCGGCTCAGGTGGCCTTCACCGTCAATTCCACCGCGGCGCTGAACCTTGCCCTTTCCAGCCTGCTGGCGGGCGGCGGCCATGCCATCACCACCGCGCTGGAGCACAACAGCGTGCTGCGCCCGCTTTACCGCAGCGGAGCGGAACTGACCATTCTGCCCGCGGATGCAAACGGTCAGCTTTTGCTGGACGGACTGGAAGCTGCCTTTCGGCCGGACACAAAACTGGTGGTCTGCACCCATGCATCCAACGTGACCGGAGATCTTGTGGACATTGCACACATCGGGGCGGTATGTGCCGCCCACGGTGTGCCCTTTGTGATGGATGCCTCCCAGACGGCGGGCTGCTTTGCCATCGACATGCAGGCGGCGCACATTGACGTGCTCTGCTTCACCGGCCACAAAAGCCTGCTGGGGCCGCAGGGCACCGGCGGATTGTGTGTGTCGCCAAAGCTCCGGCTTGCACCACTTTGCGTGGGCGGCAGCGGGGTGCACAGCTTTGATCGGGAGCACCCCAGCCAGATGCCCACCGCCCTGGAAGCCGGCACGCTGAACGGACACGGCATTGCCGGGCTTGCCGCCGCACTGGAATGGCTGGAGGAAACCGGGCTGAACACCATCCGCCGCCGGGAACAGGCGCTGGCCGACCGGTTTTACCGGGGCGTGAAGGACCTGCCGGGTGTAAAGTGTTACGGAGATTTTTCCGTCAAAGAGCGCTCCCCCATCGTGGCGCTGAATCTGGGCGACTGGGACTCAGCGCTGGTGAGCGACGAACTGGCCCAGCGGTTCGGCATTCTCACCCGACCGGGGGCCCACTGTGCCCCGCTGATTCACAAGGCAATGGGCACTGTGGAGCAGGGTGCTGTGCGGTTCAGCTTCGGCTATTTTAACACGGAAGAAGAAGTGGACACAGCCATTCGCGCTGTGGAAACCCTTTGCATGGAGGACGCATGAGACCCAGAAGCTTACAGCTTGTGATCGCCTTCGACACCACCGCGGCGGCCCTCGCCTTTGAGGCGGCGGCTCCGGCGGCAGGGCTGACCGGGCGATTGATCCCGGTGCCCACTGCCATCACGGCAGGGTGCGGCCTTGCCTGGCGGGATGACCCGGCCAGTCGGAACGCAGCCCGCGCCCTGCTGGAACAGGAGGGCATTGCCGGGGCCAGCCTGTACGAGCTGGTGATTTGAGTCAGGACCCCCGGCAAAGCCGGTGGCTTGAGTAAGCCCTAGAAGGGCATAATACTAGCAAAGCCCCTTAAGGGGCCACGAATGGGTCTGCCAACTGCATTCCTGTCTCGTG
>NZ_SLUM01000039.1 GCF_004345265.1 Allofournierella massiliensis
GGCAAACGGTCCAGATTGCGCGAAAATGCGCCTGACATTTCACTGCTTTTTCCACCTGTCTTCTTGTTTTCAAACAGAAAACCTGCTCTGGCCTGCCAAAGCAGGTTTTTCTACAGGCTGAAACCCTGATCCCGTGAAAACGGGTTCAGGGTGTTTTTTCTTACAGACTTGCCTGATAGGCAGCCACGTCAAAGGGGTCCAGAGCGGAGTCCTTTTTCAGATACAGCGGATGATGGGGATGCCCCTTTACCGAGGGCTTGCCTGCCTGATACCACACCGCGTCAAACTGCCGGCCCAGCTCCATCATATCCGCCAGGCACTGCTTCAGGTAGGGGCGCTTTTCGATGATGGTGCCCCAGGCGGCCCACAAAGCCGGGTGCTCACCGCTGCGCTCCAGCACCCAGCGGAAGGCATTCATGTTCTCTCTGTGCAGGGGCTCGTTGAACTCCCTGTCCATCTGGTCCGGATTGGTGGCCCGCTGGGCGTACACGTTGAACATGATAAAGGAGTCAAAGCCGTTGCCCAGAGCGATGCGCTGCACGGATTTCAGGGTGTTATCCAGTGCGTCGGGAGCGGCGGTGGAAGGGTTGATGCCAATGGTGATCAGCGGGCACTTGCCAACCGTGCCTAAAATGTACCGGTATTCCGAGTAAAAGTCCGGAATATACAGCCACCGGCTCCGGTCGTATTCGGCACTCTGGTCCCGGTGCTCCATGGCTTGCTGAAAGGTAAGAATCTCAAGCTGCCGCGTTTCGCAGGCGGGAATGTGCATGGGGAAATACCTCCTTGGGGATATGAGAAATGCCCCGGGCAGGCGGGAAAATCACCCGGCTTGCCACGGGGCATTCGGTTCAGAATAAGGCGGTGGACCAGAAAACGGCTCCGGCGATGAAGATCACCGCAACGATCAAAAGAAAGCCGAGCAGATAGCCGGCGGTCAGATGTTCGCGGAACATCCGGGTCCACTCCTTCGGTGGTTTGGCGTCTCCCATAAGTTCGGATGGCTTACTTCAGCAGCGCCTGCACCGCGTCAGCTGCGGCGTTCAGGTACTGGCCGCCATACACCTCGATCAGGCCCTGGTCGGCGCACTCTGCCAGCTTGGGGTCGATGGGGCACTTGGCCAGAACGGGGATGTTGTACTTGGCGGCAACATCGTCCACATGGCTTTCGCCGAATACCTTGATCTGCTTGCCGCAGTCCGGGCATTCCACATAGCTCATGTTCTCCACCACGCCCAGAATGGGAATGTTCATCATCTGAGCCATCTTCACGGCCTTGCCCACGATCATGCTCACCAGCTCCTGCGGGCTGGCAACCACGATGATGCCGTCCACGGGCAGGGTCTGGAACACGGTCAGGGGAACGTCACCGGTGCCCGGAGGCATATCCACGAACAGGAAGTCCACGTCCTTCCAGATCACGTCCTGCCAGAACTGCTTCACCGCGCCGGCGATCACGGGGCCACGCCATACAACGGGGTCCTCCTCGTGCTCCAGCAGCAGGTTGATGCTCATCACATCAATGCCCATGCGGCTTTCGATGGGCCAGATGCCGTTCTCATCGCCCATGGCACGGCCATGAATGCCGAACAGCTTGGGGATGGAAGGGCCGGTGATGTCGGCGTCCAGAATGCCCACGCCGTAGCCGCGGCGGCGCATCTCCACGGCCATCAGGGCGCTGGTCATGCTCTTGCCGACGCCACCCTTGCCGCTTACCACACCGATTACCTTTTTAATGCTGCTCAGCTTGTGGGGGGCCTCATGGAAATCCTGAGGGTTCTGACGGCTGGAGCAGTTTTGACTGCAGCTGCTGCAATCATGCGAACATTCGCTCATGATTTGTTTCTCTCCTTTTTTCTATTACAGCTCGGCAATGATGCCGCTCACCAGATTCTGCAGCACCTGTGCGCGCTGGTTGGCGATCTCGATGACTTCATCACCGGAAAGCTTCTTCTTTTCAATGCCCGCGGCCATGTTGGTGATCAGGCTCATGGCCAGAACCTTCAGCCCGCAGTGGCTGGCGGCGATCACCTCGGGCACGGTGCTCATGCCGACCGCATCCGCACCCAGGGTACGGAAGGCCTGGATCTCGGCGGGGGTCTCGTAGCTGGGACCCATATAGCCCAGATACACGCCCTTCTGCAATGCAACGCCCTGCTTTTCGGCCACCTGCAGCGCCAGCTCACGCAGCGCCGGGGTGTAGGCGAAGGTCATGTCGCAGAAGCGGGGGCCGACGGCTTCGTCGTTGGGGCCGGTCAGGGGATTGGCGCCCATGAAGTTGATGTGATCCTCCAGCAGCATCAGATCGCCCACCGAGAAGCTGGTGTTTACACCGCCCGCGGCGTTGGTCAGGATCAGGGTTTCCACGCCCAGGGCCTTCATCACCCGGATGGGGAACACGATGTCCTGCATGGAATGGCCTTCGTAGTAATGCAGACGGCCCTGCATGCACAGCACCTGCTTGCCTGCCAGCTGCCCGGCCACAAAGCGGCCCGCATGACCCGGCGCGGTGGAGACCGCAAAGCCCGGAATCTCGCTGTAAGGCACATACACCGGTGCTTCGATGCGGTCGGCAAGTCCGCCCAGACCGCTGCCCAGAACGATGCCCACGGTGGGCGTTTCGGGCAGGCGACTGCGCAGCAGGTCGGCCGCCTGCTGAATGGTTTCCATCATCATTGTAAATCCTCCTGCGGCCCGCTGCCAAATGTGAACGGGCAAAGTGAAAGTGTCCGCTAATGATTTTACCACACCTGTCAACAAAAGAAAAGAAGCTGCCAACAAACCAAAGAAAGCAGCCCTGTGCTGGGCATACAGAACCGCCCCAAAGCATACCCATAAACCAGACGGCTTGTGCCAAAAGAAAGGGTGGGCCCATGGGCAGACTGAAAACCTATTTAAAAAATGTGGCGATTCTCACCGTTACCGGGTTGGGGCTGCGGGCGGCGGGCATGTTTTTCCGGGTATACATTGCCGCACGCATTGGGGCCGAGGGAATGGGGCTGTATCAGCTGATCTTCACGCTTTACAGCCTGTGCATCACGGTGGCCACTGCGGGTGTTTCGGTGACAGCCACCCGGCTGGCAGCGGAGGAATTGGCCCGCCCGCAGCCCGGCCGGGCAAAAGGAGTTCTGGGCCGGGTGATGGCGCTTGCCTTAGCCTTTGGTTTCGCTGCAGGGGTGGTGCAGCTGGTACTGGCCTGGCCTGCCGCCCGCTATTGGTTGGGGGATATACGGGCAGCGCCCTCGCTGGCACTGCTGGCGCCCAGTCTGCCCTTCATGGCAGTGGGCTCGGCGGCCCGGGGGTATTTCTTCGCCCGACGCAAGGTAGGTCCCAATGTGGTCAGTCAGATTTTTGAACAGATCATCCGTATTGTCCTGGTGCTGCTGATTCTTCCCGGTGCGGTGCAGCGGGGTGTGCAGTACGCCTGCGCTGCGGTGCTGGTGGGCAGCATGGTCAGCGAGGTTGTATCTACCCTGCTGGTGATGTGGTACTACCGGCGGGATATGAACCGGACCTTCGGCGATGCCCCGGCTCAGGTGCCCAGGGGCACCTCAGGGCGAATCTGGCGCATTCTGGCCCCGGTGGAAGGAGGCCGCTGCCTGGACAGTGCCCTCCACACGGTGGAAAACACGCTGGTGCCCGCCTGTCTGCTGGCCTTTCTGGGCAGCCGGGAGGAGTCGCTGGTTCAGTTTGGCGCACTCAAGGGTATGGCCATGCCGATACTGCTGTTTCCGTTTTCCTTCCTCACCCCGCTGGCCACCCTGCTGATGCCGGAGGTTACTGAGGCGCACATTCTGGGGCGGCAGAAAACACTGGAAACGCTGGTGGGGCGCATCATGCTGTTCACCACCACCTTTTCGGTGCTGGCCGGGGGGCTGATTGCCCTGTATGCCTATCCACTGGGCCGGATTCTCTACCACGACGAGACCATCGGTTTTTATCTGGCGGTGCTGGCTCCGGTGCTGCCGGGCATGTATCTGGATGCCATGGGCGATTCCATTTTGAAGGGCCTGGGCGAGGAGGTGGCCACCTTCCGCTACAGCATCTGGGATTCCCTCATCCGCATCGGTCTGGTGATTTTGCTCATGCCGCGCATGGGCATGAAGGGCTTTCTGTTTGTGATGATTTGCTCCAATGTGCTGTCCGCGCTGCTGAACATCTTCCGCATTGAAAAGGTGGCCCGCATCCGCACCCGCTGGTATCGGTGGTTTGTGCAGCCCGCGTTGATTTTCCTGATTTCGGCGGTTCTGGGGCAGGGGGCCCTGCGCCTGGTGGGAGTGAGTGGCGACTGGCAGCAGCTGCTGCTGGGCTGCACGGTCACCGGCGGGCTTTACTGCCTTCTGATGCTCCGCTTCGGCCTGTGGGACGCAGTGCAGGCCATTCTGACCAGGCGAAAGCCCGCAGGCAGCGCCGCCTGAATTTATGACCGCTTTGCCTATACAAACATCCGGTTTTGTGGTATAGTATATAGGTTAAATCGCCGCCGGGTGCCCGGAGCCGTACAAGGCTGGCCAGGAGAATAGGGAAATGGGTGCAATGCCCATGCGGGACCGCCGCCGTAAAGGCTGAGCATTGGCAGGAAAAGCCACTGGGGAGTTTTCCCGGGAAGGCGCTGCCGGTGCGCGCAAGGCCTGAGCCGGAAGACCTGCCCGACGGATGAATCACTGCCAAAGGCAGGAACCCTCGCGCCGGACGGACCAAACGTGCGCAGGGCAAAGCACCGGCTGCTGGGCCGGTGTGTGCTGTACGTTTCCGGGCCTTTCTCTGCTTTGCCGTCCGGCAAGGCAGGAAGGGCCTTTTTCTTTGTGCGGCGGCAAAGCCCGCTGTTTGGATAAGGAGGAGCAATGCTCGAAGTGATGATCGCCGCCCCGGCTTCCGGCAGCGGCAAAACTTCCGTTACCTGCGGCCTGCTGCAGGCGCTGAAAGACCGGGGCCTGGCCCCTGCGGCCTTCAAGTGCGGGCCGGATTATATCGACCCTATGTTCCACCGCTCGGTGCTGCAGGTGCCCAGCCGTAACCTGGATGTATTTCTCGCCGGGGAAGAGCGGGTGCGCAGGCTTTACCGCCGCCACACAGCGGGCTGCGATGCTGCGGTGTGCGAGGGCGTGATGGGCTTTTACGACGGTATGACCTTCGGCGGTGACAAGGCCAGCGCCTGGGATGTGGCCCGCCTGCTGGAGCTCCCGGTGCTGCTGGTGCTGCACCCCTACGGCTCCAGTCTGACACTGGCGGCCCAGGTGAAGGGAATGCTCTCCTTCCGCAAGGACAGCCGCATCAAGGGACTGTTTCTGAACCGGTGCAGTGCCGGTTTGTATGCTGCGCTCAAGCCCATGTTGGAAGAGGAGACCGGCGTGCCGGTGCTGGGCTATCTGCCCGAGCTGGAGCAGGCGTCTCTCTCCAGCCGTCATCTGGGTTTGGTCACCGCCGGCGAGGTGGAGGATCTGGCCCAGCGGGTGCGGGCCATTGCAGCCTGCCTGGAAACCACAATGGACTGGCCCCGCTTTCTGGTAGTCTACCAGACCGGGCGGCAGTCGGAGCCCGCAATTGCGGAGCAACCTTGCAAGAACGGCCCCGTGATTGCCGTGGCCCGGGACGAGGCCTTCCAGTTTTATTATGAAGAGAGCCTGGACGCGTTGCGCCGGGCCGGAGCGCGGCTGTACTTTTTCAGCCCGCTGCATGATGAGAGCCTTCCGGCCGGTGCGGCGGGCCTGTATCTGGGCGGCGGCTATCCTGAACTGCACGCCAAGGCTCTCAGCGAGAACCGCCCCATGCGGCATGCCATTCGGGCGGCGGTGGAGCATGGCATGCCCACCGTGGCGGAATGCGGCGGCTTTTTGTATCTGGGCCAAAGCCTGGAGGATGCGAATGGTGACGCCTGGCCCATGGCCGGGGTACTGCCCGGCGCGGGCCACAAAACCGGCGGACTGGTGCGGTTCGGCTACAACCGACTGACCGCCCGCAGCGCCAGTATGCTGCTGCGCACCGGCGAGACCACCAATGCCCACGAGTTCCATTGCTGGGACAGCACCGAAAACGGCGCGGCCCTGCAGGCGGAAAAGACCTCCGGCGGCAGGCAGTGGAGCTGCTGCTTTGCCACTCAGAGCTTGTATGCCGGATTCCCGCACCTGTATCTTGCGGGAGATCTGCCGCTGGCCGAGCGCTTTGCGGCAGCGGCAAAGGAATATGCAAAGCGAGAGGAGAAGCAAGCGTGACACTGGCACAGCTTTTAAAACAGATCGAGCCGAAAAACGAAAGGGCAGAGCAGAAAACCCGCCGCCGCTGGAACGCCTGTGCAAAGCCGCTGGGCAGCCTGGGCCTTCTGGAGGACGCATTGTGCCAGATTGCATCGGTCACCGGCTCAGCGGACATTGATCTGGAACAGAAAGCCTTACTCGTTTTCTGCGCGGACAACGGCGTGGTGGCCCAGGGGGTGACCCAGACTGGCAGCGAGGTAACGGCAATGGTGGCCCGCGGCTTTGCCGAGGGTACCACCCCTGCCTGCCGGATGGCCCGGCGGGCAGGCTGTAAGCTGATTCCGGTGGATATGGGCATCAAGGATTTTACCCCGCAGCCCGGTGTGCTGGATCGGCGGGTGGCCAACGGCACCGGCGATATTTCTAAAGGCCCGGCCATGACTCGCGAGCAAGCCGAGCAGGCCATTCTGGCCGGCGCGCTTTTGGTACAGGACTGCAAGCAGCAGGGCGTGGGCCTTCTGGCCACCGGCGAAATGGGCATCGGCAATACCACCACCGCCAGTGCGGTGGCCAGCGTGCTGCTGGGCTGTGAGCCGGAGGCCATCACCGGCCGGGGCGCGGGACTTTCCGATGAAGGACTTGCCCGCAAAAAAGCGGCCATTCGCCGGGCGATTCAGATCAACCGGCCGGACCCGACGGACCCGCTGGATGTGCTGGCCAAGCTGGGCGGCTTTGACATCGCAGGCATGTGTGGTGCATTCCTGGGCGGTGCGGCCTTCGGGGTTCCAGTGCTCATGGATGGCGTCATCAGCGCGGCGGCAGCCCTCTTGGCGGTGCGCCTTTGCCCGGATGCGGGCAAGGCGATTCTGGCCAGTCATGTATCGGCAGAGCCTGCAGGCGCGCTGCTGTTGAACGCCCTGGACAAGCACCCCCTGATCACGGCCGGGCTTCGTCTGGGCGAGGGCACCGGCGCGCTGGCGGCCATGCCGCTGCTGGATATGGCCCAGGCGGTGTATGAGGAATCCAACACCTTCGAAAAATACGGTATGGAGGCCTACCAGCCCCAGGGAGGCGAGTCATGTTCACTCTGATCGTGGGCGGCGCGGCCAGCGGCAAAAGCGAATACGCCGAGCGATTGGCGGTGGCGGCTCCGGCGGCCCGCCGGTTTTACATTGCCACCATGCAGCCCTGGGGTGAGGAGACCCGCCAGCGCATTGCCCGGCACCGGGCCATGCGAGCGGGCAAAGGCTTTGAGACGGTGGAGTGTCCGCTGAATCTGGCGGACCTGCAGCTGCCGGAACAGGGCGCAGTGCTGCTGGAATGCCTGAGCAATCTGGCGGCCAACGAGCGGTATGACCCCGCGGGTGCGGGTGAAGATGCCTTCTGCGCCATTTTGGGCGGGGTGGACAAGCTCCTCAGCCAGTGCAGCGATTTGATTCTGGTGAGCAACGAGGTGTTCAGCGGCGGCATCGAATACGAGGGCGATACGCTGGAATACCTGCGGCTGCTGGCCCGGCTCAACCGGGAGCTGGCCGCCCGGGCGGACAATGTGTGCGAGGTACAGTGCGGCATTGCCCGGTATTACAAAGGAAAGGAGCCCTATCTGCATGATCGTGCTTGAGACCATTGCGGTGGCCTTCGCCATGTTTTCTGTCATTCCGGTGCCCCAGCCGGTGTGGGGGCCCCGCAACATGCGGTATGCCCTGTGCGCGCTGCCCCTGATCGGGGTAGTGATCGGGCTGGCCCAGACATTGTGGCAGATTGCCGCCAATTGGCTGTGCATGTCGGAAATGCTGCGAGGTGCGGGGCTGTGCCTGATTCCCATTCTGCTCACCGGGGGCATCCACCTGGACGGCTACGCCGACACCAGCGACGCGCTGGCCAGCTGTGCGCCGCCGGAGAAAAAACAGGAGATTTTAAAGGACCCCCGCTGCGGCGCCTTTGCGGTGATCCGGTTGGGCGTCTGGTTTGTGGCCAGCTTTGCGCTGTGCACTGCGGTGCGGCTGGATGGCCCGGCTCTTGCCTGCTTTGGGATGAGCTTTGTGCTCAGCCGGTCGTTGTCCGGCTGGGCGGTGGCCACCTTCCCGCTGGCAAAAAACACCGGCCTTGCCCATACCTTCGCCACCTCGGCGGATCGGATGGCGGTGCGCCGGGTGCTGCTGGTGCTGGCAATTTTGCTGGCGGTCTGCATGTGTGCAGTGGGCCGGATAGAAGGTGCAGCCATGGCAGCGGCAGCGTTTTTGGTGCTGCTCTACTACCGCCGCATGAGTGACAAACAGTTCGGTGGTCTGTCCGGCGATTTGGCAGGCTGGTTTTTGCAGACTGCGGAACTTTGGATGCTGGCCGCCCTTGTGGCGGTGCAGCTGTTGGAGGCAGCGTTATGATTTTTATCACAGGCCCGCTGTTTGCGGGCAAACGGGACTTTGCCTGCCACATTCTGGGCTGTAAAGCGGAAGAGCTTGTCAGATATGCGGTGTGGGATGTGCAGAATCTGGTGGGGCAGAAATCCCCGGAAGAGCTGGCGGAGCAGCTGGAAACCTGGCCGGTGGTCATCGCCACCGAGGTGGGCGGCGGTGTGGTGCCGGTGGATGCAAAGCAGCGGGCCGACCGGGAAGCGGCGGGCCGTCTGGCCTGCCTGTTGGCCCAGAAGGCGGACACTGTGGTGCGGGTCTTCTGCGGTCTGCCCATCTTATTAAAAGGAGAATTGCCGGAATGAATATCTATCTGCTTCGCCACGGCGAAACGGAATACAATAAGCAAAAACGCTACCAGGGCACGCTGGATATCCCCCTGAGTGCCGAGGGCCTTGCCCGACTGCAAAAGGCGCCGATCTCACCCAAAGTGGTCTATATTTCCCCTCTGGTCCGCGCCCGCCGCACCGCCGAGATCCTCTTCCCGGAAGCCCGGCTGGTGGAGGTAGAGGACCTGAAGGAGATGTGCTTCGGCGTATTTCAGGGCCGCAACTACATTGAGATGGAAAAGGACCCGGACTACATTGCCTGGGTGGGGGAGGATTGCACCGGCCGCTGCCCCGGCGGCGAGACCAAGGCGGAGTTCACTCAGCGTACCTGTGAGGCCTTCTGCCGCCTGCTGGAGGATGCTTTAGCAGCCGGGGAGGAGGAGCTGGTGATTCTGGCTCATGGCGGTACTCAGATGGCCCTGATGGAGCAGTACGGCCTGCCCAAAAAGGATTATTACAGCTGGTGCGGCCCCAACGGCGGCGGCTATCTGGTGACCACCGACGACAACCGCTGGCACAAGGAGCACACGCTGGAATACCAGCGCACGGTGTGTTATGAAAGGGGCGGGCAGGTATGACGATTTTGCTGGCTGTTTTGCTGGGCTTTTGCGTCGACCTGATTCTGGGCGACCCCCGTTGGATGCCCCACCCGGTGGTATACATGGGTAAGGCCATCACCCGGCTGGAGCGGCTGCTGCGCCGTCTTATGCCGGATACGCCTCGCGCTCTGTTCTGGGGCGGCGTGGTGCTGGCGGCGGTTCTGCCGCTGGGAACGCTTGCTTTCAGCGCAGGTGTCATCTGGCTGGCAGGCCGGATTCATCCCGCACTGGGCTTTGCGGTGCAGGTGCTGTGGTGCTGGCAGGCGCTGGCGGTGAAGGACCTGCAGGTGGAGACCATGCATGTGTACGAACCGCTCTGTAAAGGTGATCTGCTTGCTGCCCGAAAAGCGGTGAGCCGTGTGGTGGGACGGGACACCCAGTTCCTCACCAGCGAAGGTGTGACCAAGGCCGCGGTGGAAACCATCGCGGAAAACTTCTCGGACGGCGTCATCGCCCCCATGCTCTACCTGATCATCGGCGGCGCGCCTTTGGGTTTGGCTTACAAGGCCATCAATACCATGGACAGCATGGTGGGCTACAAAAACGACAAATACCTGTACTTCGGCCGGGCCGCCGCAAAACTAGACGACGCGGCCGGATACATCCCCGCCCGGCTGTCTGCTTTGTTCTGGATTGCCGCGGCCTTCTTCACCGGAAACAATGCGGCGAACGCCTGGCGTATCTGGCGGCGGGACCGGCGCAAGCATGCCAGCCCCAACGCTGCCCAGCCGGAATCCGCCTGCGCGGGTGCGCTGGGGGTCCAGCTGGCAGGTCCGGCCTGGTATTTCGGCAAGCTGCATGAAAAGCCCACCCTGGGCGATGCGCTGCGCCCGGTGGAGGTGGAGGACATCCCCCGCACCAACCGGATGATGCTGGCCGCCAGCCTGTTGGGGCTGGTGGTGCTGGCAGCGGTGCGCTGGGCGGTGCTGCTGGCTTTATAAGAAAAAGGAGAATCAACTGCAATGCAGCAAAAACTGACCCATGGCGGCGACTGGGCGGGCTTTGAGGCCGAGTATGGCCGCCCGCCGCTGGATTTTTCCGCCAATGTGAGCCCGCTGGGCGTGCCCTGGGCGGTGCGCCGGGCAGTGGCAAAAGCAGCCCGGCAGGCGGCCCGTTACCCGGACCCCCTCTGCCGCCGGCTCACCGAGGCGCTGGCCCGGCACGAGAGTGTGAAACAGGAGCAGATCCTGTGCGGCAACGGAGCGGCAGATCTGATCTTCCGGGTGGTGCTGGCGGAGAAGCCTCGTACAGCCCTTGTCACTGCGCCCACCTTTGCGGAATACAGGCAGGCGCTGGAAACGGTGGACTGCCGGGTGAAGCAGCACATGCTCACCGAAGAAAACGGCTTTGCCGTCACCCCTGCCATTCTGGAGGAAATCACTCCGGAGCTGGACATGCTCTTTTTGTGTGAGCCAAACAACCCAACCGGAGCGCTCACCGAGCCGGACCTGCTTCGAAAGATTCTGGAGCGATGTGCGGCCTGCGGTACTCTGCTGGTAGTGGACGAGTGCTTCAACGACTGGCTGGATGACCCCGCCGCCCACACCCTGAAGGGGGAGCTGGGCCTCTTTCCCAATCTGCTGATTTTGAAAGCATTCACCAAGCTGTATGCCATGGCGGGCCTGCGCTTGGGGTACTGCCTGTGCGGGGATGAAGCCCTGCTGAAGGCCATGGCCCGCTGCGGCCAGCCCTGGGCGGTGTCCGGCCCGGCGCAGGAGGCGGGGCTTGCGGCCCTGGGCCAGCACAGGTATGTGGCCCGGCTGCGGGCGGTCATTCAAGCAGAGCGTCCCTGGCTGACGGGTCAGCTGGCCGATCTGGGCCTGCGGGTGCTGCCGGGCAGTGCCAATTATCTGCTTTTGTACAGCGAAACGGAGCTGGCGGCCCCGCTGCGAAAGCTGGGCGTGCTGATTCGGGACTGCTCCAATTATCCCGGCCTAAATAAGGGCTGGTATCGGGTGGCGGTGCGTACCCGGCAGGAAAACCGGCAGCTGATCGCTGCCCTCAGAAAGGTGTGTGGCTGCGAAAATGGCTAAGGCAAAATGCATTATGATTCAGGGCACCATGAGCGGGGCTGGTAAGAGCCTGCTCTGCACCGCGCTGTGCCGTATTTTTGCGCAGGACGGCTGGCGGGTAGCCCCCTTCAAAAGCCAGAACATGGCACTGAACAGCTGCATCACCGCCGACGGGCTGGAGATGGGCCGCGCCCAGGCGGTGCAGGCCCAGGCGGCCGGGTGCGAGCCGGATGTGCGGATGAATCCCATCCTGCTCAAGCCCAGCAGTGACACCGGCAGTCAGGTGATTGTGAACGGTGAGGTCTGGGGCGATTACTCGGCGGCGGATTACTTCAAAAACAAAACCCGGCTGATTCCCCATGTGCTGGAGGCCTACAACAGTCTGGCAGAGGAAAACGACATTCTGGTCATCGAGGGTGCGGGCAGCCCGGCGGAAATCAATCTGCGGGAAAACGACATCGTGAACATGGGTCTGGCCGAGCTGGTGGATGCGCCGGTGCTGCTGGCAGGCGATATCGACCGGGGTGGCGTGTTTGCCCAGCTGTATGGCACGGTGGCGCTGCTGAACGAAGAGGAGCGCGAGCGGGTCAAGGGCCTGATCATCAACAAATTCCGAGGCGATGTGGGCATTCTGCGTCCCGGCCTTGCCCAGCTGGAGGAGCTTACCGGCCTGTCGGTTGTGGGCGTGATTCCCTATACCCGGGTGGACATCGACGATGAGGACAGTCTGGCTCCCCGGCTGAACGCCCACGAGGCTCACCGGCCGGTGGATGTGGCGGTGATCCGGCTGCCGCACATCTCCAATTTCACCGACTTTTCCCCGCTGGAAAGCCATCCCGCACTGGGTGTGCGCTATGTGGAGCAGGCCGCCGGTCTGGGTGCGCCGGATCTGATTGTGCTGCCCGGTACCAAGAGCACCATGGCGGATCTTGGCTGGATGCGGCAGAACGGCCTGGAGGCGGCAGTACGCAAGCTGGCGGCAGCCGGAACCCCGGTGCTGGGGGTCTGCGGCGGCTATCAGATGCTGGGCCAGACCCTGCGGGACCCGGAGGGCGTAGAGCAGGCGGGCGAGATGCGCGGCATGGGCCTGTTGCCCTGCGAGACGGAATTCACCCCCAGCAAGGCACGCACCCGCACGACGGCAAAGGTGATGGCCGGTCCCTTTGCCGGGGCGTCGATTCAGGGCTATGAGATCCACATGGGCCGTACGAAGCGGATGGCGGGTCAGCCTTTGTGCCTGCTGGAAAACGGTCAGGAGGAAGGTGCAGCACAGGGCAATGTGTTTGGCACCTATCTGCATGGCCTGTTCGACGAGGGCTCGCTCACCGAGGCTCTGGCTGCCTGGCTGCTGGCCCGCAAGGGCATTGCCCGGGAAAACTTCCGGCCCCAGAGCCACTGGGATTACCAGCAAAGCCAGTATGATCTGTTGGCGGATGCGGTGCGCGCCAGCCTGGATCTGGACGCAGTTTACCGTGCTATGGGGCTTGCAAATCCCAATCAAAAAAAATAACGCAAAACACACAGAGCGCGCGGCATTGCCAAAACCGGCAAGCCGCGCGCTCTGTGCGTTTTATAGGGGAGAAAACGAAAAAGTATGGCGGCACCGCACAATTCCAGATGGTGGAGCATGCCGGAAAATTTTTTGTGAGATGAAGCAAAAAGCGCAGGCAAGCCTTGGTGGCTTGGCGAGCATTTTTGGAAAATATCGCGAAAAATTTCGGCATGATACGCCGTCTGAGTCTTTAGACGTGAATTGTGTGGTGTTGCCATGGGAGTAATTAAACGTAGAACAGCATGTCGCTGTAGGTGGGCAGCGGCCAGACGGAACGGTCCACCAGCTGCTCCAGACGATCGGCCGGGGTACGTACCGCGTCCATGGCCGGGATCAACGTCTGGGCGCACCAGCTTGCGGCAACCGAGGCATCCTCGGCCACCGGGTCGGCCAGACGGCCTTCCAGCTGGTCGGCAGCCTGGATGAGCTGACCGGTGAGGGAGGAAATGTGGCGAGCCAGTGTCTCCTCCTGGGGAACCTCAATGCCCAGTTGCTTTTTGGTGCTTACGCCCTGGGCCAGGCCGGTAGCATAGTTGACACAGGCGGGCGAGATGCGGCAGCGCACCAGATCCAGCAGGGTCAGCGCCTCAATGCGGATGGCCTTGGCATATTCGTCCAGCAGGATGTCCTGACGGGACTGGATCTCATCCTGGGTGTAAACACCATGCCGGGCAAACAGCTCCACGTTCTTCGGGTCGGTGTAGTGAACCAGCGCCTCAGGGGTGGTGCGGAAGTTGGAAAGGCCACGGCGCGCGGCCTCGACCTCCCAGTCGTGACTGTAGCCATTGCCGTTGAACAGGATGCGCTGGTGAGCGGTAAGCTCACTGCGAATCAGCTCCAGCAGGGCACGGGGCAGATCGTCGGCCTGCTCCAGCACATCGGCAAAGTGCCGCAGCGATTCTGCCACAGCGGTGTTCAGCATCACGTTGGTGCAGGCGATGTTGAAGGAGGAGCCGGGCATGCGGAACTCGAACTTGTTGCCGGTGAAAGCAAAGGGGCTGGTACGGTTGCGGTCCGAGGTATCCTTGGGCAGATTGGGCAGCACCACAGCGCCGGTGTCCAGCACGGTGGGAGCGTTGGGCTGGCAGGGCTTGCCCGCCACCAGGCAGTCAATTACGGCCTGCAGCTCGTCGCCCACATACATGGAAACGATGGCCGGGGGTGCTTCGTTGGCGCCCAGACGGTGGTCGTTGCCCGCACTGGCCACGCTGATGCGCAGCAGGTCCTGATAATCGTCCACCGCTTTGATCACAGCGGTCAGGAACAGCAGGAACTGGGTATTCTCGGCGGGTGTGGTGCCGGGGTCCAGCAGATTTTCGCCCCCGTCGGTGGAAAGCGACCAGTTGTTGTGCTTACCGCTGCCGTTCACACCCTCAAAGGGCTTCTCGTGCAGCAGGCAGGCAAAGCCGTGACGGTCGGCAACCTTCTTCATCACCTCCATGGTCAGCTGGTTGGCGTCGGTGGAGATGTTAGCGGTGGCGAAGATGGGAGCCATCTCGTGCTGACAGGGAGCCACCTCGTTGTGTTCGGTCTTGGCCAGGATACCCAGCTTCCACAGCTCCTCGTCCAGGTCAGCCATGAAGGCCTTGACCCGGGGCCGCAGGGAACCGAAGTAGTGATCCTCCAGCTCCTGGCCCTTGGGGGCGGGAGCACCAACCAGGGTGCGGCCGGTCAGAATCAGATCGGGGCGTCGGGCGTAATCTTCCTTGTTGATCAGGAAATACTCCTGCTCAGGCCCGATGGTGGCGTTTACACGCTGCACGTCCTTGCCGAACAGGGCCAGCACACGGACCGCCTGCTTGCTGATGGCATCCATGCTGCGCAGCAGAGGAGTCTTCTTGTCCAGCACCTGGCCGTTGTAGCTGCAGAAGGCAGTGGGGATGCACAGGGTGTCATCCTTGATAAAGGCGTAGCTGGTGGGGTCCCAGGCAGTGTAACCACGGGCCTCAAAGGTGGCGCGCAGGCCGCCGGAGGGGAAGCTGGAAGCATCCGGCTCGCCCTTGACCAGCTCTTTGCCAGAGAAATCCATGATGACGCTGCCGTCACCGCAGGGATTGATGAAGCTGTCGTGCTTTTCGGCGGTGATGCCGGTCATGGGCTGGAACCAGTGGGTGAAATGAGTCGCGCCCTTGCTTACGGCCCAGTCCTTCATGCAGGCGGCCACCACATCGGCCACACTGGGGTCCAGGGGCGCGCCCCGCTGGATGGTATTTTTCAAAGAACGATAAACTTCCTTGGGCAGGCGGGCCTTCATGACCTTGTCATTGAATACCATACTGCCAAACAATTCCGGTACATGATTCATATGTCACAGCTCCTTTTCATACTTCAAAGCAAAAATGTGCGGATGCGCTCACAGCAGGGGGATACCAGCGGCCTCGCACTGCTCCCGGATGGCCTTGGGCCACAGGCTTGCCTGTACTTCACCGATGTGAGCCTTGCCCAGCAGCAGCATGCACAGGCGGCTCTGGCCGATACCGCCGCCCATGGTCAGGGGCAGGGTGCCGTCCAGCACAGCCTTGTGGAAGGGCAGCTCCAGCCGGTGGGGGCAGCCAGCCGCCTTGCACTGGCGTTCCATGGCTTCGGCGTCCACCCGGATGCCCATGCTGGAAACCTCCAGCGCGCAGCCCAGAACGTCGTCCCAGAACAGCAGATCACCGTTCAGGCTCCAGTCGTCGTAGTCGGGGGCGCGGCCGTCGTGGGGCTTTCCACTGGCCAAAGGTGCGCCGATCTGCATGATAAAGGCGGTGGGGTGCTGCTCCAGATAGGCGTTCTCCCGCTGGCGAGGCGTCAGGTCCGGCCACAGATCCTCCAGCTGCTGGGTGGTCACGAAGCTCACATGCTCGGAAAGATTTACACACAGCTGGGGATATGCCTTCTTGACCTCCTCCAGCGTGGCGCAGATGGCGCTCACGATGGACCGCACGGTGTCCTTCAGGTATTCCTCGGTGCGGGTTTCGCGGGTGATGACCTTTTCCCAGTCCCACTGATCCACATACACCGAGTGCAGCTCGTCCAGCTCCTCGTCCCGGCGGATGGCGTTCATGTCCGCATACAGGCCGGTGTCCGGTGCGAAACCGAAGCGGCCCAGTGCCTGGCGCTTCCACTTGGCCAGGCTGTGTACCACCTGTGCGCCTTTTTCCAGTTCGGGAATGGCGGGAATGTCAAAGGAGACCGGACGTTCCACGCCGTTCAGATCGTCGTTCAGTCCGGTGGTGGGGTCCACGAACAGGGGAGCGGTGGCTCGGGTCAGCCGCAGCTGACGGGTCAGGTGTGCGGGGAAGCACTGCTTGATCATGCCAATGGCACTTTGGGTCTCGTAAAGGCTCAGTGCAGGTCGGTAGGTCTGTTTCATAAAAATTCCCTCCTTAAAAATTACCCTCTATCTTCACGCCGGGCAGCTGCCCAGGAACGTGCGCAGAATGGCGAGTCCCACCTCGCCGCTTTTTTCCGGGTGAAACTGTACCCCGGTAATATTGCCGCGCTGAACGGCGGCGCAGATGCGGTGCCCGCCATACAGCGTGTCCGCCAGCCGGTCGGCCTGGTGCGCAGGCATTGCCCGGTAGCCGTGTACAAAGTACACCTGACTTTTCACCGGAATGGCTTCCAGTGTGCTGCCGGAAAAGCCTTCCCGCTGCTGGGCGGGATACAATGGCGCCCAGCCAATGTGTGGTACCCGCAGCGGCTGGCCCTGGGTGGTATGGCCGGGAATGGCCTCCACGGTGCCCGGCAAAAGGCCGAGGCCGGGAGTAATTCCGCCTTCGCTGCTGGAATCGAAGAGAAACTGCATTCCCAGGCAGATGCCCAGCAGAGGAACACCCTGCCTTGCCCTGGTGCAGACCGCCCGGGCAAGGCCGCTTTCCCGCAGCAGGTTCATGCCGTCGGCAAAGGCACCCACACCGGGCAGAACCAGCGCACCGGCCGCGGCCACCTGCTCAGGAGTGGAGGCGTATTCCACTGTCGCGCCGCAGTATTCCAGGGCGCGCTGCACGCTCAAAAGATTGCTGCGCCCGTAATCTACAATGGTTACTGTTGGATGCATGGTCTCACCTCCACACCGTTTTCCGCCAGTTCCTTTTTCAGCTGGGGGATTGTGGCTTGTTTGTAATGCAGCAGGCTGCCCATTGCCACGGCTCCTGCGCCCAGGCGGGCGGCCTGCATCAGATCGCCGGAATTGCTTGCGCCGCCTGCCGCGATTACCGGGATGGTCACTTCACTGCACACCGCCTGGATCAGTTCCTGGTCCAGGCCGCGGCGTACGCCTTCCCGGTCCACACCGGTGAGAAGAATTTCACCCGCGCCCAGCTGCTGGGCCTCGCGAGCCCATTCCAGAACGTCCCGTCCGGAGTGCTCCCGGCCATTGTCGTAGTAGGCCTCCCACCCGGCGGCGGGGTTCAGCGGGTCCCGGCGCTTGGCCTGGATGCTCAGCACCATGCACTGGCTGCCGAAAGCCCGGGCCACCTCGCTGATCAGCTGGGGGCGGAGCAGGGCAGCGGTGTTGATGGCCGCCTTGTCCGCGCCAGCCTTCAGCACGGTGCCCACATCCTCCACGCTGCGCAGGCCTCCTCCGGCGGTGATGGGGATGAACACATCCCGGGTGACCCGCTCCAGAATACCGCTCAGGTTATTGCGGCCGTACAGGCTGGCCACCGTGTCCAGATAAAGCAGCTCGTCGATGCCCTGCCGGTAATAGTCCAGCGCAAAATCGTGGGGGTCGCCCAGCTTGCGCAGGCCCTCATACTGGATGCCCTTTACCAGATACCGGTCTTTTACGTCCAGCCGGGCAATGAGCCGAAGTGCCGCGCTCATTTGGCACCGCCTTTTTCCGGCGCGCCGAAGCCGCACAGGCTCGGCCCTTCAAAGGGAGTGTGCCGCAGGCTCCAGACGCCGTTCTCATACTGCCACAGATGGGGCGAACGGAACCGGTCTGCCAGATGCATGAAGTAATCCAGATCCATTGTGGGCTGCTCGAAGCAGTCGGCCGCTTTGCCGAAGTGCTCCTTGTCGATGGAGATGTAACGGAAGAATTCATCGGCAAACCGGCTGGGGAATTCGCCGTCGTACTTCTTGCACAGCAGCACCGCCTCGTCCCGGTCGATCTCGCCGTTTCGAATTTCCTGCGCCGCGTCGTAGGTGCAGCGGCCGATGCCGTATTTGATGTAGGTGGTGTAGTAGAAGAAGTCATCCACCTTGTCGTCGATGGAATTGTATTTGGAGTAGGTGCCGGCGGTGCGCTCCGGGCTGGGCATGAACCCGCCGTGCTCCACGCTGTAGTAGTATGCGCCCTGCGGATGCCATTTTTCGTAGTAGCCCATGTAGTGCACCTGAATGT
Organism: Allofournierella massiliensis; assembly: GCF_004345265.1. Lineage (GTDB taxonomy): Bacteria > Bacillota > Clostridia > Oscillospirales > Ruminococcaceae > Allofournierella > Allofournierella massiliensis. The sequence goes on from NZ_SLUM01000039.1 coordinate 18,430, forward strand.
GATTTTTCTCCAGATCGCTGGTCTCACAGGGCAGGTAGATGGCCAGATCCGCCTTGTCCACGCCGAAGTCCTCCTCCAGCTGGCGCAGCGATACGCCGCCCAGATAGATGTGATCGAAGTCGTTGGTGGCAAAGAAGTGTTCGTCTCGCAGGGCGCTGTCATTGTCCGCGATGGGGTTGCCGAACTCTGCCTCGTTTTCGCCGTAGAACACCAGAGGAATACCGAACTTAGCGGCCATCTTGGGTGCCAGCTGCTTCTGGCCCAGAATGAAGGGCTGGAAGGGATGGAACAGGTTCTCAGTGGCCAGGCGGGTGAGCAGCCGGTGAGTCAGGCCATTGGGGGTGCACAGATAGTTGTCGAATCCGGCGTGAATCCAGGCCTCGAAATTTTTCCAGCCCCAGTCAGTATAGATGTGAGGCGCCCAGGTTACGGTAAGCGGATGCATGCCGTACTTGTACTTCAAAAGGTGAGCGGCGTAAAAGCTGTCCTTGCCGCCGCTGCCCGGTACCAGGCAGTCGTAGCTGCCGTCGGTCTTGCGGTACTGGTCGCACAGCTCCCGCAGCTGGCGTTCCCGGTCGGCCCAGTCGATCTTGCCTTCCTTGTTGTGGCAGGCATGGCAGGCGTCGCATACGCCGTCCTCCTGAATAACCATGGTCTTCTTTGCGGAATGAATGGTGTGCTCAAACTCATAGCAGCTGTTGGGTTTCTGGTTGCTCATTACACACTCACGGCAGAACTGCACGTTCTTGGGCAGGCCATAAAAGGCTTTGCGCTCCTGCGGTGCAAGGTCGGGTGCGTAATCTTCGTAATGAATCGGCAGATGCCGGGGAAGTTTCTGCATAAAATGTCCCTCTCTTTTTATGGTTTAAAAGCAAAGGCGCCTGCACAAAGCCCGGGGAGAAATCTCCTCAAGCATTCATGCAGGCGCCTTTGCCTGTTTGGCGTATTTATTATCAATTGTGAAATGGAAAAAGCAGTTAAAAAAGGCCTTCGTCTTCCAGTCTTCGCATGATCTCCAGTGCGGCCTCCCGGCTGGAGATGCGGCCGTCCATGGCTTCTTTTTCGATTAAACGGTGGGCCTGTTCTTCACTCAGCCCCCGGCAAAGCGCCAGCGCACATTTGGCCTGGCTGATGATCCGGGCTTCGTCCAGCCGCTTGGTCAGGCGGCGGTTTTGCGCGGTGAGCTTCTGCAGCCGCTGGCGGCCGGTTCGGATCAGCCGCAGCGCAAAAGCGGTTTGCTGGCGGGAAAGGGGTTTGGCGAGCACGAAGACTCCGTATTTTTCCAGCCCGGCGGCCAGCTTGTCGGCCTGGGGTCCGGGGCAGAGGAGAATGGCATCCATGCCGGCATCCGCCGCCTGTACGGCCAGCTCCCGGCCGAATTCATCGGGGAGCGGCGCGTTGATCACCAGGGTTTCGAAGGAGCCGCCGCACATGGCTCGACGGGCTTCTCCGGCATTGGCGCAGCATTGCGCAGGCTGACCGGCGGCAAAAAATGCCCGCAGCGTTTCGTGGTATTGCTTGTCGCTTGCGATCAGAACACCCGGCATCCCCGTTCACCTCACTTTTCGAAACCAATGGTCAGATCCGTTCAAAGTACTGGCGGATCTCATATTCATAGGGTTTGCTTTCTGCGGCGTAGGCATCCGCCTCCCGCTGCTTGTGGCCCAGATAATCCACCAGCAGTTTTTCCGGCAGAACCTGCTTTAAGAACTCGCTTTCCCGGGCCAGAGCCAGCGCTTCGTCCAGGCTGGCGGGCAGTGGGGTAAGTCCGGCAGGCCGGGCAAACGCGTCATAGTCCGCAGCGGCGGGCAGGTTCAGTCCTTCCTGTACACCCTCAAACCCGGCAGCCAGCAGCAGTGCGGTTACATAATAGGGATTGCAGGAGGGGTCCGGACTGCGTAGCTCCATGCGGCAGTCGGGTCCGCTGGCAGCAGGTACACGCACCAGAGAAGAACGGTTCTGGCAGGACCAGCTTACCACACCCGGCGCTTCGCAGCGGCCCAGCCGTTCATAGGAGCCGGGCAGCGGGTCTGCAAAAACGGTGATTTCAGGAATGCGCCGCAGAATACCTGCCAGGAAAGCAGCAGCAGTGGGGTGCGGGTCGGTGCGGAAATTCTCAAACAGATTCACGCCGTTCTGGAAGATGGAAAGATTGATGTGCAGCCCGCTGCCGCTCTCGTCCTGCAACGGTTTTGGCAGGAAGGAGGCGAACAACCCGTTCTGGGCGGCAATGGCTTTTACTGCGGCCCGCATGGTCATCAGATCATCCGCCGCGTGCAGGGGAGAAGCGCACCGGAAATCGATCTCGTTCTGGCCGGGACCCTGCTCGTGATGGCTTCGCTCGGGCTGAATGCCCATCTCCTCCAGCGTCAGGCAGATTTCCCGCCGAACGTTTTCGCCCCGGTCCATGGGAGCGATGTCGAAGTAGCCCGCCCGGTCGAAAGGCTCCAGGGTGGGGCGGCCCTTTTCATCGGTTTCAAACAGATAAAACTCACATTCCGGACCCAGCAAAAACCGGTATCCGGCCTGTGCCGCCTTTTGCTCCATGGTCTGCAGCAAATGCCGCCCGTCGCCCTCGAAGGGGCGGCCGTCCGGATATTTGATGTTGCAGAAGAACCGGCCCACGCAGCCCTCGCTGGGCCGCCAGGGAAGAATGGCGAAGGTGTCCAGATCCGGTGCAAGGAACAGGTCCGATTCCGCAATGTTGGCAAAGCCTGCAATGGCGGAAGCGTCAAAGGAAATGCCGCTTTCCACCGCGTGAGGCAGCTGGCTGGCCATGATTGCAATGTTCTTCTGTACGCCGAACATATCGCAGAAGGCCAGGCGAATGAACTTGATGTCGTTTTCTTCTATGAACTGCATAAGCTGCGAAAGGGTGTGGCTCATGGACAATTCCTCCTTGAATGCCGGGAATAAAAAAGGACAAAGGCGCCGCAAATCCGTGGGGGATCGCAGCGCCTTTGCTGTGCCAATAGCTGCATTATAGCCCCCAAACGGCGCCGCGTCAAGGGGGCAAGCGACTGCAAAAAGCAATTTTTTGTCTTTGCACAAAAGTTGCACGCATTTGCCCAGAGTGCTTTGTCGGAACTGCGGGAAAGTGTTAAAAGAGTAAAAAAACACTTGACTTTTGCTTTAATGCGGTGCTATGATAACGCATACGAACAAAGGCGTTCGCATTGATGCAAAGGCATCGGTGCGGGCGCCTTTTTGTTTTCCGCGCGGTGCGCGGTGAAAAAGGAGGAGGACCATGTTAAAGGAAGGCCAGGTGCGCATCCCGTCCGGATGTGCCATCAGCGGAGTATTTGCCAGGGACGGTCAGCCCATCAGCGGTGAGGTGATCCGCCGGTCCATCGCGGTGATGCACGAGCGCAGCAACGGGTTGGGCGGCGGTTTTGCCGGTTACGGCATCTACCCGCAATACAAAAATCATTATGCGCTGCATGTGTTTTATGATGATATGACCGCCCGGGAGGAGTGCGAACGGTTTCTGGATCGCCATTTCGATGTGATCAACCTTTCTAAAATTCCCACCCGGCCCACCCCCAAGATCAAGGATGCGCCGCTGATCTGGCGATATTTTGTGCAGCCGCTGCCCCACAAGCTGGCGGACAGCCATCTGGACGAAAAGGAGTACGTCGCCCGCTGTGTGATTCGCATCAACGACCAGCTCAAGGGCTGCTATGTGTTTTCCTGCGGCAAGAATATGGGTGTGTTCAAGGCGGTGGGCTACCCGGAGGATGTGGCGGATTTTTACCGTCTGGAGGAATACGAGGGCTATTCCTGGACCGCTCATGGCCGGTATCCCACCAATACACCGGGCTGGTGGGGCGGTGCGCACCCCTTTGCACTGCTGGATTTGTCGGTGGTCCACAATGGTGAGATTTCTTCCTACGATGCAAACCGTCGTGCGGTGGAGATGTACGGCTATCGCTGCAATTTGCTCACCGACACCGAGGTCATTACCTATACATTAGATTATCTGCTGCGCCATCAGGGCCTCACATTGGAGGAGGTTGCACAGGTGGTGGCTGCCCCCTTCTGGAGTGAGCTGGCCGCCATGCCCCAGCCGGAGCAGAAGCAGCGCCGTTTCCTGCGCCAGATGTACAGTGATCTGCTGATCACCGGCCCGTTCTCTATTCTGGTGGGCTTCGAGGGCGGCATGATGGCCCTGAATGACCGGCTCAAGCTGCGCAGTCTGGTGGTGGCCGAGCGGGGCGATCGGGTATACTTTGCCAGTGAAGAGGCCGCCATCCGGGCGGTTGAACCGGAGCTGGACCGCATCTGGGCGCCAAATGGCGGCGAACCGGTGATCGTGCGGCTGAAGGAGGAGGAACGGAAATAATGAAGATACAATGGGATACACCCCGCTTTGCGGTCCTTCGGGATCGGGAGCTGTGCGTGAACTGCCGCATCTGTGAGCAGCAATGCGCCTTTGGTGTGCATAAAAAGGATGAAAAAACCGGGAAGATGCGGGCAAACGCTGCCCTGTGCGTGGATTGCCAGCGCTGCGTGGCCTGCTGCCCCATCGGGGCGCTGCAGATCCGCCCGGCGGAAAATACCTTCCGGCCCCATGCGGGCTGGACCCAGGATGCCCGGCAGGAGATCTACCGGCAGGCAGCCACCGGCGGTGTGCTTCTGTCCAGTATGGGCAGTTCGCAGAAAGAGGTGCCCTGCTATTGGGACAAGCTGCTGCTGAACGCTTCGCAGGTGACCAACCCGCCCATCGACCCCCTGCGGGAACCCATGGAAACCGAGGTCTATCTGGGCCGTCGCCCAGATAAGGTCCGCCGTGGGCCGGACGGCAAGTTGGATACCGCCCTGCCGCCGCATCTGGAATTGAAGACCCCCATCCTGTTTGCGGCCATGAGTTACGGAGCAATCAGCTACAATGTGCATGCGGCCCTCAGCCGGGCGGCCCAAGCGCTGGGCACCTATTACAATACCGGTGAGGGCGGCCTGCATCGGGATCTGTATCCATATGGAGCCAATACCATCGTGCAGGTTGCCTCCGGCCGGTTCGGCGTGCACCGGGAATACCTGATGGCAGGCGCAGCCATTGAGATCAAGATCGGCCAGGGCGCAAAGCCCGGCATCGGCGGACATCTGACCGGCGCCAAAATTGTGGGCGATGTGGCCCGCACCCGCATGGTGCCGGAGGGCATGGATGCCATCAGCCCCGCACCCCATCACGATATCTATTCCATTGAGGACCTGCGCCAGCTGGTGGCCTCGCTGAAGGAAGCCACCGGCTACACCAAGCCGGTGATCGTGAAGGTGGCGGCGGTGCATAATATCGCAGCTATCGCCTCGGGCATTGCCCGCAGCGGCGCGGATGCCATCGCCATCGACGGTTTTCGGGGCGGCACCGGCGCAGCCCCCGCCCGTATCCGGGATAATGTGGGCATTCCCATCGAACTGGCCCTGGCCGCTGTGGATGAGCGGCTGCGCCAGGAGCAGATCCGCCGCCGCATCTCGGTGATTGCCTCCGGCTCCATCCGTAACTCGGCAGATGTGGTCAAGGCCATTGCTCTTGGCGCGGACGCGGTGTCCATCGGCACAGCGGCGCTGTGTGCGCTGGGCTGTCATCTGTGTGCCTCCTGTCATACCGGCCTGTGCAATTGGGGCATTGCCACCCAGCGCCCGGACCTGGCTGCTCGTCTGGACCCAGATGAGGGAGCGCAGCGTCTGGTGAACCTGGTGAACGCCTGGACTCGTGAGATTCGCGAGATGATGGGCGGTATGGGAATCAATTCCATCGAGGCGCTGTGCGGCAACCGGCTGGCGCTGCGGGGCATTGGACTCACCCAGAAGGAGCTGGATATCCTGGGCGTGAAGCACGCCGGGGAATGAGAGAGGGGAGAACCATAGATGAAAATAGATGCCACGGGAATGGAGTATGAGGAGCTGGGCCGCTGCCTGCGCTCCTGTACCGATCCCCATGTTCAAATTCACAATTGCTGCGGCCAGCGATACATCGCCAGCGGCATGCAGGGCCGCGATCTGGAAATCTGGGGGACACCGGGCAATGCGCTGGGAGCCTATCTGGATGGCGGCAGCATCCGGGTTCACGGCAACGCGCAGGACGCGGTGGGTGATACCATGAATGCGGGCACCATCTGGGTGGAGGGCCGCGCAGGCGACGCCGCGGGCTATGCCATGCGTGGTGGCACACTGATGATCCGGGGCGATGTGGGTTACCGGGCAGGCGTTCATATGAAGGCGTTCGGTGACTCCTGCGCCAGCATCGTGATCGGCGGCACGGCGGGCAGCTTTCTGGGCGAGTACCAGGCAGGCGGCGTGATCGTGGTGCTGGGCCTGGGCGCACTGGAGGGCCAGCCGGTGGTGGGCGGCTTCTGCGGCCGGGGCATGTACGGCGGCCGGATTTATCTGAGAAGCACGATACCGCCCCGGGATCTGACTGAAAAAATCCTCTGCCGCCGGGCACAGCAGGCGGATAAAGAGGCCATCCGTCCTTTGCTGGAGCAGTTCTGCACCGCTTTTGGAGAAGAGTTGGAACCTTTGCTGGCCAGCCCCTTTTGGGTGCTGGAGCCCAACCCGGAAAATCAGTACAAAGCCCTGTACGCGCCCATGTAGCCATGGAATGAAACAAAAACACCCTGTTTGCGGGAATCGCAGAAAATACGATTCAGCAAACGGGGTGTTTTTCGTCAAACATCGGTAGGTTATGTGTGGTTGACAGATTGCCAACAACGGTTGCTTGCGGTGTTTCGGCTTCCGGCCTATACTTGGACTATGCCCAAAACAGGAGGTTCATCCATGAAATTTAATGAAAAACTTGTGGAACTGCGTAAACGGCAGGGATTGTCTCAGGAGCAGCTGGGAATGGAGCTGCAGGTATCCCGGCAGACGGTTTCAAAATGGGAAGCAGGAGTTTCCCAAAGTTAAAGATACCACATCAATCCCACGCGGACTTTTGCTCAACCGATACAGCCGGAGGGCTGGATAACAAGAAAAGGCGGTATGCGCCCCGTGGAGGGGTAGCGTACCGCCTTTTCTTGTGGGGGTTTCCAAAGGGGGCAACGCCCCCATTTGGCACACGACTTTGCGAAGCAAAGTGTAGTGTGTTATACGCTCTGCCGGCGTTGCCGTGAAAATGCCGTTGCCGCCGGGGAGGGCAAGGGCATTTGAAGCGGCAGGAAAACAGGGCTGTGCTTGCGTGGCGTGGAGCCGCAAGCGCAGGTCTGGACTCATCAGCAGACAGGGCGTATATGAAAGCCCCAGTTCCTCGTCCTACGCTCCAACTTGTGGACAAAGTGTCCCGAAGTTGTGGCCACACTCCCGGAAAAGTAGCAGGACAACGGGCAACCGTCAAGGCTGAAATGAACGGGTTTACACCCGGCCTTGACCTCCGCCCGCTGTCCCGCTGGATGGGTGGACAAGGCGGCCAATCCCTCAAAGTGCTTGGCCGCTCTCTTTCTGATTTTGAGGTATTCAGTTTTTCAAAATTGAATAATCAAAATAAATTTTTTCGATTGAAAAAATTTTATTTGTTATCATCTTCAATG
>NZ_SLUM01000040.1 GCF_004345265.1 Allofournierella massiliensis
CAAGACACTCTCATTCTAACAGCTTAGGCAACGATACGGAAAAGACACGGCTGGCTGCCGTGCCTTAAACCGTAAATATATTGTAATAGGAGGAATCAGGGATGGAGCAGCCGCTGGTCAGTGTGATCGTGCCGGTTTATAACGCAAAGCTGCACATTGCCCGCTGTGTGGAAAGCATCCGCAGACAGAGCTATCCGAATCTGGAGATTATTCTGGTGAACGACGGCAGCAGCGATGTGAGCCTGCAGGTGGCGGATGTGTACGCCCGGGCAGACAAGCGCATCCTGCTCATTGATAAGGACAACAGCGGTGTGTCCGCCACCCGGAATCTGGCCATCTCGATGGCCACCGGAAAATATCTGCAGTTTGTGGACAGCGACGATTACCTTGCCCCGGACGCCACCCGCCTGCTGGTGGAAAAGGCGGAGCAGAACACCGCCGATCTGGTGATTGCCCCCTATTACCGGGTGGAAACCCACAAGCCCCTCTTTTCCAAAAACGAGGAGGACAGCTACCAGACCATTGAGCAGTACGGCTTTCTGGATGCCGGCTTTTACGATAAGACCACCTTTGCGCGTGGCCTGATGAAGGAGCCCGCCAGCTTTTACTACGGTGTGATGTGGAACAAGCTCTACCGGCGGGACATTGTGCATAACCATAACATCCAGTGCAACGTGGAGCTGGGCTGGAGCGAGGATCTGCTGTTCAATCTGGAATACATCCGCTATGCCTCCCGCTTCTATGCGCTGGAGCAGCCGGTGTATTACTATGTGAAGAATCCCCAGAGCATCACTGCCACCCAGCTGGGGCTGCGTAACACTATGAAGATGCTTTCCACCAAGGCCAGCCTGTTTGCCTACTATAAAAAACTCTACGAGGATCTGGGCCTTTATGAGGAAAACCGGCTTCAGATCTACAAATATCTGGTGGCAGTGGCCGAAGCCTGAACCGGAAATCAATCCATAAAAAAGCGAGCCTGCCCGGGAATTGCTCCCGGGGCAGGCTCGCTTTTTCAGCTGTTGTAGCCCAGAACATGAATCAGCCGCACGTCCGCATAGGCGTAGGCGCTCATGGGCCAGTCGATCCGGTCGGTGGTGTTGGAGGCGATGAGAAAATCCACCGGCTGGCCGCTGGTGTCGCTGATTACCTCGGTCACCAGCACCGAGTGCTTCCATTCGCCGTCCGCTCCGTACTGGAGCACATCGCCGGGCTGGGCGGTGTAGAGGTTGGCGTCCGCCTCGGCCACAAGGCCGTAGCCGCTGTTTTCCTTCACATAGGTGTAAAATTCATCCACGCCGCTCCAGCTGGAGGAACGGCCCCGGGCCTCGGCGTAGGAGTTGGGCACGTCGCTGTACCATTTCCACTGCTGGGTGTCGTAGCCATAGATGTCCATGGGAATGCCCCCGGCGTACAGGCACTGGGAGGTGAAGTTGTTGCAGTTTCCGCCGTAGTCGTCGTAGATGCCCCACTGGGGATTGCGGGTCATGGCGGTCAGCCCCACCCACTGGCGGGCGTAATCCACCGCTGCCTGCCGGTCGTAAGCCATATCGCAGGAAAGGCCGCTGCTCTGGCCATCCGGGTCTGCCAGATACTGCTGACGCTGGCTGGAAAGCTTCTCCACATCCGCTTTGGCAGCGGCGGTCAGCTGGCTCAGGGTGTTCTGAACACCGCTCTCTCCGCCGGAGGACTGCCGACTGTACACATCCCGTACCAGATTGAAGCCGTCCTCGGTCTTTTCGTGGGCCAGAATTTTTCCGTCGGCAGAGAAGGTGAAGGTATTCTCAATGCCGCAGCTGGAGCTGGTGCGGCCATCCAGAAAGGCAAACTGGATCTGGTCGTCCTCCTGCAGGGTCACGGTGATGTTCTCGCCCTCCCAGGAGCAGTCCTCCACCGTCAGGCCGATGGTAAAGCCGGTCATGGTCAGATCCACCGGCTGCATGGCCCGCACCTGACTGATGAAGTCCACGCTGGCCTCATCCAGCAGGCAGGCTTCCCGGGCGTCGGCGCTTTGGCCGTACAGATCGTCCAGCTGGGGGGCTTCCAGCCGGGCAGAGGCGTTATAGCAGCGCACGAACCATTCGGTCAGGGTATCCTGCACCTCCTGCGGCAGCGCATCGCCGCCGGAGCGGAATACGCATTCGCCCAGATCCTGAACCGCAGGGGCGGGTTCCCCTTCGGTCAGTGCGCCGGAAGCGTCCGCCCCGGCGGGCAGGGCATGCTGTGTGGACCAGACGAAGGTGAAGCCCAGAATCAGGCAGCTGATCAGTGCTGCCAGCCCCCAGGGCAGAAGGGAACCGCGGCGTCGGCGGTCAGGTGCCGCCTGCCGGGGCGCGGGCTGGCCGGAGGGCGCACGCCGTGTTGGCTGCTGCTGTGGCCGGCGCACCTGCCGTTTTTGGGCCTGGGGCGCATACCGGGTTTCCAGAGAGGAACGACGGGGGGCGGCGCGCTTTGCAGGAGCACGGCGAACCGGACGGCCCGGCTGTTCCGGTGCCTGCCGGCGGCCCGCCCCGGAATGGTATTTCCAGCCTTCGGGGGGATTGGCCATCGTCTCGTTCCTCCTTCGCAAGATTGTTCTATTAGACGTATTATACCGCCCCGATGTAACGAAACTGTATCGAAGGGGGGCGCAAAGTTGTAAATTTTGGCGGCTGAAGGCAAAAATCCCCCGGAACAATCCGGGGGATAAAAGCAGCAATCAGTCCAGAGGCTTGGTCTTTTCGGCAAGCCATGCGGCCTCCGCCTCGGTCAGCAGGGGAGCAAGATCCCGGTAGGTCTCGGCATGGAAGGCGTTCAGCCAGGCCTTCTCGTCCGCGTCCAGCAGCTCGGGGCGAACGGGGGTCAGGTCGATGGGGCAGCGGGTCATGGACTCGAAGCCAAGGAACTGGCCGTACTGGTTCTTCACCCGCTCCACACACAGCAGCTCGTTCTCGATGCGGATGCCCACCTCGCCCTCTTCGTAGATGCCGGGCTCGTCGGTGATGGTCATGCCGGGCTCGAAGGGCACATGGTTGGTTACCCGCAGGCTCTGGGGGCCTTCGTGCACGCCGCCGATGAAGCCCACGCCGTGGCCGGTGCCGCAGCGGTAGTCGATGCCGTGCTGCCACACCGCGGCCCGGGCCATCACATCCAGATTGCCGCCGGTGCAGCCGGAGAGGAACTGGAGCTTGGCGATGTCGATGTGGCTCTTCAGAACATAGGTGTAGTAGGTGCGCTCGTTCTCGGTCAGCTCACCCAGCGCATAGGTGCGGGTGATGTCGGTGGTGCCGTCGTTGTACTGTCCGCCGCTGTCCACCAGCAAAAAGCCCCGCTTTTCCAGTTTGGTGCAGTTGTCCGGGGTGGCGTGGTAGTGCATCATGGCGGCGTTGGCGCCGTAGGCGGCAATGGTGTCGAAGCTCACGCCCAGGTTGCCGGGCTGCGCAGCACGCAGCTCCATCAGTTTGCGGTCCACATCCACCTCGGTGATCTCGGCGTTTGCGGCCAGCTGCTGCTCCAGCCAGATCTGGAAACGCACCATGGCCACGCCGTCCTTCACATGGCAGTTCATCAGGTTTTTGATCTCGGCGCCGTTCTTCACGCCCTTCATGGCCTGAATGGGATCCTCACCCATCTGCACCGTGAAGTTGGGGTTCTGGCACAGGGCGCTGTAAATAGCCCAGTTGGTGGAACCGTCCACCAGAATTACCCGGTTGTGATGGTAGCCGGTCAGGGTGCCCAGAAGCCGGTCATACGCATCCACGCCCACGCCCTGCGCCCGCAGCGCGGCGGTGGCCTCCTCGGGCAGGCGGCTCTGGTCGATGAACAGGGTGGCGCTGGTGGCGGTCACGAAGCAGTAGGCCAGAGCGAAGGGGGTGCAGTCCAGATCAGCGGCCCGCAGATTCAGCAGCCAGGCCACACTGTCCAGCCGGCTTACTACCATGGCGGAAGCACCGTTCTCGGCCAGCTTTTGGCGCAGGCGGGCCAGCTTTTCCGCGGCAGAAGCACCGGCGGTCTCGTCGTCCACAAGCCAGGCGGGGGTGGAGGGAACCGGGGGACGGTCCTCCCAGATGGAGCTGACCAGATCGACGGACAGCACCTTCGCGCCCTTCTTTGCCAGAGCCCTTTCCAGCCCCTGCACGGTTGCGGTGGGGGTAACCATGCCGTCCAGCGCCAGCATCTGGCCCTCGCCCAGAGCATCCGTCAGGTACTCGGTCACAGTGGGGGTACCCTCCACGGCGATCTTCTGCAGCTGGATTTCACTGCCGGCCAGCTGGCGCTCGGCCTGGATGAAATACCGGCCGTCCGCCCAGAGGGCGCTGGCGGTATCGGTTACCACAAGGGTGCCCATACTGCCGGTGAAGCCGGAGAAATAGGCCCGGGCCTTCCAGTGGTCGGGCAGATACTCACTGGAGTGGGGATCCGATGAAGGGATCAGGCAGGCATTTGCCCCGGCGGCCTGCATGGCAGCCCGCAGCTGGGCAATCTTTTCGTTGGTGGTTTTCATGGAATCTGTTCTACCTCTTTTCCCACAGCGGGCGCGTTCAGGGCCCGCCGTGCAAAATCGTGTTAAATTTATATTAACACGCTAAAGCAGTTTTTAAAAGGGAGAGGGGCAGAAAAACGCAAAATTTCGCAAAAAGTACACGGCCGGAACCCGCGCGATGACCTTGACAAAGATAGTATAATAAGAAACAGAACGACCGTTTTCCAGCGGGCGGCTCCAGGGGCGTATCACCGCCCCGGCGGGGCGGTTCTGCGCAAGATAAAAGGAGATAAGAACCATCATGACCAAGATTGATATTTTTTCCGGCTTTCTGGGCGCCGGCAAGACCACGCTCATCAAGAAGCTGATTGCCGAGGCCTACGCGGGCCAGAAGCTGGTGCTCATCGAGAATGAGTTCGGCGAGATCGGCATCGACGGCGGCTTTCTGAAGGAGGCCGGCATCGAGATCACCGAGATGAACTCCGGCTGCATCTGCTGCAGCCTGGTGGGCGACTTCCGGGAGGCTCTGAAGAAGGTTATTGATCAGTACCAGCCGGACCGCATCCTGATCGAGCCCTCCGGCGTGGGCAAGCTGAGCGACGTGACCAAGGCCGTGCAGGGCATTGCCGCCGAGCGGGATGTGCAGCTGAACAGCTTTGTGACCGTGGCGGACGTGAACAAGGTGCGGCTGTACATGAAGAACTTCGGTGAGTTCTACAACGACCAGATCAGCCATGCCAATGCCATCATTCTGAGCCGTACCGGCGCTGCCAGTGAGGACAAGATCGCCCGCGCCGTGACCATGATCCGGGAGAAGAACCCGGAAGCCACCATCGTCACCACCGACTGGAACCAGCTGAAGGGCAAGCAGATTGTGGATGCCATGGAGTCCAAGCGGGACTTCGTGAAGGAGCTGCTGGAGGAGATCCAGGTATGCCCCGAGTGCGGCCATCACCACGACCATGATGAGGAGTGCGGCTGCGGCCATGACCATGACCACGAGCACCACCATCACGATCACGACGGCGAGTGCGGCTGCGATCACGACCATGACCACGAGCACCATCATCACGATCATGACGGCGAGTGCGGCTGCGATCACGACCATGACCACGAGCATCATCATCACGATCACGACGGCGAGTGCAGCTGCGGCTGCGGCCATGACCACGACCATCATCACCACCATCATCACCACCATGACGCCGACGAGGTGTTCACCAGCTGGGGCCGTGAGACTGCCCGCGTGTTCACCGAGGAGGAAATCCGCACCGCTCTGGAAGAGCTGGACAGCGGCAAGTACGGTGTGGTACTGCGTGCCAAGGGCATTCTGCCCGGTGCAAACGGCTGGATCTACTTCGACCATGTGCCCGGTGAGGCGGACGTACGCGGCGGCGCCGCGGATGTGACCGGCCGCCTGTGCGTGATCGGTTCCAAGCTGGACGAGGCTGCTCTGGAGCAGCTGTTCCATCTGGCCTGAGCCGCAGGGAGGGAAACGTAACGTGAAAGAGATTCCGGTATACCTGTTCCTGGGCTTTCTGGAAAGCGGCAAGACCCGCTTTGTGCAGGAGACCATGGAGGATCCCCAGTTTGACTCCGGCGACAAAACTCTGCTGCTGGTGTGCGAGGAGGGCGAGGACGAATACGACGCCGATAAATTTGCCTTCGGCGGTGTGAGCGTGGAGCTCATTGAGGACAAGGAGCAGCTGAATCCCACCCATCTGGCCGAGCTGGTGAAAAAGACCGGCGCGGGCCGGGTGGTGCTCGAATACAACGGCATGTGGATGGTGCAGGATCTGTACGAAGCCATGCCGGAGAACTGGGTCATCTACCAGACCATCGGCACCGCCGACGCGAACACCTTCCGCATGTACTTCGACAACATGCGCCAGCTGTTCCTGGATAAATTCGCCCAGTGCGAACTGCTGGTGGTGAACCGGGCCGACGGCCTGACCGCTGAGGATCAGGAGTTCGTGCACAAGGCGGTGCGCCAGGCCAGCCGCCGGTGCGATATCGCCTACGAATACGCCGATGGCAGCGTGGCTTACGACCAGCTGCCGGACGAGCTGCCCTTCGACATCAACGCGGATGTGATCGAAATCGGCGACGAGGACTTCGGCGTATGGTATCTGGATGCCAGCGAGGATCCGGAGAAGTACGCGGGCAAAACCGTGCGCTTCACCGCCCAGGTCTGCCAGACCCCCCGGGTGGGGCAGAACCAGTTTGTGCCCGGCCGCTTCGCCATGACCTGCTGCGTGCAGGATATCCAGTTTGTGGGCTTCCCCTGCAAGTATGACGATGCGAAAAAGCTGGCTCAGCGCAGCTGGATCAAGATCACCGCCAAGGTGCGGGTGCAGTTCCACCCCCTGTTCGGCGGCAAGGGCCCGGTGCTCACCGCCCTTTCGGTGGAAGCCGCCCAGCCCCTGAAGGACGACGTGGTCACCTTCAGCTGATCGGTACGGCATCATAAATTGAAACAGACAGGGCCCGCTCCCGGGTTTGCACCGGAGCGGGCCCTGTGGTATACTACTCAAAAAGGAGGGAGTACCCATGGGATTTTTCAAGCGAATGATCTCCATTATTCTGGGCATTGCGGCGGGCGCTGTGGCCTATAAGCTGCTGAACGATTACAACAAGAGTGCCCACATTGAAGGTGAGTATGTGGAAGTGCCCACCGAACCGGAGCAGACCGGAGCCGGCCAGGCTGAGCCTGAACCGGAGCCGCAGCCGGAAGCCACGGCCTATCCCCAGCGGCCGGATCGGGGCCCCAACCCCAACCCGGTGACCCTGGGCGCGGCGGAAAAACCTCTGGACGAGAACGGAAAGCTGGACCCCACCCGCATTGCCAGTGCCGAGGATTTCGGTGACTGGGACGATCTGGGCTGCCAGGGCTGATCGGATTCGAAGAACCAACGCAAACAAAAACAAAAACCGGCCCGCAGGGAAGCGTTTCTCCCCGCGGGCCGGTTTGTTTTTGCGGCAAAAAAGCCCCCGGTGGAGATTTTTCCACCGGGGGCTCGTTGTATGGTTGAAAGATTACTTGGCGTATTCCACTGCGCGGCTTTCGCGGATCACGTTCACCTTGATCTGGCCGGGGTAATCCAGCTCTTCCTCGATCTTCTTGGTGATGGAACGGGCCAGCAGAATCAGCTGGTCGTCGCTGATGGCATCCGGCTTTACCATGATGCGCACCTCGCGGCCGGCCTGCACGGCAAAGGCGTTTTCCACGCCCTCGAAGCTGCAGCTGATCTCTTCCAGATTCTCCAGCCGCTTGATGTAGCTTTCCAGGTTCTCGCGGCGGGCGCCGGGCCGTGCGGCGCTGATGGCGTCGGCGGCCATCACGATGAAGGCCAGCGGAGTCTTGGGCTCCACATCGCCATGGTGCGCCTCAATGGCGTGAATAATGGCGGGGTTCTCCTTGTACTTGCGGGCAATCTCCACACCGATCTGGATGTGGCTGCCTTCGATCTCGTGGTCCAGAGCCTTGCCGATGTCATGCAGCAGACCCGCGCGGCGGGCCTGGGTCACGTTCACGCCCATCTCGCTGGCCAGCAGACCGGACAGATAGGAAACCTCCAGAGAGTGGTTCAGCACGTTCTGGCCGAAGCTGGTGCGGAACTTCAAGCGGCCCAGCAGCTTCACGATATCGGGATGGATGCCGTGGATGCCCACCTCCATCACCGCACGCTCGCCCTCCCGCTTCATGGACAGCTCCAGCTCACGGCGGCACTTCTCCACCGTCTCCTCAATGCGGGCGGGGTGGATGCGGCCGTCGGCAATCAGGCGCTCCAGCGTCATGCGGGCCACCTCACGGCGTGCCTGGTCGAAGCTGGACAGGGTGATGGCTTCGGGGGTGTCGTCGATGATCAGGTCCACGCCGGTGGCGGTTTCCAGGGCGCGGATGTTGCGGCCCTCGCGGCCGATGATGCGGCCCTTCATCTCGTCGTTGGGCAGAGGAACCACACTTACGGTGGTCTCGCTGGAATGGTCAG
Source organism: Allofournierella massiliensis (assembly GCF_004345265.1). Taxonomy (GTDB): domain Bacteria; phylum Bacillota; class Clostridia; order Oscillospirales; family Ruminococcaceae; genus Allofournierella; species Allofournierella massiliensis. Next base: position 8,452 of record NZ_SLUM01000040.1, read on the forward strand.
CGGCACACCGGGCGATGGCCTGGCCGATCATCTCGCGGGCCATGGTGTCGCACTCGTCCTTCAGGTTGGACTCGTAGGCGCTGATGCGCATGGCCTTTTCGTGGGTCAGCTCCTGATCCAGGCGGTTCAGCAGCAGGTGCTTGGCGTCCTCCTGGGTCAGGCCGGCAATGGTTTCCAGCTTTTCCATCTGGCGCAGTTTCAGCTGTTCCAGTTCGTCCAGCTTCGCCTCCACCAGCTCGCTGCGGCGGCGCTGCTCCTCTTCCTTCTGCTCCAGAGCGGCCACCTTCTTGTCCAGGGATTCCTCCTTCTGGTCCAGGCGGCGCTCCTGGCGGCTCAGCTCGCTGCGGCGCTCCTTGATTTCCTTGTCGGCCTCGGTTTTCATGCGCAGGGCTTCGTCCTTGGCCTCGATTACGGTTTCCTTGCGTTTCTGTTCTGCGGCTTTGATGGCGTCGTTCACAATCCGCATTGCTTCTTCTTCGGCGCTGCCGATCTTTGCTTCAGCGGTTTTGCGGCGGTAGCTCTGGCCCAAAAAAAAGCCTGCGGCCACACCGACGGCGATTGCAACGACTGCCACCACTACCAATGTGATAATGGACGGCAATGTTTTCAACTCCTCAAATAAAACTGGTATCTGAGATGATCGCCATGGTGCAGGGGCAGACCGACTGTTTGTGGGGCCTTAAACGAACGGCACGCAGCACAACGATACCGCCACACAGGCGGTGCGGCAGAAGCGGGGAAGCGGGCTGAATTGGTTATCGCAAAGCAACAGAATATGTTGCCAATGTTCGTTTGGAAATATTCACACCATTTTGCTTATATTTCACAAAAGCAGGGTGAACCCTGCGGCAAATCATCTAATATACTTACCTTTTATTTTAATGACGAGTTCACAAATTGTCAAGAAATATTGACAATCCGGAAGGGAAGGTATAAGATAAGGCTGAACCTATCCCGCAAAAGCGCAGATGCGGACATGAGCGGGCGGGCAAAACGCGGATAGAGAAGGCCGCCGTTCCCCATTTGGGAGCGTGCTGAGAGCGGCTGCGCGCAGTGCCCCCACAGCTTACCACCGCGGAGCGCGGGGGCGAACCCCCGCCGGCAAGGGCCCGTTATCGCCCAAACGAGTGGGCGCATACAGTGCGCAATTCGGGTGGAACCGTGGAGCTTTTTGATGCTTCATCCCGTTATTGTTTTACGGGATGGGGCATTTTTCTTTTTTTTCGCCCCTTTCGGGCGAAGCGATCAAACGGGAGGTCGAACAGTTATGATTAAAGTTGATTTGAAGGGCACCGTCAAGGAATTCGAAGCGGGCGTATCCGCTGCCGAGGTTGCCAAGAGCATCGGTATGGGCCTGTACAAGAGCGCCTGTGCCGCCAAGGTGGACGGTCAGGTGTGCGATCTGCGCACCGTGCTGGACAAGGACTGCGCGCTGGAGATCCTGACCTTTGCGGACGAGGAAGGCAAGCATGCCTTCTGGCACACCGCCGCCCATGTGATGGCCCAGGCCATCCAGCATCTGTACCCCGAAGCCCACTTCGGCATCGGCCCCGCTCTGGAGAGCGGCTGGTACTACGACATCGGCGGTGTGAAGCCCTTTACGCCGGATCAGTTCGCCGGCATTGAAGCCGAGATGAAGAAGATCGCCAAGGCGGATCTGCCGGTGGAAAAGCGCATCATCACCGTGGAGGAGGGCCGCGAGATCTTCGCCGGCCAGCCCTACAAGCTGGAGCTGCTGGAAGAGTACGCTGAGAAGGGCTGGGAGCTGAGCGTTTACCAGCAGGGCGACTTCGTGGACCTGTGCGCCGGCCCGCACCTGATGAGCACCGGCGCGGTGAAGGCCGTGAAGCTGACCCAGGCCACCAGCGCCTACTGGCGCGGCGACTCCAATCGCGACAGCCTGTGTCGCATGTACGGCATCGCCTTCCCCAAGGCCAGCGAGCTGGAGGAGTACCTGAAGCAGCAGGAAGAGGCCCTCAAGCGGGACCACAACAAGATCGGCCGTGAGCTGGAGTACTTCACCACGGTGGATGTGATCGGTCAGGGCCTGCCGGTCATGCTGCCCAACGGCGCCCGCGCCATCCAGCTGCTGCAGCGCTGGGTGGAGGACACCGAGCAGAAGAGGGGCTACCTGCTGACCAAGACCCCCCTGATGGCCAAGCGCGATCTGTACAAGATCAGCGGCCACTGGGATCACTATCTGGACGGCATGTTCATTCTGGGCGACCCCCACGACGAGACCAAGGAGTGCTTCGCCCTGCGTCCCATGACCTGCCCCTTCCAGTATCAGGTTTACCTGAACCGCAAGCGCAGCTACCGTGATCTGCCCATGCGTCTGGGCGAGACTTCCACCCTGTTCCGCAATGAGGATTCCGGCGAGATGCACGGCCTGATCCGTGTGCGCCAGTTCACCATCAGCGAGGGTCACATCGTGCTGCGTCCCGACCAGCTGGAAGAGGAGTTCCGCGGCTGCCTGGAGCTGGCCAAGGAAATGCTGGATACCCTGGGCCTGGGCGAGGATGTAAGCTACCGCTTCAGCCAGTGGGATCCCAACCGTAAGGATAAGTACGAGGGCACCGCCGAGCAGTGGGAGGAAGCCCAGGGCCTGATGAAGAAGATTCTGGATCATCTGGGTCTGGACTACAAGGTGGGCATCGACGAGGCCGCCTTCTACGGCCCCAAGCTGGACATCCAGATCAAGAATGTGTTCGGCAAGGAAGATACCCTGATTACCATCCAGATCGACATGCTGCTGGCTCAGAAGTTCGGCATGACCTATGTGGGTGAGGATGGTCAGGAGCACACCCCCTACATCATCCACCGCACCTCCATCGGCTGCTACGAGCGTACTCTGGCCCTGCTGCTGGAGAAGTACGCCGGCGCTCTGCCCACCTGGCTGATGCCCACGCAGGTGGAGATCATCCCCATCACCGAGCGTCAGCACGCCTACGCCCGCCAGCTGCACGAGAAGCTGGAGGCTGCCGGCATCCGTGTGGACACCGACTACCGCAGTGAGAAGATGGGCTACAAGATCCGCGAGGCCCAGCTCAAGAAGATCCCCTACATGCTGGTTGTGGGCGACAAGGAGATGGAAGAGGGCCTGGTTGCCGTTCGTGCCCGCAAGGAGGAGAAGGGCGGCGTGATGACCCCCGATGCCTTCATCGGCCAGATCCTCACCGAGATCGCCACCAAGGAGCGCTGATCCGTAGCATTTGCACGGAATATTTTACCTTTAAAAGAGCCGCACCCGACCGGGTGCGGCTCTTTTTGCGCGTGTGCTGTCCGGCTGGAAAATTTGACCGGAACTTTACAACCCCTTCACCCAAAAGCGATAGACCTGCCAACCGGACGGGTCTAAACTGAAACCAGAAGCAACCGGATAAAAGCAAGGGGGAAATGGAAAATGCGGAAAAAAGAACAACTGGACTGGATGATTGGCTCTCTGCGCACGCTGGCCGCACTGGTGGGTGTGCTGCTGCTGGCCTTTGGCGCGGCTCCCGGCGTGCTGGCTGCCGGAACCCAGCAGGCGGCGCAGGCCCCGGCTGTGGCAGGGCAGACCGGAACGGTGATCTGGGGTGTGGTCTTTGCACTGGCGGCTCTGGGCATCATCACTGCCGAGATCGCCCGCAAAAAGCACGATGCGAACCACAAAACCGAAGAGAGCTGAAACCGCGGGCAAAACAAAAACTCCCCCGGCCTCAATGAAAGGAAAACGGGGGAGTGTTAAGTGAAAAGTGAAGAATGAAGAGTAAATAAGGAAAAATCCCGGGCGCTTTCGCGTCCGGGATTTTTTTGGTGAACCATCGGAGACTCGAACTCCGGACCCTCTGATTAAAAGTCAGATGCTCTACCGACTGAGCTAATGATTCACGCTGTTTACAGCTTGTTTATTATATCAATCCGCCATCACTTTGTCAAGCGGTTTTTTCAAAAAAACAGCAGAGAAAGCCTTAAGGCTGTTTTTGACCCTGAAAGTGCCGCCAAAAATTACAAAGTGTTTACAAACGGCCAAAAAATGAGTATGATAAGAATAGCCCATCGTTTCAAGAACGAGCGGTTGGGGCGTGGGGATTCCGCTTTGATCTCCACGCTGAAGCCTGGGAAAAACTTTCAATGGATTTGATTCACAAACTTTTTCCTGGGATTTTGGCGAAAGTGCGTAAAAATTCCCGTTTGCTTTACAACGATTCTGAGTGGGAGTAAAATGGGAAAAACGGGGGTGCAGCGCCCCCGGCGCGAGAAAAGGGCTTTCCGCATGGGTGCGCCCCGGCTGCGGCCTGTGCAAAAAATACACAGACAAATGGAGAGAATCACATGAAGCGATTGATGAGTGTCGTATTGGCTGTACTCATGGCGGCCAGCGTATTCACCGCCTGCGGCGGCAAGGGTGAGACCACCAGTGGCGAAGGCGGGCAGGGAGCATCCAGCCCCGCGGCTACGCCGGAACCCACGCCGGAGCCCTATGAGGCCCAGGTTCTGACCGGCTACGAAAAGGACATTGACTATCCGGAAGGCGAGCGCATCACCGCCGTTATGGTGAATAATATTCAGGCATGCCGGCCCCAGCGCGGCCTTTCCGCGGCGGATATCCTGTTCGAGATCAAGGTAGAAGGCGGAATTACCCGCTTTATGGCGGTGTTCACCGACTATAACGATATTCCCGAGATCGGTCCCATCCGTTCCGCCCGCGACCAGTTCTTCCGTCTGGTTCTGCCCTGGCAGCCGCTGTATGTACATGTGGGCCAGAGTGTGGTGCAGCGCCAGTACATCGAGGACTACAGCTATGAGGAGTGGGATCTGGAGGGCAACACTGCTGCCGGTCTGATCTATCGGGATAAAAACCGTTTGAACTGGGCGGGCAACACCGTGGCCACCGAGCACACTGCCTACACCAACGGCGAAAAGATCGCTGAGTACATTGAAAGCCAGAACATCGACGACCGCCGCAGCTACAATTCCACCTTCTTTGATTTTGTGGATTACCGTGACCCGGCCGTGATTCCCGCAGGCAATTTTGTGGAGGGCGATAACAACGCCGAGCGTGTGACCATCCGCCACTCCCAGAGCTACCGTACCCAGTTCGACTACGACGCCTCTCTTGGTCAGTACAAGATGGCTCAGTATTACTCCAGTCTGGGCAGCTACCGGGATACCATCGATGAAAACAACGATCAGCAGCTGATGTTCGACAATGTGATCGTGCTGTTCACCGATATCCACACCTATCCCGGCCACGAAGCCAAGGATCTGCAGTATGCCGAGTACAGCTGGGGCGGCGTTGGTTACTACTGCTACGGCGGCAAGATCGAGAAGATCCGCTGGGAGAAGGGTACCCCGCTGGACACTCTGCGTCTGGTAACCTTCGATACCCAGGAGCCCTTCGAAATCAACTGTGGCAAGAGCTATGTGACCGTGGTGGATATCGACGAGGCCGAGAGCTTCAAGTGGGAGCCTCTGGCCACCGCGCAGGACACTCAGGAAGCACCCACCAGCGAAACCTTCGTGGAAAACGAGGATTGATCATAGTTTGATCCAGGGCCTGTCTGCCAAAAATGGACAGGCCCTGTTTTACACTCCAGCAAAGCACAACATAAGGGGAAGGGGAAACACACAGATGAGAGTATTTTACAAAGCGGCGGCGCTGGCACTGAGCCTGGCGCTGCTGGCCGGCTGCGGCAAAGGGGCGGATTCCTCCCAGGCACAGGCCTCTGCGTCCAGCCAGGCGGCCTCTTCGCAGGCGGAGCAGCAGGTGCCGGAGCTGCCGCAGGCGGAAAACGATATGCCCATGCCTGCCGAGGGCATCAGTGCGCTCACCGGTCGTGAGACCGAGTATTACGGCCAGCGCCCGGTGGCTGTGATGCTCTACAACGACAAGGCGGCCTGGCCCCAGTGGGGCATCGGCGATACCGAACTGCTGATCGAGGCAAACACCGAAGGGCAGGGCAGCTGGCTGATGGCCGTGTACGACGGCGTGGATGCGCTGCAGAAGGTGGGCCCGGTGGGCCAGGGGCGGGACCTGTTTTTGCAGATGGTCATGCCTCTGCAGGCCATTCCCATGTATGTGGGCAGCGATGCCTACACCTCCAATCTGGTGAACTATTACGGATACCAGCCGCTGGACGGCATCTACACCGGAACCAGTGCCTTTGATCTGGATACCGAGCGTGCAAAACTCTATCTGGAGCAGTACAGCTGGTACACCACCAGCAGTCTGGTACCCGGCGCGCTGGGGCTGTATGGTCAGAGCAGCGAGGGAAAACCAAACAGCTTCTTCCAGTTTGCCGAGGGCAGCGTTCCCCAGAACAGCCAGGGCTATGAGCTGGCCATTACCTACGGCAGCGAGCGCACTGCCCGTCTGGTCTACAACCCGGATGATCAGCGCTACTATCTGCGGGAAGGCGATACCCCCCAGACTGACGCCAACCGCCCGGAGGACAGTGAGGTTCGCTTCTCCAATGTGATCCTGCTCATGGCTTCCAGCGGCATGAAGGACAACGGTGTGACCCGCCAGTACGATCTGAGCGGCGGCGAAGGGCTGTATCTGAGCGGCGGCGGGGTACAGACCATTCGTTGGGAAAAGGGCGACGCCATGGCCCCGCTGAAGCTGTATGACCAGAATGGCAGCATGCTGAATGTGCAGCCCGGCCGCACCTATCTGGGCATTTATGGCGGCTTTGCGGGCCAGAGCCTGAAGCTGCTGGATGCCTCGGGCGCGGAGCAGGCGTTGCCTTCCGCTCCCGCACCACTGCCCACCGCTGTGCCCACGCCCAGCCCGGAGCCTACGCCGGAGCCCACACCGGAGCCGGTACCCACCGAGGCTCCTGTGCCGGAATCCCAGCCGGTGGCGGAAAGCGTTCCTGCTTCCCAGCCGGTGACAGAAAGCGTTCCGGCCTCGCAGCCGCAGGGCTGATCAAGCGCCAGGCGCATTTTTGCCGGATGGGCCGTGCAGGCGAAAAAAGCAAAAAGAGCATCTGCAGAACATGCAGATGCTCTTTTTTGTGTTGAGTGTAAAGCAACCACCAGCTACGCTGGTGCGAATTACTTGCTTTAGCATTTAGTTTGCGAGCGAAGCGAGATGACAAACTAATTGCCTACCATATAGAGAGAAAATATGGTTTTGGGATTTTGCTCGTTTACGAGCCGTAGGGCAAGAAATGCAGATGGCAGAATTTTTCGTGGCCCCTTAAGGGGCTTTGCTAGTATAATGCCCTTATAGGGCTTACTCAAACCACCGGCTAAGCCGGTGGTTTTGATTGTCCGGCAGGATGAGAGGAATGCCCCGGCTGTGGAAGAGGTTTGTGCGGTTTTTCCATGGTGCAAATTTTGGGGCAGCGGTATAAAAAAATGGTTGCGATAAAAAAGGGGGGATTGGGTCCATGGGGACCGTTTTCGTAAAATCTGTTTCGTTTCTGTTTATCATTCTGCTGGGGGTTGCGTTTCGCAGCCTCGGAATTTTCGGAGAAAAGGATCATAAAATAATCAGCAGCATTGTGCTCAAAATCACCCTGCCCGCTGCGGTGATCAGCAGCACCGCCAATATGGACTGGCAGCCGAAGCTGCTTTTGATTCCGTTGCTGGCTCTGGCAGTGAGCTGGGGGATGATCGGCCTGGGCTTGCTGCTGAGCCGGGGACGTTCGGCAGGCGAGCGGGCGCTATATATGCTCAACCTGCCCAGCTGGAACATTGGCGCGTTCGCGCTGCCGTTTCTTCAGAGCTTTCTGGGGGCACAGGCGGTGATGGCAGCCTGCCTGTTTGATGTGGGCAATTCCATCATGTGCACCGGCGGCAGCTATGCACTGGTCTCGGTGGTATGCGGCGGGGAAAGGCCGGACCTGAAAAGCGTGGGCAAAAAGCTGATCACTTCGGTGCCGTTTGTCACCTATCTTACCATGCTGGCGCTGGTGATGCTGCGAATTACGGTGCCGCAGGGCCTGCTGGATTTTACCAACCCGATTTCCGTGGCAAATCCTTTTCTGGCCATGCTCATGATCGGAGCCATGTTCCGGGTCGAGGCAAAGCCGGAATATATCTGGAGCGCGGGGAAGGTGCTGTGCATCCGTCTGGCTGTGGCGCTGATTCTTGCGGCGGGGATCCTTGCATTGGCTCCCTTTTCGCTGGAAATGCGCCGGGGACTGGCCGTGCTGGTCTTTGCGCCCATCTCGGTGATCGCTCCTGCCTTCACCGAGCAGTGCGGCGGCGACGGCGGCCTTGCCAGCTTTATCAATTCCCTGTCCATCCTGCTGGGCGTGGCAGGCATGCTGGCGGCGCTGTTTGCGCTGGGCGTGATGTAAAAAAGAAAGCAAAACCCAAAAGCAGCCCCGGAACAAAGCTCCGGGGCTGCTTTTACAATTGCGGTTGGGAAAATCAGGCTTCGTCATCCAGATAGCCGAAGGGTACAATGTCCACTGCTTCCACGATACCATCCCGCATCCAGAGAGCCGCGTCGGTGCGCAGGGTGTAACCCGCGCCGGGGTCGGCCATCCAGTCCTCGGGCTTGTGCCGGGGCAGGGCCTTCTGGGCCAGCATGCTCATGATCACGCCGCCATGAGTCACGCAGGCGGCCTCCTCGGTGCCGGAGCGGATCAGGTATTCGAACAGCTTCATCAGAGTTTCGCCGCAGCGCTGGTGGAACTGGGCCGTGGGCTCCGCGCCCTGGGGCGTAAAGCCGGAGGTGGGGTCCATCCAGCGGGCGAACTCCGGTTCGTGCACCAGTTCATTCACCTTGCGGCCCTCAAATACGCCGAAGCCGGCCTCCCGCAGCTGGTCGATGGCCAGCTTTCGGGCGGTGGGGAAAAGAATGTCCGCGGTCTGGGTGGCTCGCAGCAGGGGCGAGGTGAACACCAGCGAAGGCTGGGGATATTCAAAGCGGCTGCGCAGCTCCTCCAGCTGGGCGCGGCCTTCGTCGCACAGGGGCAGGTCGGTGCCGCCGCCCACATACAGCCCGTCCAGATTGCCCCGGGTCAGCCCGTGGCGGATCAGGTGCAGGGTAAAGGTTTTCAAAAAAATCCCTCCTGAAAACAGATCAATAGATTACAAAATGGTAACATAATACTAAATGGAAAATTCTTGAAACACAATATTTAGAAAAGAATTCCTGCTTATTATCATACATCTAGGTGCCAAAGTCAATATTTAGGCAAAACCTACGAAAAAACAAAAAGAAAATTGGCGAAATTTGTATTTACAAAGCGTTTTGGTTGTTTTATAATTTACGATACGTAATTGTCTCCGCGGGTGGCCTGTGCCCGATGCGGACAGGACGGACTTGCGGAACGAAGAGGTAGAGAGTGCATGACGACTGAATTTAACCGGATCATTACCCTGCTGCGCAAAGAGCGGGGCATCACCCAGAAGCAGGCGGCTGCGGATCTGGGTGTATCCCAGGCGCTGCTGTCCCACTATGAGAAGGGCATTCGCGAATGCGGCCTGGATTTTGTGGTGCGCGTGGCGGAGTATTATGATGTGTCCTGCGATTATCTGCTGGGCCGCAGCCCGGACCGCAACGGCCTGACCCTGCGGGTGGAGGATATTCCCAACCCGGATTCTGCGCGGGACAGCATCTATCGCGGCAGCACCCTGCCCACCATGAACAAAAAGCTGATCTCCAACAGCCTGAATATCCTGTACGACAAGCTGGGCGCCAGCCAGAACAGCGATCTGATCAGCGAGGTGAGCGGCTATCTGAGCGTGGCGGTTTATAAGATGTTCCGCCTGCTCTATTCCTCCAATGCCAAAAATGCCAGCAGCCTGTTCAGTGTGAGCAACGGCCGGTGGAGCGGATATTCCTCCGCTGCCATGGACACTGCCGAAGCCAATGTGGCTGCCATTCTGGCCGGCGAAGAGGTGGGCAGCAGCGCCCCCATGAAGGATACCAGCTGCTTTGCCATGACCAGCCAGAGCCTGGAGCAGGATTACCGCCTGTATTCCGGCAGCCTGATGATGCTGATCAAAAACAGCGAAAAGCGCATCGACAAGCAGAAATAATCCAAAAGAAAAGACCGGAACCACCAGGGTTCCGGTCTTTTTATTTTGCTGCAAACAGCAGTTGCTCCGGTTCACAGCTGACCGATGGCCTTGCGGCACTCGGCGCAGATGTTACGGCCGTGGAACTGCATCACGCCTTTGGCCTCACCGCAGAATACGCAGGCAGGCTGATACTTTTTCAGAATGATCTCGTCGCCTTCCACGAAGATCTGCAAAGAGGAATCCTGGTCGATCTCCAGCACGCGGCGCAGCTCAATGGGCAGCACAATACGGCCCAGATTATCGATCTTTCGGACCATGCCAGTGGATTTCATAATACGATCTCTCCTTTTTGTCTGGAATTGGGTTTTGGGAAAAAAGCCGGTCATAAAAACGGATGGGAAGGGAATGCCCGTCCGTTTGCTCCATTATAAACCACCATGGAAAAAATGTCAATATATGGTAAATAATTGGAAATACATTTTTTTCAGGGCGAAATACGGTGTTCAGGTGCAAAAAAAGGGCCCGCCCCGCCCGCTGCAAAAGCAAACGGGCGGCAGCGGGCTGCCGAAGGGCGCTGCATCACAGCTGCAGCATGCCCACTTTTTTGTAAACCTTGCTGACCATCCGATCCGCCATGCGGCTGGCCTTTTCGGCGCCCTCGGCCAGAACGCCGTCCAGATAGGTCTTGTCCGCCAGAATGCGGGCGTATTCCTCCTGGATGGGGCGGAAGGCATCGATCACGCTGCCGGCCACGGCCTCCTTGAACACGCCGTAACCCTGGCCCTCGAACTCCTTCTCGATGGCGGCAAAGTCCTTGCCGGTGAGCACGCTGTAAATGCTCATCAGGTTGGTTACACCGGGCTTGTCCTCGCTGGCACGCACGGTACCCTCGCTGTCGGTCACGGCGCGCTTGAACTTGCGCAGAATGGTGTCTGCGTCGTCGGTCATCAGGATGAAGCTGTTGGCGTTGGTGTCGGACTTGCTCATCTTCTTTTCCGGCTCCTGCAGGCTCATGATCTTGGCGCCGGTCTTGGCGATGTAGGGCTCGGGCAGGATGAAGGTGGGGCTGTACTGGTTGTTGAAGCGCTGGGCAACATTACGGGCCAGCTCCAGATGCTGCTTCTGATCCACGCCCACGGGCACCAGATCCGCATTGTATACCAGAATGTCCGCCGCCATCAGTACCGGATAGGTGAACAGGCCGGCGTTCACGTTGTCGGCGTGCTTGGCGCTCTTGTCCTTGAACTGGGTCATGCGGCCCAGCTCGCCGAACTGGGTGTTGCAGGCCAGAATCCAGGAAAGCTCCGCATGGGCGCGCACATGGCTCTGCACAAACAGCACGCTCTTTTCGGGATCAATGCCGGTGGCCAGCAGCATGGCCGCAGCCTCCCGGGTCTGACGGCGCAGGGCCGCGGGATCCTGACGCACGGTTATGGCGTGCAGATTCGCCACCATATACAGGCAATCAAATTCCTCCTGCAAAGCGCCCCAGTTGCGCACTGCGCCCACATAGTTGCCCAGGGTAAAGGTACCGGTGGGCTGGATGCCGGACAGGATGCGCTTCTTGCGCTGCATTTCTTCACTCATTGTTTCTGCCTCATTTCTTTCGGGGCGCCGCAAAGCGCCCGTGACTGATACTTTGTATTATAGTCGCTGGCCGTGTGCTGTCAAGCCTTACTGTGCCAGCCGCAGCGGGTTGCCGCTGTCGGCCAGGGCGGCGTCCAGATAGTCGGTGTCAATCAGGCCTTCCAGAATGGTGCTCTGGTCGGCCAGCTGGCGGGTGAGCCGGGCATAGACCCGGTCGCCGCCGTGGTAACCGTCGATGTATTCGTCGTCGCTGGTATCGGGCATGTAGCTGAAGTCATAGACCTCGTAGCCATAGGGCTCGCACAGCTCGGTGAGGATTTTGGGAATCCAGTCGAAATAGCCGTAGTTGCCGCTTTCCGCCATCCGTTCATAGACGCTTGGGGCGTAGGGCGGGATGATCAGCACCACCTGAATCCCGTTGTCGTTGCACCAGGCCAGCAGGCTTTCCACCACCTCGGTGCTGGTGGGATACACATACTCGCCGTATTCAAACCGGTTGGTCCCCTTCAGAATCCGGTCAAAGGTATCGTGGAAGCCCACGTCGGTGCCCTCTTCCGGGTGATCCAGCAGCCGGCCGTAACAGTAGCTGCCGTCCGGGTTGAAGCCGCTGCCCCGGCCCACCGCCGCCATGCCGTATACATTGGGGTGGGGGGCAAACACATCCAGCAGAGAGTATTTGCCGTCGGCCCAGCCGCGCATGGCCTCGGAAAGGGCGGTCTTGGCGGAAAATTCATAGTGGCCGTAGTCAAAGGCCTCCGGCATGCCGCCGGTGCCCACCCAGGCCTGGTTGAAAAAATACTGATCCATCACCATGATCAGGGTATCGGGCAGGCTGTCCTCGGGCAGGTTCTCCAGAAAATACTGGAACTCGTTGATGTAGCCGCTGCCGCCGCCTGCATTGTAAAAGCTGTCGGTGGTGAAGAACTCGCTGTGGAACTGCATGCTGCGGCTGGTGCCCAGCACCAGCAGATCTGCGCCCTTGCCGCTGGCCACCAGATGCTTGTAATAGCGGGTGTTGTCCCGGTAGGCAAGGCCCAGAAAAGCGGGTTGGCCGTCCAGCACCATCTGGGCAACCTCTTCTTCGGTGCGCCATTCGCCGCTGGAATACACCGCCAGCCCGAACACACCACACACCAGAAGCACCGGCACGAGAAACAGCGCCACAACTGCCAAAAATCGTTTCATATCTGCCGGTCCTCCTTAAAATGCAAAATAGACGTTCTGCAGGGTGCCTGCCGCGCCGAAGAACAGGCTGGCAAACACGCACAGATAGCACAGCACAACCAGCAGCACCGGCTTCTGCCGTGCAGCCCAGGCCCCGAAGCCCTCCTTGCGGGAGAGCCAGTCGATCCCGGCAGCCAGCAGGGCAAACAGACCCAGCCGAAGCATGGTGGTTGTGGTGTAGCCCAGCTGGGTGAAGCTTTCTTTCAGGTACTGCAGGCTGAAGGGAATGGGCTGGAACAGATACTGGGCTACCAGCTGCGCCTGATGCAGGGTGCCGGTCATGAAGAAGAACCAGCCGATGTTCACCAGAAGGAAGGTAAACAGGCACCCCGCCACCGAACGCAGCGGGCTGTTCTCGCTCTGATGCAGCGCACCCCAGAAGCGGGAGCGGGCCTTTTTGGTGGCTCTGCCGATCAGCAGATAAATGCCGTGCAGCGCGCCCCATACCAGAAAACCGGCGGTGGCGCCGTGCCATGCGCCGGAGGCCACGAAGGTGACCATGGTGGCCAGAATCAGCACCGGCACGCCGTTGCGGCTGCCGCCCAGGGGGATGTAGATGTAGTCCCGCAGAAAGCTGGAAAGGCTCACATGCCAGCGTCGCCAGAACTCGCCGATGCTCCGGGAGAAATAGGGGCTCAGGAAGTTTTCCTCCACCCGTATTCCCAGCAGGTTGGCCACGCCGATGGACATCTGGGAGTAGCTGGCAAAGTCAAAGTACAGGTACAGAGTGTAGGCCAGCAGCGACCAGACAATGCCCAGACTGTAATAATGGTCCGGCTGGTACAGCGCGCCCTGATAGCCTGCCAGCTGATCGGCCAGGCACTTTTTCAAAAACATGCCCCAGCAAAAGCGCACATAGCCGGTGTAGGCCAGCGCCCGGTCGAAGGCTGCGGCAGGGGCCTTCAGCTGCGGCAGCAGGCTGCCCGCCCGCTGAATGGGGCCGCTGGCCAGCTGGGGGAAAAAGCCCACATAGTTGAAGTAACACAAAGGGCATTTTTCGGCCGGGATGCGACCCTTTGCCACATCCGCCAGATAGCTGATGGTCTTGAACACATAAAAGCTCAGGCCCACCGGAGCCACCAGACTCTCGAACAGAGCGGGGGAGGCCAGCGGCAGGTATTTGTAGGAGGCCAGCGGAACAAGACAGAGAAGGATGCCCAGCCACATGGCCACGCGGCTTCCCTTTTGGGCCCACAGCCCGCAAAGATACCCCACCAGGCATAGAATGAGCAGGCAGATCACGGCTCTGGTCCCGAACAGCCCGGCAAAGACCAGGTTCGCCGCCGCCAGCAGCCAGGGCCGGGCCTTGGCGGGCAGGCCCCACCAACCGGCAAACACCAGCACGCCGAACCCGGCGAAGGACAAAGAAAGAAAATTCATGGAAACGCTCCTTTTTGCATGGAAAATGCCAACGGGTCTTTTCCTATTATAATAAAAGGGTCAAGGGCTTGTAAAGCGAAGAAGTTCTGCGCCCCGGTTGACAAGCCGATGCACGGCCTTTACAATAAACAAGAGAAATCAGTCGCCCGGAAAAGGGAAACTGCCTGCCCGGACGTCGAAGATAAAAGGAGAAGAAGCGATCATGGCGAACAATACCGTACGCACCCGTTTTGCGCCCAGCCCCACCGGCTATATGCACGTGGGCAACCTGCGCACCGCTCTGTATGCCTATCTGAAGGCAAAAAGCAAGGATGGCACCTTCATCCTGCGTATTGAAGACACCGACCAGGAACGCTATGTGGAAGGCGCGGTGGATATTATCTACAACACCCTGCGCCAGACCGGCCTTTTGTGGGACGAGGGCCCCGATGTGGGCGGCCCCGTGGGCCCCTATGTGCAGAGCGAGCGCATGGGCATGTTCAAGGAATACGCCGAGCAGCTGGTGAAGGCCGGTCAGGCTTACTACTGCTTCTGCACCCCCGAGCGTCTGGAAAAGATGCGGGAGGAGCAGAAGGCCGGCGGCGCCGTGGTGGGCCATTACGACGGCCACTGCCGCAACCTGAGCCAGGCCGAAATCGACGAGAAGCTGGCTGCCGGTGTGCCCTACGTCATCCGCCAGAAGATGCCCAAGGAGGGCGTGACCAGCTTTGACGACGTGGTTTACGGCCACATCGAGGTGAACAATGCCGAGCTGGAGGATCAGATCCTGATCAAGACCGACGGTATGCCCACCTACAATTTCGCCAACGTGGTGGATGACCACCTGATGGGCATCACCCATGTGATCCGCGGCTCGGAGTACCTGTCCAGCGCGCCCAAGTACAACCTGCTGTATCAGGCCTTCGGCTGGGAGGTTCCCACCTACATCCACTGCCCGCCCGTGATGAAGGACGCCCAGAACAAGCTGTCCAAGCGCAACGGCGACGCCTCCTATCAGGATCTGGTGGCCAAGGGCTACCTGAGCGAGGCCATTCTGAACTATATCCTGCTGCTGGGCTGGAGCCCCAAGGGTGAGGAGGAGATCTTCACTCTGGAGGAGATGGTCAAGATCTTTGATGAGTCCGGCATCAGCAAGAGCCCGGCCATCTTCGATCCCCTGAAGCTGCGGGCCATCAACGCGGAGTACATCCGCCGCCTGCCCGCGGAAAAATTCCGGGAAATGGCCGATCCCTGGATCGATCAGGCCGTGCATGTGGACATCGACCGGGATCTGCTGTGCGCCAATCTGCAGCCCCGCTGCGAAGTGTTGGGCGAGATCCCCGAGCAGCTGAACTTCTTTGATGCGGTGGTGCCCTACACCACCGACCTGTACACCAACAAAAAGCAGAAAACCAATCCCGAAACCGCAAAGCAGGCACTGGAAGCTCTGCTGCCTCTGCTGGAGAATCTGGCCGACTGGAACCGGGATGCCATTTTCGAGGCCTGCAAGGCAAAGGCCGAAGAGATGGGCGTGAAGAACGGCTGGCTGCTGTTCCCGCTGGGCATTGCCCTGTCCGGCAAGCAGCGCACCCCCGGCGGCGGCACCGATCTGGCTGCCATGATGGGCCGCGAGGAGACCGTCAAGCGCATCCGCGCCGCGCTGGAGCTGCTGTAAGCTCTGTTCTGTTTCAAAAAGCAAAAGCGCACAGCCTGCGGGCTGTGCGCTCAGCCTGTCGAAAAAGGTCACCGAAAGGTGGCCTTTTTCTCGTATTGAGGAAAAGAAAGCGGTATAATAGTGTGGGGGGATAAAAATGCTGGT
>NZ_SLUM01000041.1 GCF_004345265.1 Allofournierella massiliensis
AGGAAATCTTCTTCCTTTTTCTCTGTTCTTTTACTTTTCATGCAAAAAACCTGCTCTGGCTTGATTGTCACAGCAGGTTTTTCTACAAGCTGAGAAGGAGCCCGCCGTTAACCGGCGGGCTCCTTCTTCTTGTTATTCCGTTTCTTCCAGCGAAAGCGTAACGGTGACTGCTCCATCCCCCAGCAGTTCCCGCAGCCGGGCTTCATCCGCATCGTCGATGTGGCCCAGCCGGGTAAGGCTCCAGGAATTGGTATCGTAGTAGATCACAAAGGAGCTGCCCTGATACAGAATAAGATCCCCGGGGCCGGTGACCATCTGCTCATTGTTCTGAGGCAGTGAGGTGCCCAGCGGGCCCACCTTTTCCATGCCCGCGTAATCCTCCAGCGTAAGGGTGAGCGGCCCCTCCTCCAGCAGCGCAGCCAGTGCCCGGGCGGAGCTGTTGTCCGCCAGAGTGGCCGTAAGTGTTGTATCACCGATTTGCAGATTCATTCCGGTTGCCTCCTCCTGTGTTTCCGATTCCACCGGCTCCGGCGTGGGAGCCGGTTCCGGCTGGCTCTGGACACTTTGTGCACTTTGTACGACCGGTTCCGATGCGGTATCCGCAGCGGGCGCAGACTGCGCGCAGCCGCAGAGCAGCGCACACAGGACTGCCGCAAGCAGCGCCTTTCCCCGGATTTTTTCGCCCCATCGCTTCATGCCTGCTTCCTCCTCCGGCGCCGCTTTACCGACCGCTGAACACCGGGAAGATGCTGAATTCCCCGTAATCCCGGATCGGCGGCAGCTGATTCAGCCGCTGCATATCCTCCGCCGAAATCTCGAAGTCCACCATTGCGTTTTCCGCCAGATGGGCCCGGTTCGCGGTTTTGGGCAGGGGCAGCATACCCAGCTGAAGGGTGTAACGGATGCACAACCGGGCGGCGGTGACGCCGTATTTCTTCGCCATGGCCACAACCTCGGGGTGATTCAGAATCTGGCCGTGAGCCACCGGGGAATAGGCCTCCACCAGAATGTTCTTTTCCCGGCAGTAGTCCGCCAGCTCAAAGGGCAGGTTGCCGATGTGGGCCAGCACCTGATTTACCATGGGCGCCACACGGCAGCCGGCCAGCAGGTTTTCCAGATCCGCCTGCAAAAAGTTGGACACACCAATGGCCCGCAGCTTGCCGGCCTGATACGCATCCTCCAGCGCCCGCCAGGCTTCCCGGTTGCCAGTAAAACAGGGGTCCGCCCCGCGGAAATCCGCCCAGGGCTGGGGGCTGTGGATGAGCATCAGGTCGATGTAATCCAGCTGCATGGCGTTCAGAGAACCGTCGATGGCCTTCACGGCCTCATCGTAGGTTTTGACTTCTGCGGCCAGCTTGGTGGTCACGAACAGCTGCTCACGGCGCAGCCCGCAGCTGCGCACGCCAAGGCCCACGCCCGCCTCATTTTCATAGGCCTGGGCGGTGTCGATGTGGCGGTAGCCAAGCTCCACCGCATCCCGCACCACCTGGGCCGCGTTTGCGTCCTCAATGAACCAGGTACCCAGACCCAGCCTGGGGATCTGTACCCCATTGGAAAGCGTATAATATTCCGATCGAATCATGGTGTTCTCCTTTTTCTTATTTTCTGTTTTGCGTCATGCGCAGTGGCTGCCCGCCGGGCTCTGGATGCAGATCTCCGCCTGGGCGGCAGGGTCATCCAGAACAATTTCCCCCACCTGAGGAACCTGAATCCGGCCCTGATAGGGATTTTTGATGCTGATCAGCGGTGCGGTGAGCTCTGCCTGCACCTCGCTCTTTTCAAAGGCAAGGTCTGCTTCGTCCATCCGGCAGTTGATAAGCCGCAGCCCCTTGCAGTAGCACAGCGGCTGGGTGCCGATGATGTGGCAGTTTTCAAAGGTGACGTTCTCGCAGTACCAGGCCAGATACTCGCCCTTGACCACGCTGTTTTTCACCACCACATTTTTTGCATGCCAGAAGGCGTCCTTCGTGTCGAAGCGGCAGTTATCGAACACCGCGTCCTCAATGTGCTGGAAGGAGTATTTGCCCTGAAAGGTCACCTCGGTGAAGTGCAGTACCCGGGAGCGCATCATGAAATATTCGCTTTGGGCGGTGCAGCGGTTCATGGTGATGCCATCCACCGACCAGCCGAATTCCGGCGAGACAATGTCGCAGTCCTCCATGGTCACATCGGCGCATTCCCGCAGCGCCTTGATGCCGTGGAGCCTGCTCTGGCGAATGGTAATGCCGCTGGAATACCACAGTGCCGCCCGGCAGTTTTCGGTGAGTTCGCAGCCGGTAATCGTCAGGTTCCGGTCGTGCCAGAAGGGGTAGCGCAGATCAAAAAAGCTGTTTTCCACCCGGATATTCCGCCCCTCTTTAAAGGCGCTTTCGCCATCCGCCGGGCCCTGGAAGGCGCAATCCATCACACAAAGATCCTGTTTGCCATAAAGAGCGCGTTCCTGATCGAAACGCTGCCCACGAATCGTTTCCATATCGTATTCCTCCATTTTTCCATGGGTCAGATTGGCTTGTTTGCCCTGATCTGATGTACCAGATAATCCAGGCAGGTAATCTGGCGTTCCTTTTTATGGACCTGCTCCAGAAGGAGCGCACGCTGCTTTTCCAGCAGGCGCAGCTCTTCCGCCTTCTCGCCCTGCTGCCGGCAGCACAGCAGCTGCTGGATCAGCTGTGGACCGCAGCCCGCCGCCCGCAGTGCCTGCGCCCATGCCTGGCAGTCTGCCTGTGTATCCATCGCCTCATCTCCCGCTTTGCATCTGCTTTTTGTTGTTTTCTGCCCTCAGTATACTCCCCTGCCATTCACATAGCAAATACTTATTTGTTATGCCTTATCATTCGTATTTTCTATACTTAAAGTCTGCATATTTCCATGCGGCAGCTGCATTCCATACCTTTTATGGCAAAAAATGCCCCGGCCATGGGCGATGCACGCAGGCCGGGGCTTGTTCTGTTTTTGCTCTGCAGGCCGGGCGTTATTCCTCCTGCGCGAGGGTGGTCTCCGCAGCCAGCATCAGCAGGCGGATGAACTCCTGCTTTTCCTGCGCGGTCATCCTCTGGGTCATCTGGGCAAGGCCGTTGTCGATCTGCTGCTGGATAAACGGGTAGACCTGCCACGCCTTTTCGGTGGGAAGGATGTTATAGGTTCGCTTGTCTTTTGGGTTTTGCTCCCGCACAAGAAACCCGGTCTCCTCCAGTTTGTTCACCGTTTTCGCAATCACACTTTTGTCCAGCGAAAGTCGTTTGGTGATTTCGTCCTGCGTGAGTGTTTTAAAATCACAGACAATCAGAATCACCACCGCCTGGGCAGCAGTCAGATCATAACGGGCGCAGCTGTTGTTCAGCCAGATGTGAGATTTGCGATACAAAATCGAAATTGCCTTGAAGGGGCTGTCGGCAATGTTGGGCATAACATGGGCCTCCTGATTCCGTTTTTGTTATTATAGCCCGATCTGGTGGCATTTGCAACCAGTTATTGACGCGGCGCATTTCTCGTGTTATTCTATAAATGGTGGCAATTGCCACCATTTTAAATTATGCAAAGGAGCTTTTCCATGAAATCGAGTGAAAAAATCTGGAATCGGCGGTTCATTCTGCTGTTCATAACGAACCTGCTGGTTCTGGCCGCGTTTTATGCGTCCATCCCCATCATCCCCATTTATTGCCAGGAAATCGGCATCACCGGCTCCAAGGTGGGCATTGTGCTCACCGCCATGTCGGTGGCAACCATCCTGTTCCGCCCGGTGGCCGGTTATCTGCTGGACAACTTCAACCGTTATCGGGTGTATCTGGTATTTCTGGCGCTGTTCTGCCTTTCCTTCCCGGCGTTTCTCGCCTTCCCGCTGTTCGGTGCGCTGATCGTGATCCGGCTGTATATGGGCGCGGTGTACTCGGTGTGCGGCTCCGCCACCATGACGCCGGCCGGCGATGTGCTGCCCGCCGCCAAAATCACCGAAGGCATCAGCCGGTTCGCCTTCACCGTATCCATCGGCATGGCGGTGGGCCCCTATGTGGGCCTGCAGGTGCAGATCCACATGAGCAGCGCCGCCTCCTTCTGGACCATCTTCGGCATCACCGTGGCGGCGCTGGTGTGCGTATCCTGCTGCCGTATCCGCTACCCCAAGGTAGAGCGGAAAAAGTTCTCCATCCGGGACACCATCTATGGCCCGGCGCTGCCCTTCATGTTTAACATGATGTTTCTGATGATCCCCTACGGCGCGGTGATCGCCTATTCCTCCATCTTTGCACAGGAGAAGGGGCTTTCCGCCTTCCTGCCCTACTTCTACATCTTCCTTGTGGCGGGCATGCTGGTCTCCAAGCTGTCCACCCAGAAGACGATCGACGCAGGGCATCACCGGGTGCTGGTGTACCTCAGTCTGGCGGTGCTGATCCTGACCATGCTCAGCTATCTGTTCCTGAACAGCGGCGTTCATCTGCTGGCCGCCGGCTTCTTCTTCGGGCTTGGCTACGGCATTTTGCAGCCGCTGTTTCAGTCCTTCGTCACCGGAACCACCCCGGCACCCCAGCGGGGCGTGGCCAACGCCACCTACATGCTTTCCTACGATGTGGGCATCGGCATCGGTTCGCTGCTGATGGGCTTCATGCAGGAGAGCATCGGCCTGCCCCTGGGCTTCGCCCTTACCGCCATTGCCTACGCCATCGGCGGTGTGGTCTACCTGTGTTATGTGGACGGTTACTATCGCCGTTTGCATAAATCCTGAGCTTTCCCCATTCCTTCCTATCGAAAAAGGCCCGGCTGATTTTCAGCCGGGTCTTTTCATTGCGTCCCCCTCGTTTTGGGGCATCGCCTTGTATTGTTCGCTCAATCCTCCGGCTCCTGCCGGTACCCTGCAAACCGGGCTTCGCTGCATTCGCTGCCGTCCCGATCCCGGAAGATCTGGAAATAATCATTCTCCTCCGGCTGGCGGTACACAAAGCCCATGCGGCAGCTCTGAGCCACAAACACCGCTTCCAGCACGCCCTGCGGCCCCTCCTCCGGGGTGTGGGTCAGCCAGTCGCCGCTGTCCAGCCGATCCTTGAACCATTGCAGCCAGTCCGCGCTCAGCTTGGACAGACCGGCCTCGTTCATCCGGAAGGAAACCACCACCTGCCGCTCCCCAACGGGATAGGGGAACTGGCAATCGGGATCGTTTCTGGTGTAGCCGTACTGCTCCGGGTGGAACATCCGGTAAAACGCCGCAAGGCCCGCTTCGTTCACGGTGACGCA
This sequence comes from Allofournierella massiliensis, assembly GCF_004345265.1. GTDB lineage: Bacteria > Bacillota > Clostridia > Oscillospirales > Ruminococcaceae > Allofournierella > Allofournierella massiliensis. Next base: position 5,224 of record NZ_SLUM01000041.1, read on the forward strand.
GGCAATGGCATTCTGCTTTTCCTCTGCGTCCGCGTCGTTTCCTTCCTGCAACAAAGAGTCCGCCTCCGGGTTGATCCAGTGGCACAGCATCTGTTCCAGCGTGGCGCCCGCGTGAATCTCCTGTTCCAGCGTCAGGAACTCGTAATCCCCCGGCACCAGGGCAAGGCCCTGTTTCACCGCCTGCAATGCGCCGGCCGGATCGCCAAAATGGGCCCGCAGCTTGCCCACCTGCAGCCAGATCCAGGGGTAGTCCGGCTCTTCCCGTGCGCCCCGTTCCGCATATTCCAGCGCTTCCTCCAGCCGGTTGCAGTACATCAGCGTCACCGAATAGCGGTAATACCAGGTACCGCAGCCGGCGGCGTTCCGTTCCGAGTCCTTCATCCACTGGGCAGCCCGGTAATAATACAGATATTCGTCCAGATTGGTGCAGGCGTAGGCATACCAGAGGGCGATCTGCAAATCCCGCCGGGCCTGCTTTTCGGTGAATCTGCCTTCCTCCACACCAGTTTCCACAAACTCCTGCAGCCAGTGGAGCATCTTGCCATAATAGCCGGTGTTATCCTCCACAAAGGACTCCAGCGTTTCGATGTTTTCTGCCGAGAGCAGCGAGCCCGTTTCCGGGCAGATTTCCGGTTCCTTTTCCTCTTCCCGGTTCACCAGCGTCACACCGCCCACATCACGGCGGAAGCTGTGAAACTGCGCCCAGGGAATGCCGCTCTGCTCCAGAAAATCCTGCCCCGCCTGCAAAACCGCGTGCAGGTCCCAGCCGATAAAATCCAGATAGCCGCAATACAGGCCGGTGGCTCCGCCCAGGAAGGTCACCACGTCCTCCCCGGCCTGTTCATATACCGCATCCTCCAGCGCATCCCGGAAATCCAGCGCCTTTTCGGTGGCATTTTCCCCGCCAAAGCCCTGAATGGGATACAGAAAGAACCCCGCCGCAATGCCATTCCGATGATAGTCGTCCACCGTTGCGGAGCGGGCGCTCAGGTAGTCGTTGATCAGGGCCGGCAGGCAGGTGGTGCCCGCCACCACATCCAGCCGCCAGTCCGCACTCGGATCCTCCACCGGCTCCAGCTCGTAGGAAAGATAGCTGGCATCCAGATATTCCGCCGCATCTGACCAGAGGCGAAGCCCCATGCGCCGGAGCGCTTGCGGCAGCTCCGCCAGCAAAACGGGCGGCTCATCCTTCGGCGCGGTGTAAACCTCCATCCCGCCAATCAGAGCAATGGCGGCCACCTCGCCCAGCGTCTGATCCGTGAGGGCGGAAAGCATCCACCAGACCTGATCGGAATCGGTTTCCAGCAGGGGCAGAAGCTTCTCGCAGAACAGCGTCAGCCAAACCTGACCGTTGTGGATGGGCTCCAGCCAGACCTGCACGTCCCGGGCGCTCACCTGCTGCCCGCCGCAATCCAGCGTAAAGTCCGCATCCGCCGGCTGCCGCCCCACCCAGATGTTCCAGTGTTCCAGCACCGATGCCGGGGCATGCTGCTGGAAATAGACCAGCGGAAACAGGCGGGACCGGTTGCCTTCCGGGCTGAGAATCAGCTCGTACTTTTCGCCGTTAAACCCCAGCTCAAAGGCCACATCCTTCAGCGCGATTTCCAGCGGCCTGCGGCATTTTGCAAGAATTTCCCCGCCCTTTTCCCGCAGCGTGTCTGCTTCAATCATGGCCCGCAGCTCCGCTTCGATCCCCTCGAACACGGCCCCGGCCTGCCGGGTGCGCTGCCGGAAGGTTTTCTCGAACCGGGGCAGCGTCAGCCGGTCCATGCAATCGTCGATGTATTCCTGCGTGTCCTCGTCGCCGGGGCGGGCCTCCAGTGCCTTTTTGAAGTAGTAGAGCGCCGGGCCCTCTTCGTCCAGATAGTAATAGGCAGAAGCAATGCGGTAGTTCCAGCAGTGGTCTTTTTCAAAGTATTCCTCATGAGGTTTGAGCAGCTCCAGCGCCTTTTGATACAGCTCCCGCTGCCCCTCGCCCGCAAGGCCGTTGTAAGCCCGGCCCAGCTCGCTGTCCATTTCCGGGGTGCGCTGCCCGGCCGGAATGGCTTCCAGCGTTTCCACAATGGTCTGATAGTCGCCCTGTTCACACCAGAGCTGGCACTGTTCCAACAATTCCATAGGGGGTTTCCTCCTTTTCTGAACAAAAAAAGCCCCGCGTATCACCGCCGCACAGGCGGAGAGACACAGGGTAAAAAAGCCGCAGAAAACCAGAAGCTCTGCATTCCATGCCATGCAAAGCGGTTTTCCATCTCGTTCACAAATCCGTTGGCACAGCTGTGCCGGGGCTGGGATCGTTTCATAACAACCTCATCCTTCCCGGAATTCCTCATCCGGAATGCACCGGGGCGTTTTCTGTTCTTTGCGGGCCTGCTCCATGGAATCCACAATGGCCCTGATCTGGAACTCCACCATATCCCCGGCAATTTCCGGGAACAGAAAGGGCATTCCCTCCGGCATGGCCCGGTACACCATCATCATGGTCAGGGCCATATTACCGAACAGGCGGGGATCCACCCGTTCCACCGGGACTTCAAAAACGGTCAGCAGCTGGCTGTAAAACCAGAGCTGCCTTTGCTGGAAGGCCCGGTAATGCTCCGGGGTAAGGCAGCGGAAGATCGCCTGCTCCTCCTCAATGGAAAGCACCGCCACATTTTCCTGCCGGCCATAGCAGCAGCTGCGCAGAAACCGTTCCACCCCTTGCCGCCAGCTGAGCGCCGGGTCCTCCATCAGGCTTTGAGCGTAGTGCAGCAGCCGCGGCTGCTGGTGGCAGAGCGCCTGCAGCACCAGCTCTTCCTTGGAGGGAAAGAAGGTATAGAAAAAGGTTTTGGAAATGCCCACCTCACGGCACAGGCTGTCCACGCTGGTGTGGATCAGGCCGTTTTGGGCAATGCACCGCAGCACGGTGGCCAGAAGGGCCTGCCGGATTTCTTCCCGCTCCTGAGCGGAATAGGATTTGCGCGCCACAGTTTCACCTCCCCATACCAATAAAGAACAAATTCACAAAACAGTCTTTATCTGTATTATATTCCTGCATGATAGGAATTACAAGACTGTTCCCTGTGCCAAATTTCAGCAGCATAAAAAATTTTGCTTTTTCTCTTGACTTTACCGTACCGTCAACGGTTATGCTTGTTCACAGGGAGGGATTTTCATGGAATATTCCATTCAGGAGCTGGCGAAGTTGGCCGGGGTGACCACCCGCACCCTGCGCTGGTACGACCAGATCGGCCTGCTGAAGCCCGGCCGGGTGGCCGAAAGCGGCTACCGATACTATGGCGACGCTCAGGTGGACCGCCTGCAGGACATTCTTTATTACCGCGCCCTCGGGGTGGAGCTGGCGCAGATCAGAGAATGCCTGGATGACCCCGCCTTCGACCGGCTTGCCGCGCTGCGCAGCCATCTTGCCGCACTGGAAGCAGAAAAGGAACGGCTGGACGGGCTGATTTGCTCGGTAAAAGCCACCATTCACGCAGCGGAAAGGAATGAGACGATGAACGACGAACAGAAATTTGAATGCTTTAAAAAGCAGGCTGTGGCGGAAAACGAAACACGCTATGGAAAAGAGATCCGGGAAAAATACGGCGACGAACAGGTGGATCAGGCCAACGCCGCCATGATGGGCATGAACCGGGAGCAGCACAGCACCTGGACCGAGCTGGGCGAAACAATCCAGCAAAAGCTGGAGGAAGCGGTGCGCTCCGGCTGCTCGCCGGAACGTGAAGAAGGCAAGCTCATTGCCCAGCTTCACCGCCAGTGGCTCACCCTCACCGGTACGCCCTATACCCCGGCCAAACACCGGGGTATTGCAGAGCTCTATGTGCTGGACGAACGGTTTACCGCCTATTACGACAAACAGCTGCCCGGCTGCGCCCGTTTCCTGCGGGACGCGGTCGTCTGCTGGATCAAGTAAATGACAAAGGGGCTCCCGGCAAACCTCCGGGAGCCCCTTTTGCATTGAGTGTAAAGCAACCACCAGCTACGCTGGTGCGAATTACTTGCTTTAGCATTTAGTTTGCGAGCGAAGCGAGATGACAAACTAATTGCCTACCATATAGAGAGAAAATATGGTTTTGGGATTTTGCTCGTTTACGAGCCGTAGGGCAAGAAATGCAGATGGCAGAATTTTTCGTGGCCCCTTAAGGGGCTTTGCTAGTATAATGCCCTTATAGGGCTTACTCAAACCACCGGCTAAGCCGGTGGTTTTGATTTTTTACAGGATTTTCCGCACCGGGTGGCGAATCACGGTTTTCAGCCGTTCCGGCTTGCAGCGCCGCACATCGCTCAGGTAGATCTCGTGGTGGAACCGATCCTGCCCGAAGTCCTCTGCATAGCCCTGCTCCTGTGCGTACCGCTGCATGGCAGCCACGGTGGCGGGTTCTTCATCGTAGGGGCCGATGTGCATGCACTGGACGCAAAGCCCCTCCTCCCAATGGAAAAACTCCACCGGGGAAAAATCCTGCTGTTTTTTCTTCGTCGCTTCCCGGATGGCCCAGTCAAAGACCTCGCGGGTAACGAACCCCGGCAGGCGGATGAGCGAAATCCACCGGAAATCCTGCTTGCGGGAATAGTCTACCCCGTGCAAGCCCTCCTGCCACCACAGGCCTTCCAGCGGCGGAACCACATAATCGAAGTAGCCTTCCAGTTTGTGCCCGCCCTTTTTGCTCATCTTGATGGTAAACGCCACCGCATACAGCAGCCCGATGGCCTGTTTGTATGCGCCATCCTCCTGATTGGGGTCGCCCTCACCCCGCACGGCAAGAAAATCCATGGCCGGCACCGTGACGATTCCCGGCGTTTTGGGCGGCAGATAAAACTCCTTATATTCTTTTTTGTAGTCAAACGGCATGGTCATTTCCTCCGTTTCTTTGTCGGCTGCTGCCTTAATCCATCACAGGTGATCTGCACAAGCGCGGTGAGCCGTTCCCGGTCGTCCACATCCTCCACAAGGAAACTGTCCCGTGCGCCCGGATAGGGCGGCGCCTTGGGCAGATCCGGAAACGCCGCCTCTCCCTGTGGCGTGATCTTCACAAACAGCTGGTCATCGCAGATTACTGCAAAAAACACACCGTCGCAGTAAAGGCCGTATTCTCCAAACATCTTTTTGCTGCGGATGCTGCCCGCCTGCTGCATCTGCTCCGCCACATATTCCACAAAGTCTGCCCGAGATGCCATCGTTCAATTCCTCCGTTCGTATTTCTGCTGCAACCGGCGCCCCAACTGCGCCAGCTTTTCCCGCAGCTGGGGCGGCTCCAGCAGTTCTGCCCCGTCGCCAAAGGTCAGAATCCAGCTGAGCGCACTGGCTTCATCCGGGAAAAAGCCTTCAAAGCGCAGCAGACCGTCCGGCTGCTGCGTAAAGCTGTCCGCGCCGTATTCCTCCACCAGCCGCCACTGGTGTTCCGGCTGAAACACCACCGTTACCGGATACCGGGGCGGAAAAATCCGCTCGGCACGCAGATCCGGACGCGGGGCCGGACGCGGAACAAAGGGTTCCCCGGTGGCAAGGTCGGTCATCCGACCCAGCTTGAACAGACGGAAATCCTGCCGGGTCAAACACCAGCCCCACACATACCAGGCCGACCAGTGGAAAATCAGATAATAGGGTTCAATGGTTCTTGTGGATTTCCCCTTGGGTGAGAAATACATGAATCGAATGGTCTGCCCCTGCGCAATCGCTGCCTGAATGCACTCGATTTTCGGCGCAAGACTGCTTTTGTACCAGGAAGAAAGATCAATGAGCATACAGGCCCCGCCGGGCAGCAGCTCCCCCGCCCCTGCCGAGAGCTTTTCCATCAGCCGGGCATACTGCCGGTTGCCGCTGACGCTGTCCAGACTGCGCAGCCCCGCCAGAATGGCCTGCATTTCCGGCGTGGTGAGCAGGGTACGGTCCACCCGATAGCCTTCCATGATGGAGATGCCGCCCCCTGCGCCCTGGGTGGTCACCAGCGGAATTCCCGCACGGCACAGCGCGTCTATATCCCGCTGGATGGTTCGGCGGGAAACCTCAAACCGCCGGGCCAGCTCCGGCGCGGTGACCCGCTCCTGCTGAAGCAGAATGGACAAAATGCCGATCATTCGCTCCATCTTCATGACCCTTCCCCCCTTCCGATGCCTGTATTATAGCACAGGAACCGGACAGCTGTGTGTCATGTTTGCACCAAATGCTTCTGGAGACAGGAAAAGCTTCCTCCGAACCTTTTGCCATTTCGGAGGAAGCTTTTTTGGTGAAGCGGACACAGTCACCCTGCTCCGCTATCTTATTCTGCCGGTGTGGAAATTATTTTTTCTCCACCGGAATCCATACCTCGCAGTAGTATTCCTGATCCTGTGCGCCCTGTTCAAACCTGCTGGCGTCGCTATACATCTCCACGTTGATACCGGCAGCAATCTTGTAGTCCGGGTTCGTGGGCAGCCACTGGGAGAAAATCTGCTGGTTCAGCCCCTGCAATGCCTGGGGCATCCGTCCGGTGCAGGGAAACACCGCCCAGGTATGCGCCGGGATGGTGCGGGTGGTAAATCCGTCGGGAATCTCCCGGGCGGGGTCGTAATTATCGGCAATGAGATACTCGAACTCGTTGCCGCCCATGCTCTCGTCCAGATTGATGCCATACATGCCGCACACCACCTCGCCGCCGCCCGCGGCGAAATGCTCGGCCCAGAACCGGGGTACTGCCACTGCGCCGTCCTCATATCTGAATGTTTTCGCCCGGCACAGCACGGTGAATGCCTCTTTTTTCATGATTTTGCAATCCATGTTTTGACCACCTTCCAATGTCACTTTGATCCGAAGCGGAGCAAAGGAACGAACCGCGCCTCCGCTTTTTCGCAGTGCGGCGGGTGTGAGCCCATGGAAGCGGGCAAAGGCTTTGGTGAAGCTGTCCGGCGAATCGTATCCGAACTCCAGCGCGATGTCGATGATCTTCCGGTCCGTCGTGAGAACCTCCAGCCCGGCGACTGAAAGCCGGCGCTGGCGGATGTAGTCGCCCACCGTCATACCGCACAGCATGGCAAAGCCCTTTTGAAAGTAAAAGGGCGACAGAGCCGCCTGCTGCGCAATATCCCGGATGGTCAACTCCTCCCGGAGATGCTGCTCGATATACTGAATTGCCCGATGAATGCCTGTTACCCAATCCATTGGTCACACCGTCCTTCTGGATTCAGCATACCGGAAAACAGCCATCTTCGCCCGATTTTCCGTGCTCATTTCTGTCCGGCGGCCGGGCGCTTCAGGATGAACTCCTGCACCGGGCAGCCAAATTCTTCGGTCAGCCGACCCTCGGAAAAGCCCACATTTTTATAAAACGCGCGGGCGGCGGCCCCGTTGGGGTCGCCCTCCCGATAGGTGGTCACGGTGATGTCCTTGCCTTTCTCCATCCGGAGCAGCATAAAATGCACCAGCTTCTGGGCAATGTGCTGCCTGCGGCAGGCCGGGTTCACCGCCAGAAAGCAGAGCATGCTGTTTTCCTTCGAGAACAGCAGTGCGCCCAATATGCGTCCCTCTTCTTCCGCGCAGACTGCGGAAGAGTTCGGGATAAAATTCAAAACGGTGGCCCGATGCTCCGCCATCGCCTCGGCAGTTTCCAGGCCCGGGAACGCATCCCGTACCTGTTCCACCAGCATCATCCAGCCGTCAATATCTGTTTCGTGGGCAAGTCTGATTTCCATAACCGGATTCCTTTCTCCTAAAATTACAGCGACGTTTGCCTCAGCAGTTCTCTTCGCAGATCATCCAGATATAACTTCTGCTGGCGTTTCAGATAGCCGGGTACAAAGGGATGCATCCACCAGCGTTTGGCGGTGACGGTTTCCGTGCAGGTCAACCGGGTTCCTCTCTCTGTTTTTTCAAAAACACCCTCCCAGCTGCCGGACATGTTCTCGTTCTCCATGGTGAAGGCCCAGAAACGAATTGGCTCGCAAGCCGTAACGACAAAGTTCGTGGTATAGCCGCTTTTGGTATGCTCCACAAAATGAACTTCATCCAGAACCTCCACCTGCGCAAGATCACTGCGCCAGGCGGTATGGGCGAGGTCGGTCACCGTATGCCACACCTGTTGCACCGGGCAGGAAAAATGAACAGTCACTTTGGAAGTCGCCATGGGATCACCCTTTCTTTGATTTCTTGTTCAGCTTCAAACTGATGCCCCGATGGTCCGCCGCCTCCTGCAGAAGCCCCACAGCGGCCAGTGCCCGCTCCTTAACGGGCCGCTCCATTCGTTGCGGCTGGCTGTTCAATGCGGCTATCACGGTGCGCAAATCCTCCAGCGGCAAAAGATACACGGCCGTGGCAAAAAGCGTCTTGCGGCGGCCGTCATTGTAGCCTTCCAGAAGCGCGTCCAGAATGGTACGCTTTTCCTCCAACCGTTCAAGATATACTTCCAGCCCCAGCTCCCGGGCGCTGGCAATGTCCTGCGTCCGGTTCCGGTGCGGGACAAAGGAATCCCCGTCATCGAAGCTCTCGTAACGGGAGCACGGATATTCCGGGCACTCCCAGCAGAACTGGATGCCGCCATGCTCCAGCGAGCATCTGGCCAGTGCACAGCTCTGGTTGCCCGCCCCACCGCCGCAGCCGGGGCAGTAGCCGCCCAGCCGCATGGAACACAGGGCGCAGTTCAGCCCACACAGAGAGAATCGGGTTTCTGCACGGGTAAAGCCTTTCATGTTGCTGCCTCCAGATTCTTGTTTCACAAATGCCGGAACGCGTTTTCCTCCACCCCAGCCTCTATCGTTTTGCCTGTGTGTATTATAGCACAGGAGCGGGGCAGATGTCCGTTATGCCTCACTCATCTTGTGCGTTCCGCAGCCTTTGGATACAATAGACAGAAGGAGCGTGCGAATATGGGAAACGTTGTTTTATATCTCGCCATGAGCGTAGATGGATATATTGCCGATGAGCAGGGCGGTGTGGACTGGCTGGGCGGCGACGGCAGTCAGCCGGATGCCCCCGGCAGTTATCCGTCGTTTTACGAAACAGTGGACGCCATTGTTATGGGCTGGTCCACCTATCACCAGATCGTCACCCAGCTTTCCCCAAACAGCTGGCCCTATGAAGGCCGCCCCTGCTATGTGGTAACCCATCGGCAGGAAGCGGCCCGGGAGGGCATCTGCTTCTGGAAGGGTGAGCTCACCGCACTGACAAACAAGCTGAAAGCAGAATGTGCAGGCAATGTCTGGATCTGCGGCGGCGCGTCGGTGGCCGGGCAGCTGCTGAAGGAAGGCCGCATTGATCGGCTGTGGCTTTCCATGATTCCTGTGGTGCTGGGGAAAGGCATCCGCCTGTTTCCGGAGCTGCCCCACCCGCTGCCGCTGAAGCTGGTAAAAACGCAGCAATACAACGGGATTGTGGACCTTATATACGAAAAACGGTGACGGACTTTTTAACGCCACACAACAAATGCCGCCCTCTCTGCATAAGCACAGAGGGCGGCATTTTTGATTGTTCTCTTACCTGTTTAACAGCCAGCAGATCCCCGCGGCAGTCCGCTCCGCCGCGTGGTCGTAGTGGTTGCCCGGATTCAGTCGGAACAGGGTGTCAATCCCCCTGGCTTGATAGAACCCCTGAATCTCCTCCGTGTTCTGGCCCACGGTTTTCAGCATGGGATTTCGGGTTCTGCTTTCTCTGTCGCCAAGGGAAAAGTATATGCAATCTGGCTGTTGCTTCGGTTCATGGGAGGCAACATACTCTTTGATGCCGGGAAACCACAGCGAACCGGACATACTGGCCACGCGAGAAAATCGGTCCGTTCGGTAGATGGAATACAACGCGAACAGCCCGGCCAGCGAATAGCCTGCAATTCCACGCCACTTCGGTGTACAAGGAAGCTCATTTTCCACCATCGGAATGATCTGCTCCGTCAGAAGCCGCAGATAATCATCCGCACCCCCGGTGCAGGGCTCAGCGTTTTTGAAAGCAGGCGGACTGTTCCAGGGGGCCATGTCGTGGTTCCAGTTCAGATCGCTGACAGCCACCAGCGTAAACGGCGGGCAGCCCAGCGCGCGGGCAGCTTCGAACACCTTCTGCCCTTCATTGGAAAACGTATTCAGATAAATAATGGGGGTTTCTGGCTCAGCTGCCGAAAAAGCAGTGATGGTTTTGCCGCCTGCCGTAAAGAAATTCACTATGAGCGCCCCCGCTTTCGATTCGAACTGTGTTTATTGTACCGCGCCGGAATGAAGTTCTCAACCGATTTTCGCCTGAATCTGCCCGATTGAACGATCATTTCTGTTCGTTTATTTGTTAGTTTATTTGTTAGTTTATCACGGTTTTCCAGGTATTTTCCGGTGATGACCGGCAATTTGAAAACAACAAAAAAGCCCGCAAACGGCTCAACAAGGCCATTCACAGGCTTTTAAAATTGATGTACGGCTATGTGGCATGGCCGCAGAGTGGGGCCCCCGCAAAAGTTTGCGCAGCAAAGTTTTGCGGGGAAAAGGAGGAATGACGGAGCGGTATGAAAAAAGCCCGGGCAAGCCCGGGCTTTTTGAATGGAGCACAGTCCATTCCGACGTGGAGCTGGAGATCGGACTTGAACCGACGACCTGCTGATTACGAATCAGCTGCTCTACCGACTGAGCCACTCCAGCAAATTACTCAACCGAATTTCCAGCTGAGCAACAATAAATATGATACCGAAAAATCGGCGTTTCGTCAAGAGGCAATCGCGCAAAACAGGCGGGATGTGATAAAATAAAACCATATTCCCTGTTTTGTGATTTTCTCTGCCGGGCTTTTTGGTATTCGTTTTTTCGTTTCCGGCGGAAAGGAGGGTTCCATGCTGCTGAGCGTCAGCCGTCGCACCGACATTCCCGCTTGGTATGCGGACTGGTTTTTCCGCCGCCTTGCACAGGGCTTCGTGCTCGTTCCCTCGCCCCGTGCGCCGCACCAGCTGCACCACATTCCACTGAACCCGGACGTTGTGGACGGCATCGTTTTCTGGACGAAAAATCCTCTGCCCATGCTGCCCCGTCTGAATGAGCTGGAACGCTATCTCACTGTTTTCCAATTCACCCTCACTGGTTACGGCCCGGAGGCTGAGCCCTCCCTGCCGGACAAGGATACCGTGCTTATTCCGGCCTTTGGGCAGCTTTCCCGCAAACTGGGCCCACGGCGAGTGATCTGGCGGTATGACCCCATCTTTTTTACCCGGGAGTACAGCGAAAACTGGCATCTGACCCGCTTCGAGCAGATTGCCCGTCGCCTGCAGGGATACACCGAAACCTGTGTGATCAGCTTTCTGGATGAATACCGGGGTACCCGTGCCCGGATGCGGCCGCTGGTTCCGGCGGCCTTTGACCCGCAAATCGCCGCCCGCCTTGCCCGCGGAATTGCCGAAATTGCCGCCAACTGCGGCATGCGTGTGCAGAGCTGCGCCGAGGCACTGGATTTGCGTACGGCAGGCATTGCCCATGGAAGCTGCGTGGACGGAGCGCTGTTTGAATCGCTGCTGGGGCAGCCGCTGCACTGGTCGCCCGCCAAAGGGCAGCGGCCGGAATGCGGCTGCGCGGCCAGTGTGGACATCGGCATCTACAACACCTGCCCGGGCGGCTGCAGATACTGCTACGCCAATTTTTCGCCCGGTCAGATTGCGGCCAATCATGCGGCACACGACCCCTGTTCCCCTCTTCTGGTCGGCTGGCCCGGCCCGCAGGATCGAATTCTTCATCCCACCTTTTCCTCGCTTCGAGTTGATCAGCTGCGCATGGACGGGTTTTAATTGACAAAAAAGCTGCCTGCTTGAAAAACAAACAGGCAGCTTTTTTCGTTGCAAATTACTGTTGCTGAGCCGACAGATACTCCTGCGGGCCGGTCTGGTACAGGTTATTGCCCAGGGAATCGATCACCACCGTGAGGGGCATCTCCTCCACCTCCAGCCGGCGGATGGCTTCGCTGCCCAGATCCTCATAGCAGACCAGCTGGGCGGTTTTTACCCGGGATGCCATGAGTGCACCCGCACCGCCGATGGCCGCCAGATAAACCGCACCGGTTTCCTTCATGGCTTCCACCACCTGCTCGCTGCGCTTGCCCTTGCCGATCATGGCCTTCAGGCCAAGGTGCAGCAGCCGGGGAGCGTAGGCGTCCATTCGATAGCTGGTGGTGGGGCCGCAGGCGCCGATGGCCTGTCCCGGCCGGGCAGGGGTGGGCCCCGCGTAATAGATGGCCGCGTCCTTCACGTCGATGGGCAGCTCTTCACCCCGGTCCAGGCATTCGCACAGCCGCTTGTGGGCCGCATCCCGGGCGGTATAGATCACGCCGGACAGCAGTACCGTATCCCCTGCCCGCAGCTTGCGGGTCACCTCTTCGGTGAGGGGTGTTGTGAGCTTGTATTCCATTACAGTACCGCCTCCTTGTGCCGGGTCGCGTGGCAGTTGATGTTTACCGCCACCGGCATGCCCGCAATGTGGGTGGGATAGGTTTCGATCTGCACGCCCAGCGCGGTGGTCTCGCCGCCGAAGCCCTGGGGGCCGATGCCCAGCTGATTGATCTTTTCCAGCAGCTCCTGTTCCATGGCTGCATAGTAGGGATCCGGATGGTGGCTGCCCACCGGGCGCAGCAGAGCCTGCTTGGCCAGCAGCGCGGCTTTTTCAAAGGTGCCGCCCACACCCACGCCTACCACGATGGGCGGGCAGGGGTTGGGCCCCGCCAGCCTGACGGTCTCCAGCACGAAATCCTTCACGCCCTGCTCCCCGTCCGAGGGCTTGAGCATGCCCAGACGGCTCATGTTCTCGCTGCCGAAGCCCTTGGGAGCCACGGTGATTTTCAGTTTGTCGCCGGGAACAATGCGGGTGTGGATGATGGCAGGAGTGTTGTCGCCGGTGTTGCCCCGGCGGATGGGATCCTTCACCACGGATTTGCGCAAAAATCCCTCGGTGTAGCCCCTGGCCACGCCCGCGTGGATGGCGGCTTCAAAGTCGCCCTGAATGTGCACCTCCTGGCCGATCTCGCAGAACACGCAGGCCATGCCGGTGTCCTGACAAATGGGCAGGCCGGTATCCCGGGCGGCATCCAGATTGTCGCACAGGGTTTTCAATGTGGTTTTGGCGATGGGCCATTGTTCCGTTTCAAAGGCGGAGCGCACCGCGTTTTCCATATCGGCGGAAAGCCGGTTGTTGGACTCCATGCAAAGGCGGGCCACTGTTTCGGTGATGGTCTGGGCACTGATCTCTCTCACAGTCGGGCCACCCCCGTTTCCCGGGCGGCTTTTGCCACCGCATCCGCCACGGCCTGCGCCACGCGGGGATCGAATGCCCCGGGGATGATGTAATCCTCGCTGCGCTCCTCATCGCTCACCAGATCGGCAATGGCGTGAGCCGCCGCCACCTTCATGGCGGTGTTGATGTCCCGTGCGCGCACGCTCAGCGCACCCTTGAATACACCGGGGAAGGCCAGCACGTTGTTGATCTGGTTGGCAAAGTCGCTGCGGCCGGTGCCGATGACCCGCACGCCGGCGGCCTTGGCCTCATCCGGCAGAATTTCCGGGGTGGGGTTGGCCATGGCAAACACGATGGCATCCTTTGCCATGGTCTTTGCCATCTCCGGCTTCAGAGCGCCCGCCACCGACACACCGATGAACACGTCTGCACCCTTGATGGCATCCGACAGATCGCCCCGCAGATCCTCCTTGTTGGTGATCTCGCAGAGCATCTTTTTGTGATCCTGAATGCCCACGCCCCGGTCCTTATAGAGGATACCGTTTTCGTCGCAGGCAATCACATTCTTCACGCCGGCGGCCAGCAGCATCTTGATGATGGCGGTGCCTGCGGCACCGGGGCCGTTCACCACCACCTTGATTGAACCGATGTCCTTTTTCACCACACGCAGTGCGCCCAGCAGCGCGGCGGTGACCACGATGGCAGTGCCGTGCTGGTCGTCATGGAACACAGGGATATCCAGCTCTTTTTCCAGCGTCTCTTCAATGTAGAAGCAGTTGGGGGAGGAAATGTCCTCCAGATTGATACCGCCGAACACCGGAGCCAGCAGGCGCACTGCCTCGATGACCTTATCCGGGTCCTGGGTATCCAGGCAGATGGGGAACGCATCCACGCCGCCAAATTCCTTGAACAGGATGGCCTTGCCCTCCATCACCGGCTGGGAAGCCGCTGCGCCGATATTGCCCAGGCCCAGCACTGCGGTTCCGTTGCTCACAACCGCCACCAGATTGCTCTTGGCGGTGTAGGTGTAGGCCGCCGCCGGGTTCTTTGCGATCTCACGGCAGGGCTCGGCCACGCCGGGGGTGTAGGCGGTGGAAAGGTCCTCCCGGGTTTTTACCGGAACCTTGCTCACCACTTCGATCTTGCCCTTGTGCTCCTGGTGCATTTCCAGTGCCTTTTTATAATAATCCATCAGGGTTTCGCCATCCTTTTCTTAGGTTTTTTCCTGTTCCAGTATACAAAAGTTTCGCCGGCTTGTACAGTCCGCCGGGCATAAGTAACACTACTGTTTTGCCGCTTTGGCGCATACCATTTTATCAAAAGCGTGCACAGATTTTACAAAAGCAGGCTATCGCCCCGGCCGTTCACTCTGATACACTGAAGGCAGGATACCAGAGGCGGCACGCCTTACGGGCGGCCGACTGCTTTGCCCTGAAAGGAGTTGCATCGTTTATGATTCCCTGCCGTTCCTCCTGCCCCCATTATGCTGAGGGCTGCCACAAAACCTGCGCCTACTGGAAAAGCTACCAGCGGGAGCTGCAGGACCAGCAGCGCAAAAAAATGCAGTGGCTCAAGGCCCAGAACGAGGTTTGCACCACCGTTCTGCGGCAGTATCTGGCCATGAGCACGGTGCGCCCCGTTTATTACTGATCCGGTTCCTCCTTTTAAAAACGGGCCGGGCCCCAGACCGCTTTACGCGGCTGAGAGCCCGGCCCTGATTTATTGTTCCGGTAAGATCCACCGATCAATGGCATAGGCCACCCCGTTGTTCCGGTTGGTTCGGCTCACCTGGCTTGCCTGCTCCTTCAGCTGAGGCACCGCATTCCCCATGGCGATACGCAAACCTGCCGCCTCAAACATGGGCAGATCGTTTTCACCGTCACCGATGCAGGCGATCTGTTCCTTCGGGATGTTCAGCCGGGCAGCCAGCGCCGCCAGCGCAGCGCCCTTGGAGGCGCTGGCCGAAAAAATCTCCACATACTGGTTGGTAAAGGCCCAGCGGCAGTCCGGCGCATGGCGTTCCAGCATACAGCGCAGCTTCCGGCCGGTACGTTCGGTAAAGAAGTAGAACTGCAGCTCTTCCACGTCAGCTGCATGCTGCCGCAGTACCCGGTTCATATTCTCCACGCAGATACTGGCGGCGGCATCCGGCCCGAACACAACCCGGCCAAGCAGCCAGAATGCGCGGCCTCGCACCAGATATTCCCGCTCCACATGGGCAGTGATGCTCACCGGCAGGCTCTGGGCCAGCTGCACAAGACGCATGGCGCGCCGCTTGGGGATCAAAGCCTGAAACAGATCCTCGCCGGTATACAGGTCGGTGACCTGAGCGCCATTGGAGGAAATCACATAACGAAAAAACTTCTCGCTGCGCAGCCGGTACGGCAGGCAGGAAAGGCTGCGCCCGGTGGTGGGCACCACCAGAATGCCCGACTCAGCCGCCCGGCGCAGTGCCGCCAGATTTTCGGCGCTCATGCGGCTTCGGCCGTCCAGGCAGGTGCCATCCATATCCACGGCAAGCAGTTTGATCATGGGATATTTCCTCCATTCAGATGGGTATTTGAATTCACTCTACTCCCCCTGCAGGGTTTTGTCAAGGGGGTGTACACAATCGGAAAAAGGCCTGCGCTTTTTGAAAAGCGCAGGCCTCAGCCTGTAGAAAAACCTGCTTTGGCAATCAGGCCAGAGCAGGTTTTCTGTTTGAAAACAAGAAGACAGGTGGAAAAAGCAGTGAAATGTCAG
>NZ_SLUM01000042.1 GCF_004345265.1 Allofournierella massiliensis
CAAACCGGGGCAGGTGGTATAAAGTATCGCCCGCCCCGGAAAACGGGCTTCTAACCGTCCACAAAACACGATATGACAAACACGATTTACATTCATCAGCCGGAAAAGGCGTTCAGCTTCACCCGGCTCCCGAATTTTCTCTTTGAAGCCCCCACATTCAAGCCCCTGTCCAACGAGGCAAAGGTTCTGTACGCCTTTATCCTGCGCCGGACAGAGTTATCCCGCAAGAATGGGTGGGCGGATGACTGCGGACGGATTTTCCTGTATTACCCTATCTGTGAAGTGGTTGACCTGCTCCACTGTGGGCGGCAGAAGGCGGTGAACACCCTGCGGGAACTGCAATACGCCGGACTGGTGGAAATCCAGAAGCAGGGCTGTGGAAAACCCAACCGCATTTTCCCAAAATCCTATGAAGCGGTTCCAAACACCGACTTCAAGAAATCCCGTTCTGGTACGCCGGAGGACTGAAAACCGTACCCATGAAGTACGGAAATCACTCCCCGGAAGTACGAAAACCGGACGGTATATAGAAATACAAAGATAAAAAGATTGATTTATATTCTATCCATTCCAATCCTATCCGAGCTATTTTCTGCGGGATTTTCCCTGTGGAAAACCCCGGATAGGATAGGAAAGGAATGGGGAAAGGAGCAGAATGACACAACACGCAATTTTACGGTTTGAGAAGCACAAGGGCAACCCGGCAAGGCCGCTGGAAGCCCATCACGAAAGACAGAAAGAACAGTATGCCAGCAATCCCGACATTGACACAAGCCGGAGCAAATACAACTTCCATATCGTCAAGCCGGAGGGACGCTATTACCACTTCATTCAGAGCCGTATCGAGCAGGCCGGATGCCGGACGAGGAAAGACAGCACACGGTTTATCGATACGCTGATAACCGCCAGCCCGGAGTTTTTCAAGGGGAAATCCCCAAAGGAGATACAGGCGTTCTTCCAGCGGGCGGCGGACTTCCTCACCCACCGGGTAGGCCGGGAAAATATCGTGTCGGCGGTGGTACACATGGACGAGAAAACACCCCACCTGCATTTGACCTTTGTTCCGCTGACAAAGGACAACCGCCTGTGTGCAAAGGAGATTATCGGCAACCGGGCAAACCTGACGAAGTGGCAGGACGATTTTCACGCCTATATGGTGGAGAAATATCCTGACTTGGAGCGTGGGGAGAGTGCCAGCAGGACAGGCCGGAAGCATATCCCCACCCAGCTTTTCAAACAGGCGGTTTCCCTCTCCAAACAGGCCAGAGCCATTGAAGCCACACTGGACGGCATGAACCCGCTGAACGCCGGAAAGAAAAAAGAGGAAGCCTTTTCCATGCTGAAAAAGTGGTTCCCGCAGATGGAGAACTTCTCCGGGCAACTGAAAAAGTACAAGGTCACAATCAATGACCTGTTGGCGGAGAATGAGAAGTTGGAAGCAAGGGCAAAGGCCAGTGAAAAAGGCAAGATGAAAGATACGATGGAACGGGCAAAGCTGAAAAGCGAACTGGACAATTTACAGCGGCTGGTTGACCGTATCCCGCCGGATATACTGGCGGAACTGAAACGGCAGCAGCGGCACACGGTAAAGGAAAGGTGATAGATATAAGCAGAAATTTTCGCCGCCCCTGTGCGGCATTGTACCTTGAAAACTGAATATGGAGGACACTGGATGGCAAAAAGCGAAAGCGATATTTTTACGCCCCGGACAGGGCAGGTCATACAAGCAGAGAACGGCACGCAGTATTTTGTATGTGGGAACAACCGTATAAAAATCTCCGAACACTTCGCCGCAGGCGGGAAGCCCCTCGGTGATCTGATTGTAGATGTGGTGCGGCACACCGCAGAAAAAGCCGCTTCAACCTGATAGCCCATCATTGATAACACGCCCACGCTTATGATATAATTGCCATAGAGCAAAAGTATTGTAAGCGTGGGTTGTTTCTTTAGAAGGAGGATTTTTAACGGTGAAACAACCTTACAATACTACGATTTACAACACGGCGCTTTATATGAGATTGAGCCGGGACGATGAAAACTATGGTGACAGCGTAAGCATTGAAACACAGCGGACAATCCTGCAACAGTACGCAAAGGAACAGGGGCTTCATGTAGTCGGTGAGTATGTGGACGATGGCTGGTCGGGGACGAACTTTGAACGCCCGGATTTTCAGCGCATGATGGACGATGTGGAAGCCGGAAAAGTAAACTGCATTGTTACGAAAGACCTGTCCCGTTTCGGGCGGGAACATGTGATGATGGACTACTATCTGGAATTTCTGTTCCCGGAGAAACGGGTGCGCTACATCGCCGTTGCAGAGAATGAGGACACAGAGAAAGGGCTTTCCGATTTTGTCCCGTTCAAAAACCTGTTCAATGAATGGTTTGCGAAAGATACAAGCCGCAAGGTAAAGGCCGCTTTCAAAGCAAAGTTTGCCACAGGACAGCGTATCGGCGCCTATGCTCCCATCGGGTACAGGAAACACCCGGAAATCAAAAACAAGCTGATAATCGACGAGGAAACCCGCTGGATAGTGGAGAAGATTTTTGACCTTGCCGTTCATGGCCGGGGAGCCGCCAGCATTACACGGATTTTGGTCGAAGAAAAAGTACCTACTCCCGGCTGGCTGAATTTCCAGAGATACGGCACTTTCGCAAATATCTATGCCGGAGCGCCGGAGGAAAAAAGCTACGCATGGACGATAGCCCAGGTCAAGAGCATTATGAAAGATGAAACCTATATCGGCCATACCATCCACTACCGGGAAACGAACATTTCCTTTAAGAACAAACGGAGGGTACGCAAGCCCCAAAGTGAATGGGTGCGGGTGGAGAACACGCAGGAGCCGATTATCAGCGAACAGGTTTTCCGGCAGGTACAGGAGCAGATAGCAAACCGCCGTAGGAAGTGCAAGGATGGTACAACACAGATTTTTTCCGGATTGGTAAAATGTGCGGATTGCGGCTGGTCGCTGTCCTATGGGGAGAACAGGCAGAACAGCAAGCCTTACGGCCATTATCATTGTAGCAAGTACGGACAGGGCACACGCCAATGCTCCATGCACTATATCCGCTATGATGTGCTTTACGCCTATGTCCTCTCCCGTCTGCAATACTGGTCGGGGCTGGTACAGCATGATGAAGAACGGCTCTTGAAGCGGCTGTTAAACGCCAATGACAAGGGACAGGCCGCCGCAAGAAAGAAGCAGGCCGCCGAACTGAAAAAGGCAGAAAAGCGGAAATCCGAAGTTGATACCCTGTTTGCCCGGATGTATGAGGACTGGGCGGTGGGGCGTATCACAGAATACAACTTCTCTATGCTGTCCGGGAAGTACCAGAGCGAACAGGCTGAACTGGACGAAAAGATTGAACAGCTTCAATCCGCTATCGCCACTGAAAGCCAGAACGCCGCAGACGCAGAAAAATGGATTGCCTTGATGAAAGAGTGCGTCAATCCAACAGAACTGACCGCCGAACTTTTGAATACGCTGATTGAAAAAATCGTTGTCCATGAAGCGGTCAAAGGTGAGGACAGAAGCCGGGAACAGGAGGTAGAAATCTTCTACCGCTTTATCGGCAAAATTGATTGAATGATACCAATATCTTTAACTATGTGATACCGGAAAAGGTCTGCCGGATATCACGCTGCTCGAGCCTCTTGCAGCGGCATTGGGGGTAAGCCTGATGGAGTTGCTTTCCGGGGATCAGATCTGCAACAATAACCGGGCGGCGAACATGCAGCGCACGGTGTTTTATGTCTGCCCTGTTTGTGGCAATGTGATTCCTGCCGCCGGGCAGGCAGCCATCAGCTGCTGCGGTATTCCGCTGCCGCAGCTGGAGCCGGAGGAAATGAGCGGGGAGCATACGGTGCAGATAGAGGCTGTGGAGGATGAGCAGTTTGTCACATTGGAACATCCCATGAGCAAAAGTCACTTTATTTCGTTTGTCGCGTGGGTGTCGGGGGATCGAGTAGAGCTGGTCAAACTGTACCCGGAAGGAAACGCCCAGTGCCGGCTGCACATGAGAGGGCATGGTTACCTGTATGTGTATTGTAACCGGCATGGGCTGATGCGCAAAAGACTGTAACATTCCGGCCACAGAGAAAGGCTTTTCACAAAAAGCAGAGAAGGGCATATAGTGGGATAACCAACACCAAGGTGTGGGGAATACACATCACGGAGGTAATGAACCATGTCTATGCCCAGTATTGCACGCGATCCCGATCCCGTCACCATGCACCAGGCAATCACTGACCTGCTGGAAAGCATCGCCCTGGAGGAAACGGCCATGAGCCACATCCTGAACGCAGAAGGCGAGAAACTGCAGAAAGCCATTGCCATGGAGGACATCGACTTCTGCCAGCTGATGGAGGTCAATGAGTCGGTGGCCAATATGGTCAATGTGATCGGTGGTCTGGAAAACATTCTGAAGGATAAGCTGGAGTTCGTGGCCAATAACCTGTACTATCCCAATTGCGGCTGTGATGACGGCTGCAATAACAACGGCTGCGGCAGCTGCTGATTCATTCGCGCCCCGCACCGGGAGGACTGGTTTCCCCGGTGCGGGATTTTTTATTGAAAATTTGTACTTCAGGTGTTGACAAGCGCCGAAAAATCCGGTATGATATACAAGCGCCGTTAAGCGCGGCAAAAAATACATGGAAAGATGGCTGAGCTGGTCTAAGGCGCACGACTGGAAATCGTGTGTGGGCCATAAACCCACCGAGGGTTCGAATCCCTCTCTTTCCGCCAGAGAAATCCGTAAGCTGAGAGGCTTGCGGATTTTTTTCGTTCAAAAAAGATTTTGCCGGGGATTCGAACCTGAAAGGGTGATCGCCGTGAAGGAAAGCTGCCAGTGGCAGGTTTTCAGGCGATCTGCGCGCCGGAACTATGCCCCAAGCGCGGGAAGCCTTGCGCAGCAAAGATTCCCAAATACCCCTCTTTCCGCCAGAAAAATCCCGGTAGAATGCGGTTCTGCCGGGATTCTTTTCGTTCAGGTACACACAAAGGTACACATGGGAAAACGGCGGAACAGGAGGGACACTTCGCAATTGTACCGTCACAGAGAAAAAGCCCCCGACGCTACAGTCGGGGGCTTTGTTAGCCTTGATTACTTCTCAGCAATGGCTTCAATCTCGCACAGAGCGCCCTTGGGCAGATCCTTCACAGCTACGCAGCTGCGGGCGGGCTTGGAGGTGAAGTACTTGGCATACACTTCGTTAAAGGCAGCGAAGTCGCTCATGTTAGCCAGGAAGCAGGTGGTCTTGACGACCTTGTCCAGGCCGGAGCCGGCAGCTTCCAGAATGGCGCCCACGTTCTTGCAGCTCCACTCAGCCTGAGCAGCGATGCCTTCGGGCATGGTGCCGGTAGCGGGATCAACCGGCAGCTGGCCGGAGGTGATCACCAGGTCACCCACCACAAAACCCTGAGAGTAGGGGCCGATGGCGCCGGGAGCGTTCTTGGTATCAATGATAGTCATGGGAAAAAGCCTCCTTAAAGAATTGATGCGTGCAGCAGTGGCTACATACAAAAGATGTAGAGCTGCTAAACTATTTATACTATATCAACTTTTTACAAGAAATTCAATGGGCGGAAAACAAAAAATGCAAAAAGTTAAGCAGCTTCACCTTTCTCCTTTACCACTTTCACAAGCCAGTCCTTGCCTTCGACCATGCGGGCAACCATCATGGAAGCGATGGTATCGCCGGAAGCGTTCAGGCAGGTGGCAGCGGGGTCAAACAGGAAGCCCAGAGTGGCGATCAGGGGGAATGCCTCGGCGGGGAAGCCAAACATGCTTACGATCAGCATCTCGCCAACCAGGCCGCCGCCAGGTGCACCGGACAGCACGAAGGCAGACAGAATTGCCACCACAATGGCCATGGCATAGGTGCTCGCACCGGTGAAGGACATGTTGAACACGCCGAACAGGAATGCAATTTTGGTAATGGAGCTCAAAACGGAGCCGTCCATGTGCATGGTGCAGCCCATGGGAAGAACCAGATCGCTCACGTCTTTGGGAACGCCGATCTTATCGCAGGTTTCCTTATTTACAGGCAGGGTGGCAGCGGAGCTCTGAGTGGCAAAGGCAGTTACTGCGGGGGTAAAAATGTATTTCAGCATCCGCTTTACACCCAGCTTGCCGGCAGCAAAGAAGGCATACAGGGGGAAGAATACCACCACATACAGCAGGCACAGGGGATAGTAAACCACCATGGAACGGCCGTAGTCACCAATGATCTGAGGGCCGTACTCGGCAACCAGATTGGCAAAATATGCGCCCAGACCGATGGGGGCAATGGCCATGATCAGGCCGATAAACTTCATGATGACTTCATTCAGGTTGGCAAGCAGCTTACCCACCGGGCTTTCATCGCCACCGCAGGCGGAAACGCAGAAGCCGAACAGGATGGCAAAAATGATCAGAGGAAGCATGTGATCCTTGCTCAGCAGGCCGGAGAAATCATCCACGGTAAGAGAGCCGACGATCATGTCGCTCACACTCTGCATTTCGCCCATTTCGCTGGTGCCCATCTGGATATTGGTTCCGGCAGAGGGGCTGAACAGATTGACCCATACCAGCACGCAGACGCCTGCAATGGCGCCGGTGGCAAGAAAGCTGAAAATGGTGCTGCCCAGAATCTTGCCCAGGCGTTTCATATTGGCCATGCTGCCCACAGCGGAAGCGATGGACACAAACACCA
Source organism: Allofournierella massiliensis (assembly GCF_004345265.1). GTDB lineage: Bacteria > Bacillota > Clostridia > Oscillospirales > Ruminococcaceae > Allofournierella > Allofournierella massiliensis. The sequence continues at coordinate 6,701 of NZ_SLUM01000042.1, forward strand.
GAGGCACAACGATGGTGAACATCAGGTTCAGGAAAATCTGCCCCACAGGCTTGAGGGTCTGACCCAGGCTGGGGGAGACCACGCCGATGATGGAGCCGATAGCAATGCCGCCCAGCAGCAGGATGGGAAGCTTGTACTGCTGCCACAAGGACGATTTCTTGGTGGTAGTGTTAGACATGATGATTCTCCTTTTCCTTTATCGCCCCGTCCGCACGAGGCGTTATTCCTGTTTATAATGCTTTCACAGCCTTTTCCAGCTGTTTCATGGCCTGTTCCAGAACCTTGCGGGAGCAGGCGGCGTTCAGACGCATGAATCCGTTCAGGCTGCGCCCGAAGCCCCAGCCCTCGTTCAGGCCAAGCCCGGCCTTTTCGATCATGAAACGACGCAGCTCCTCATTGCTCATGCCCAGCTCCCGGCAGTCCAGCCAGACCAGATAGGTGGCATCCGGCAGATTGGGTTTGATCTGCGGAATGTGAGCGGCGCAGTAATCCCGGATGAAGTTGAAATTCCCGTCGATGTATTCCAGCAGCTGATCCAGCCACTCCTCACCCTCGTTGAAGGCGGCTTCCATGGCGGTCAGGCTGAAGGCGTTGTTGCGGTGGATATCCATGTTCATCCAGGCTTTGTCATACAGTTCCTTCATCCGCATATTGGGGAAGACGGTGGTGGAAGCCTGAAGGCCTGCCAGATTGAAGGTTTTGGTACCGGAAATGCAGCTGATTACTTCGCCGGCAACCTGCTCAGACAGGCTGGCGGTGGGGATATGGGTTTTGCCGTGGAACACCAGATCCGAGTGGATCTCGTCCGAAACCATCAGCACGCCGTATTTACGGCACAGATCGGTCATGCGGGTCAGTTCCTCGCGGGTCCATACGATACCCAGAGGATTGTGAGGGCTGCAAAGCAGGAACATGCTCACCTGAGGCAGCTTGGCTTCAAAGTCTTCCCAGTCCACGGTCCATTTGCCGTCCTTTTCCACCAGCTTGTTTTCCACCACAGTGCGGTTCCAGGCTTCGGTCACATCGTAGAACTCACCATAAACCGGGGTCTGAATCAGCACTTTACTGCCTTCCGGGGTGAACAGCTTTACCAGCATGCTCAGTGCGGGCACAACGCCCAGGCTCCAGCTTACCAGACTGCGATCGATGGTCCAGCCATGGCGGCGCTGCTGCCAGTTGCAGATGGCTTCAAAGTAGCTGGCCGGGCGGCTGGTGTAACCCCAGATGCCTTCCTGTGCACGGGCGGTTAAAGCGTCGATCACCGGCTGAGGCGACTTGAAGTCCATATCCGCGATCCACAGGGGGATTACCTTGTCGGTGCCGAACTTCTTGATTCGTTCATCGTATTTGGCGGCGTTGTTCTTGCTGCGGTCCACAACAGTATCAAAATCGTATTTCATGTGTCAGTTTCCTGCCTTTCTGTCTGGGCGCTGGCCCACGTTTCTTTGCCCAAGTTATAGCAAGAGGCATGCCAAGAAGGAAAAAATGAACTGTGTTGTGCTTCGTTTCAGCGTTTTCACGGTTTCACGGGGATTCCTTGCAGCAAGTTGCCAAAAAGTTCTTGGAACAAAAGGAATTCACGGAAAAGGAAAAACAGACCGGCCCGCGAAAAATGGTTCGGGGCCGGTCTGTGCTACCTTATATAAAAGGAGGATCGTGTGAGCAATTTGCTTAAAAAACAGATTTAATTGGTCAAAAGCTGTGGTTATATGGTCTAATTTGGTCGAGCTGTATAAAATGGTTACAACTGGTTGGAAGATGTGTGATCCGCCAGCAGCCGCAGCCCCTCTTCGGTGAGGTGACTGCCACCGCGCCCCCGTTCAATCTGCAGATATCCGGCCTGCGCCAGCTCCCGCATCAACCGGCGAACCTGCTGTTGTGAAAGGGGGCGGGCCATCTGCCGGGCGCCGGCGAGGATGGTATCCCGCCCGGCGGAACGCCCCTGACGGGCAGCCTGATGAATCAGCTGCAGAACCAGCCATTGGTCCTCCTCCAGCGGAGCGGGTGCCGAAAGCGGGAAAGTAAGGGAAGAAGGGGAACTGTCTGCCACGCTGACGGGCTTTTCATTGTGGGGAACCGCTGTTTCAGAAGGCAGATAGTGAAAGGTGGGGGGAAGGTCTGCCGGTGTAATTACCTGACTGCCGGTATAGCTGAAATATTCCACCACATTGCGCAATTCCCGAATATTGCCCCGCCACTGGTGCGCCAGAAGCATCTGCTTCAGTTCAGGAGAAAGTGTGAATTCCACTCCGCTTTTCTGGCGGAAATGCTCGATGAGCAAAAGCAGGTCGCCTTCCCGCTGACGCAGAGGAGGAATAAGGGCAGGCAGCGTGTTCAGCCGGTAATACAGATCCCGGCGAAAACTGCCCTCCTCCACACGCTGTTCCAGATCTTCGTTGGTGGCAGCAACGATGCGCACATCCACCCGGATGATCTGATTTCCGCCCACCGGCATGATCTCATGCTCCTGTAGAACCCGAAGCAGTTTGCATTGCAGTGCCGGGCTCATCCCCTCCACTTCGTCCAGAAACAGGGTGCCCTGATGGGCAAATTCAAACAGGCCGGGTTTGCCGCCCCGGCGGGCTCCGGTAAATGCGCCGTCCGCATAGCCAAACAGCTCGCTTTCCAGCAGATTTTCCGGCATGGCAGCGCAGTTAATGGCCACAAAAGGCCCCTGTGCCCGCGGAGATGCGTTATGCACGGCATGGGCGAACAGTTCCTTACCGGTACCTGTTTCGCCAATGAGAAGCACCGGCAGAGGTGTGGCTGCCATCTTTTTCAGAATCTCAACGGTTCGCCGGATGGCGGGGGAGCGGCCAATTACATTTTCAAAGGTATATTTTGCCCGGTATCCCTTGGGGCTCAGCTGGCTGCGCAGTTCGTTCTGCTTCTGCTCTGCATCACTGAAGCGCTGCACGGTGGCGAATGCGCCCAGGCATACCCCGCTTCGCAATACCGGGGCTACGGTTACCGTCAGGTTGGTGCCGCCGGCCCGAACAACCTTGGCGGGAATCGCTTCCTTGCTTTTCAGGCATTGTTTAAAGGGGATAAAAGGATACACTTCGCTGGCCCGGCGGTGCAGCGCAAGGCGATTGCTGACCTGTGTGATCTGCTCCATTTTTTTGTTGCAGGCAAACACCTCGCCCTTTTCGTTTACCCCCACAAGCCCTTCGTCCAGAATTTCCATCAAGATATCAAACTGGCTTTCCAGGCGGCGGCTGCGGTTGAAGAGTCGGTCAAAGCTGTAGGTGTTGGTGGCCACGATCTCCTGATAATGCTGGAAGCGGGGCGTTTCCAGAAGATCCTCCAGCCCCAGCTTCAATGCAGCTTCGGTCATGGTGGCACTGGTGCAGACGCGCTGGCCGATATCAATGATTTCCTTTGCTCCCTCAGGTACATATCGCTGCTCACTGGGCGTGATTACAAAGTCGTACAGGTTCATGTCCGGGCTTGGGCAGCCCGGGTGATACAGATCAAATTGCAGCTGGTTTACCCCAAGCTGGTTCAGACGGCTGACCGCTTCCCGGCTCATCTTGTCGCTCAGGTTAACAAACAGAACCCGGCTTCCGGCGGGCAGCTTTTGCAGCCGGCGAATCACATCCCACAAAAAAGTAAGCTCAATCTCGGTGATCTCCGCATCCAGAGGAAGATACTGCCGCAGATCGCTGCCGGATTCGAAGGCGTCGGTGGAGGTCATGTACAGGTCATAGCGTCGATGGGGTAACTGGTTTACGGAACCATCCCGTACGCTGTATACCTGCACACTTACCTGATCTCCGAACAGATCCTTTACCTGCTTGCCGTAAAACCGCCCGGCAAGCGGATCCCAGGAAATTATCGCAATGTTCTTCATGAATTCTTCTCCTGCAACCAATTTGCTTAACCAAATAAACCAATTTTAATTCCATTTTTAACCCGTTACAGTAAACTTGTCAAGGGGGAAAATTCCTCCTGTCGCATTTTTTGTCGTTCAGGGCAGGTTGGCATGAATCTTGCTATAATTGGGGCAGAAGGAACAACGCCGCGCCGAAGCGGCAGTACATAACAGGAAAAAGGAGTGCAAATCAAATGCTTACAAAACAGGAAATGCTGGATCTTCTTCATCAGGAAGTTGTGCCTGCGCTGGGCTGCACCGAACCGGTGTGTGTGGCGCTGGCCGCCGCGGATGCCTATCATGCCATTGGCGGGCAGATCGTATCGGTGAAAATGAAAGTGAACCCGGGGGTTTACAAAAACGGCATGTCGGTGGGTATTCCCGGATTTGACCGTGTGGGTTTGAAGTATGCCGCTGCCCTGGGTGCCTGTCTGGGCAATCCGGAGAAGGGCCTGCAGCTGCTGGAGGAGATCACCCCCATTGTGAGCAAGGAAGCCACCCGGCTGGTGGAGGAAAAGCAGGTGAGTGTGACCATCGCAGAAGAGGAAACTCAGCTGTTTGCCCACGCGGAGGTAATCACCACCCGGGGCATTGGCATCAGCACAATTCGCGATACCCATTCCAACATTGTTTACACCAGCGCAAACAATCAGGTGCTGTTTGAAAAGGAATATACGCTGGGCGGCGAGGATGAGCTGCACGAGAAGCTGAAAACCATGACCGTCGCTCAAATTCGGGAACTTGTGGACAGCGCCACCGAAGAGGAGCTGGCCTTTATGATGGATGGCGCCGAGATGAACGAAAACCTGGCGGATTACGGCCTGGAAAACCGGCTGGGCATTGGCATTGCCGATACGCTGAAATCTCAGCTGAAGGGAGCCATGGGCGACAATCTGTTCAGCAATACCATGGTTCGTGTGGCATCCAGCGCCGAGGGACGCATGTCCGGCTGCCCCTATGCGGTTATGAGCAGCGCCGGCAGCGGCAACCACGGCATTACCGCCATTATTCCGGTTGTGGAAATGGCAAAGCACCTGAATGCAAGCCGGGAAGCGACTGTAAAGGCATTGGCCTTTTCACACATGCTGAACGTTTACATCAAGCTGTTTACCGGCAAACTCAGCGCCACCTGTGGCTGTGGTGTTTCCGCCGCGGCCTCTGCTTCTGCAGCCATGGTCTGGCTGATGGGCGGCAACGATGCCCAGATGGGCGCGGCCATCATCAACATGAGCGGCAACCTGACCGGTATGATCTGCGACGGCGGTAAGATCGGCTGCGCATTGAAGCTGGCCACCGCATCCAATGCGGCACTCATGAGTGCCTATCTGGCCATGGGTGGCGTTGTGGTCAGCGCCAGCGACGGCATCTGCGATACCACCCCCGAAAAGGCCATCCGTAATATGGGCCGCATCAGCAACCCCGGCATGACGGCTACCGACAAAACCATTCTGGACATCATGATGGAAAAAGATCGGGGCTAAACCTTCTTTTGATTATTTCTTTTCCTTTCTCTCTTCTCATAAGAAAAACTGCCGCACCGGTATTTGCTGGTGCGGCAGTTTTTCGTTTATCAAAGAATTTGCGGGAATATGGGGAGCGATTAGCCTTCCTGCTCCAGCAGAGTCAGCAGTTCCCCCGCATTTTCGTCCGGCTTGACCTTTTCCTTGGCCCAGCGGATCACGCCTTCCTCATCAATCAGATAGGTGGTGCGAACCACACCCATGCTCACCTTGCCGTAGAGCTTTTTCTCTTTCCACACATCATAAGCCTGAATGGCCTGCAGCTCCGGGTCAGAAAGCAGCACAAAGGGCAAATCATATTTCTGAGCAAATTTCAGGTGGGAGGCAACGCTGTCCTTGCTCACACCGATCACCACGGTATTCTTTGCGGAAAAATCCTGATAACGGGTGGCAAAGGCGCAGGCCTGGCGGGTGCAGCCGGGGGTGTTATCCCGGGGATAGAAATACAGTACAACCTTTTTGCCCTTGAAATCTGCAAGGCTGACGGCGTTTCCGTCCTTGTCGTTGAGGGTAAAAGCAGGGGCCTGAGTTCCGATTTGCAGCATAAACAATCGCTCCTTTTTGTTTTTAATGGGAAAATAAATGGTCAAAATTGGTCAGTCAGACTTCCAATTGGGATCCTGGATAAACACCAGATGATCCGGTGAAGAATATTCCGGAGAATACGCAAAACCGAACCGACAGAAGGAACGCAGTTCTTCCGGAGTCCGGCAATTCTGTTCGGCCGCGTGGCGTACCATTGCACCACGGGCCATCTTGGCGAAGGTTGCCTTTTCCTTCAGTTTACCGCCAACCTCCTGAGCAAAGGTTACCTGCACCCGCCGTACGGAAACGGGAAGTCGGTTCAGTATACATTTGCTGTATTCTTTGGAGGCCAGATCCACCACACAGTCGGTTTCCACGGCCAGTGCATCTGCCAGCTGGCTGCCCCAGAATTCGTACAGTGTTTTGCAGCGAAATCCCACCGGTTTTGCCTGCATCTCCAGCCGGTAGGGAGTCACGCCGTCCAGCGGGCACAGCAGACCGTACAGGCCGGAAAGAATTCGCAGATGTTCCTGCACATAGTCAAGCTCCTCTTCGGTGAATACTCCGGGGGCCATGTACTGATACTGGATGCCTTCGTAGGCAAACAGCGCGGGAGTCAGTGAACGGTGCAGATCCATCTTCTGCAGTCGTTCAAAGTTTGCCTCTGCCAGCGCATCGCTGCAGTTCCAGAGAGCCTTGCAGGCGGCGTAGTCCAGGCTTTGCAGATAGTTCTTCAATTCCTCGGCCTGCTCCAGAAAGCGGGGCAGAGCCTGCGGAGCGAACGTATCGGTATCCACATTCATGGTTTTTGCAGGGGAGATGATGAACTTCATGGCAGAGCCTCCTTTTGGTTCTTAATTTTAACAGAGCGCCGCGACTTCGGATGTTGCCGTGGCAAAATTCAGAAGCGAAGCCGCATGTCGTACCAGACCGCGCCTCCGTGCTGGGAGGCGGAAATGCCCTCATTTTCAAAGCCGAACCGGCGATAAAAATCCAGCAGTTCCTGTTTGCAGGTAAGCACCACGCCCCGGCGCCCCTGCGCACGGGCATCTTCGATCATCTGGCGCATCAGTGCGCTGGCATAGCCTTTGCCCTGAACAACCGGGTGGGTTTCCACCCCGAAGAGCATCTGCCAGGCGCCCTGTTCGTTGTGCAGACCGGCATCCTCAAACATTTCGTCCTGCAAAAGGGGAGCGTCGCTCACACATCCGTTCACACAGGCTACAATCTCCCCGTTTTCTTCCGCAATCCAGAAATGCTCCGGGAAAACAGCAAGCCGCTGGGAAAAGGCGGCCCGGGTAGCGGCTTCCTCGGGCGGAAAGCATTGCTGCTCCAGCTTGTCCAGCGCGTCCAGATCGGCGGGGTAGGCATGTCGAATGGTCATAACAGGTCATCCTTTCGGCTGAGATATTGATACCAGTATACTACAAAACGGCGGCAAGAGGCAGACCCCCGCACCGCTTTTCCGGGAGCTGTGGTATAATTGATTCATGCAACGATACAAAAACAGGGAGAGCAAACCATGAATATTCAGATTTTTGGCACCAACAAAAGCTTTGACACCAAAAAGGCCCAGCGGTGGTTCAAGGAGCGGGGCATCAAATTCCAGATGATCGATCTGAAGGAAAAAGGAATGAGCCGGGGCGAGTTTGATAACGTCTGCCGCGCACTGGGCGGCTGGCAGAGTATGGTGGACGAAACCGCAAAAGACAAGGACACGCTGGCCCTGCTTCGCTTTCTGGCGCCGGAGCAGCAGGCAGACAAACTGTTTGAAAACCAGCATCTGATTCGCCAGCCCATTGTGCGCAACGGACGGCAGGCTACGGCGGGCTACTGCCCGGAGATCTGGCAGAATTGGGAGTGATCGGTTTGAGCACCGGAATACTTTTGATGTTTCGCACAAGGAACCGTAAGGTTTCTTGGCAGTTTCGCTGTTCCATTTTGAGTCCGGATTTTGGTATCATGAAAGAAAAGGGCCTGCTGTGAAAAAACACACAGGCCCAAGGCGAGAGGGGGAATACTCATGTCCAGAACGCCCAATTCCGGGTCCCTGCTTCCGGGGCGGCTGCATGCCACCGGTGAAGTAAACGGCTTTCAGATTCGTCCGGGGCTGTTTTTATCCAATGGGGCCACACTGGTGCCGGGCGGCGTCAGCTTCACCATCCATTCCTTCAACGGCACCTCCTGTGAGCTGTGCCTGTTCCATCAGGCCGACCAGGAGCCTTTTGCAGTGCTGCCTTTTCCGGAAGAATGCCGAATGGGTGGCACTTATTCCATGATTGTGTTTGATCTGGATATTCAGGACATTGAATATGCCTACCGGATAGACGGCCCCAACGATCCCGCCCGGGGATTGATTTTCGACCGAACCAAATTCCTGCTGGATCCTTATGCCCGTGCAGTGACGGTGCAAAGCATCTGGGCTGGCGGTGAACGGCTGGGCCGCACCTACCATGCCCGGGTTGTGGAGGATACGTTCGACTGGGGAACCTTCCACAATCCCCGTATTCCGTTTTCCGACATGATCGTTTATGAGATGCATGTGCGCGGATTTACTCAGCATGGCAGCTCTCAGGTTAAATTTCCGGGCACCTTTGCGGGGCTGGAGGAAAAGATCCCCTATCTTCTGGAGCTGGGCGTCAATGCAGTGGAGCTGATGCCTGTGTTCGAGTTCGACGAAAAGGCGGAGGAGCGGGTGGTCAACGGCCAGAAGCTGCGCAATTACTGGGGCTACAACCCCATCTGCTTTTTTGCGCCCAACATGGACTACACCGCGGAGCCGGAGCTGAACCGTGAAAGCACCGAGCTCAAGCGGCTGATTCGCAGCCTGAACGAAAACGGCATCGAAGTCATTCTGGACGTGGTGTTCAACCATACCGCTGAAGGCGACGAGACCGGCCCCTTCTTTTCCTTCAAGGGGCTGGACAACAACATTTACTACATGCTCACGCCGGATGGCCGGTATTACAATTTCTCCGGGGTGGGCAATACCCTGAACTGCAACCATCCACAGGTGCGCCAGTTTATTCTGGACTGCCTGCGCTACTGGACGGTGGAATACCGGGTGGATGGCTTCCGTTTTGATCTGGCTTCCATTCTGGGGCGGGATGAAACGGGCAGCCCGCTGTCCAAACCGCCGCTGCTGGAAAGTCTGGCATTTGACCCGGTGCTCAGCCATGTGAAGCTCATCGCGGAGGCGTGGGATGCGGGCGGCCTGTATCAGGTAGGCAGTTTCCCGTCCTGGAACCGGTGGAGCGAATGGAACGGCAAATACCGGGATGATCTGCGCAAATTTCTGAAAGGCGATGCAGGCATGGCCGAGGCGGTCGTGCAGCGCATCTGCGGCTCGCCGGATCTCTATCCGCCGGACAAGCGCCCCAACGCCACGGTGAATTTCATCACCTGCCACGACGGCTTCACGCTGTATGATCTGTACGCCTACAATACAAAGCACAACGAGGCCAACGGCTGGAACAACACCGATGGCTTTGACGATAACAACAGCTGGAACTGCGGGGAGGAAGGCCCCAGCCAGAACCCGGCGGTGAATGCACTGCGGGATCGGCTGCGCAAAAATGCCCTGACCGTGCTGCTGTGCAGCCGGGGCGCGGCCATGTTCCTGGCAGGGGATGAATTCGGCAACAGCCAGAACGGCAATAATAATGCCTATTGTCAGGACAACGAGATCTCCTGGCTGAACTGGGAACAGCTGGAACGGAACCGGGAGTTCTTTGATTTTACCCGGCGCCTGATCGCACTGCGCAAGGCTCATCCGGTGCTGCGGGCAGCCACTGCGCCCAGCCGCTGCGGTTGGAAGGATCTTTCGCTGCACAACAATGGCAAAGCCTGGAACAGTGAGTTTCTGCCCGAGACACGCCAGATCGGCGTGTTGTTCGCCGGCAGAGATGCGGCCGATGAAAACGACGATATTCTGTTGCTGGCGCTGAACATGCACTGGGAACCCCATACGCAGCAGCTGCCCGCTCCGCCTCAGGGCTTTTGCTGGCATCTGGTGCTGCACACCAGCGAGGAGAATCCCTTTGCACCTGCTGGCTTCAACGGAGTTTCGCTGGAGATGGGGCCCCGCAGTGCGGCGGTGTTCCGGCTGATCCCTCCGGGCGGTGCAATTTGATGCAGGCGGGAAAATGGTGTATACTATACCATTGAGGTGAAAAAACAATGGCAACTTATCTGGTTGATACCGAGAATGTGGGCACCGCCTGGCTTGCCGTGGCGGAACAGATGCGCCCCGAAGATAAAATGTGTGTGTTCGCTTTTTCCGGCGACGCAAAGCTGAGCATTAACTTTTCCATGCTGGAAACCTGCATGCGGGCTTCCGGTCAGATTGAGATCGTGTGGTGCGGCGAGAAGGTACACACCAAAAACGCAATGGATTTTGCCATTGCATCCTATGTGGGTCTGTGTGCTGCCAACGGAGAAAGACAGATTTATATTGTCTCCAACGACAGTGATTACGAGGTGCTGTCCGGTTTCTGGGCACAGCGGGGCGTGATGGTGGAAAAACTGGCAGTCGGTCAGGGTTATGCCAACGCCAAAGAAATTGCCTCCCGCAAGGTGGAACCGGCGCGGGAGCCGGAGCTGAATCCCCGGAAAAAGCGCATCCGGGTGCTGCTGAACGGTGACAATGAAGCCGCCGAGCTGGTTTATCGGGTATGCGAAACCATTCCCGAAAATGCCAAGAAAAAGGGCAAGCGCTTTTTGGAGGCACTGGAAAAGGAACCCCGCTTCAAAAAGATGGCAGAGAAGAAGAAAAAGAGCATCGTGGAAAAGGCCAACGGTGTCACCGGCATCTACTTTGACCGGCAGGAAAAGCTGCGGGAGCCCTGAGGCGCTTCCCGGCCAGACAGTCAAAACCACCGGCTGAGCCGGTGGCTTGAGTAAGCCCTAGAAGGGCATAATACTAGCAAAGCCCCTTAAGGGGCCACGAATGGGTCTGCCA
>NZ_SLUM01000043.1 GCF_004345265.1 Allofournierella massiliensis
TTGGCGTTGCTCATTATGCACCTTTAGGTGCTGCTGGAATAATGGCCCTTATAGGGCCGTTCTGCAAACCCCACGTTCAACGTGGGGTTATGATTATGGCAAGTTATTTGCGGGAAGGCAGTGCCTTCGGATATGCCTTGCTGAAAATTCCGGCCAGTCCGTCCTCAAACAGATTGCAACACCAGACATCCGTTTCAGGGCTTCCCGGAATATGAAGATTTCCGTCCTTGTCAAACAATGCGCAGCAGGAATCATCCGAAATAATGGAATCAAGACTTTGGGTATCTCCGTAAAGCTCCCATGGGATGGTTTGAAATTGCTGACGATTTCTCGCGTCAATGGCTGCCTGATACGCGGCTCTCTGTGTATCGTGTTGACAGTCTGACCGGGGAATCAGAACAGTAAAGAGGGGGTGGAGGTTCTGCACGGCAGCAAACAATTCCCCGTTTGTGATCGCTTTGATATTTTCTGCCGAATAAAGACATGAGACAGAATAGGGAATGCGGGCATTTCTTAACAGCGAGCAGGCAGCTTGCGTGTTTTTATCCAGATGAATTACAGGCATTACGTTGTATACAGACAAAAACTGCGCTGCAAAATCCGGCGTCACAGCCTGCGGTTCACAGAAAAGGAAAAAGGCACTGTCCGGATGTGCTGCCGCAAAGGGCAGAATTGCCAGAGGGTCATGTGGCGCAAATATCATCCAGGAATAGATTCCCAGAGCTTCCCCCTGCTGAATCACCCAGTGATACCGGCTCAGATCCCAGTCGGAAGACGCATCTTCCATTTGCAGAAAAACAGCCCAGGGAATATTAAATCCCAACTGTTTTTCATTGGAGCGGATGCGCCTGGCGCCCCAGGTACAGCTGTTGTATCCGATGTTCATGCCCAAGCGGACAATGTGTTTGGTTTCGATGTGGCTGACCGCATCATGAATCAGGCCGTAATAGGCACTTTTTTCATTTTCCAGCAACGTGTGAGCGGTTTCGAAAAATCGGTTTTGAAATCGGCCCTCTGAAAATTGCAGCGCCATATCGACCAGATTTCGGATACTCCGTTCCGGATCTTCCTGGATTCCTTTCAGAGTTTGCCTGACCGTGGTTTCGATCAGTATACGCGATACACTATTTTCCATAGAATCTCCTTCCAACAGAAACAATTCATGCTAAATCAAGCATACCACGGACCAAAAGGCGGACAATGCGCATTTCGGTGTACATGTCCCAAAATGTAACAATCGACTGGAAGTGTCGCATTTTTGACCAGCAGCGCTACTCCTGTCCCATGACATCTTTCGCTGTTCTTCTTATAATTTAGCCAACGGATCAGCCAATGGCGGCTTCATTCGCAAAAAGCAAAAGAAAGGGACGTATTTATGAGTACAATTAAAGATAGCATGCAGAATTTTGCGGTCAATCAGGCCCTGAGCTATATTGAAGGCAATCCGGAGGAGAACATTCCCAAATTGATGGCACTGGTAGATCGCTTTTCTCCGGATGGCTGGTATGAGTCCCAGCGGAGTGCTATCCGGGAAGTTATTGAGAAGAAAAACAACTGGTACCAGCTGATTCTGCGGCTGTATGAACTGGATCCCGGTGTGCGCAAGGCATTTTTCCAGAATTTCCTTTTTAATGCGAGTCTTAAGGGCAGCGCAACTCAGGACGAGGTAAAAGAACGGGAAAACTGCAATGTTCCCTGGGCGATTCTGCTGGATCCCACCTCGGCGTGCAATATGCACTGCACCGGCTGCTGGGCGACAGAATACGGAAACCAGCTGAACTTAAGCCTGGAAACCATCGACTCCATTATCCGTCAGGGCAAGGAGCTGGGGACCTACATGTATATTTACACCGGTGGCGAACCGCTGGTGCGCAAGGCTGATCTGATCCGGATCTGCGAAATGCATCCCGATTGCGAATTCCTCACCTTCACCAATGGTACCCTGATTGATGAAGCGTTCTGTCAGGATATGCTGCGAGTTAAAAACTTCGTACCTGCCATCTCGCTGGAGGGATTCGAATCCGCCAATGACTCCCGCCGCGGCGAAGGCTCCTATGAAAAGGTGCAGAATGCCATGGCCCTTCTCAAAAAGCACAAGCTGCCCTTCGGCATTTCCACCTGCTATACCAGCCATAACTATGCCGACATTACCAGTGAGGAGTTTTTCGATTCGATTATTGACAGCGGCGCGCTGTTTATCTGGTTCTTCCACTACATGCCGGTAGGTAACGATGCTGCAACCGAACTGCTTCCTTCTCCGGAACAGCGGGAAGAAGTCTACCGCCGCATTCGTGCCTTCCGGCAGACAAAAGCCATTTTCTCGATGGACTTCCAGAATGACGCCGAGTATGTGGGCGGATGCATTGCCGGTGGCCGCAACTATCTGCACATCAACGCAAAGGGCGATGTGGAGCCCTGCGTGTTCATTCATTATTCCAACTGCAATATCCACGACACCAGCCTGCTGGATGCGCTTAAGAGCCCGTTATTCATGGCATATCATGACAATCAGCCCTTTAACAAAAATATGCTTCGCCCCTGCCCCATGCTGGAAAACCCGGAAGCACTGCGCGCCATGGTGAAAAAGACCGGAGCCGTCAGCACCGACTATCAGAGCCCGGAGAGTGTAGATCATCTGTGTGATAAAACCACCCCCTATGCCCAGGCATGGAAAGATACTGCGGACAAGCTGTGGGACGCATGTTCAAGCTGCCATGGCTGCTCCGGCTGCAAGAAGTAAGAATGATTTATGTCCAGCTATCAGATTTTCACAGATGCCACAGCGGATCTCAGCAGCGGTATGATGGCACGGTTGCCGTCCGTGGAGATGAGCCCCATGAATGTGGAAATCGGGGGGCTGTTGCTCAACTTCCGTTTTGCAACAGCCCCTTTTTCCTTCTTCGGATACAAAAAACGCCGGAGCAAAGCAACCTTTGCTCCGGCTTGGTGCCGCTGACCGGGATCGAACCGGTACGCCTTATTGGGGCGAGGGATTTTAAGTCCCTTGCGTCTGCCAGTTCCGCCACAGCGGCAAGCCTAATTATAATACACCAAATACATTGCGTTGTCAATGTTTTCCGATGGGATAGCCCTTCGATTCCAACAAAGGAATTGTAGGTTAGCGGGGAATCGTTTATAATAAACAAAGCAACCATGCCTGCGCAAATCTCTTTTATGTCGGGGGTTGCAGGAACGGAAAGGACGTGGCTTTGATTCAAATGACTGGTTATGAAAAAAACGAGCGTCGGCGGCTGTTTGCTCTTGGCTGCCTTTTGGGCGCAGCGGTATTCTTTTTGCTGTATGGACTTTCGCCACTGGATGTGACAAACGATGCCTGGCTGCGCGGTGGATACATTGAGGCGGACATTCAGCAGCATTATGCGGGCTGGATGTTCTACCGGCAGTCTGAGCTTTCAATCCCCTTCTGCTTTTCGGATCGCATCAACTGGCCTTTTGGTTTGAGCGTGGCATTTACCGACTCCATCCCGCTGTTTGCTGCACTTTTTCGGCTGCTGGAACCTTTTTTGCCCTCTGTGTTCCAGTATTTCGGGCTGTTCACGCTGCTCTGCTTTGTATTGCAGGGAGGATTTGCCTGCCTGCTGGTGGGGCTGTTCAGCCGCAGAACGCCCATTGTACTGCTTGGCGCAGTTCCCTTTGTTTTTAGCCCTGTTCTGTTGGAGCGGGCGTTTCGCCATACTGCGCTGGCAGCGCAGTTCCTGATTCTGGCAGCACTGTATTATTACATTCGCGGGCGGCGGGAAGGCCGGTTTTTCTACCCGGGGCTGTTCGCTGTGAACTGCCTGACGCTGGCCATTCACCCTTATTTTGCCCCCATGACGTATGCGCTTACTTTTGCGCTTTTTGTAGAACATGCGGTGTTTCACAAACAGTTTGCAAAGCCTGCCGCACTGCTCGCGGCCAATCTTGGATGCACCGCACTGGTGGGCTGGCTGTTCGGATTGTTCAGCGGAGGATCCGCATCCGGAGGAAGCGGCGTACAGTATGGGCATTTCTGCATGAATCTGAACGCGCTCTGGAACCCGGTCAGCCGTGGTATGGGCAAATGGAGCCTGTTCCTGTCCGCCCAGAATCAAACACTGGGGAATTACGACGGCTTCAATTATCTGGGCCTTGGGATGCTTTTGTGCAGCGTGGCAGTTGTAATTGTTGTTCTGCGCTGGCATCGATCCAGCATCCTCAAATGCCTGAAAAATCGTTTTGGACTGCTGTTTGTTGTGCTTTGCCTGACGGTATTTGCGGTCAGCAATGTGATTACCGCCAACGGCGCTGTGCTTGCCCGGATTCCCCTGCCCCAGTTTGTGATACAGCTGGCAACCACTCTGCGCTCCAGCGGGCGACTGTTCTGGCCGGTATACTACCTGATTTTTACCTGCTGCGTAGCTGCACTGATCCGCTTGACCCGATACCAGAAACAATGGGTACAAACTGCTGTGATCGGGGTATTGTGCCTTGTACAGCTGGTGGATTTAAGCCCGGCATTGCTGGAAAAGGCGGGTTCGTTCCGTCCCTATTCGGATGCGGGATCTAACCTGTTGAGCCAGACAGACAGCAGCCTTGCAGCACTGCTGGATGCAACCGAGGGTCGATACCAGCATCTGGTGGCACTGGGTCCGTTGAAAACCACCGGCCTGAGCCTGGCCCTTTACACTGCAGATGAGAAGATGACCAGCAGCGACACATCTTTTACTGCCCGCTATGATGAAGCTCAGGCCCAACAGCGGCAGGAGGAATTTGTACAGGCCATTACCGAAGGCGCAATGCCGCAGGACTGCATCTTCTTTACCGAACAGGAGGAAACCTTCCTGGCTGTGGCACAGGCGGCGCAGGATCAGGGTGCCTGGTGCGGGGTACTGTACCAGCGAACCGGCGACGAAACCCGTTTTCCTCTTGTCTATGTGATCGCCCCCGGACTGGAGGAGTTTACCCATCCGCTGGCAATGGAATTCAGTGAGAATTATCCGCTGCATCTGGCCAATTACTCCGATGACTTCTGGGATCACGGTATTTTGAGTTTGAATCTGGAAAGTATCGGACGGCAGGAGGATGCCAACAGGGTTGTTCTTTTCTATGATACTCCCTTTACCCGCCAGAAGCTGGAGGGAGCCACGGCTCTTTCCGATGGTGAGGGCGGGGTGTATCCCATTCTTGAAGTAAGTGATCAGGATGCCGGCTGGCTGATGGTCACACTGGAAATTGACGATGCGCACTGCCTGTATAACGAAAGCGGTCAGTGTAAGGATCTGGAGGTTCTTTCATGAAGATTATCTCTGTGAAAAGCCTTGCCCCGGTAAGGCTGGACAAATACCTCACGGAGCAATTCCCTGCCCTGACCTTTGGCAGGTTAAATAAGGCATTGCGGGAAAACAAAATCAAACTGAACGGCAAAAAACAACCCCTTTCCACCCGGGTTCAGACCGGAGACGAGATCCGGCTGTTTCTGCCGGAGGAGCAGCTCAATCCGACAGCTGTTCAGGGCCCTGCATTTTTGCGTGCCCGATTCGCTGCAAAGCCGGTTTATGAGGACGAACACATTCTTCTGGTGGATAAGCCCGCCGGCCTGCCCGTAATCCACGACACCGAGCCGGATACACTGATCAACCGGGCCATGCTTTATCTGCACAGAGAGCATGGATGGGAACCCGGAAAGGGCCCGGCACCTGCGTTGTGCCATCGGCTGGACACCGGCACCAGCGGGCTTGTGCTGATCGCAAAGGATCCGCAAACCGAACAGCTGCTGATCGATCTGATCCGGGATCGGGAAATCCGCAAGGAATATCTGTGTGTTACATTTGGACGGCCCCGTCCCGAGCAGGCTACCCTGCAGGGATATCTGGTGAAGGATGCAGGCAAGGGGCTGGTACGGGTGAGCGAGCGTCCAATGCCCGGCGGCAAGGAGATCGAAACCCGGTATAAAACCCTTGCGGTGAGCGGCCGTCTGGCGCTTTTGCAGGTGGAACTGATTACCGGACGGACACACCAGATTCGGGCGCATCTGGCCAGCATTGGATGCCCCATTCTGGGCGACAGCAAATACGGCAATAACGCCGCCAACCGGGAACTGAAGCTGAAATATCAGGCGTTGTGTGCCTGGCAGCTCACCTTCCCCGTTCTGACCAATCCCCTGCTGCAGGGGGTAAGCGGACGCAGCTTTCAGGCTGAAAAGCCCTGGTGGAATCAGCAGCTGCTGGAAGGTAAACTGAAATAAAACAAGAGGCCCGGGGCCGCGAAAGGAGCAAATTACTCCTCGCGTGGCCCCGGGCCTCTTGTTTATTCTTCGATTTGTTCAGCCAACGCCTGGGCTTCCTCGTAGGTATACAACTGATTGAGCACCTGACACAGCGCTTTTTTGGAAAGACGGGGCGGAAGGCCCAGCCTGCGCAGAAAAGCAAACCGCTGTTCCTGACTGCCGGCCGTGCCGGAAAGCCCCCACTGATACAGATCGGTGTAGGTAATGGCCCGACCGCTGCGGGCAGCAGTCTCACTGGCCCCCGCATCCAGAAGGGCCTTTTTTAATGCCTCCGGCGGAAGACCTTCCACACCAAGCAGACCTTCCTTGCCGGGAACCGCCTTGCGTGACTCCTTGCCTGCAATGGCAGGCACATAGGCCTGCTTCACATATTCGTGCCCGATCAGGTTGGACAAAAAGTTCCGGATGCGAAAGCCCGCTGCATCCGGGTCGGTAAGCAGGATCACGCCCCGCTGACGGCCCAGCTCTTTCAGCAGAGACTGGGTCTGCTTGTCTTTGTAAATGGCAAAGCCATCGGTGGTGATAATCAGACCGTCCACCACTGCGCTGAGGGCCGCTGCATCATACCGGCCTTCCACCACGATCACCTGCTGAATGCGAAGTTTTTCACTCATCGTGTTACCCCCGCGGCTGCCAGACGGCAAAGTGTGGTTTGAAGCAGAACAGCGCTGTCTGTCGGAGAGCCCTTCAGCCCCTGGTCCAGCTCCAGCAGAATCTCCAGGCACTGCTCCAGCTGCGGCAGTGTGTAGCGAGCGGCGGTTTCGGCAGATTTTTTCAGCCGGTAATCGCTGCCTTTATAGCCCAGATCCTTATGCACCTGGGCGTAGCTCTTTTTTACCGCCAGACCGGCCTTGACCCGGTAAAGATCCACATAACTGCCGATCATGGCTGCCGTGATGGCAATCGGATCGTTTTGCAGCCGCAGCAGGGTATTCAGCTTTCCGCAGGCTTTGGCGGCGTTTTTACCGGTGATCAGGCGAACCATGTCAAAGACGTCTGCCTCAAGATTCTGGGTGCTCATCTCCACAATCAGGCCCGGTGTAATTTCGGTATAACCACTGGCGGCAGCCAGTTTATCCACCTCATTTTCCAGCAGAAACAGATCCTGACCACAGCGTTCCAGCAGCAGGCCGGCCGCACTTTCGCTCATGGCGGTATTCATGCCCTCGGCACGCTGACGCAGCATTCGACGCAGCTCCTGTACGCCGGGATGCGCTACCTCTGCGGCGTATCCCAGCGTTTCGCAGGTCTCAATGAGCTTTTTGGCCTGTTTGGACAGCTTGAGCTTGCCCCGCTCCTCTGAAAAAACACTGTGGATCACAAACACCGCATTCTCGGTGCTGGCCAACACATCACAGAATTCCGCCATGTCTTTTTCCGAGTAGGCTGAGGGCTGCAGCATGGGCAGCTCCACAATGCGGCGGGTTCCAAAAAACGAGATGGTTCCCGCTGCCATCACCAGCTCCTCCACCGTGGGCGCCGGGCCATCCAGTCGGGTACTCTCCCCGTCCTCCTGCAGCAAAGCCGCTGCCGTTTTTTCTGCGGCGGCACGGGCAAGGAATGGATCGGAAGAATAGTAGTAAAAAACCGGCAGGCCTTTCTGCAGCGCGGCCTGTTGTTTTTGTTCGTTATGCAGCATTGGTTACCCCCTCAAATGTGATTGCCCTGCCGGGGCGGATGAAAACAGTACCGCCCAAGGGTGCGTATTTCCAGTGGACATCTGGCTGTTCGGCGTGCCAGTCATACGATTTGGCGGTGAGCACCTGTACCGGGTCTACCATGCCGGGATTGGAAGCGCCCGCAAGCAGAAGATCAACCTGCAATGGCGTACCTGCTTCCAGCCGACCGGTGATCATAGCCACACGATAACCGCTGATTTCCAGCAATGCAAGATTTGCTCCACTCTGGTTGAGAAGAGAAAGTCGAATTCCGTGAAATTCTTCGATCCATTGCTGCCCTTCTGGCAGATCCTCTGTGTAAATCAAACGTCCCTGAACATTCAGCTCGCCGGGATTTTGTCGCAGATCCACCCAAAGCTCTGCCGTCTCTATCCCCTGAACATCCAACCAGTCCTGTACCTGCTGGCGGTTGCTTTCTCCGCCACGAAACAAAACCATCGCCTGCTGTTCTGAAACAATTACCGCACAGGGGCTTGATGTACTGCCCAAAAGGCGAATTGTGACCACATCCTGTGTCAGCGCACCGTATAAGTTAGCCGACAGCACAAGCCCCGCACAAAGCACCGGTACTGCCCAGCGCAGACGATGCAGCCGCCAGGCATACCAGAGCGCCGCCCCGCAAACAAGCACCGCAAATACAGTAAATGCTTTCGGCAAAACCAGCTTTGCCGCCGGAAGCGAAGCCATATAAAACACAATGGCATTCTGTAATTTGACCAGTACTCCGGCCAGCAGCATCACAGCCCGTGTGACACCATACAGAGCAGGTATCAGACCGGTAACCGCGCAGACCAGCCCCAGGCAGACGATTGGCCCGACCAGAGACATGACCAGCAGATTGGTGAGCACCGAAACCCCACTGGCCGACAATCCATGCAGCAGCTGAAGCGGCAGAGTAAATATCGCAGCGAACAGAGGCACCAGCAAGGCGGTGCATACACGCCGCAGCCGGAAGCGCCAGGGATGCTCCTCCTGTTCATCCATCCGAGCAGGAGGGAAAACTCTGGCTGCGCAGAGCACCCCCACCGTGGCGGCAAAGGAAAGCTGCAGCCCCAGATCGCAAACCGCATAGCAGTTTTGCAGAGAAAGCAGCACGGCAGCGATCCCCAGTGAGGTGAAGGAATCTGCAGGCTGCAACAAAAAAGCTCCCGTATAAAAAATCAACGCACCCACACCGGCCCGGGTCACCGAAGGGGTAAAACCCACCAGCGCCATCATACAAAGAACGAGGAGCATGGCAGCCAGAGCCTTTTGTTTCCGGAATCGACCACCACAAGGGCGGTTACCGAGGAAGGCCCCGCATAAAAGAGTCAGATGCAAGCCAGATACCACCAGCAGATGGGAAACTCCAGCTGCCCGATAGGCTTCAGTGACCTCGTCTGTCAGGCGGCTTTTATCCCCCACCGCCATGGCGGAAAGAACTCCGCCCAGTTCCTGAGGCAGATACCGGCGGCAGCTGCGGGCAAGGGTTTCCTGAAGCCCCCGCAGAAAAAAGCGCGGCGCATGGCTCTGCCCCTCAAGCGAAAGGTTTTCTGCCCCTTCCACCTGAAGGAGTACGCCATCTGCAAGGTTGCCGTAGTAGTATTCGTCCCGTTCCAGAAGTTCCACCGAGAAATGCCCACGAAGCCGATCGGCCCTTTCACACTCCGGCATGGCCACGGAAGAGATTCGAAAACGCTTCCATACCGGCAGCTTCCTGCCGTTCAGCTCCACCACGGTAAATTCCCCGCGCACCGTTCCATCCTGAAAACCGGGATCCACCTGTTCCGCAACCACAAGAGCGTCAATTTCTTCTCCCGCCAACGCAAAAACCGGCGCTACCACCGTACTGTAAACCAGGGTGTGCACAAGGATCGCCGCCAACCCCACCAATGGAAGCAGACGACTGTAATCCCGTCGCGCAAGCGCCAGAGAATACCAAAACACGCATACAAAAACTGCCGCGAGCAGCCCGAGGGCCGCAGGCGGCAGATATACGGCGATGAGTTTGGTGGCGAACCAAACAAAACAGCAAGCTGCCAGAACCCGTCTCATTCGCGTTGCCGGATCAGTGGGTGAAGAGCGGCAGTTTTTCCAGGAAAATAATATCGGTACGGTCAGCGGCATCGCCTTCTGCCAGTGCAGCCGCACGGCCAACAACGGTGCCGGTGCTCTTGCCAACCAGAGTTTCCAGTGCATGCAGAGAACCGCCGGTGCTGATTACATCGTCCACAATCAGAATCCGCTTGCCATTCATGGCTTCCAGATCCTTCTGATCAATTACCAACTTCTGACGGGCACTGGTGGTAATGGACTGATCCTCCACAACCACCGGATTCTGCATGTAAAGCTTCTCGCCTTTACGGGCCGGAATGTACAGTTTTCCGCTCTGGCGGCTCATTTCATAGGCCAGAGGAATGCCTTTCGCCTCGGCAGTGACAATCACATCAAACTCCGGGCACTTTTCCAGCAGGGCTTTGGCGCATGCAACGGTCAGCTCCACATCGCTGAACATGATGAATGCAGCGATGGAAAGATGCTCGTTGATGGCACAAACCGGCAGTTCCCGGCTCAGGCCGGCCACATGCAGGGTATAGGTCTCGCTCATAATTAAATATCTCCTTTTTCTCGGTCACACAGCACAGGGCAATGACACATCAGCCCGGAGGCCAGGCAAGACTGCGCTTGGCAAGCACATGAAAGTGCAAATGCTTTACACTCTGGCCGCCGTCTTCCCCCACATTGGTTACCACCCGGTAACCATTTTCACAGCCCAGCTCCTTGCAAAGACGGGCAATGGTGGCGAATACATGAGCCAGCAGTTCGCCGTCCTGCTCAGTAAGCGCGGCAGCAGAATCCACATGCTGCTTGGGAATCACCAGAAAGTGAACCGGCGCCTGGGGATCAATGTCATAGAAGGCAAGGATCTTATCATCCTCAAACAGTTTGTTCGAGGGGATCTGGCCCTGAGCAATTTTGCAGAACAGGCAATCCATGGAAACATCTCCTTTCCTGAATCCATTGTATCGGCAAACGATCCTCGCACCCCGGAAAATTCCCCCGGGGTGCGAGAAACTTACAATTCAATCAGCCTTCCAGAACGTTTTTCACAATACCGGCAACGGCGTTCAGTGCCTCGTCGATCTTGTTTTCGTCCTTCAGACCAGCCATGGCGAAGTCAGGCTTGCCGCCGCCGTTACCGCCGGCAATGGCGGCAATCTGCTTCACCAGAACACCGGCCTTCAGGCCTGCATCCAGCGCACCTTTGCCGCAGGCAACTGCCAGGGTAATCTTGCCGTCGGTGGAGCCAACCAGAGCTGCCACGGTGTTGGGGGCCTTGTCGCGTACCTTTTCCGCCATGCTGCGCAGCGCCTCGGGGGCGGTGCCGGAGAAGTAGGCGGTCAGAATCTTGATGCCGTTCACATCCTCGGCAGCCTCAAACAGGCCGTCGATCTTGCTGGCAGCAGCAGCGGCCTTGGCGGCATCCAGCTCCTTGCTCAGAGCCTTCACCTCGCTGGCCACAGCCACAGCGCGCAGGGGCAGATCCTTCATGTTGTTGACCTTCAGCGCATCTGCCACCTTGTGCAGCATCTCGGTGCGCTCGTCCAGCAGGTTCAGCACGCCGTAGCCGGTGGTGCCCTCGATACGACGGATACCGGCGGCTACACTGGACTCGCTGAGAATCTTGAAGCAGCCCAGCTGAGCGGTGTTCTTCACATGAGTACCGCCACAGAACTCGGTGGACCAGCCGTTCACGTCCACAACGCGAACCACATCGCCGTACTTCTCACCGAACAGGGCCATGGCGCCCATCTTCTTTGCCTCTGCAATGGGCAGGTTCTGGATGTTTACGTCCAGAGCCTCGAAGATCTTCTGGTTCACGATATGCTCCACCAGAGCCAGCTCTTCGGGAGTTACAGCGCTGAAATGAGTGAAGTCGAAGCGCACCCGCTCGTCGTCCTCGTAGGAACCGGCCTGATGCACATGGCTGCCCAGCACCTCGCGCAGAGCCTTCTGCAGCAGATGGGCACTGGTGTGGTTACGGGCGATGGACATCCGGCGGCCCTTGGACACAGCAGCGGTCACGCTGTCGCCAACCTTTACGGTACCTTCCATCAGGGTGCAGGTGTGAACGAAGTAGCCCTTGCCGGTCTTCTTTACATCCTTCACTTCCAGACGGGCACCGTCGGTGGTTACGATGGAACCGGTGTCGGCAACCTGTCCGCCGCTCTCGGCGTAGAAGGGAGTCTGATCCAGAACCACCAGAACGCCTTCCTTGGCGCCCTCGTCGGTGGAGATGGCATCCTCCAGTTCCTCGCCATCGGACAGAGCCATCACCTGGCCCTTGTCCTCCAGCTTTTCATAGCCGGTGAACACGGTAGCGGGTACGGTCAGCTCACTGAACAGATCGGAATCCCAGCCGGAGATGCCGCGGGACAGACGATCCTTGCGGGCCTTCTCCTTCTGCTTCTTCATCTCGGAGTGGAAGTTCTCCTCGTCCACGGTAATGCCAGCCTCAGCGGCAATCTCGCGGGTCAGATCCAGGGGGAAGCCGAAGGTGTCGTTCAGCTTGAAGGCGTCGATACCGGAGAGAATCTTCTCCTTGCCGGCCACGGCAGCCTTGGTGATGTTGTCGATCAGGCCATTCAGGATGGTCATGCCCTGATCGATGGTCTTATAGAAGCGCTCCTCTTCGGTGCCGATAACCTTTTTGATGTAGTCGGCATGCTCCTCCAGCTCGGGATAGCCGGCCTTGTTCTCGTGGATAACGGTATCCACCAGCTCGGTCAGGAAGGGGCGGGTGATGCCCAGCATCCGGCCGTGACGGGCGGCACGGCGCAGCAGACGGCGCAGAACATAGCCGCGGCCCTCGTTGGAAGGCATGATGCCATCGCTCACCATGAAGGTGGTGGAGCGGATGTGGTCGGTGATCACGCGGATGGAGATATCGGTCTTGGCGTCCTGACCGTAGGTCTTGCCGCTGATCTTCTCCACATGGTTCAGGATGGCGCGAACGGTATCAACCTCGAACAGGTTGCCCACGCCCTGCATCACGCAGGCCAGACGCTCCAGACCCATGCCGGTATCGATGTTGGGGCGCTCCAGACGGGTGTAGTTGCCCTTACCGTCGGAATCGAACTGGCTGAACACCAGGTTCCAGACCTCCATGTAACGGTCGCAGTCGCAGCCAACCTTGCAGTCGGGCTTGCCGCAGCCATGCTCGGGGCCCCGGTCAAAATAGATCTCGCTGCAGGGGCCACAGGGGCCGGAGCCATGCTCCCAGAAGTTGTCCTCCTTGCCGAAACGAACCATGTGATCCTCGGCAATGCCGATGTCCTTGGTCCAGATGTCCCAGGCTTCGTCGTCATCCTCGTAAACGGAGATGTACAGCAGCTCGGCGGGAATCTCCAGAACCTTGGTCAGGAATTCCCAGGCCCAGGCAGTGGCTTCCTTCTTGAAGTAGTCCTGGAAGCTGAAGTTACCCAGCATCTCGAAATAGGTGCCGTGACGGGCGGTGATGCCCACACGCTCGATATCCGGGGTGCGGATGCACTTCTGGCAGGTGGTCACCCGATGGCGGGGCGGCTCCTCCTGGCCCAGGAACCATTTCTTCATGGGGGCCATGCCGCTGTTGATCAGCAGCAGGCTGTTGTCGTTCTTCGGCACCAGGGGGAAGCTGTCCAAACGGAGATGACCCTTGCTCTCGAAAAACGAAAGATACTTTTCACGCAGTTCATTCAAACCGGTCCATTGCATCGTTCATAACTCCTCTACATGTTTTGTGTGCAAAGCGCCAGATCGGATAACAGCCGGACTTCCCAGAAAAAAGAATAGCCCACGCCCCCAAACAGGGACGAAGGCTAAAAAAATCTCCGTGGTACCACCCAGATTGCGGCCCTGATGTTTCAGAACCGCCGCTTTTTGCGCGTTAACGCCGCGTTACGCCCGGCTCTTCGCCGGGGGCTCAAGGGTGGCGTGCGACGGGAGAAAAAGCAGGAATCTTGCACCGTATGATTCCCTCTCTGGAGCTGTCTGCCCGTCATTGGCCCTATCACAGCCATTATCATGATCATCTACTTTATCAGTATAGCGCGTGCCGCTCTGCTTGTCAACTGTCAGCGGCGGATTTCGCCTGTTCTTCCTCCAGCTTCTCCTGCTGATGCAGAATTCGGGCGCGAGTCTCTTCATTTTGCAGCCAGAACAGCCCGTCGCACACCTGTGCAAACACGGTGGCGGAGCTTGTTCCAGGTTCCGGAGTACCATCCTGTAATACCACAATGGTATATAGCGGATCTTCGACCGGGTAAAAACCCGCAAACCAGTAGTTCATCTCTTCCCTGCCCTCTTCGTCGAACACGGCAGTCTGTGCGGTTCCGGTTTTGCCCGCAGCGGTGCCATTCTGCGGGGCGGCCTGCACACCGATGCCCTCGTTCACCACGCCAGCCAGCATGTCGCACAGGGTTGCGGCAGTGGATTCACTCACCACCTTACGGGTTTCCGGCTGATACAAATTCCGAACCACCTCGCCGCTGTCCTCATCAATCACCGCTTCCAGAAAGCTGGGGCTGCGATAGATTCCATCTGCTGCGAGAGCGTTATAAGCTGCGGCCAGCTGTACCGGCGCGGCCATCAGTTGGCCCTGACCAAAGCTGAAGTTTGCCAGCTGGCCCAGATCCTCCAGCGTCTCCTCCTCCGGCACCACGCCCTCGGCACTTTTCAAACCGCCAGTCAGATATACCGTCTGACCAAACCCAAACTTTCGGGCCAGTTCTGCAATGCGTGCACCGCCCAGCTGCATTCCCAGATCAATGAAAAAACAGTTGCAGCTTTTTTCCAATGCACCGCGGATGTTCATCAGACCGTGGGCTCTGTCCAGAGCGCAGTGGTAATCATGATCACTGATGGTGATCACACCTTCGCATTCCATACTGTACCAGCCGATGCCGCGTTCCAGAGCTGCCGCTGCCAATACCGGCTTGAATACAGATCCCACATTGTACTGACAGAGAACCCGGTTCAAAAAGGGCGAATTCTCATCCTGCAGGCTGGCCTGGATGTTGTTCGGGTCGAATTCCGGAACGCTGACGCTGGCACGAACCTTTGCCGTTTTTACGTCCAGTACAAGGATGCAGCCGGTGACCATGGACTGTTGCGCGATGGCTTCACACACCCGTTGGGTAGCGGTATCCAGTGTGAGCATTACCCCCTGCCCTTCCGCCTGGCTTTCCAGCAGCTGCGGTTCACTGCCCGCCAGCAGAGACCCCTGTGCAGTTGTCACGCATTGAATTTCCCGGGTGGACTGATCACTGCTGAGTAATTCGTCAAATGCCAGCTCCAGCCCCGCCACCCCGCTGCCATCCCCGTTCAGATAGCCAATCAGATGCTCTGCCAGCGGTACCGGGCAGTATCGATTGGGTACGGAATAGGTATAGATCCCCTGATCGGTCAGATCCCGGTCTACCTGAACCAGAAAGGGCGATAGTGCATTCCGCTTTTCATAAAGATAAGCCTGCTCACTGTACGGCACATACTGAAACAGCTCCGCGTAGCTGCTTTCCCCCGGAATGGACAGCGCATAATACTGCTGGCCGTATCCGGTGATGGCTGTTCCGTTACAGTCGTACAGATTTCCCCTGCTGTTTTCCAGCGTAAGAGTGGTAACCGTCTGCGCCTGTGCGGTCTGTGCGTATTCCTGATTCTGCGCCAGAAGATACAGGCGCCCCATCACCACCGAAAATGCCACGAGAACTGTTCCGAACAGCGCAGCCAGTCGCTTTTGGGTCATGCCGCTCACCTCCGTATCCAGTGTGGGCGGATCCATGGGACTTCATTCCGCCTTCTTTGGATTTCGCAGGCAGAAAAAGACCGGCATGCAATTTTGCATGCCGGTCTCAGCCTGTCGAAAAAGGCCACCTATCGGTGGTCTTTTTCTCGTATAAGGAAAGGGAATGCGGTATAATGGTGTGGGGTGATAAAAATGCTGGTAAAGAACGCAGAAAACAGAGGACAACTGGAATTTGTAAGTTTGGAAAACATGGTGCCGCAGGATCACTTGCTGCGGAAGATCGACGCAGCCATTGATTTCAAGAAGATCTACGAATTTGTAGAGGATCTGTACTGCGAGGACAACGGCCGTCCAAGCGTAGACCCGGTGGTACTGTTCAAAATTGTTCTGATCCAGCATATCTATGGGATTCCTTCGCTCCGCCGAACTCTGGAAGAAGTGAGCATGAACCTGGCATACCGGTGGTTCATTGGATATCCGCTGAATGA
>NZ_SLUM01000044.1 GCF_004345265.1 Allofournierella massiliensis
GCAGTTGGCCGACCGCAACTCTTTTCTACCAGTAGGTCTTTTTTCATTATATAATTTCTTTTACACTCCCCGGCCTAGCCGGGGGTTGTCTTTACACTTAAGCAAACAAACCAAAACGCCCGCATTCGCCGAGCACAACGCTTGGCGGACGCGGGCGTTTTCTTTATCGAAACATAAAGAAAGCCCACAGGCATAACCTGTGGGCTTTTGGTGGAGAATTAGGGACTCGAACCCCAGACTTCCTGCGTGTGATGCAGATAGTCATAACTCCACCTCTTCAATAGGTTAATTTTTTGTTAACATTTTCCATTAAATGGCTGGTTTTTACCCAAACCCCTATATGCTAGTAATTACCATAATTTAGGAGGTTTGCTAATGATTTGTATTAATTGCAGAAACACGGTGCCTACCGGTCAGTTCTGCACTTGTTGCGGCTGGAACCAAAAGAAAACAATTCAAATCACACTAGGCATGATCTACAAACAATGGAGCCGCCAGCACTACCGAAGATTAAGTACAAAAGGAATCGCCGGGTATGAAAATGCCTGGCGATTTCTTTTTCCTCTGAGCAATAGAGAAATGTCTTCCATAACACTGGAAGATTATCAAGAAATTATTGATAGCCAACGCCACCTATCACGCTCGCATCAAGAGAAAATCCAGCAGCTCATCAGCCAATTATGCAAGAGAGCAATGCTTTCCGGGCTGATCCACATCAACTACGCTGAATATTTGGAGCTTGATGGAAAAAGCAGCACTCCCTATCAGGCATTCACTATGCGGGAGCTTCAGCTGCTTATGGACTGTGCGTATTCCGGCGACGAGCATAGCGAAACCGCCCGAATCATCTTAATTCTCTGTTTTACTGGGTGGCGTCCTGAAGAATTATTTAAAATAAAACGAGAAAGCGTCAACATCAATGATCGCTACTTCATTTCCGGGTCAAAAACACAGGCTGGAAAGAACCGGATTGTCCCTATTTCGGATACCATCTGGCCCTTTATTTTAGACTTCTACCTCCATATCCCCGATAGTGGATATTTAATTCCAAGCCCAAACGGAAAACGTATGAATCTTCAAAATTGGAGAACTCGAAAATTCTACATCTGCTTGCAGGTATTAGGCATCAACCCGCCAGATAATCCCAGGCGGCTGAAGCCCTATTCAACGCGGTGTACATTTGCAACCCTTGCCTACCGTGCAGGAGTCAAAGAGGAGCTTTTGACAAAAATGATCGGCCATGTAGATTTCAAATTCACATCTGACCGATATATCCGAAGTGATGTTTCTGACTTCCGCATTGAAGCAAAAAAGATCACACAGTATTTCGATAACAACACGAGGGAGGTAAGCTCATGATATTAGGTATCATATCCGATCCATCCGTATACCGGCAGGTTTCCATGCTTAATTTTCGTGGAAACTATGATATTCGGCACATCGCCGCTCGCAGCCCAAGCGAAATCCGTAAAGCCTTGGAAGGTGATACCGCCTTCACTCACATTCTGATGGATATAGACTACATCCATCAGAATGCCGATGTGCCATTAGAACTGTTGTCTCGGCTGATAAACACAACCAACTATTGCTGGCTGATCCTTGCGAATGGGTATATGCCGGATAGCCGCCTCATGCGTGATTTACTCGCATTGGGCATAGAGCGGGAAAACATCTTTCTGCAAGGCGGCACCGCCATGAAAGCCAGGATAAGCCAACTGCTGCAGCTGGGCACCGAAGAGGGCAGCTTCTCTCCCCCTCCTCTTATGGAAGAACCACAAGTTGAGTCTTCACCAAGTATTCTTCCTCCTTCTCAGATAGATATTGTAGCAGGCAAAGCCATGGCTATTAAAAGACCTCCCCGCCCCGCCACAAAAGCAGTTACGGTTGCTGTTGCCGGGGCAAGCCCTCGGATCGGCACTACAACACAGGCCCTCCAGCTTCTGCTCTTTCTCAGGGCAAAAGATTATAGCTGCGCTTACTTGGATATGTGCAGCAGCGGAAAAATGGAACAATTGTTAGACATCTATGAATCCTGTGACCGAATCAACGGACATGAGTTCACAATCCAGGGCCAGCATATCATCACCAATGGCAAGCTGCTCATGCAGGCCCGCAGTGAATATGATTATGTAATCTGTGATTACGGCCCCTATCAAGATATTCTTGAGCCGGTCTCCTTTTGGGAAAAAGACGTAAAGATTATGGTTGCCGGTACGAAGCCCTGGGAAAGCGCCCAGCTTCCCGCTGTGTTCGAGGATGACGATGGAAGCTTGCGCTACATTTTTTCTTTTGTTCCGTCAGCTGATGAAACATCGGTGCGAGAGCAAATGGCAGAGAGCGCAGATAAAACCTATTTTGCTCCATACGCCCCTGATTATTTCAGCTATTCCGGTGCCGATGAACTCTATTCCGCATTGGTTGATTGCCCTGGCCCATCTCCTGCTCAAACAAAAGAAAAAGGACTACGCTTCCTTTTCAATCGGAAGAAGAAAAAGCAATGAACAACGCAGGTACGACCGTCGGTCGTACCTTAACAAGGAGGAATGAACCATGACACACGTTGAACGGTATCAACAGCTTTTAGCACTGAACGAACAAACCGCTCCAAAGGATCACCAGTACGCCGCAGCATTTTTTGTTCTGTCTTTCGATGAAGAGCTTTACTCCCTTGCGTCCAAACCTGGCATGATCACAGACGATGGGATCAACTTTCCTAAAATGCGGCAAAGCAAACGCCACCTTTCCGCCCCCGATCAGCACCTGTTATCTGTTGCTCACAATCTTTTTTCGGGACATAGCTCCTGCCCGGAAAATCCCTACTGGGTTCTGTCTCAGCTGCCCGCTCCGCATTATATCTGCGCATTGCAGGCAATAGGTATAGTCGGCGGCAAGCTCTCGTTTGAGATCGAAAGAGGAGAATTTGTGTTCAGTGATGCACCATTGCGTCAGACCATGCAGTTCTATCTCGAAACAGAAAAAATGCGCGAAGCGTTTCTTTCTCGGTAACCTTGCAGGTACGACCATCGGTCGTACCTGTTTCTTTTTGGGGGAATCATGAAATCATGAAAAACAATCGTCTGCGGGCTGCCTGGAATCTACACCAGCAGCAATCGGCTCTGCGCCAAACTTATGGGATCAATGATCCAAACACCGTCATTGTAGAGCGAAAAAACATTTTCACAAATTCTCTTCGTATCATCTTAAAGGCACTGGGCCAGGTGATCCGTTTCGCCGCCAGTGCTGCAATTGCTGCACTGGCTTTGATCGGCCTGGCTGCACTGGTTTACCCTGACACCCGAACTCTACTGATGGACAAAATCGTGGAGAGCATGGCACAGCTCAATATCTTTTTAGGAGGCTGACTAAAAATGGATGTATTGCTCTTTGAACCTGGAAAATATCCTCGTTCCGTTTCAGTTGACACCTTAGAGGAAATGCAACAGCTTGTTGGCGGCTGGATTACCGCTACTTATCCTTTCGATGATCCGGTAGCGGTAGTCGCAAACGATGAAGGTCTGTTGCTGGATCTTCCTTTCAATCGGATGGTTGATCCCTACCACCCGATTGTAGGGAATTTTTTTCTGGCAGGTATTGGGACGGAAGACTTTATCTCCCTAAGTCCCGAACTGATGGAAAAATACGAAAAAGCTCTGCATGATCCTCAGATTTTGGTGCGTAACTCCAGGGAACCGTTACAACTTGCCGGAATGCCTGTCACCCCGCAGCAGTATCAATGGATCACCCATAATGGGATGGAACAAGCACCCACACCGTAACAGGTACGACCATCGGTCGTACCTGTTTCTATATTACCAAACAGATAAAAGAAAGGCAGGAAATCAAAATGAAAATCGTATCTATTGCAAATCAAAAAGGTGGAGTTGGCAAAAGCACTACCGTCATCAACATGGCCGCAGCTCTGGTCAAACGCGGCAAATCGGTTCTGTGCATCGACTTTGACCCACAGGGGCACTTGTCCACCTTTATGGGCTGGGAGGGCGATACTCCTACTACGGGCGATCTGATGCAGTCTATGGCAAACAGCGGAAGACTCAGTGAAGATCAGCTTTCCATGGCAATCTGCCATCACGAAGAAGGAATGGACTATATTGCAGCCAATGTGACTCTGGCTGCCGCTGATATTTACCTGGTCACTACCATGTACCGTGAACAGGTCTTGCAGCGGGTTTTGAGCCAGCTGCCTACTGGACAGTACGATTACATTTTGATTGACTGTCCGCCCAGTCTGGGCCTGCTGCTGACCAACGCACTTGTGGTAAGCAGTGAGGTCATTATCCCCGTACAAGCCCAGATGGCCGCTCTGATGGGGCTTGAAATGCTCCAGCAGGCCATCGAAAACGTTGCGAATGTAACCGGCGGTCAGCTCCGAATCAACGGCATTTTGCCCACTATGGTGGATCACACCAGACAGTCTTCCGCAGTGTGCGAAGCACTGCGGAGTGATTACCCTGACCTCACTTATAAAACCGAAATTTCCCGGTTGATCGAGGCCGCTGACTCCACCGCTACCGGGCACAGCTGCCTGGCACTGCGCCGCAGCGTGATCGGCAGCCAGTACACTGCTATGGTGGATGAATTTCTGAACCGGGAGGGAAAGTAAAATGGCAGGAAAAAATTTCAACTTCACCAAAGCCGCGCGAGGTACGACCGATGGTCGCACCTCTGCCGCTGCTCAAAACACACTGCTCACTTTGATCGGTGGTTCCACCCAACCGGTGCAGCCATTGGCATTATCCATGCTGGATGACCATCCTGAGCAGCATCGTTATCACATGTCGCAGGAAGACATCGACTGGCTGGCTGAAAGCATCAAGGTAATGGGTGTTCTACAGCCCATTGTGGTGCGGAACAAGCCGGATGGGCGATATGAGATTTTGGCCGGTCACAGGCGCAGCACTGCCGCACGACAAGCCGGATTGACCACGATCCCCGCCCTGGTCTATACAGACCTGGACGATGAATCGGCTACCTATATTTTTCATGTTACGAATCTTGGGCAGCGAAGCATTCTCCCCAGTGAAAAAGCATTTGGATACCAGGAGGTTTTACGGGTGCTGGAAGCGAAGGGGCTGCTGAATGGGCAAACCACTGCCGCCATCGCTCAGGAAACGGGCGAGGATGTACGCACCATTCAGCGGTATCAGCGGCTCAATCAGCTGACCAGGGGCCTGCTCGACGCAGTGGATCGCGGAGAACTTTCCGTTCGTGCTGCCGGTGAGTTATCCTATCTGCCGGAAAAACAGCAAGAACGAGTTGCGCAGCGTATCGAAGAAGGAGAACAAATCACCCAGCAGACGGCACGGGCCATGCGTGATAAAAGCAAACGGGCGCAGCCTGCCAAGCAGCCCCCCGCTGTCGTTAAAATCAAGTTCGCAGCCATAAAAGAATATCTGCCTGAAAACGCAACAGAAAAAGAGGCTTCCGAATATATTTTGGAGGCGCTGGAGTTTTGGAGGGATCACAGGGAATGACCGTCGCAATTTTGAACTTTATGGCGAATCCGTTTGAAACCAGTAGTCTGAAAGCTTGGGCAGACATCCAGCTTAAGGAAAACGGTTGTGCCATCCTTACCTTGTGCGGGCTGAAGCTGATTCAGTGCCGGGACGGGCATCTGGTTGTAAAAATGCCCTCGCTGCGGCAGGGGAATTCGTATAAGACGCTCTGCCACATTGATGAAGCGTCTTTACACAAGAAAATCACCAAGGCGCTCATTGAGCGGTATGAGGTATGTAAATGAAAAAGTTTCATTTAGTGTTTGCAGCCGTGGCCGTCGCACTGTTTTGTGCGGCGGCCATTGCTTTTCCCCTAAGCAGCAGCCAGGGAACTTTCCACCAGGTTACCGCTCCTAAAAAGACATCACCTGACCATCGGTTGACTTCTGCACAAGCAAATAATCCCGATACTGTCGCTTGGATCACCATCCCCGGAACGAACATCGACGGCCCAGTGCAGCAGGCTGACGATAACGAATACTATCTCCGCCGAAACGCGCTGGGAGAAAGCGATTATGAAGGTTGTCTCTATGCAGACTTTGAATGTGAACTAAGCACAGCTGAAACACTGAGCACCAACACGATTATCTATGGTCATAGCTTCACAGCGTCCGGCCAAGACCCCGATATTGGTTTCGGCCAGCTGCGTTTCTACCTGGAAGATGATTTTGCCAAAAAACACCCGGATATTTTTCTTTCTGTTTCGGATCAGAAATTGCACTTTTCCATCGTTTCTGTGGGGTTGGCCGACACAGCAGAAGATCAGGTCTGTATTTTGACTGATCCAACTTCCAGTCAGCTTCAGGCTCTGACTGAAAAAGCCATAGCCAGAAATCAATTGACCTCCAGCTTCTCAATTAAGAGCAGCGACAAGCTGCTCACATTATCGACCTGTACGGACAACTCCAACCAACGTCTCCTGCTTGTGGCCACATTGGTTTCGGACTAACGAACCAGGTACGACCGATGGTCGTACCTACAACGCAACAAAGAAAGGGTGAGCATTTTGCACTTCCGAGCCGAAACGGATTATGGTATCAGAACCATGCTTTATTTGGCGCTTAACTGTAACGCGGGATTTATCTCTTCTGCAAAAATCGCAGAGGATATGAGTATTCCCCCCAAAGTTTTGCCGCGCGTCCTTGTTCGACTGAGCCACAGTGGTTTGGTACAGTCAAAAATCGGGAGCACCGGCGGCCACCAGTTAGGCCGATCGAGAGACAGCATCACACTTTTGGATATTGTGCAATGCATGGAAGATCGCCTGACATTGAGCCGCCACCGGCAGGCAATATCTCCTATCGCAGCCTCACTGCTTACCAAAACAGATGACTGTCTGTTTGTCCTGGATGACGCTTTGAAACACGCAATGGCACTGTATACTCTCCAAGACCTGGTTGATCCAGCTCCACAGACAGAATTTCCGCGATATTTTCACATTTCCAACGCATGCTGAGGTCAACACTTTGGATATTATTTTTTCACTGTTTATTTTTGTGCGCCGTCTGATCTGGTTCTTCACGATTGTGGTTTTATTCGTAGCTGTTAAGAGACTCCGGCATCATCAGCAGCCACCACAAGACATGTCATTCGCCGTCTTTTGTTGTTTGTACGAATGGATCATCCGAGAGTTCATCTATTTTATTCTCCCCATCCCCAACCCCTTTACACTTCCGTTCGAACGGCGGATCGTTCCGCTATTTCTTTTGACTTCCTACGCCTTTTGTGCCATAATGTTCAGCATTCAAAAGCACGGAGGAATAAAGAAGATCATGAGATACATTGCTGAACAGTTTTTTGAATCCGTACACGCATGCAGATCCCTTTTGGTTCGTTTTAATGAATGGCGCTATTTCGATCTCGCACAAAATATTCTAACGATTTGCCTCATAGCAGGGTTTCTTATTACATCGAATGCCGCTTCGTTAAGGCAAGGGCTGCTGTTTCCGTCCCTGTTGCTGCTCGTTATGTACTCTGTACGGTTTATCTACCAGGCACTCTCTTCTGTAAGAAAGCTCCTCGTTTTTTGGTTGTTTTCCCCATTCCTTCTGCTACCGATTTCCTGTGCTGTTATCAAAGCTGGAGCAAAAACACCCCCTGCACTGACTTTTTGGTTTGAATATTTTTTCTTTGTTCTGCTGTTCATTTTATGGTGGAGCTTCACCGCCTGTATGGCCGACGATGATGTGGCCAAGCTTGCCAGTGCCTTCATAAGCACTATCACCACGATCGGCACAATTGGCAGCAACATTGTTCTGGTTTTTGCCGAACAATATATCATTGACTTTTTCAGTGGTTCGGCTGAAGCTAGTGCGGTGTACAGCGCCATCGTCATAATAACCAATATGATCTTCCTTCCGCTTCTTTCGGCCAGTCTTCTCGCATCACTTGCAAAGGATCTTCAAATCTATCTCTTCAAAGGCACTGCGAAATAAACCCGCTTTCATCAGGTACGACCATCGGTCGTACCCCGCCGTACTTTCATACTCAATCTCAGGAGGTTCGCTACCATGAACGAAAAAAACTACATTTACCTTACCAAAGCTCTAACCTACTGTGAATTGTGCTACTTGGAAGATGCGCTCAAAAATTTCTCTCCCGCACATCTGGAAAATGAGCGTGAGCAGCTTGCCCTTACAGCTTTGCGGCAGAAGGTGACATTTGCCAGGGGCTGGGCACACCACTATGGAAAAACTGACAGGGAATAGTCCATTGAAACACGGTGTTATTTCGGGTACAATATCCACAAGGAGGGCTGCCCATGAATGAGATTTTGAAACTGTTACGGCACGAAAAAGAACACCACCGGAAAGGCGGGCTGTATCACCAGACACAAATCCTATTCGCCTATAATTCCAATCGCATTGAGGGCAGCAGATTGACCCACGAGCAGACCCGGTTCATCTATGAAACAAATACGTTTCTGCCGGATGGGAACGCAGCAATCCACACGGATGATGTGATTGAAACGCTGAACCACTTTACCGCGTTTGACTACATGATCGATGTGGCAGAAGATCCCTTGACCGAAGAGATAATAAAGAAACTGCATTATCTGCTGAAGCGCGGCACCTCTGACGAGCGCGATCCAAACTTCAATGTTGGAGAGTACAAAAAACTTCCCAACATGATTGGTGAAATGGTTTACACTACGGAACCAGCAGAGGTTCCCGCTCAAATGAACAGTCTGATGACCCAGTACCACAAGCAGAAAATACAGGAACGGGAGATAATCGACTTCCACTATCATTTTGAAAAAATCCATCCAT
This sequence comes from Allofournierella massiliensis, assembly GCF_004345265.1. Classification (GTDB taxonomy): domain Bacteria; phylum Bacillota; class Clostridia; order Oscillospirales; family Ruminococcaceae; genus Allofournierella; species Allofournierella massiliensis. The sequence continues at coordinate 8,783 of NZ_SLUM01000044.1, forward strand.
TCCAGGATGGAAATGGTCGGGTCGGTCGCTTGGTCATGTTCAAGGAATGCCTTGCTCACAACCTGGTTCCTTTTGTCATCGACAGCGACCACAAACTTTTCTATTACCGTGGCTTACGGGAATATCCACAAGAACCCGGCTATTTGGTTGATACCTGTCTTTCTGCTCAGGATAACTACCAGAAACTTATTTCTTATTTTCTTCAACCACCAATCTCCCCTTGATAAAAAGGCCGGTATCACAACCGGTCTTTTTCTTTGTTCAGTACGACCGATGGTCGTAGCTGGCCTTAATTCGCACTGCAACCGCTTAACATACGAAAGAGACGGTGATCAATGTGAACGATTATGCTTTCCAAACCTGGGACGAATGGAGCGACTCTTATTTTCAAATTGTCAGCAATGAACTATTCGGTGGCACTCGAGATCCTCGTCACTACGGCAATCCATTGCATGGCTACTCCAAAGCTGCCGACATACGGGATGAATATGAACAGCTTCTTGATGAAGCGGGCTACGAAGTTGCTGAAGATATGCCAACTGGTTGGGAGGATGAATTTTGGGCTGCTCTTATTCCGCTTTATCGCACATGGTTAGCTCTCTGCCAAGAACGGGCTGGCGATTCCGAAGATCGGGAGCTTGCCACTTGCCTTTTGGCTGAACTAACAAAAGAACCCTCTTAGCCCAACTTTTTGTTGCAGAGAAGGTACGACCAATGGTCGTACCTTCTCAATCCTATCCAACAGGCGATTAAGGAGATTTATATGGAACTGATTTATTGCACCGAACTGCCGCAGTATCTTGAACAAGACCCGAAAAAGGTTATGACATTGGATATTGAAACGACCGGTTTCGTTCCCCCACAAGACGAGATACTATCCCTTGCGATAATCGACGGCAACGAAAACACATTGTTCTACGAAAAATTCAAACCGAAGCATACCACCGTATGGCCGGAAGCGCAAGCAGTAAATGGTATTTCTCCCGAAGAGGTTAGCAACTGCTTGTCAATCAGAGACTATGCTGACATCATAAACGCCACCTTGGCAGAAGCGTCCGTTGTTATCGGCTATAACCACTACGCATTCGACTTACCTTTTCTTGAATATTCGGACATTACTCTCCCACCGGAAACTCCCGTTATTGATGTAATGCTCGACTACGCCGAATTGAACGGGGAATGGGACGAGAAACATCAGGGGTACAAGTGGAAAAAACTGACCGATTGCGCCGAGCATTACCAGTACCAATACCATGCTCACGATAGCTTGGAAGATGCAAAAGCCACTCTCCATTGCGCAAAAGAATGTGCAAGGGAATTGCAGGCGCGAAGTCATGAACAGGAAGCGAATATTGAATTTGCCAAAAATCTGATTGGGAAATTCTGTGAAAGCGAGTATTCCGGCAGCGCCGATTTTTCAGACTATCACCATATTTCTCTGGCGTATACCACAACCGAAGATGAATCTCATTGTATTCAAGTGGAAGCCGATTTAGTGGAATGTTCCATGAATTACCTGGTAGATAACAATTTGGTGCATCAAACCCATTATCCCAATCTTCAGGCCATGATTGAGCAAAAGTTATCCCATTTGAATTTCGATGATCTTATCTTTCCCGCCAATAACATAATTCACCAGGCTACCACTCAGGGATATATAGAGCGATAAAAAAGGCTTAACATGGTAAATAAACCATGCTATACTGTACGCAAAACAAAGGAGGAATAACCCATGAAACGAATCCTTATCGTGTCCGCTGCCATGGCCGCAGTTATGCTGCTGACCGGATGCAGCACCACCGTTACCGGCATCGATGTGCCGGAATCTATGACCGTTGAAGTCGGCCAGGCCGTTGACCTGGCTGTGAACTATACCTACAAAAACGAGAATGCCAGTGACGAGAAAAAGGCTGCCGCACAGAGCGAGGCCGGTGTGAAACTCACCAGCGATAGCCCGGCAGTGACCGTTGCTGAAGACGGCACCCTGACCGCCGCTCAGGGCGGCGAAGCCATCATCACCGTTACCAGTGCGGACGGCACCCTGAGCGACACCTGCAAAGTAACCGTTACCGTGCCGCTTACCGGCATTGCCCTGGATCAGGAAACCCTGGCCCTTGCCATCAACGGCACGGAAAGCGCCAAACTGACCGCCGCACCGGTGCCTGCGGAAAGCACCGAGCCGGTGGACGGCGTTGCCTACACCAGCAGCAACGAAGCTGTGGCGACTGTGGCCGAAGACGGCACTGTGACCGCCGTAGCCGACGGCGAAGCGGAAATCACCGCCACCCTGGGCGAATACACCGCCAGCTGCAAAGTGACCGTAACCACCGCGCCGGACGGCATTAAGTTCGGCAAGGCCAGCGGCAGCCTGACCGTGGGCGGCTCTACCACTCTGAAGCTGTACACCACCCCCAGCGAAGCAGCAGCCCCCGACATGAGCCAAGTCACTTTTACCAGCAGCGACGAGGATGTGGCAACTGTGGACAGCGAGGGCAAGGTAACTGCCAAAAAGGCAGGCAAAGCCACCATCACCGCAACCTACAATGGTCTGACCGCTGAATACAGTCTTACCGTCAACAACAAGGCTGCAGCCCCTGCTGGCGGCTCCACCGCAGCTTCCGGCAATGGCGCTGCTCCTTCCACGAACAACGGCTCTTCCGCTCCCAGCACTGGCGGCAACACGCCTTCTGCCGGTGGCTCCAGTGGCGGCACCACTCCCGCACCGGCTCCGGAGCAGCCTGCTCCGGCACCGGACAATGGCGGTTCTTCTGGCAATGATCTGCCCATCATCAATCCGGGTGATGAATGGGACGGCAGCAATGCTATCATTGGTGGCGGCGGCGTGTTTGATAGTCCCGATTTTGATGGGCCAGTAATTGATCGATAAGCACTTTCTTCTGTTTTAATTGAATCACAGTCCTAAAGGGGCTGATGCAAACCAAGTGTTTCGCATCAGCCCCTTTTTTATATATACAGACTTTTTGAAAGGCGGTGCTGCCATTGATTTAAGCACACACTTTCTCAATAAGCATACCGAATGGAGGAAACTATGCAACATAAAAGAACAATCACCCAGCGGATTGCAACGGGTGTTCTGGCTGTTGCAATGCTGCTCAGTACACTGGCCCCCACGTTTGGGCCGGTGGTCTATGCGGATGATGTAAGCAGCATTGTAACAGACGGCGGAGGCATTTCCACCGGAACCCCCGAAGCCACATCCGCGCCGGAACCTTCGGCAATCCCGGAACCGTCTGCTGCGCCGGAAGCGTCTGCCGCTCCCACGGCAACACCGGAGACTTCGGCAGCACCGGAAGAGACTCCTGCTCCAACCGCAGCGCCAGAAGAATCCGAGAGGCCGGAGGGCTCTGCCACTCCGGAGGAATCCGCAGTACCGGAAGGGTCTCCCACCCCGGAGTCTTCCGCAACCCCGGAACCTTCTTCGACTCCTACGGCAACGCCGGAAACTTCGGCAACTCCCGAACCTTCCGCTACCCCTGAGCCTACGGCAACTCCCGCGCCTCTGGAACTCATTGCCCCGGAGAGCGACTTGCTGGAGGCCAGCGTGGGGGACGAACTTACCCTGACAGTGGAACTGAACCGGGAGGATGTGGAAGTCGCATATCAGTGGCAGAAGATGTACACCGGCAAGCCGGAAGCGTTTGACACTGCTCTGGCCGATTACGCTGAAGACGAACCCACCTGGTACTCCTGGCCGCTGGAAGACAAGAGCGAGGCGGAAGCACTGGCTGAAAACCCGGATGCCACCTGGCAGGGCATGGAGCTGTATTTCGCCATCGTCGCCGCACTGGACAAGATCGAGGCGGACAGCAGCAATGTGCGCATCGCCTGGAAGACCCCCAACTACGCTCTGGACGGTTTTGCAATCACCGCCGAATCGAACGAAGATGGAATCATCCTGTATGCCGATAAAGAAAACGAGCGTCACATCGGCACACTTCAGGATGGCGAGTGGACATTTGGCGATGCGGTAGAGGCTTCACAGCCGGAAGCCACTTGGCAGGACATCGACGGAGCGACCGACCCGGCCTACACTCTGACCGTTACCGAAGAAGATTACGATACCAGCTACCGGTGCGTGGTCACGATTCTGGATGACGAATACAAGGAATTCTGCGCGAAGCTGCTGGAAGAACAGGGCATTACTCTGACCGAGGAAGAGAAAGCAGAAGAGCAGGTGCTGTATTCGGCAACCATGAAGATCGTCGCACCTGCTATGGACGAGGTGGATTTTGGGATTGCACCGCTTGCGGCCAGCGCAGCGGGTAATCCGAAACTCTCCAGCGATGCTCAGTGGATTACCGGCCTGACCAATGGCTACGAATACATCACCAAGGACACCTACGACCGTGTGACCGGCTGGCTGAACGAAGGAAAGATCACTCAAAAACAAGCCAATCGCTACTGGACTTATTTAGGCCCAAATGGTTTTAGTGATAGAATTGCAGCTAATGTCTTAGACTCCAACGGGTTTCCCATTGGCGGCGAAGATAACACCCGCATTTATAGCGGCTTCGACCTGACTGACGGTGATAAGCTGGAAGTGCTGTCCGAGTGGTACGGCAAGACCGTTTATTTCCGGCCTGTGGAAAATGGCCAGAAGTGGACTTCCACCGGTACGGCCATTGACATCCCGGCCTATACCAACCTGACCATTGACGATGACGGCCATTATGTGGAATCCGCCTCCGGCACCAAGTACAAGAAAGCAATCACCATGCTGAATGCTTTCGTCCCGGACACTGGCTCTGTTTACAAAAACTATCTTGGTGTTACAGCCCCTAATGGCTGGATTCTTCATTCTGCGGATGACAACATCCATATCCAGCTCTACACTGTTAACTGCGAAAACTTCAACCGCGATCCCGCCCGCTACCTGGTAGACGCGGAAGGCAACTATCGCATGGACAGCTTTGCCTGGGGCGTTTGCACTGACCAGGAGCCGGATATTTCCGGCAAGGCTTACTGGGAGCTGAAGAACTACATCGCCCAGGGCTATGGCCTGATGGTGGGCCACGATACCCTGTACGCATACGCGGGTGCCTACTACGATGCCTTCGGCACCGATCTGGATGAATCCAGCATCGACCCGAACGACACCACCACCCGGTATTACGCCCTGAACAGCTGGGTTCCCAACACCGGTCACTGGTACATGAACGAGCTGATGGGTGCCAACGGCGGCAACGTGAATTCCGGTTCTGTGCTTGCCAGCGATGCCCCCAGCCTGATTCTTTCCACTGGTGGCAGTCATGGGCAGTACGGCAAAAACATCCAGTACGGCACGGAAGAACTCCACATTCTGCAAACCGGCTGGGATGCAGCCACTGCAGCGGCCAATGTAAAGTACCGTACCCCCACCAATTTCCCCTATTCTTTTTCTGTTGGGCAAACTTTTGGTGCTGCCTGGACGCACACCAACCAGCAGGCAGCTTTCGGCACCATCTGGGTGGATTACAGTGGCACCAATAAGGGCGCTGCGGAGTATGGGTATTATGAAGACCCCTACACCTGGACGATTGGTGGCAAAACCGGTACAAACAACTTTTACCTGTCTGGCATCAGCAACTTTTTAATGAACCAGGTCGGACATTTGCCGACGAACTCCGCGACTACGGATGAGTCAAAACTATTCACCAACTCAGTGCTTTATATCTCACAGCGCAAACAATGCGAGATATGTGCCGCCAATCAGGGTGGACAGGAGAATTCCCACTTTGTCCGGCGCATCAGCAGCGCCAACGCAGATGAAGTGCTGACCGCACTCCAGAACGGCGGCAGTTACTGGTATCCGCTGGATGGCTGCTATATGTTGGTCGAGGACATCACCCTGCCCGCCAATTGGACACCCATCAAAAACTTTACCGGCCACTGGAACGCGGATGTGTACAAGGTCGATCTGAATGGAGCTGCCAGCGTGTTTGACACCAGCGGCAGCGATTGGAACCTGGGCACCGATAAGAGCAAGGGTGTTGAAACCGTCTTCGATAAAGACATGAAGCGTACCACCGGCGTGGCCCGTGTGGTGGGCGACCTGAACGACCTGTTCGGCACCAGCACCTCTTACGCCGGTTATACGGTCAAGGTGCTGGGCAGTGACAACCCCAAGTACATGAAGAGCGGCGAGCAGTACACCTGCTCCGTCAACTCCGATAACAAGTATGTAATCTCGAACTTGCCCTGTGTATATGACGGCACCAACGGCAACTTGAAAGTGCGCGTGTACGATCCGGCAGGCAAAGAGATCACCGACTACGGCCCGATCATCGTTAAGGTTTCCACTACTTTCTGGGAAAGCACCGAGACGATCCCTCTGCAACTGCTTTCATTCAGCGCATCGCCAGTGAAGGATGTCACCACTTATGAGAGCTTCGGCGCGAAACTGCTGGAAGGCCGTGTCTACTGGACAAGTGCTGTGACCGATGTGCAGTGGCAGGTGCAGCGCAGCGGCGGCGGCAAATGGGAAAACATCCAGGA
>NZ_SLUM01000045.1 GCF_004345265.1 Allofournierella massiliensis
TACCAGCATTTTTATCACCCCACACCATTATACCGCATTCCCTTTCCTTATACGAGAAAAAGACCACCGATAGGTGGCCTTTTTCGACAGGCTGAAATGTACCCGGCTGTGAAGGCCGGGTACATTCTGCAAAACGTGAAATTGTGTGTCGTTTCTGTGTGGGAAAACGACTGCCAATGCCGGAGTGTGCCGCAGGAGAAAGATGGGGGATCAGCGGCGCTTGAAGAACAGCAGCGCCAGACCGCCGCATACACACAGCCCGGCAAGTCCCAGCAGGAAGGGGGCGGCAGACGGGCCTGCCGTTTTGCCGGCGGGCACATCGCTGGATGCGGATGCCGCGGGGCTCGGGCTGGGCGTGACAGTGGGTTGTTCCGTTGGAGCAGCTGTGGGAGTCGCTGCGGGAGTGGGCGAAGGTGCGGTGGTGGGCCGTGCGGGGCGGATCACTGCGCTGCTGGGCGGAACGGTGGCTTCCGGTGCGGGGGTGGTCGGTATGGATGTGGCTGCCGGCTGAGCAGCCGGAGGGGTGGCCGCTTTTTCCGCGGGTGCCGCCGTGGACTGTGCAGAAGGTTCGACCGTGGGTACCGCGGTGGGCTGCGCAGTGGGTACCGCGGTGGGCTGCGCTGTGGGTACTGCGGTGGGCTGCGCTGTGGGTACTGCGGTGGGCTGCGCGGTGGGTACTGCGGTGGGCTGCGCAGTGGGTTCTGCGGTGGGCTGCGCAGTCGGTACTGCCGTGGGAACGGCAGTGGGAATCGGCCATTCGAAAACCGTATAGGGGAAAGAAGCGGTCAGACCCTGATGGCTCACGGTAGCCTGCCGCTGACCGGGCTGGGTGGAGTCAAAGCCGGTCAGGGCATATTCTGCCGGGGCAAGCTCCCGGGGGCCGGAAGTATAGTTGGCAAATACCTGTATGCCCCGGGTGGAGACGGACTCTCCCTGAAGATAGGAGAGCTGGTTGGGCGGAGTGACAGACAGCGAAAGCAGGGCGTCCGTGGTGTCGGAAGGGGCGTTGAAACGGATCCGGGCCTTGCCGTCTGTGCGGTAGGCAGTGAACAGCCGGCCATCGAAAACGGTCAGGTCGGCCGCATTGCCGTTTTTGTCCACCGGGTCACCCACCTGCAGAAAGGAGTCTCCTGCAAGGCGGTAGACCCGCAGATTCTTGGAGGAAGCGCCATTGGGTGCGGCCAGAAGGAAGAGGGAGCCGTCGCCTGTGGCCAGACGGGGCTCATGCACGGGCTGGTCCAGCCGTGCAATGGTTTTCCAGGTGTCGCCCTCCAGCTGCTTCAGCTCCGGGGAGCTGCCGCCGAAGGCCAGAAGCAGGCCCTCCTTTCCGGCGGCAAGATCAAAGGTGCTGGCCTGGCCGGGCCCGGCCAGGCGGGAGAAGTTGCCCTCCTGCCCTGCCTGATAGAGCAGAAGTGCGTCGTTGTTGGTCACATCCCAGAAGGCCAGATATACCTGACCCTGTTCGTTGACTGCGATTTTCGGGCTGCCGAACATGCGGCCGGTGGCGCACAGGCCCTGCCGGCTGATGCCGCTTCTGGTGGCAGTGGCGTAACCGGCTTTGGAATAGCCGCCGGCCACATAGGCGATGTGCAGTGTGCCGCCCCGGGCGGTGATGGCGTAGTCGTCCACATCCGGCAAAAAGCCCAGCGATTTCCAGGCTCCGTCCTTCAGCATGGCCAGATACAGCGCACCGTCGCTGGCACGCCAGGCCACGGTGGGAACATCCCGCAGGCTGGTGAGCGTTACCTGTTCAAAGCCGCCGTTCTGGGTGAGCGGTTCCGACGTGACCGGAACCCAGCCGGGGTCCGCAAAAGCATAGAGCTGCAGCTGGTCGCCGGTGTAGGGCAGGTCGTATCCGGCGGCCATAAGCTGGCCCCGGATGGGGCTTTGGGCCAGCGCCGCGCCGGAATGCTCCGGGAACTGGGCGTCCTGCCACAGATCCTGAGCATTGGCCTGAGGAATGCTGACCGAGAAGGTCATGCTGCCGCCCTGGGCGGCGGATACATCCGAGATCACAATGCCGGAATTTGTGCCGTCCGAGAAGGTGAGCGCGCCCTGGGCAAGACCCGCGTTCGGGTCTGCACTGCCGATGAAGGTGCGCCCGCTTTCGGCGGACAGGAAGGCGTTGTTCACGGTGGCCCGCTCGCTGCCCTCCACATAGCCGTTCCGGCCCGGCTGGGGGCGGAACACATACACGCCGGTGGAACCGAAATAGTTGCTCAGACCGTCCACCGTGGTGTCCACCCGGTAGACGATCAGCCCGGTACCCCCGATGCGGGAGTCCAGTGTGTCATCGCTCTGGGGCTGGGTCTGGCGGCGCATCTCCACCACAAAGACCTCGTAGGGATTGCGCTGAGAGCGGATCACATAGGCCTGATTCCCCGCCTCGCCGGGGGCGCAGATGGAAATGTTTTTGGCCGACTCGTTTAACTCGGGCAATGTGACCCAGCCGGAAAAGTGTGCCCGCAGATAGGCAAGCGGCCAGCTCAGATACCGGGAGGAGGACGCCATGATGTCCCAGGAGCCCACCGGTACCGAAGCGTCCCGGGGATACAGATCCGGATACCCCAGCGTGTGCAGGAACTCGTGGCAGATTACGCCGGAACCGTCCGCCAGTGTGGAATCCAGCAGACGGTCGGTGTTCAGCATGTTGTAGCTGGCCACCTCCTTGCCGCTGAAGCTCAGCCCGGCAGGCAGGATATTCTGGTGGGGGTAGAGAGAGGGCGGCGAACCGGCGGTGTTTTCCGCTTCGCCCAGCAGCACAAGGCTCAGGTTGTCGATGGCGCCGTCGCCGTCATAGTCCAGCAGCTGGCCATCCAGAGCGGGGAGCTGCTGCACCAGCGCGGTCAGGATCGAGGCGTCGATGCTGCCGGTCTGGGTCTGCTGCCGGGTGAAGGGCAGCTCGCAGGCGGTCAGGGTCTGGCCGTCCCACTGGGGAAAAAGGTTGTGCACCTGGAACCGGCCGCCGGAGATGGTGTTCATGTACTGGCGGAAGGAGCGGCCCTGCTGCCCGTCGTACAGTTCCATCAGGGCCTGGGCCCGGCTTTTGCCCGGCTGAGCGGAGGGCTGGTTGAAATAGTCCTTGTTGGGCTCGTCGCTGAAGTAGGCGAAAAGCACCAGATTGGCAAAATCCCGGGGTGGCTGTTCTGCCGCCCGGGCGGGCAGAAGAAGGCCGCCGGCGGGCGCCATGCAGAGCACCAGAGTAAGCAGGGTTGCGATACAGCGTTTGATCATGGGGAATCCTCCGTTCACAGGGGGAAGGACACGGCCGCAAGCCGATGCGAAAGAATGCAGCTTTATTATATAAAACAGGTGGGAAAAAGAGAAGGCGAGGATGCCCTAATTTACAATAGGTTTACAGCCTGTAAAGGTTGCATAAAGGTTTGCCACACACACATCTTTCACCCTTTACACGGCGGCTTTTCACAAACGGCCGTTAAAATAAGTTCGGTTTTAGCCCCGGCACATACCCTGCGCCGGGAAATTCTGAATGATTCACGAGGGGGAATTGAAGCGAATGAATAAGGTGAAATCGGCCGTTGGTCGGGTGGGAGGCTGCCTGAACAGGCACAAAAAAGCACTGGTGATTGTGGTACTGATCCTGCTGATTGCGGCGGTGGGGCTGTGGTACTTCAAGCTGCGGCGGCCGGCGCTGCCCACAGCGGCAAAAAGCGGCAGTTATGTGCGTACGGTGACCCTGCAGAAAGGCACACTGGATGATTCCATCAGCGCCAGCGGCACAGTAGAGAGCAGTGATGTGTCCAATGTGACCACCGACCTGAAATACACCGTCAAAACGGTGGATGTGCAGGTGGGCGATATGGTCGAGGCGGGCGACGTGATCTGCACGCTGGACACCGAAAGCCTGGAGAAGAGCATCGAAAAGGCGAAGGAGACTCTGGCAGACAACATGGCGCAGGCGGAAAAGACCTACCAGAAGGCACAGGAGAGCCTGGCTGAGGCCCAGACCAAAACGGCGGAGGCCAAGGAGGATCTGGATGATGCGGAGGAGGCCAAGAGCGACGCCTGGCAGGCGTACGACAGCGCCCGCAGCAAGGTGAGCTCCTTCCAGAGCGAGGCAGACAGCGCCGCCGCCCAGCAGGAAAGCGTTCTGAGCGCTTTGAACGATGCCATGGCCGCCACGGCTGAAAAGCAGACCGTCTACAACGATGCCTATGGCGCCTGGAAAACCGAGAGCGACCGACAGCTGGCGGCGGATTATCAGCCTGCCGCGGGCGACGCGGAAACGCTGGCCGGCCTGAAGAGCGCGCTGGACAATGCCCAGGCCCAGCTGGATGCGGCGAACGCCGCCCAGAGCAGCGCGCAGGCGGCCTACGATCAGGCCTCTGCACTGGCGCAGGAAAAGCAGAAGGCGCTGAGCGATGCCCAGAACACGGTGGGCCTGACCGGACTGCAGACCACCTACCAGCAGGCCCAGGCCGCATACGAGCAGGCTCAGACCGCTTATGATCAGGCGGTGAAAACCCAGGAGACCGCGCAGGAAACCTGCGATGATGCACTGGAGAGCTACAACAAATCCTCCGAAAGTGATGAGCTGACCGATCTGCAGGAGCAGCTGGAGCAGTGCACCCTGACTGCAGAGACCAGCGGCAGGGTGACTGCGGTGAACGCCACCGTGGGCAGCATGATCGACGGCGCGGCCGCCACCATTCAGAACACCGATTCCCTGAAGGTGGCCATCACCATTCCGGAATATGATATTGAGAGCGTACAGGTGGGGATGACCGCCCGCATCACCAGCGATGTGACCGACAAGGAAGTGAGCGGTACCCTGACCCAGATCTCGCCCACCGCCACCGGCGGCGGTTCCTCCTCCAGCAGCTTTGCGGCGGAGGTGACCATCAACGATGCGGACAGTGGCCTGCTGATCGGTACCAATGCCAAGGTGGAGATCATCCTGTCCACCACTGAGGATGTGTTCAGCGTTCCGCTGGATGCCATCGGTGAGAATGAAGCGGGCGAAAGCGTGATCTATGTGCAGACCGGCGAGACGGATGGTGAGCCGGTGTTTGAAGAGATGGTCGTAACCGTGGGTGAGCAGAACGACTACTACGCCCAGATCAGCGGCGCTGAGCTGGAAGAGGGCATGGTGGTGCGCGCCGCGGCCGATGAAAGCGAAGCCACCGAGGAGCTGGACATGAGCTCCGCAATGCCCGGCGAGATGAGCGGCATGGCTCCCGCGGAAGGGGGCGCGATGGATGGCTCTGTGGTCATCACCGCTCCCACTGGCGGCGGTGGCGGCGGCCGGGGCGGTATGGCCGGCGGCCCGGCGATGGGAGGCTGATGCAGATGCAGCCGATCATTGACATGCAGGGCATTGTGAAGCGGTACTACATCGGCAAGCCCAACGAACTGGAGATTTTACACGGCATTGATTTGCAGGTGTACCCCGGGGAATTTGTGGCCATCGTGGGCGAGTCCGGCAGCGGCAAATCCACGCTGATGAACATCATCGGCGCGCTGGACCGGCCCACGGAGGGCAGCTATACGCTGGACGGGGTGGACATCACCTGCGCAAAGGACAGGGAGCTTTCGGTGATCCGCAACCGGAAGATCGGGTTTGTATTTCAGACCTTCAACCTGATCGGGCGCACAAGCGCCCTGAAAAACGTGGAGCTGCCCATGCTCTACGCCGGGGTACCCGCCCGGCAGCGCACCCAGCGGGCAAAAGAGCTGCTGGAGATGGTGAACATGGGTGAGCGGGCCCGCCACCAGCCCAATGAGCTTTCCGGCGGGCAGAAGCAGCGGGTGGCCATCGCCCGGGCGCTGGTCAACCAGCCCGCCCTGCTTCTGGCGGACGAACCCACCGGCGCGCTGGATTCCGCCACCAGCCGCACCGTGATGGATATTTTCCACGAGCTGCACGCAAAGGGCATGACCATCGTGCTCATCACCCACAGCCAGGAGCTGGCCGCCGAGTGCGAGCGCATCCTGACGCTGCGGGACGGCCGGTTTGTGGGGGAGCGAAAGGGGGCGGGACGCAGTGCAGCTGTTTGATAACATCCGCCTGGCCTTCAGCAGCCTGTGGGCCAACAAGCTGCGGGCGTTGCTCACCATGCTGGGCATCATCATCGGCATCGGCTCGGTGATCGCCATTGTTACGCTGGGCGATTCCCTCACCGGCTCCATTACCGACAGTCTGCAGGGCTTCGGCATCAACAACATTACCGTGAGCCTGCAGCGAAAATCCGAGGACGATGAAACCACCGGCGGTGCGGTGCGCATGTTCGGTATGGAGAATCCCTCCAGTGAGGATCTGTTCACCAATGCCATGATCGAGGAATTCCGCACCGCCTACCCGGACGAAATTTATGCCATTGCATTGAGCCAGAGTCTGGGCAGCGGGCAGGTGCAGCAGGACGACACCACCGTGCAGGTGACGGCCATGGGCGTGAATGAGGAATATGCACTGGCTAACAATGTGAATCTGCTGCACGGGCGCTTCGTAAAGGATTCCGACGGGGAACGCCAGATCGCCGTGGTGAGCGACGTGTTCTGTGAGAGTGTGTTCGGTACCAGCGGAGCATCGGTTCTGGGGCAGGAGTTTGAGCTGAGCGTGAACGGTCAGCTGCTCCGCTTTTATGTGGCCGGCGTGTATGAATACGATGACGATGGCTTTGTGAGCATGACCGGCTCCGACCCGGTGACCGAGCTGTATCTGCCGCTGGAAGCGGCCCAGAAGCTGAGCGGCGGCGAAACCGGCTACCAGAGCTTTACCGTGGTGGCCTCCACCGATACCGACACCACCGCCTTCCTGGAGCAGGTGGAGAGCTTCTTTGCCAGCTTCTACACCCGCAACGAAAGCTACACCGCCACCGCTTCCAGCATGGAAAGCATGCTGGAGGAGATGACCAGCATGCTGAACACCGTGAAGCTGGCCATCAGCGCCATCGCGGCCATCAGCCTGCTGGTGGGCGGCATCGGCGTGATGAACATCATGCTGGTGAGCATCACCGAGCGTACCCGGGAGATCGGCACCCGCAAGGCGCTGGGCGCGCCGGGCTTTGCCATCCGGATGCAGTTCATCACCGAGGCGGTGGTGATCTGCCTGGTGGGCGGTGCGCTGGGTGTGGCACTGGGCGTGGGTCTGGGCGCAGCGGGTGCGGGTCTTTTGGGCTACGCGGCAAAGCCCAGCCTTACGGCCATTGGTCTGGCGGTGGGCTTCTCCATGCTCATCGGCGTGTTCTTCGGTTACTACCCGGCAAGCAAGGCCGCGAAGATGGACCCCATCGATGCGCTGCGGTATGAGTAACTCCTTGACAAAACCGCAAAGCAGCGGTATCCTTTTGAGAGCATACGGGGAATGAGGCACTCCCCCGGCGGGCCGGATATGCCCGCCCAAACCGCCTGTTCGGGCTGATGGCTTCTGTGATCTGTGAATCACGGGGCCGTCAGCCCTTTTCTGTGCGTATGGGGAAGGGCTTCGGCAAGGAGGAACCAATGAAAGAAATCGGAAAACAGGCACTGCGGCTGCTGGCATTGTGTGCGGTGGCGGCGGCAGTGGGTGTGGCGGCCGGTGCGCTGGCCGCCGTGTTCGGCCGGGGGCTGCTGGCCATTGGCGCGGTGCGGGATGCGCATCCCGGCCGGTGGCTGCCTTTTCTGCCGCTGGCGGGTGCGGTCATCGCCTGGTGCTACCGGCGCTGGGGCAGCCGGGCAGGCCGGGGGATGGGGCTGGTGATCGACGCGGCCTTTGACGAGGGGGAAACGATCCCCCGGCGGCTGATCCCCATGATTTTCCTGTCCACCTGGGCCACCCATCTGTTCGGCGGCAGCGCCGGGCGCGAGGGAGTGGCGGTGCAGATGGGCGCGGCCCTGGGTCGGGGGGCAGGCCGCCTGCTGCCGATGCAAAACGCAAAGAAACTGCTGCTCAAGGCCGGCATGGCGGCGGGCTTCGGCGGGCTGTTCCGCACGCCCTTTGCGGCGGCGCTGTTTGCGGTGGAGGTTACGGCGGTGGGGCGGCTGGATCTGGAGGCTTTGCTGCCGGTGCTGGCAGCGTCACTGGCAGCCAGCTGGACCAGCGGTGCGCTTGGGCTGGAAAAATTCACGGTGGAGCTGACCGGTTTGCCTGTGCTGGATGGGCCCATGGCGTTGCGGCTGGCCTGTCTGGGGCTTTGCTTTGGCCTTGTCGGAGCGTTGTTTGCAATCGGCCTGGGCCGGGCAAAGGTTTTTCTGGGGCAGCGGATGCACAACCCGGTGGCCAGGGCTGCGCTGGTGGGTGCAGTGGTGGCGGTGGCAAGCCTTGCCTGCCACTGGGGCCGGTATTCCGGCCTGGGCACCAACCTGATCACCGCGGCTTTTGCGGGCGGAACGGTGTACTGGTACGACTGGCTGGCCAAGCTGCTCTTTACCGTGGTCACGCTGGCCGGCGGGTTTCAGGGCGGCGAGGTCACGCCGCTGTTTTCCATCGGCGCATCTCTGGGCGTCTGGCTGGCCCCGCTGGCGGGAGTGCCGGTGCCGGTGGCCGCGGCGGTGGGCTACTGTGCGGTGTTCGGTGCGGCCAGCCGCACGCTGCTGGCTCCGGCGCTGATCGCGGGCGAGGTGTTTGGCTGGGAGTTTCTGCCCTTTGGCCTTTTGTGCTGCGCGGCGGCCCGGGTGTGCAGCGGCAGCGCCACCATCTATCCTGCCCAGCGCACGGAATAAGAATTGCAAAACAGACCCCCAGCGGGTATACTGGAAGCAGAACATTGCCCGCAGGCTGCGGGCCTTACTGAAACATGGAAATGAGGCGTTTTGCTATGAGCTATACCTTTGGATTCATCGGCGTGGGCAACATGGGCGGCGCGCTGGCCCGGGCGGCCTGCCGCTGGAACCCCCGTCAGGTGGTGCTGACCAACCGCAGCATGGAAAAGGCCATCTCGCTGGCCGAGGAGCTGGACTGTGACGTGGCGATGGACAACGTCACCGTGGCCCGGGAAGCCAAATTTATCTTTCTGGGCGTGAAGCCCGCCGGCATGGGTCAGGTTCTGATGGAGCTGGCTCCGGTGCTGGCCCAGCGCACCGACCGGTTCGTGCTGGTGAGCATGGCCGCCGGCCTTCAGCTGGATCGGCTGGCCCAGATGCTGGGGCGTCCCGCGCCCATGCTGCGCATCATGCCCAACACGCCGGTGGCCATCGGGCAGGGCATGATTCTGTATACCGCCGGCCCTGGAGTGGACCGGGAGGATCTGGAGGAGTTCCTGATCAAGATGGACGCCGCCGGCCGCTTCGACTCCATCGACGAAAAGCTGATGGATGCGGGCAGCTCGGTGTCCGGCTGCGGGCCTGCCTATGTGTACCAGTTTATCGAAGCGCTGGCGGACGGCGGCGTGGAGTGCGGCCTGCCCAGGGCAAAGGCTCTGGAATATGCGGCTCAGACGCTGGCGGGCGCGGCCCAGATGGTGCTGGAGACCGGCAAGCATCCCGGTCAGCTGAAGGACGAGGTGTGCAGCCCCGGCGGCAGCACCATTGCCGGCGTTCACGCACTGGAGGAGGGCGGCCTGCGGGCCGCGGCCATCAACGCGGTGGTTCGCAGCTTTGAAAAAAACAAGGAGCTTGGCAAGCAGTGAGCGAATACAACATCAAACTGGTGGGGCTGGACATCGACGGTACCCTGCTGAACAGCAAGAATCAGATCAGCCCCCGCAACCATGCGGCCATCCGGGCGGCCATCGACGCAGGCTGCCGGGTGATCCCGGCCACCGGCCGGCCGCTGCGGGGCGTGCTGCCGGAGTTTCTTCAGATCCCCGGCGTGGACTATGCGGTCACCGCCAACGGGGCCACCGTGGTGCGGCTGGCCGACCGGGAATTCGTGATCAAAAACTGGATCAGCCGGGCGCGGGTGCAGCAGCTTTATCAGGCGACCCAGGGCCTGTGGCGGGTGTTCGATGTATTCACCGGCGGCAGCGGATACTGCGAGCAGAGAAATCTGGACGCTGCCGAGGAATGGGCACCCCGGAACATGGCCCCCTACATGCGCATGAGCCGCCAGCCGGTGGAGAGTATGTGGGACTTTATTGCCTCGCAGGAAGGCTTTGAAAAATGCACCATGTTTTTCACCAGTGAGGAAAACCGGCAGAAGGCCCGGCAGATTGCCCGGGAAATGGGCGGCTTTGCCATTGTATCCAGCGAGGCCAACAATCTGGAGGTCAGCGACGAGGGTGCCACCAAGGGGCTTGCTCTGCTGGAGCTGGGCCGGATGCTGGGGCTGGAAAAAAGCCAGGTGATGGCCTGCGGCGACTCGGAAAACGATCTGGCCATGCTGGAGGCGGTGGGCCTTGGCGTGGCCATGGGAAATGCGCCCCTTGCCATCCAGCAGAAGGCCGCGGCGGTCACCGCCACCAACGACGAGGACGGCGTGGCTCTGGCATTGGAAAAGTATGTGCTGGGCAGGTGAGCGGATGGAGTTTTTGCGGGAAAAAGGCGTTGTTGCGGCAAACCTCTGCCTGATTGCCGGCCTGCTGTTTTTCAGCCCGCTGTTTCTGGTGGGGCTGGCCCTGTGGGCGGTCAGCCTGGCTGTGCGCCTGCGCCGGGAGCCGAAAAAGAGCATGAAGCTGTTTTACGGCGCATTGTGCGTGCTGGTAAGCCTGTGGTTTTTGTGGGCGCTGGCCCGGCAGCTGGCGGTTCTGGCCGGCTGGATTTGAAGCAAAACAAAAAAGAAGGAGCCCGGGGAGAGCTCCTTCTTTTTTTGTGTAATTGACAGGGCGTTACTGCCGGCCCCGGTTGTAAACGCTTTGCTGTTCCACCCGCAGCACCACCCGGCCCACAAACAGGGTGAGCAGAACCTCCACTGGCAGCAGCACCAGATTTTTGCCGATGCGCAGCGGAAGGGTGGCCAGCTGAAAATTCTGGCCATAATAGAGATACAGCCAGAAGCTGTTCAAAAAGATGTTTAAAAGAATGTTGATGCTTAGCTTGGCGGCCAGAACCCGATACCAGCGCAGGGGCTTGCGGTAAAGGGCCAGACCCCAGATCATGCCGGCCAGAATGGCGGTGAGGGTGAAGCCGGGGAAATAGGCCCCGCCGCCGTTGTTTACCACCCAGCCCAGAAAATCGCTGGCGGCGCCGGCGGTCATGGCCACCGCGGGGCCGAACAGCATGCCGGCCATGGCGCTGGTTAAAAAGCCGAAGCCGATGCGCAGCTGGGGGGTGAGCTGCAGCCGGATGTTCAGCGCGTCCAGCGTGATGTTCAGCGCGATGAGCAGCGCCACCACCGCCAGTGTGCGGGGCTGATGGAACCGGGCGGCGGAATCCTGAAAGAGTTGCTTGATTTTGGACATGAAAAAACCTCCTTTTGTATGCGGATGCCGCACAAAAGGAGGTGAGGATACAAAAAAGGGTACAGCGCGGCAAGGGCACTGCGCCCCGCATTTGCCTGCACACACTTCGTTTATGCAGCAGCGGGATGCAAAGTCTGTACCGCGAAGCGGAGTGCTTCTTCGTCCGGCCCGCAACTCCCCGTCGGGCTGGCACTTGACGCACAGGCTTTTACTCTGCACGCTCCATTATAGACCCGACAGGCGGGGAAAACAAGCCCCGACCGCAAATTAAACAGTCAGTCTTTTGCGGAGGCTTTGTTCACCACCAGAATGCCCACGCAGATCAGCACCAGCGCAGCCAGCCCCTGCGGGCGGAAGGCTGATTCCCCCTCGCCCAGCAACAGGGCACTGAGCAGCACGCCGAACACCGGGTTCATGAATCCGAACACCGAGATACGGGCCACCGGGTTGTGGGCCAGCAGCACCGACCACAGCGAGTAGGCCACCGCCGAGATAAAGCCCATATATACCAGCAGCGCCGCGGAAGTCGGGGTGGGCGCGGCCAGCCGGCCGCCCAGCATAAGGCCCAGCAGAGTCATGACCACACCGCCGAACAAAAACTGCCAGCCGCAGAGCACAAAGGTGTTCTCCTTTTGGGAGTACCGCTTCACCAGCACGCTGGAAAAGGCATAGGCGATGGCGGCAATGAGCACCAGGCCGTCGCCCAGAAGGCTGCCCTGCCCGCCGGAGGAGCTGCTCAGGTTGATGAGCGCCACGCCGGCAAAGCCCACGGCACAGCCAATCAGCTTGCGGGCGGTGAGGGCTTCGTAGCGGAACACCAGTGTGGCCAGCAGAATGCAGAAAAAGGTGTTGGTGGCGGTGATGATGGCTGCGTTCACTCCGCTGGTGTTGGCAACACCGGCATAATAAAACACATATTGCAGAATGGTCTGTATGCAGCCCAGCTTGAGCACCATCGGCAGGGTGGCCTTACCGGGGGCGGCCAGCCGGCGGGCCCGGATGCTGGCAAAGACGATGACCATCAGCCCGGCAATGGAAAAACGGATGCCGGCAAACACCAGTTGGCCGGGAATATCGCCGGACGACAGCTGAAACAGCTGGCAGCCGATCTTGATGCAGGGGACGGCACTGCCCCACAAAAAGCAGGGGATCAGGGCCAGCGCGGCAGCCACTGCCGGCCGGGAAAGCGGGGAAGAATCCTTCATAATGCAACAATCCACCTCTCAGGGTTTGAAATATCCACTGGAAAAGTATAAAATGTTATCAGTAAAAAGTAAAGCCATCCGATGGGGCAAATCGCCCTGTCGGGCGGCTCCGGCAGGGCCCTTGCCAAAAGGGCCGGAAAGGAACAGAACGATGGCAGTTACCAAATTCAGCGAGATGAAATACACCCGCCCGGATGTGCAGCAGGTGACCGAGGCATACCGGCAGCTCACCGCCCGGGCAGAAAAGGCCGAAAGCGGCCGGGAGCTGGCGGATATTTTTAAGGAGCATACCAGACTGGATGACGAATTCAGCACTGCGGCGCGGCTGGCGCAGATTCGCCACACGCTGGATACCCGGGATGAATTCTACGATGCGGAGAACGATTTCTTCGATCAGGAGGGCCCCAGCGTGGGCAACGCCCAGCTGGCGCTGTACCGGGCACTGCTGGCCAGCCCCCACAAGGAAGGTCTGGCCGCAGAGTACGGCGATATCCTGCTGCAGAAGATGGAGGTTGCCGCCGCCAGCGCCAGCGAGGAAGTGCTGGAACTGATGCAGCAGGAGAACGCGCTGGCCAGCCGCTATCAGAAGCTGTATGCGGGCGGTCAGGTGCAGTTTGACGGCAAGAGCCTGACCCTGCCCGAAATGGGTCCCTATAAGCAGAGCCTGGATCGGGCAGTGCGCAAGGCTGCCTTTGAGGCGGACGGCCGCTTCTTTGACGACAACCGGGAAGAGCTGGATGAGATCTACACCAAAATGATCGAAAACCGCAACGCCCAGGCCCGCAAGCTAAGGTACGAGAGCTATGTGCCCCTGTCCTATCTGCGGATGGGCCGGCTGGGCTACAACGAGGCGGACGTGAAGAGCTTTCGGGATCAGGTGGCCCAGAGCGTGACTCCGCTGGCCCACGAGGCCATGAAGGAGCAGTTTGCCCGCATCGGCCTGCCCGACGCAAAATTCTACGATACCACCGTCAGCTTTAAGGACGGCAACCCTATCCCGCAGGGCACTGCCCCTGAGCTGCTGGCCAAGGCGGTGCAGATGTACCGGGAGCTGAGCCCTGAGACCGCCCGCTTTATCGATTTTATGACCGAGAGCCAGCTGTTTGATCTGGAGAGCCGCCCCGGCAAGGCCCCCGGCGGCTACTGCGAGACCATCCCCGGTTATGGCGCGCCCTTTGTGTTCTCCAACTTCAACGGCACCTCCGGCGACGTGGACGTGCTGACCCACGAGGCCGGTCACGCCTTCCAGGCATGGGTGGCAGCCGGCCAGGGCATGTGTCAGGAGCTGGCCAACCCCGGGCTGGAAAGCTGCGAGATTCACAGCATGTCCATGGAATTCCTCACCAGCCCCTGGCATCACCTGTTCTTCGGCAAGGACACCGCCAAGTATGCGCTGGCCCATGCCCAGGAGGCACTCACCTTCCTGCCTTACGGCTGCATGGTGGATGAGTTCCAGCACATTGTTTACAGCCAGCCCCATCTGACCCCGGACGAGCGCAACGGCATCTGGCTGGAACTGGAGCACAAGTACCGTCCCTGGAATGACTTTGACGGTTTGCCCTTCTATGGCCGGGGTGCGGGCTGGCAGCGGCAGCTGCACGTCTATCAGTATCCCTTCTACTACATCGACTACTGCCTGGCACAGATTGTGTCGCTGCAGTTCTTTGCGGCCCATCTGAATGATCCCAAGGATGCCTGGCAGCGGTATCTGGCTCTGGTGAAAAAGGGTGGCGGCGACACTTATGCCGGTCTGGTCAAGGCCGCAGGCTTCACGGTTCCCTTTGAGCAGGGTGCCATTGCTCCGGTGGCGCAGCAGGTGTTTGACTGGGTGAAGGAACAGAACAAAACCCTGTAATCAGTGAAAAATCTTTTCAAGAGCCCGAAGGCAGTATTGCCTTCGGGCTTTTTTGTGCAAAACAGGTTGCACAGGGAAAAACCGGTTCATATATATACAATATATAAGAGAAAACGCGTTTTTTGGCCCGAAAAGAAAAATATGACTTTTTTAAAGAAAATTGAAAAAAGGTGTTGACTTCTGCTTAGAGGGTGTGGTATTATAACTGAGCCGTCAAAAACGGCAAGCCGCTCGAAAGAGCTTGAAAAAATATTTCAAAAAAAGTGCTTGACAAACAAGACTTTGCGAGATATAATAAACAAGCTGTCCCGCGAGGGAGA
>NZ_SLUM01000046.1 GCF_004345265.1 Allofournierella massiliensis
CCCCAGGATTTTGGATGCAGAAAGTGCGAAAAGGGGCGGCGCAAGCCTTGGTGGCTTGCCCGCCCCTTTGAACATTTTGTGCGCCAAAATCCTAAAGCAGAACCGTCGTTTTCTTGTGCCACACCGGCTAAGGCCGGGGTGTTTTGCTTTCTGTTTATAATACAAACAGTATTATTATTTTACGACCACCAGTTCATATTCCCGGGTGCCCACGCCGATCTTCTCGGCGTGCTCGGTGCAAACCCGCCAGTCGGTGATGGGGGCGGAGTCGATGAAGTGGTCGCCACAGCTGCAGAAGCCGGGAGCCTTCAGGTGATCGTCCAGCTGGCTGCCGGGGATGGGCGGCATGTTGTTGCAGGCGTCGGCGCAGGCCTGATCCAGCGCCACCGGGTCAAAGCTGGCAAACATGCCCACATCCGGGATGATGGGCAGATCGTTCTCGCCGTGGCAGTCGCAGTTGGGGGAAACATCAATCACCAGATTGATATGGAAATTGGGCCGGTTCTGCACCACTGCCTTGGCGTACTCGGCAATGCGGCAGTTCAGCTCGTCCACCGCCGCGTCGCAGTCGCCGCCGATGGCGTCGAAGTTGCAGTGGGCCAGGCAGCGGCCGCAGCCGGCGCATTTGTTGTGGTCGATGTAGGCGGTGCCGCCCTCGCCGGTGAAGGAGATGGCGTCCTGGGCACAGATCTTGGCGCAGGCGTGGCACTTGCGGCAGAGGGACTGGTCCACATTGGGCTTGCCCGCAGCGTGCTGCTCCAGCTTGCCGGCCCGGCTGCCGCTGCCCATGCCCAGGTTCTTCAGCGCGCCGCCGAAGCCGGTGTTCTCGTGGCCCTTGAAGTGGTTCAGGCTGATGATCACGTCCGCATCCATGATGGCCCGGCCGATTTTGGCGGTCTTTACATGCTCGCCGCCCTCTACGGGCACTTCGGCCTCATCGGTGCCCTTCAGGCCATCGGCAATGATGATCTGGCAGCCGGTGGAATAGGGGGTGAAGCCGTTTTCCATGGCCGCATCCATGTGCTCCAGCGCGTGCTTGCGGCGGCCCACATACAGGGTGTTGCAGTCGGTCAGGAAGGGCCGGCCGCCCAGCTCCTTGACCACGTCGGCCACGGCCTTGGCGTAGTTGGGCCGCAGGTAAGCCAGGTTGCCCGGCTCACCGAAGTGAATCTTGATGGCAACGAACTTGCCCTCCATATCGATCTGGCCGATGCCCGCAGTGCGGATCAGCTTCTGCAGCTTATCCAGCAGGTTCATGCCGGGCTTTGCCCGCAGGTCGGTGAAATAGACCTTTGCCTTTTCCATGCAAATCTCCTCCATTCAAACATCCTTTTTCAAACTCTTATCGCAAAGAGAACACCCGGCCCCGGCCGGATGTTCTCTTTCCTTGTTTTGATTCAGCCGCCGCGGCTCACAGCCCCAGCAGAGCCGCCGCCAGCACCACGATGCCCAGAGCGATGCGGTACCAGCCGAACACCTTGAAGTCGTGCTTTTTCACGAAGTTCATCAAAAATCCAA
The DNA here is from genome assembly GCF_004345265.1 of Allofournierella massiliensis. Taxonomy (GTDB): domain Bacteria; phylum Bacillota; class Clostridia; order Oscillospirales; family Ruminococcaceae; genus Allofournierella; species Allofournierella massiliensis. Next base: position 1,519 of record NZ_SLUM01000046.1, read on the forward strand.
TGGACAGCACGCTCACCACAAAGGCCACCGCGCAGCCCAGACCCAGCACGGCCAGCTGCTCGCCGGTGAACACCATGCCCTCCATCAGATACTTGACCACCTTCAGGGCGCTTGCGCCGAACATGACCGGAATGGCCAGGAAGAATGTGAACTCCGCCGCCACCGGCCGGCTGGCGCCCAGAAGTAGGCCGCCCACGATGGTGGCGCCGCTGCGGGAGGTGCCGGGAATCATGGCCAGCACCTGCCAGAAACCGATGATTAGCGCATCTTTATAAGTAAGCTGGTCAATGCTGCGGATACGGGGCTTTTTGTGCCGGTTCTCGATGAGGATGAAGAACACGCCGTACAGAATCAGCATGGCCGCCACCACCACATAGTTGTAAAGGTGCTCCTCCAGCCAGTCGTCCAAAAGCAGGCCCAGCACCATGGCGGGAAGCGTGGCCACAATGATCTTGAACCACATCACCCAGGTTTTCTTCTTGATGTATCCCTTCGACTTGTCTGCGCAGAAGGGCCAGAGCTTGGGGAAGAAGAGCACCACCACCGCCAGGATTGCGCCCAGCTGAATGACCACCCGGAACAGCTCCAGGAAGGACTCGTCGAACCCCATGTTCAGATACTTTTCCGCCAGAATCAGATGCCCGGTGCTGCTCACCGGCAGCCATTCGGTGATTCCTTCAATGATCCCGTACAGAATCGTTTTAATCCATTCCATTGTTTCGCCTCACTTATTTTCTGGCATTTATCTCCCGCCGCACTTCCGGCAGGTACCATAACAGTATACCACAGGAAAGTGCAAAACAGAACGCCTTTTTCTGCCGGGCTCTTCCTTTTCCCGATAAAATACAGTATAATCGGGTTAATCGAAGAGTGTGGGCCGCCTGTGGGGCTTATGGCCCACATCTCGCTGTTTTTTTCAATTCTTTTATGCTATAAAAGAGGTGTTTTCTTGAATATCCTTGTTGTAGGCTGCGGCCGCGCCGGGGCCAATATCGTACGGATTCTGGAGCAGATGGGCCACGAGGTCTCTGTGATGGATTCCAGCGCAGATGAGCTCCAGCGTCTGGAAGGCGTGGACGGTTATCATTTTTCCGGCGTCGCCGCGGTGGGCATTCCCATCGACATCGACGATCTGCGTCAGGCGGGCATTGAAACCTGCGATGCGGTGGCCATTGCCACCCCGGACGACAGCGTGAACATCATGGTGGCCCAGATCGCAAAAAACATCTTCCATGTGCCCCGGGTCATCACCCGTGTGACCGATCCGGCGCTGAAGAACTTCTTTACCAAGGAATTCGGTCTGCGCACCGTGTGCACCACCAACCTGACCGTGGAAAGCATGCTGCTGGGCCTGCTGGATGACCAGGAGTCCCGCAGTGTGACCATCGGGGCCACCACCACCGCATTCGTCACCGTTCCGGTAAGCCTGCGGGACGTGGGCCGAAGCCTGAACCGCATCCGCCCGCCGGAGGGCGACCTGCTCTACGGCGTATTGCGGGCCGACACCACCGTGGAACTGGCGGTGGAGCCCATGCCGGTGCTGGAAGAGGGCGACCAGATCATCTTCGCCCGCATTGCGGATTAAGGCACAAAGCAGCAAGGAAGAGGAATCGAATATGAGAGTAATGATCGTAGGCGGCGGCAAAGTGGGCTACTACATGGCCAAGACCCTGCTTGACCACGGCCACCAGCCCATCGTGATCGAAAAGGACCGCAAGCTGTGCAGCCAGGTGGCCAACGACCTAGACATTCCCGTAACCCAGGGCGACGGCTCCACCGTGGAATATCTGGAGGCCGCAGGCTGCGGCCGCTGCCAGGCGCTGGTGGCGGTAACCGGCCGGGATGAGGTGAACCTGATCACCTGCCAAATCGCCAAGCGGGTCTTTCATGTGGAAAAGACCGTGGCCCGGGTGAACAACCCCAAGAATACCGAGGTGCTGCGCCGTCTGGGCGTGGACATCGCCGTGTCCAGCACCGACAATCTGGCCCGCATTCTGGAGCGCGAGGTGGAGACCGCCGCCATCCAGCAGGTGCTGAACCTGGCGGGCGGCACCGCCACCGTGTTTGAGATTCAGATCCCGGACCGGTTCAAGTACAACGGCAAAAGTCTGGCCCAGATCCCCATCTCGGAGTCTGCGGTTATCATTGCCATTACCCGCTCGGGCGAGCTGCTGATCCCTCGCGGCAACACCCAGATCCTGAACGGCGACAAGGTGCTCTGCGTTGCGCGGGACACCGCCATTCACGAATTGATGCAGGACTGGGGCCTGGCCAGCAACTGATGTCCCGTTCCGCCCGTATGCAAAGGAGGTCATACCCGTGCTGCGTTTTACCGCAAGTGCCGGCGGCGCCCGGGTGGTGGCCCTCTGGCTTCTGATTCCCGGCGTGGTGCTGGCCCCCTTTGTGTTCTGGCAGACCTTCTGGGGCGGCGTGCTGTTTTGCGCCCTCTGGCTGTTTTTCTGCGCTGTATGTGTGCCGCTGCATCTTTCCACCGTGCGGGGCAGCATCTCGCTGGGTGAGGTGCGCCTGAGCCGGGGAATCCTGTTCAAGTCCAGCCGGCGGGTGCCCACCCGTTTTGTGGCGGGCGTCTGCCGCATTCGCACTCCGCTGCTGGCGCTGGCACACAGCAGCCTTCTGGTGGTGTACACCAGCGGCTGCATGCTGATTCTGCCCCCGGTCTCGGACCGGGATGCCGACCCGCTGATCCACGCTCTGGAAGGAGGCGGCCTATGAGCACCGTGCGCGCCCAGGGGCGTTTCCACATTGTTTTCATCGTCAAATACATCCGTTACGGCCTGATTCTCTGCCTTGTGCCCATGCTCAAGGCACTGATCGAGTTCGACCTGCCCAGCCTGGCCACCGCCCTGCGGCAGGACGCCGCCATCCTGATCGGGATGGCGCTTTTTTCGTTTTTCATCTGGCGGCGCTGCGGCTTCGTACTCACCGATCGCCGGCTCACCCTGCGCCGTGGCATTCTGTGGCACCGCCAGCAGGTGATCCGGCCGTCCCATCTGGCCGCCATCCAGCTGGACCGGCCCATCTATCTGCGTCTGGTGGGCTGCACCCGGGTACGGCTGTTTGCCGCGTCCAGCGCCACCTTCGGCCAGGTGCAGTTTTTCCTGCCCCGCCGCCAGGCCTCGGTGCTGGCGGAATGCCTGATGCCGGTGCAGTCCGCCTCCTCCTTTTTCGCCCCCACCGGGGCAGAACGGCTGCGCTTCACCATGCTCAGCGCCAACCTGGTTACCACCTCTCTGCTGGTAATCTTCAGCGCCCGGCAAACCCAGGAGCTGCTGGGCAACAACCTGGGTGTGGATCTGGGCTCGCTGGCCATGGCCAATCTGGGCCGGCTGGAGCGTCTGGCCGAGCTGTTTCTGCCCGCCGGTGTTGCCTGGCTGTTCACCCTGATCTTCACGCTGTGGGGCATCGCCCTGTTCTCCTCGCTGCTGGCCACCTCCCGGTTCCGGGTCAGCCGCAGCGGCGGCGTGATTCTGGCCAAGGGCGGCCGGGTCAACCTGACCGAGCGGCGCATTCTGGCATCGGCAGTGAGCTACTGCGACATCCGCATCACCCCCATCTCCCGGCTGCTGCGCCGGTATCCGGTGTTCCTGTGCGCCGGCAGCTACACCGGCGCGGATCTTCCCATTCTGGTTTACGGCAAGGGGCGCGACACGCTTTTGCAGGCGCTGATGCCCCAGTTTGTTCCGCCGCGGCCGGTGGCTGGCATTACCGCAAACCGCAGCTGGCCCCAGTTCCTGTGGAAGAGTGGGGCACTGGTTGCCTTCTGCGGCATGCTGTGTGTGGTATCAATATGGAAAATGCCCCAGCTTACCCCGCTGCTGCTGGTGCCGCTGGTGGTCTGTTCCGGTCTGGTGGCCGCCTCGGTGGAGGGCTGGTTCACCGAGGGTGTTGCCCGTAACTCCAACGGCACCATGGCTGTGTGCTACACCCGGCTGTTCAGCCGCCACCAGCTGTGCATATTCAGCCCCAATGTGTCGCTGGCCTGGATTCAGACCCCCTTCTCGGAAGCGGTGGGCCGCTGCACCCTGACCATCCACCTGCCCTGCCGCCGTCGCATCCGTGTGCGCAGCATCAAGAAGCTGGCGGCAGACCATCTGCGACTGGTGGCCTGAGGGCTTTCGTTTTGCTGTTTTTATCGTCAAGGAGGCGGATTTTGCTTTGTATCGTTCTGTAATTTTTGATCTGGATGGAACTCTTTTAAATACGCTGGAGGACCTGGCCGCCGCCGGGGAGTATGTGTGCGCCCAAAACGGCTGGCCTGCCCACACGCTGGAGGAATACCGCTATTTTGTGGGCAACGGAATTCCCAAGCTCTGCGAACGGTTCTCCCCCGCCGACCAGCGCAGCCCCGAACGGCTGGCCCAAACGCTGGAGCAGTTCACCCGCTATTACGACGCTCACAAAGAGGACACCACCGCTCCCTATCCGGGCATTGCTTCGCTGCTGGACGCCCTTCAGGCCGCCGGCGTGGTCTTTGGTGTACTCACCAACAAGGCCCACCCTCTGGCCAAAGGCGTGCTGGAGCATTATTTCCCCGGCCGTTTCAGCTTTGTACAGGGTGCAGTGCCCGGCGTTCCGGTGAAGCCGGAGCCCACTGCCCTGCGGCAGCTGATGGCCGCCATGGGCGCGGATGCCGCCTCCACTCTGTTTGTGGGCGACAGCAATGTGGACATCCGCACCGCCAAAAACGGCGGTCTGGCGGGCTGCGGCGTGCTGTGGGGCTTCCGCACCGAGGAGGAGCTGCGCGGCGAAGGTGCCGATTATATCGCCGCTGATCCCGCGGCTCTGGCACGGATCATTCTGGAGTGAGTTGTTTTTTCATGGTCGCTTTCCCCCTTTTTCGTCCGCAGCCTGTCATAACTGTACTTCATTTTTCACAGATATCCGAACAAAGAAAAAATCCCGCTGCTCAGTGAGCAGCGGGATTTTTCGCGTTGTTTTTCGTTCGGCTTATGCCTTCACGATCACGTGCTTGGGGCAGACCTCCACGCAGGCACCGCAGCCGGTGCACTTGTCGTAGTCGATGCGAGCCAGGTTGTTGGTAACCTTGATCGCCTCGCTGGGGCAGGTCTTCTGGCACTTCATGCAGCCGATGCAGCCGGTCTGGCACTCCTTCATCACCAGAGCGCCCTTCTCGGTGTTGTTGCACAGCACCTTGGGCTTGTTCTCGGTGTTGCCGTGGATCTCGATCACGCCGTGGGGGCAGACCGCAGCGCAGGCGCCGCAGCCGGTGCACTTGGCCACGTTCACGCAGGCAACACCATCCACAATGTGCATGGCATCGAAGGGGCAGGCCTTCACACAGTCGCCCAGACCCAGGCAGCCGTGTACGCAGGCCTTGCCGCCGCCAAACAGAGAAGCGGCAGCCGCGCAGCTGGACACACCCTTGTAGTCAAACTTCTGGGTGCACACGCCGGGGCGGCCCTGGCAGCCCACGATGGCCTTGACCACCGCAGTGGCGCCGGCCTCCACACCCATCACAGCGGCCACGTCCTCAGCGGCCTTGGCGCCGCCGGGAACACACTTGTTCACCGGAGCGCCGGCCTCAACGATGGCCTTGGCATAGTCGGCACAGCCGGCGTAGCCGCAGGCGCCGCAGTTGGCGCCGGGCAGGCAGCCGTTCACCTGACCGATGCGGGGATCCTCCTCCACATGCATAAACTTGGCGGCCAGCACCAGAATGATGGCGCCCAGCAGGCCGACAACAGTAACGATGGCAATCGCCATTGCAATAGACATATTCCCGGCCTCCTTTTAAATTGCACCAAAGATGTTTTCGATCAGACCGCCGAAGCCGCCAAAGCTCAGGGCAGTGGCAGAAGCCGCCACCAGAGTGATGGGCAGGCCTTCAAAGCACTTGGGGGGCTGAGCATCCTCCAGGCGCTTGCGCACGCCGGAGAAGATGACCATGGCCAGCATGAAGCCGAAGCCCGCGCCCAGAGCGCAGAAGATGGACTCCACGAAGTTGTAGCCGTTGTCGATGTTCAGCACGGTAACGCCCAGAACGGCGCAGTTGGTGGTGATCAGAGGCAGATACACGCCCAGAGCCTTGTGCAGAGGAGGCATGTACTTCTTCATGATGATCTCAACCAGCTGAACCAGCACGGCGATGACCAGGATGAACACGATGGTCTGCAGGTAGCCCAGATCCCATTTCAGGTTGCCTTCCGCGTCCACCGGGGTGAGCAGGAAGTTCTGGATGGGCCAGGTCACCGCGGTGGCCAGGGTCATAACAAAGATAACAGCGCAGCTCATGCCGAAGGCGGAGTTGAGCTTTTTGGATACGCCCAGGAACGGGCAGATGCCCAGGAACTTGACCAGGACATAGTTATCCACCAGAATCATGGTGAAGAAGATAGCAGCTAAACGAGCAGCCATTATTCACAGCCCCCTTTCGCGCCGCAGACGCTCTTGGAGGGGCAGCCCTCACAGCCGATGCTGCGCTCTTTTTTGTTGCCGGTCTTGTTTTCGATGAAGATCACCAGAGCCATCAGGCAGCCGAAGGTGAAGAAGCCGCCGGCGGGCGTGGTCATGAAGGTGAACCGGTCGATGGATGCGGGGATCACGGCAATGCCAAACCAGGTACCGGAGCCCAGAATCTCACGGATGGAGCCCATCAGCACCAGGGTCAGGGTGAAGCCCAGGCCCATGCCCAGACCGTCCAGAGCAGAGTCCAGAGGCTTGTTCTTGGAAGCGAACATCTCGGCACGGCCCAGGATGATGCAGTTCACAACGATCAGGGGCAGGAACACGCCCAGGGACTTATCCAGAGCGGGAACGTAAGCCTTGACCAGCATCTGCACGATGGAAACGAAGGTGGCGATGACGGTAATGTAGGCCGGCAGGCGCACCTTGTCGGGGATCACGTTGCGCAGCAGCGAGATCGCAATGTTGGAGCAGAACAGCACGAAGGTAGCTGCAATGCCCATGCCCAGGCCGTTGAAGGCCATGGTGGTAACAGCCAGCGTGGGGCAGGTGCCCAGAACCAGGCGCAGAACCGGGTTCTCCTTCACGAGGCCGTTGGTAAAAATCTGAACTTTATTCATGAATTCACAGCCTCCCTATCAAGACGCAAGGCCCGCGGCATACGCCTGAATGCACTTGCGCACTGCCTTTTTCACGCCGCGGGTGGACTCGGTGGCACCGGCGATGGTATCCACGCCATCCAGACCGGCCTCATCGGTGATGCCGGTGTACTGGCCCAGGTAGTCCGCGCCGGCGGCCTGATCGCCGATGCCGGCGGTCTGACCGGATACATCCACCCAAACGCCGGTGATGGCACCATTGGCGTCAAAGCCAACCGCCACGTTCAGAGGCTTGGTGGAGTATTCATAGCCCTTGTCCTCGGCATACAGCACATAGCTGCCGTCGTCGCCCTGCCAGGCGTCAGTCAGGCCTTCGGGAGCAGTGATCTGGGTCAGAGTGGCCCCGGGAGCCAGCGCAGCGCGGGCTTCCTCGGCGCTCATGGCGCTCAGGTCGGTGCCCTCGCCGCCCTCGTCAGCAGCAGGAGCCTGGCCCAGAGCCACCTCATTGTAGCAGCTCAGGGCGATGTTCACGGCCTCCACAACAGCCTTGGAGGAAACGGTGGCGCCGGAGATGGCGTCCACGTCGCCAATGGCCACCTCGCCGCTCTTGCCCACCAGGCTGGCGGCCAGAGCAGCGGCCTTCTCATTGCCCTCCTCAAACAGCTGAGCACCGTAGCCGGGAGTCTCGCTGTTCTCGGGGAAGCTTACGCCCACAATGGCGCCGTCCGCGTCCAGACCCACAATCACGGGCACCTGGCCGCCGAAGCCCTTGGCACTGGCCTGGATCACCCAGCCGGTGTCGGCCTTCACGGCAGCCTGCACACCGCTGGTGGCAGATTCCACCGCCTCAAAGGTGGTAGCATCGGGCAGAACGGCCTTGCAGGCCTCGTCGCTCAGGGTAGCAGTCTCCACAGCAGCCTCGCTGGAAGCCTCGCTCTCGGCATCGCCGCCCTCGGGAGCAACCGCGGTGGCGGCAGCGCAGTCAGGATACATGGCAACAAAGGCCTGGATGCACTTGCGCACACCCTTCTTCACGCCGCGGGTGGACTGAGTTGCACCGGAGATGGTATCCACGCCATCCAGACCGGCCTCGCCCAGAACGCCCTTGTACTGGTTCAGGTACTCGGCGCCGCCTGCCTGATCGCCGATACCGGCGGTCTGGCCATCGGTGCCAACCCATACGTTCAGGATGTTGCCATCCGTGTCAAACTCCACCAGAACATCCAGCGGAGCGGTCTCGTATTCATAGCCGGTGGCTTCCGTGCGCAGCACGGTGGTGCCGTTGGCGGTTTCCCAGGCGCCGGTCAGACCCTCGGGAATCTCAATCTCGGTCAGCTCCATGCTCTCCAGAGCCTGATCGGGAGTCAGCTGCTCGGCTTCCACCACGGCAGCCTGGCCCAGAGCAACCTCATTGAAGCAGTTCACGGCGGAGTTCACGGCAGACAGAGCAGCCTTGGAGGAAACGGTAACGCCGCTGATCATATCCACGTCGCCCGCTTCCAGGGTGCCGCTCTTGCCCACGAAGCTCTCGGCCAGCTTCTGGCCGTCAGCATCAGAGGGATCAGCCAGCTTCTGGCCGAAACCGGCGGTCTCGCTGTTCTCCATGAACTTCACCTTCAGGATGGTGCCCTCGCTGTCGAAGGCAACAACCACAGGCACGTCGCCGCCGAAGCCCTTGCCATAGGCCTGGATGACCCAGCCGGCGCCGTTGGTAGCCTTCAGGGCCTTGGTCACATTGCTGGACTGGAAGTCGGTGATCTCCTCAAAGCCGTCGGCCTCAGGCAGAACCTCCAGATAAGCGGCATTGGCAGCAGCTTCCTCCTGCGCCTTTATGATGGGAGCGGTCAGCTGGTTGGTGCCGGCCAGCGCGGCGCTGGCCACGATGCAGATTACAACCAGAACCACAACGGGTTTCAGGAAGTTTTCCCACATGTTGTTGTTTTTCATGCCTTTTTCGCCCCTTTCTTCTTCGCGCCCAGGGGTTTCTGGCGGGTCAGATCATTGATGTAGGGAACCATCAGGTTCATGAACAGGATGGCGTAGGAAACACCCTCGGCCATGTTCGCCCAGTAGCGAATGCCGCAGGTGATGATGCCCAGACCCAGACCGAACACGATCTTGCCCTTCAGGGTAAAGGGGCTGGTCACATAGTCGGTGGCCATGAACACGGCGCCGAACAGCAGGCCGCCGGCCAGCAGCTCCGCCAGAACGGGCTTGCCTGCCAGCGCGCTGATCACAGCCACGGTGGCAACATAGGTCACGGGGATGGCCGGGCTGATGGTGCGGGTGGCAACCAGCCACACGAAGCCGATCAGGATGGCCAGAGCGCAGGTCTCACCCAGCACGCCGCCATGCTGACCCAGGAACAGGTCCATGATGGGGTACTGGCCCAGCAGGGAGTTGCCGGCAGCGTCCACCACCTGCAGAGGAGTGGCGCTGGCAGCGGCGTCGATGCCGCTCAGGGTCTCCTCCATGTGAGGAGTGAAGGTCCAGGTGGTCATGCGGGAAGCAAAACCGGTGAACAGCACAATGCGGCCCACCAGAGCGGGGTTCACGAAGTTGAAGCCCAGGCCGCCGAACAGCTGCTTGGTCACAACGATCGCAATGAACGCGCCCACAATGGCAATCCACAGGGGCATGCTCACAGGCATATTCAGTGCCAGAATGATGCCGGTCACCACGGCGGACAGATCGCCCACGGGATTCGGCTTCTTCATCAGCAGGCAGTACAGGTACTCAAAGCCCACGCAGGCAGCGGTGGTAACGCCCACCACCAGCAGTGCGCGCAGCCCGAAGATCCACACGCTGGCAATTACGCAGGGCAGCAAAGCGATAATCACATTGCCCATCAGCCCACGGGTGGACGAGCGGTCCACAATGTGGGGGGAGGCAGTGACCATATAACGGTTTTCCATTTATTTCTTTGCCTCCTTCTTGGCGAATTCTTTGGCCAGGCCCATGGTCTGGGTAACCGGGCGCTTGGCAGGGCAGACATAGCTGCAGGTGCCGCACAGCATGCACAGATCCACGCACAGCTTGTTCAGCTCTTCGGTGTTCTTCTTGTTGAAAGCACCGGCAATCTGCACGGGGGCCAGACCCATGGGGCAGGCTTCGATGCAGCGGCCGCAGCGGATGCAGGGGCCCGCAGCGGGCATGGCGGCCATCTTCTCGCTGAAGGCCAGGATGCCGTTGTTCTGCTTCAGAACGGGCTCGTCGGCGCTGGGCAGGGCAAGACCCATCATGGGGCCGCCGCTGATCAGCTTGGCAACGGTAACGCCTTCCTTCAGGCCGCAGAACTCCAGCACCTCACGCACAGGGGTGCCGATGATGGCTTCCACGTTCTTGGGCTCTTTGATGGCGTCGCCGTCCACGGTCAGGCGCTTGGTCACCAGAGGCATACCGGTGGCCAGGAACTTGCCGATGGTGGATACGGTGGTCACGTTCATCACGATCACGCCCGCATCGCTGGGCAGGCCGCCCTGGGGCACTTCACGGCCGGTGGTGTTCTCGATGAGCACCTTCTCGGCACCCTGCGGGTAACGGCTGGGCAGCACCTTCACGGTCACGCCCGCCACGCCGCTGAACAGCTGGTTCATGGCGCTCACGCACTCGGGCTTGTTGCGCTCGATGCCGATCACGCAGTTCTTGATCTCCAGGTATTTCATCACAGCCTTGACGCCGGAAGCGATGGTCTCGCCGTTCTCCAGCATCTCGCGGGTGTCAGCAGTCAGATAGGGCTCACACTCAGCGGCATTGATTACCAGGGTATCCACCGGAGTCTTGGGGCTCAGCTTCACCGCAGTGGGGAAGCCGGCGCCGCCCAGGCCAACCAGACCACAGTTCTGGATCGCCTCAATAAAGCTCGCCTTATCGGTTACCACCGGGGCTTTTACCGCAGGATCAACGGTCTGCTGGCCGTCGGGAGTAATCACAACAGCGGCCACGCTGGCGCCGTTGGAGATATGCACGGTGTCCACAGAGGCCACCGTTCCGGATACGCCGGAATAGATGTTGGCACTCACAAAGCCCTCAGCTTTGCCGACCAGGGTACCCACCATCACGGTGTCACCCTTCTTGACCACCGGCGTGCAAGGTGCGCCGATGTGCTGCTGCATGGGCAGAACAACCTTACTGGGCACGGGCATCTTCACCGTGGCCAGGGTGGCAGTTCCCTTCTCATGCGGCACGCCGGCGCCAAGCGCCGCACGTTTCAGCTTTTTCAACATGGATTGAACGTTCCCCCATTTCATACAATCTACGGGGCGCATGTACGAACCACAGCATGGCGCACCCGCTCTAGAATATTCTAAATGCTTTGTGGTTTCAAGTCAACATGGATTACGATTCTGTAACCCATCTTCTTCGCATTTTTGCTGATTTTCCCCATAAAATGGTTTGCACGGGCTGGTTGCTTTATGCTATACTTAAGGAACAGTAATCGAACCAATCAAAGGAGGGTTTCCCGATGAAACTGCTTGTTAAAATTTTAGCTTTGATCTTTGCGCTGGCCGGCGCTGCGCTGGGCATCGCCCTGCTCAAGCAGGAGCATGCTCCCTCGTATATCTCTGTGTACGACACCGACGACGATCTGTTCTGATTTTTCCAATATTTGTGTTATTTTTCCGCTTTCTCCTCTTTTCTGGAAGGTTTTCCCTTCTTTATGAATAAGATGGAGGAAGCGGTTTTTTATTGCCGTGTTAATTTCCGTAAATGTTTTAATTTCTCCATTAGCAGCAGCTCATTTTCTCTAATGCACTTTTCTCCAATCTCTTTATAACTGATTTTGTGGTGTTTTTGTGTTTTCGAAAAAAACAGACAAAATACTCTTGTAGCTTTTATCCGCGTATGCTACGATAATAGTACTATAAAATGGTAAGGAGTTGTATGCTATGTCTGAACAGAAACGTGTACGCCGCACATCTCAGCAGATTGCCGCTGACCTTGACCAGCAGATTGCGGAGTTGAATGAGTCCATTCAGGAAGTAGAAGCCAAAAAAGCGGAAGCTGCTGCAAAGTTTGACGCAAAAATCGATTCCATCAACGAAAAGATCCGCAAACTGCAGGCCCGCAAGCACGACCTTCTGACCCCAAAAAAACGTGCTCCCCGCAAGACCAAGGCCCAGCAGATCAAATCTCTGGTCACCAAGGCGCAAAAGTCCGGCATGAAGCTGAACGAAATTGCCGAAAAGCTGGGTGTATCCATCGAAGAATAATCCACTTTTGCGCAAATCTCATAGAGAGCATTAACTGCTTAAAACCCATTGATTCGGTTGCCCTCAATACATCCAATGAATGGGTTTTATTTTTTTACAATAAAATCTGTGCGCCAATTTTCCGACACATTCTTCGCCACGGCAGCAAAACCGCCCGATCATAAAACACACATTGAACAAAAAGCGCGATCTAACAGCGCTCCCCTCTTTGCGGTGTACTTCTAGACGAAGGCGTTAAGAAAAATATGCCGGTGGCATATTTTTTAGCCTGAGAGGCCCTGCGAGCTGAGCCGGAGCGCCAGCAGCGCGAACGGGGAAGCCGCCCCCGCAGGGGGGAAGCGCAACAAAAAAGGCAGGACAAACGTCCTGCCTTTTTGTGGTGCACTTCCAGGGACTCGAACCCTGGGCCCGCTGATTAAGAGTCAGCTGCTCTACCAACTGAGCTAGAAGTGCATGTTATTAAATTTCCGGTCTTGCAAAACCATTCAACCTTGCCACTCGTCGTCCGAGCCGCTGCACTGCCGTTTGAAGACCAAAAAGCAAAGAGAAAAGCCGGCGCCTACCTATTTTCCCAGGTCGTCTCCAACCAAGTATCTTCGGCACAACAGAGCTTAACTTCTGTGTTC
>NZ_SLUM01000047.1 GCF_004345265.1 Allofournierella massiliensis
GCTCTACACTCAACTTCTGTTTGTACTGCATAACAATGCTCCCCCTATGATTGACAGCGTTTTATTTCACTGTCTCTCATAGAGGGAGCATATCAAAATGCCGAAGCAGGCTTTTTCTGTATCTTTACTGTCTGTGTGGTTATCTTGCAAACCGCTGTGCGATCTGCTGCATCTCCCGGATGTGCAGGCCGAAAAACTCCCGATGTGCCTCGCAGAAGTAATTGATGGCCACCGGATCGCCGGGCTTTTGTACCCGATCCCGGGGACAGCCGTTGCGACACAGTGCATACCAGGGGCATTCCCGGCACTGCTGTGGTGCAGGCAGGCTGCGTTCCACAAAGCGCAGCTGACGCCGCTTCTCGTCGCATGCAGCCAGATCATCCTGCATCACATTACCCAGCTTCCACTCATCCAGGCAGTAGAAATCGCAGGGATACACGCTGCCGTCCGCCTCCACCACATACTGGATGGCGCAGGCGCCCCGCATATTGCAGCTCTCGGGCGGGCGGCCCATCAGAATGCCGATCCAGTTATCGAAATGGCGAACCGACACATAGTTTCCGCCGTCCAGATCCGCCTTCCAGCGGCAGAACAGCCGGTGAAGAAACTTGGCGTACTCCTTCGGGGAAAGGGAATATTCCCGTCCGCCCCGGGTCTCCTCCAGCGGGTCCATACAGGGGATGTACTGCTGGTAGAGTACGCCCTGCTCGGAAAAGAAGTCATAGGTCTGGTTGATGCTGCGGGCCAGCTGCCTGGTCACCACCGCCAGCACATTGCACTCCACCCCGGCGCGGCGCAGCATCTGAAGGTTTTCCATCACTGTGGAATGGGTACCGCTTCCATCCGCTGCCGGGCGCAGTGTATCGTGCACCTGAGCAGTACCGTCCATGGAAATCCCCACCAGCACCTGATTCCGGGCAAAGAACTCCGCCCACTGGGCATCCAGCGCCAACCCGTTGGTCTGGAATGCATACGAAATCTGCACGCCGCGCCGGTTCTCCTGCCGAACGGTATCCGCAAAGAAGCGGAAGAAATCCAGCCCGGCCAGCGTCGGCTCACCGCCCTGAAACATGAAGGTGCAGCTTCCCTCGGCGTGGGCCAGCGCACGGCGGATTGCAGCCCGGGCAGTCTCCCGGGACATCATGCCCCGCATCCCCTCCTGCCGACAGGCAGCCTCGTCTGCGTAAAAGCAGTATCGGCAGCGCATATTGCATCCCGCAGAGACGGGCTTGATCATCACATGGATCGGTGGCATGGGAGTTTCTCCTTTTGGAATTTTGTCGAAACTGTTTTCCCGCCCGAATAGCGGTAAAACTCAGATAAATCCATCTTATACTACATACAGCAAATTTACAAGTTTACCCATTTGTTTTCCATGAGAAATATTTTCAGCCTTTGGCATGCTGCTTAGCCTGAAAAACCGCCCCCCCAAAAAAAGGGGGGAAGTGCAGCAAAAGAAAAGCAATCACCAAACAATGTTCCCCTCTTTGTGGTGCACTTCCAGACGAAGGCGTTAAGAAAAATATGCCGGTGGCATATTGTTTAGCCTGAGAGGCCCTGCGAGCTGAACCGGAGCGCCGCAGCGCGAACGGTGAAGCCGCCCCCGAAGGGGGGAAGTGCAACAAAAAAGGCAGGACAAACGTCCTGCCTTTTTGTGGTGCACCATTCCCATCCAAAAACGAACTAAGTACTTCTTCCAGAGATACCGGGCGTCCGCCCTCCTGGTAGTTGAAATTCACCACGATGCGGTCATCGAACAGATAGATGGAATTAACAAAACAGTCGATGACCTTTTCCTGAAAGGCGATATCCGCCGGGTCGCCGTGGCGGAACTGATCAAACCAAAACAAAATCTGTTCCCGCGTAATGGGCGGCTTTTCGATCTGCTCCTGCAGGATGCTGGTTTCCAGTGCTTCACGCTGCTGTTCCAGTTCCTCCATCCGCGCCTTGGTGGAGGGCGTCAGGATGCCCTGCTCGATAGCTGCCACCAGATTGTCGATGCGGCGCTTGACCTCTTTCAGCTCCACCTGCAAGACCGGCAAGCGGGTGTTTTCCTTACTCTGGTATTCCAGCAGCTTGTCCGCCAGCAGGTCGATGACCCGGTCATTCAGCACCTTTTCCAACGCCGTCTGCACCACAAACTGCTCCAGCGGCTCCTTGCGCACCGGCTTCAGGCTGCAAGCCTCCTTGCCGCTGCGTTTGCGGGTGCCACATTTATAGTAACAGTGGACTGTGCCCGTGTGGCTTCTGCCACTCTCCCCTGCCATCATGGTGCCGCACTTGCCGCAGAACAGCTTGGTAGTCAACAGATAGTGGACATCGGCCTTGTTGTGGGCCGGTGCCTGACGGTGAATCTCGCATCGGCGCTGGACCGCATCGAAGCAATCCGGGTCGATGATGGCCGGGATGGCATCGGGAATGACGGTATCCTTATAGTGGTATTCGCCCAGATACCGGCGTTTCTTGAGCAGCGTCTGGAAACTGTTCTTGGTGAACGGGTTGCCCCGGCTGTTGCGGATGCCCCGGGCGTTCAGCGATTCGATGATGCTGCGGATGCTCTCCCCCGCCGCGTACCGCTGGAACGCTTCCTGCACCACCGGTGCGGTGGCCGGGTCGATCTGGTAGTGATGCTCGCTGTCAATGCGGTATCCCAGCGGCACCGGGCCGCCGTTAAACTTGGCCTTGAGGGCATTCTCCTTGTGGCCGCGGCTGACCTTCTCGGCCAGCTCCGCCGAATAGTACTCGGCCATGCCTTCCAGCAGACTTTCCAGCATGATGCCTTCCGGCGTGTTGGAGATGGGTTCTGTCACCGACACCACATGGACCCGGTTGTTTTTCAGGATGCGCTTATAGTGAGCCGAGTCGTACCGGTTGCGGGAAAAGCGGTCCAGCTTCCAAACCAGCACCGCCTCAAAGGTGTGGGTGGCACTATCGTGGATCATCTGCTGGAACTGCGGGCGGCTGTCGGTCTTGGCAGACAGTGCCCGGTCGATATAGGTCCGCACCACGGTGATGCCGTTCTGGTCGGCATACTCCTTGCATTCCCGAAGCTGGCCTTCGATGGATTCTTCCCGCTGATTGTCGCTGCTGTAGCGGGCATAGATCACGGCATTCATGGCGTGCACCTCCTTACTTGTGCTTTTCCTCTTCTCCCATATTGAGGATCATCTGTTTCAGGCGACGGTTCAGCTCGCTGCCCGGCGTGAAGCAGGCTTCCACGAACTCGCTCCAATCCGGTTTGCGCTGCACCACTTCCTGCGCCTCCTCCGGCGTGACGCAGACATACCGCCCGAGAGGGTCCTCGCACAGGCCGAAGATATAGTCCAGCGATACATTAAAATAGGTTGCATACCAGACCAGGATACGGTAAGGCGCCGCCGCCCGGTCGGTCTCGTACCGGTTGATGGCAGCCTGATTGGTGCCAGCCAGCGCCGCCAGCTGGGCCTGGGTCAGCCCCGCGTCCTTGCGCAGCACGCGCAGACGGGTGCCTACGGATACATCCATGGAAAGACCTCCCGCAAAATTCGTTAATTCAAGTATAATCGAATTCGCGGTTTTCTTCAAGTCTTTCTTCCGGTCCTTTCACCGTTCACCCGTCAGAAAAAATGTCATGAGAGATTTCTGTCTCCCATGACATTTTGCATATTGACGGCTCTTTACCGTTTTCGTTTCCGGCACCATGCCATTACAGCAAACGGCAAGCAAACGAGTCCTACCAGGAACGGGATCACCAGCAAAGGTCCGGGCGACCAGATCCGGAAACCGAACCAGTGATACAGGTTCTGCCGGAAGATATCCTCCGCCCCGCCCATAAAGGGCAGCAACCGCAGATATTGCTGCACCGACCAGGGCAGATACTGGTTGAGGATCTGCGGCCCCCAGGTTATTAGCAACGCGGCGATCAATGCTGCCGTGGTTCCGGGCAGAAGCGCCGACATCAGCAAGGCAATCCCGGCAAAGCCCAACATCGAGCAGAACAGGTACGCCAGTTCATAGCATTCCGCCTGGAACATATTCATCGGTGCAGTGGTTAGCATCTTGATCAACTGGATGGGCAGATTCCAGCCCTCAAATCCCAGCCAGACAGCCTGAACCGCCACCATAACCGCCGCAAACATCGCAAAGATCTCCACCGCAAATGCCAGGCCCGACAGGAGCTTTGCTCCGGCCAGTCCAGCTTTTCCATGCAGGGATGTCACCTGCAATGTGTCCATCCCCCGCCGTCTTTCCCCGGCAAATACAGACGTCAGGGCCAGGGCCAGCACCACGGGCAGGACCATCTGACCAAAGCCCCCGATTCCGTTGCCCAAAATGGCAGACCAGCCTGCAGCCCAGCCGTATGCCATGGGCTTGTCCACCTGGCTGTCCATATCCAGAAAGAACTTTCGATCCGCCGGGTCTGAAAACTGGTTTTCCAGGTAATATTCCAGTTTTTCCTCCCGACGCTCATACAGACCGGTCAAGCGAGCAGGGTCCACATAGTAGATGGTAAGTGTGGGATAGGGCTGGGTCTGATCCTCTACCTCCGGCCACAGAAACGATACCAGTGTCCCCTGCAGAAAGCTGAAATCCGCCAAAGCACCATCAAACTCCGGGTTCTCCGCCAGGATTTGCTGATAGGTACGCACCATATCCTGTGCTGTCTCATCGGTGAGCGTTTGCCACTGGGCGGCATATTGCTGACTCTTGCGAATATTCATATATCCATCGATCTGGTGACTTCCGTCTGCCCGCATGGTGCCGAAATTGATACACTGCATGGCCCATACCTGCAGCCCCAGCGTCAACAGCAGCATTCCACAGACTGCCAGTCTGGTCAGCCCAGAGCGCCACAGTTTCTTATGTTCCTGCCAGAACAGGCTCATGGATTGTCGCCTCCTTCCTCCTCCGGAAAGTACAACAGATACAGATCTTCCAACGTGGGGATACATGGCCTTGCCGCCGGGGCAGGCTTTGCATCCGCCAGAATCCGCAGCGTCACGCTGTTCCCGTCATAGCGCAGATTGGCCACGGTCATTCGTGCTTGCAAGGTCTCAGCCTCTTGGGACGGCACAGTCAATTCCCACACGCGCCCGTTTGCCTGCTGCAGCAGTTCCGAAACTGTACCCTGGGTTTGAAAGCATCCGTCTTTCATCAGGAACACCTTGTGTGCAATCGCTTCCAGGTCAGAAACAATGTGGGTGGAAAGTAGCACAATTTTTTCCTGCGCATATCCTTCCAGAATGTTGCGGAAGTGAACCCGCTCCTTGGGGTCCAACCCTGCGGTGGGCTCGTCCAGAATCAGAATATCCGGGTCATTGAGCAATGTCTGAGCGATGCCCAACCGGCGGCGCATTCCGCCGGAAAAGGTCCGGATCTTTTTATTCCCAGCCTCCTGCAGACGAACCATATGCAGCAGTTCCTGAATCTTCGGCACGGCCTGGGAGCGGGTCATACCTTTCAGCACAGCCATATACAGAAGGAAATCACGGGCACTGTACTGCGGATATCCGACAAAATCCTGGGGCAGATAGCCCAGCTTATCTCGGTATGCCGCCCCCAGTGCGTCAATGGGAATCCCATCCAGACGTACCTGTCCGGCAGTGGGCTTCAAGACGCCGCAGATCATCCGCAAAAGGGTTGTTTTTCCCGCCCCGTTGGCTCCCAACAGACCATAAATACCGGGTTCCAACACAGCCGTGACCCCTGCCACCGCCGTGTTTCCTCCGAATTCTTTGCACAGATTATCAAGCAGCAATTCCACCGATGATGCCCTCCTTTCGTTGTTGGAACAGAGAAATCAGTTCTCTGACAAAAAATCCGCCGAATACCAGGAATGCAAGAATCCAGCCGCCCAACGCAGACGTTTCATACAGTTGGGGTGCCGCAAGATGAATCATCAGCAGTCCCGCTGCCGTGACGGAACATACCGCGATACAAATTGTTCCATTGCTCCGCGGACAGCGTCGAAGTACGGTCAAAGCCGTCAGCGCACAGAACAAGAAAGGAACCAGCAGATAAAAAAACAACGGCAGCAAGGCTTTTCCCGTCTGTGATCTTCCCAACACCAGTGCCGACGTCAGAATCACAAGGTCAGCGGCCGCGGCCAGAATCAGCTTGGCAAGTGCCAGTTCCGCACGGGACACACAGGTGGATGCTTCCAGTTCATCCATGTCGTAGCGCTGACCGGCAAACAGGACCGGCAGACAAACCGCCACCAGAAGCGGCCCCAGCAGCGGCAGCCAGGACACAAGGTCTTTTTGTCCGGCCGCCGCCAGGAAAAACAGCACAGATGCGGCCCCCTGTGCCGCCCACATGGGCCCCCCGGTAAAGCGCCATACCTGTGAGAGGAAGGTCCAGAATCCGGTACGCTGCCGCACCGGATTTTCTTGTAAGAGCGCGGCGCACTTTTGTTTGGTTTCCGCCATGCGAGAGGGCTGGGGCCCCTGGCACAGCAGGTGATGCAACTCAGAAGAATTCACAGTCTTCCCTCCCTTAAAGATTTCAGTGCTTTCCGTACACGGCTCTGCACGGTGCGTAATGGCTGGCCCGTCACGGCTGCAATCTCGCGGTATTTCAGTCCTTCCCCATACCGGAGCAATACGGCTTCCCGCTGCTCCGGGGGCAGACTTGCCAACAGTCGCTCTGCCATATCACGGTTTTCGACAGCTTCAAAAGGCGCCGATGTGTCTGCCATGTTCTCCGGTAACGGTTCCGTTTTTCTTTGTCTGGCAGCATCCACGCACAGACAATAGGCGATGCGATACAGATAGGCGCGGAACTGCCCTTGCTCCCGGTAGCTTCCTATGGTACGAAACAGGTGCAAAAAGACTTCCTGGGTCAGGTCCTCCGCCGTCTGTGTACAAGGGGTATGGCGGGCGCAATATCGCAGAATTGCCGTATAATATCGCTCAATCAGGGCATCTCCCGCAGTGCGGTCTCCGGCCTGAATGCGACGTATCAACTGCGCATCCCGCATACGCATCCCCCCTTTGTAAAATGTGCTTCACTTATGATAACGAGGTTTCTCCCCAAAATGATTAGGCTATAAGCACTTTCACGTTTTTTCTTCCGCGTTTCTCCTGTTTTTCCACTCCTCAAACAGCCGTTGTCCCTCTTCCGACTGGTAAAATGCCTGGATCTTGGGCAGCAGGAACCGGGCAAACCGTTCCAGCTCCTGCTCTGGCACACCGTCCTCCCGGTGCTTGGCGGACGCCGCTGCCTGTGCTGTTTTCTTCTCCTGCCGATCTTCCGTAGCGGCTCCTTTCTGCAGGGTTGCCCTCTGCTGCCTTATGATATATTCTGTCATCGGTCCTGACCCCTGGCCCGCTGGCGGCGCTGCTGACGGTTCAGCCGCTTTTCCTCCTGTTGGCATCGGCAGATGCCCAGCACAAACGCCTGCACCTGCTCCGGTGCCACCCGCATGGCTTCCCGGTAGGGCCGGGTTTCGGTGAGTACTGCATCCAACTGTTCCTCACAGCGGCGGAGACGCTGGCGCGATTCCTGTTCCCTCACCATACTTTGCTGTAACTGCATCCGCAGACTGCGGTTTTCCGCCTGCAGTTTGCCGCTGGCTTTTGCCATCTCGCACAGGGTCTGAAAATCCTGCACCGGTAGCTCCACCCGCTTTTCCAGCACACCTTTGGTTTTGGCCCGTTGCTCAATGTCTGCCACATCGCGGATCGACCCGGAAATGTTCTTCACCTGGGAGATAAGTTCCTTCCGCTGACCTTGCAGTTGTTTTTTCTGGTCAGACAGTTCCGCCACTGTCTGCCGGTCTTTCTGGACCTTATACTCCAGGACCTCCAAATGTTCAGCATCGCTGCCCTGTACGCCTCGTTCAAAGTCGGTGAATCCTGCCTGCCGCATGTGCTCGAAGAACTGCGTCTGCAGCAGGCTGTAGGAACTCACCAGCCGGGGCTTGCCGTTCTTTTTCAGCACCGGCTGCCCCTGCTCGTCGGTCATGGGGACCATCGGCCACTTTTTGCTGTGGCTGACCTGCATGATCGTTTCCCGCACGGTGCCCCGCAGCGCCGGGTCCTTGCACCGCTTGGACCAGCGGATCTGCTTCTCCACCACCGGCAGGTAGACAACGTGGAGGTGATAGTGGAACACATCCCGTCCCAGCCGGTCACTGGCTTCCCGGTTGCGCTCGTCGGCGTGCATGACTGCGGAGATGATGTACTGCTCCCCGCCTGCGATCTCCTTGGCCAGCTCGTACACCTCGGCGTAGAATTGTTTGGCGTACTCATAGCCGCCGTGACTCTCGAAATAGTCGGTATTCACATCAAACACCAGCTCGTCAAAGACGTAGGCATCCGGTTTTAATCCTCGGGTGGAAACAATGCCCTCTTCCACCATCCAGTCAAATTGCTGGGCGTAAGTAGCTGCCTCGCAGGCTTTGAAAGTCACATTGTTGTGGCTGTATTCCAACAGCACATCCGGGTTGGAGTACACTTCGTTCTTGCGTTCGTTGTGCCGTTCCCGCACCGAAATGGCATTTTTACGGTAGCGCTCATTGCGCACCACGGTCCGATGGATTTTGCTGATAGGCGACTCCTTTCTTGGGTACGGTTCTGCTGCGGATGGGGTACGCAGATGCTTTGCAAAGCATCTGACCCACTATGACACTTTCCGGCGTTGCCGGCAAAGTGCCAGTGGGCCCGCTGCGGCGGGAGGGATTGGAATACGGCTGCCAACCGAAATCGGTGTGCCATCTTCCCGGTTGAGCCGCCGTCGTAGCGGTTGCCAAGTCTGTGGCTGCCTCTGGAAGCCAGGCACCACAGCCCTTGTCCACCTTTTGCAAAACGCGGGGTGTGGAATTCTTTCTCTATTTCTCTTTTAGTTAGATATATCATTCTATCTTTATCGTGTCGGTTTTTCCGACGGGTCGGTGTCGGCAAATCCGTCAACTGCCTGTCCATTTTTCCGACAGGTCGGGGCGGAACTTCCAACGGGTGGTTACAGCTCGTTGGGTTCCTTGGGCCGGGGCAGATTGAGATAGTACCGCCGTGCCCTTCCGTTTGGCTGTCCCGGCACCGGCTCCAGCAAGCCGCAGCGTTCCAGAGCGGCGAACAATCCGGCGGCTTTCTCCCGCTGGCAGTGCAGCAGTCTCCCGGCACTGGCCCGCGAGAGGCTCACACAGGGCCTGCCGTTGGCTTTCCAGTGCCCGGTGGTATCTTGGACCGACAACCGCAGCAGCCCCAGCAAATGGCCGTACAGCAGCTTGCTTTCGCCGGGAAGTTCCCGGTAAGGTTCTTCCGAGAGAAGGCTAGACGGGATCATCAGGAAACCGTCGATGCGGTTCAGGTTGTCCTCTGCGGGAACAAGTTCATGGTTCAGATGGCACCTCCTTAGATCATGGGTTGGTGGCGGGTTTTGGCTTCTGGCATCCCTCTTTTCCGGTTGGTTTTGTCTTTGGAAAATGTTTGATGATTTAATTATAGATTATTCCGACACATACAGCATACAACGCCTTGCAGTCAGTTTCAAGATGTGTTAGACTGTTTTCATGTTAGATGATTCGCACACTTTTCTCGGCTGTTTCTGAAACACAGAAAAACACAGAGCCTTTTTCCGCCAACTATGCTCCAACACAGGACGGTGACGAATTTTGAACTACCAGACGTACCTTTTCTTTGAAGGTCGCACCGAATATATCCAGGGCTACGACACGCCCCAGCATACATATCCGCTGGGTTCCCTGGTGTTCGGTGTCCTGGATTTGGATGCCGTCCCCTATCTGGAGCGGGGCCGCGTATTGCTGGAAAAATTCCGGGGCGTAAAGTTCCCGGAAGCTCAGACTATACAGCAGAGCCTGGCAGCCCCCGACACCTGTGTGTATTACCAGGTGGCTTCCTTTTACTATGACTTTGCCGCCGCCGTGCGGCAGGTTTCCCCGGCTCTGTTTGATCTTGTAGAGGGCTACACGCTGGCCACCTTCCGTCGCAATGAGTGGGAGCTGAAAGCTACTCAACATAGCGTGTTGCAATTTATAAAGACTGGAAAAAATGACAGTTCGTATACATTTGATGAATTGCGCACCAGAATGTCCCACCTCGGCGAGTTGGCCATAACCAGTGACATCATGGAAGGGTTCTGCCGGAACTTTCCGGAGTTCACCGACCAGATGAAGGTATTTATCCAGCGTGAAACCGGGGACGCCTCTCTGTGCCGGACGGCGCTGTCGGTATTGGAATCCTTCGTGACCCTGCTGCAACAGTTGGTGGAGGGAAAAACGGATCTGCGCCAGCTGATCGAGGCTACACTGGTGGACGAGGACGGCCGCCCCAGAACGGAGCATGGCCAGCGCCCTTCAGAACTGCTGGTAGAACTGGCCGAAAACGGCGATCCGACCTACCAGAAAAACCACAAGCTGGAGGACGACATCCATATCCAGACCCGCTACAAACGGCCCACAGACAACAAAAAAGGCGGCATTTCTGCCGCCACGTTCTACGCGAGTGATACGCTGCCCGCGTTACTCTTTTTGGAATTTGTACAGATGTGCGCCCAGGACCTGCCGGTTGCCGTCTGTGAAAGCTGCCACCGGCTGTTTGTCCCCTTCTCCAGCCGTGCCAAGTATTGTGAGCGGGTACTGGACCCGGAAACCGGCGCCACCTGCAAGAATATTGCCGCCAAGCTGGCCTATGCAGAGGAGCTGAAGGCCAACAAAGCCAAGGAGCTCTACAACAAGATGCGCAACCGCTACCAGATGCGCTGCTCCCGAGCCCCCGGCAATCAGAAAATGCGGGACGACTACAACGCCTGGCGCAAACAGGCGCAGATGGCGCTGAGTAAGTACCAGTTAGGAGAGATTGGCTGGGAGGAGTTTAACGCTACCATCCAATTCACGATTTAAATTGATGATAAGGGCACGCTCTAATATACTCTAGTGTGCGCAAAAATCCCTCAGCTATTAGGCTGAGGGATTTTTGCCTGTTTTATGATAACACTATTTTTCCAATAGAGTGTATCACATATCAATCGTAATAATAAACCTATAAATTCTATATTTACTTTACCCCGTCCAAATCACACGAAAAAGCACGCAAAATGACCAGCCGTGTTTTGTACAAGGTTCTCATTAGCGATCTTTTGTCATCGCACAATAAGTGTAGCTGTTCATCCTCCTTAACGCAAACTCCTTCCATTAGCCTCTGCGCTTTCAAAATCGGCATATCTTCCTTACTTATTCCTTCTTCACCCTTGTCCGCTGCAATTTGCTTATACACAGCATCTTCAAACTCTTTTTCTGGTGCTTCCTTGGTCATTGCCCGTTCAGAAAATATCGCAATTTTATCATTCCAATTTTCTAAATTCCTATATATTTCCGATTCTTTGATTGCATCAAGCACTTCAGCTTTTGAAGTTGCTACCATTCGAACTTCTGTTCCTTCTTCGAAAGGCAATTCATTGTGCCGAAGCAACTGATTGCAAAAATAGCGTATGGAACTGGGTATCGTCTTTTTTATCGGATTATCGAGTAGGTTTTGAAGTGATGCCCAAAAATAATTATCTGTGAAATCAATATACCGTTCTTCTGTTTCACTTGCGCTTACCCATTTTTTTAAGTCATCTTTTGCCGGAAAGTATGAGGCTGTCTTTTGCATCCAATCTACAATCTGCTCGGCCATCCACTCTGTTACGCTTAAGTGCTTATTAAACACCACCTGCGAATATGAGAAGAATTTATTTATAATGTATTGGTCTGCCGCTGCTATTCCTTTAGGCGTTATACATAATATCGCTTTCTTTTCCCCGTTGCAATCATATTCGCCCTTTTCCATGCAACCAATCAGTTGATCAATCTCAAATGTTCCAAAGCTCGTGCCAGAAAAAGTTGCATCGCGCATCAAATAATCAATACCATCTGCGTCTATTTCTGAATGCAGTATTTGCACAAACAACGGGTTTGTCGTTTGTCTCTCTACATTTCCTACAATCATATCTGCAATTATAGAAACTGCTTCTTCGCCGCACTCTTTTACAATAATATCACGAATATACTGATTATTTTGAATAATGTCTGCCCCTATTTGCTCATGGTGACATCCATTCGATCTCTTCATAAAGCGCCACGTTGCCGCGTCTGAAAAATGATCAATCTTTTCTTTTACTCTTGCATTAACATTTTTACAATAATCATCTGTTGGAAATGCTGCCGGATTCATCTTATATGGAAATTCACACACATGCGATAAAGGATAATGCCCAATATCATGTAAAAGGCCCGCCAAACGCACAATTTTTCTTTCATTGGTTGATAATTTTAACTGACAAGCAATTTTATCAGCTACATACATCACTCCCAGTGAATGGATAAATCTTGTATGTTCCGATCCAGGGAAAACCCAATTTGCGATACTAAGCTGTTTAATACTCTGTAATCTTTTAAAAAGCAGATGATTTATTATTTTCTCTTCTGCCTTTGTATAATATATAAAACCATGTACATTATCTAAAATACGCCCTGCAAAATCCAATTGGTTTCGTTCTGGAATTGAATCTTGCCTTGGTGTTTCACTTAAGCACATAATTCTTTCACCAACTTTAAGGCACGTTCATTTTCGCTATCATTATCAAGGTGCGGTTTTCTGTTCCGCAATTCTTTGCAGATTTCCTCATCTGCTGTTCCAACCTGAAAAATATTTTTTTGCAAATAATAAACAGATGCCATGCATTCTGCCCACTGGCTTTGGCTATACAGTCCGGTTTCAGCAAGAGCTTTTTCTACACGAGTAATGTCTTTCTCCATATCCGCAGAAAATTCCGCAGTATTTTCATCAGATACATTTTTGATAGCATACATTGTATCTTGTAAATCTTGCGAGTACGGTCCATGTTTATACCAGAAGAAAGAGTAATCTCCTATAGGTGCGCCCATCTCTTGCAACAAATATATTGCCTTTTGCATTTTCATTCTCTTTTCAAACTCACCATAAGAGAAATCTTCATGGTATATTCTTGCGTACAATGTCTTCAGATATGCTTTACTCATAATGCTCTCCCTGTTCATTATCTTTCAAATAGAATCAGTAAAAGTATACAAACCTCCTATTATATATATTATACCTCGATTTCCTACCTCTGTAAATTCATTAAAATAAATATATGCATTTATTCTTTCCAGAAATCACTCACCTATTGATGAAAAAACAAATCCGAACGCACCTTCGAAAAGAAGTACGTTCGGATTTGCTTGGTATGGTGCACTTCCAGGGACTCGAACCCTGGGCCCGCTGATTAAGAGTCAGCTGCTCTACCAACTGAGCTAGAAGTGCATATATTAAATTTTCGGTCTTGCAAAATCATTCAGCTTTGCCGCTCGCCATCCGAGCCGCTGCGCTGCCGTTTGAAGACCAGAAAAAGTAAAGAGAAAAGCCGGCGCCTACCTATTTTCCCAGGTCGTCTCCAACCAAGTATCTTCGGCACAACAGAGCTTAACTTCTGTGTTCGGAATGGGAA
>NZ_SLUM01000048.1 GCF_004345265.1 Allofournierella massiliensis
CCGGGAACAGGAAAGACAACAACTGCGTCGATTGTCGCAAAAGAATCGAACATGGATAAATCTGTGCATATGCACACAGACGACTTTTTTCATTAGGCTCTGTCACAACAAATGGTTGATTTTTGACGAGAAATAGCGTATAATAATAGTAAGAAACAGTACCACCGAAGGAGGTAATTGGATATGCCTACTATCAAAGACGCATTAGATATTATCGGTAAGTTGACTGTCGCAGAGCAGGAAAGCCTTAAAACAATGCTTTTAAGTCCTGCCTTTGTAAAGTCTTTGAATATTGAAGATTTCGTAGCAAAGGAACGCTTTGCAAATGGTCGTGTATGCCCTCTTTGTGGCTGTATCCATGTGGTTCGCAATGGTCATCGTAAAGATGGCACACAGCGATATGTATGTAAGGATTGTGGCAAGTCCTTCGTGATTGCTACGAACTCCATTGTGTCTGGTACAAGAAAAGACTTGTCCGTGTGGGAGCAGTACATTGATTGTATGATGAATGGCTTATCCATTCGTAAGACTGCTGTTGCTTGTGGGATTCACAGAAACACCGCATTCCTTTGGAGACACAAGATTTTGGATGCACTTCAGAATATGGCAGACGATGTTACCCTTGACGGCATTATTGAGGCTGACGAAACTTTTTTCGCCATCTCGTACAAGGGCAATCATAGCAAGAGTAAGACATTTGCTATGCCACGCAAGGCTCATAAGCGTGGTCATTCTACACATATCAGAGGCTTGTCCCAAGAAAAGGTATGTGTTCCTTGTGCGGTTAATAGGAATGGCTTGTCTATCTCCAAGATTACGAATACTGGTAGAGTTTCTACAATAGATTTACATCATATTTATGATGGTAGGATTAAGACCAATTCCACTCTTGTTACGGACAAGATGAACTCCTATGTGAGATTTACAAATGCCAATGGCATTGACCTTGTGCAGTTAAAGACTGGCAAAGCCAAGAAAGGCATTTATAATATCCAACATATCAATAGCTACCATAGCCAGCTAAAGAGGTTTATGCGTGGCTTTAACGGTGTTTCTACCAAGTATCTGAACAACTATCTTGTGTGGAATAACCTTGTAAATTACGCCAAAGAAAGCGACATGGAGAAAAGGAACATCTTCTTAACTTTCGTTTTGGCAACATTGAAAACTGCTAAATGCAGAGATTTATCAAACAGACCAGCAGTTCCTCTGGTCGCCTAATTAGAATTTGTGGAGATGATAAGATGGTCAATATAACAGATGTAAAACAGATTCTTCAATTTGCAATAGATGCGGAGATTAAAGTCTTTCTTGATGGTGGCTGGGGTGTAGATGCTCTTCTTGGATATCAGTCAAGAGCCCATAATGATATTGACATTTTTGTAGAAAAGATCGATTATCAGAACTTTATAGAAATAATGAAAGCTAATGGCTTTTATGAGATTAAGATGGAATATACAACATTGAACCATACTGTATGGGAAGATTTGAAAAACAGAATTATTGATTTGCATTGTTTTGAATATACGGACGAAGGTGAAATTCTTTATGATGGGGATTGTTTTCCGGTAGAAACTTTTTCGGGTAAAGGAAGAATTGAGGAAATAGAGGTTTCCTGTATTGAACCATATAGTCAAGTAATGTTCCATCTGGGATACGAGTTTGATGAAAATGATGCACATGATGTGAAGTTATTGTGTGAGACACTTCATATCGAAATTCCAAATGAGTATAGATAACTGCAAATAACAGTTTGTAGGGGAGTTCTGATACTCCCCTATAAAAATGGCTATTTATCAACTGTTTGTTGTGACATAGCCTTTCATTATTTAAGCAAAGGAGCAATACCGCCGCATTTACCAGAGTCCAACGAACAAAATTTAGTTGTCATTGAAGCCTTTTTAGAAGCTGCAAAGCGCTATGCCCGCGGCGGATATGATGTAATTGTAGATGGAATTGTCGGGCCGTGGTTTTTAGAACCATGGAGAGCCCTTGTTCGAGAAGATTATGAAGTACACTATATTGTTTTAAGAGCCAGTAAAGAAGAAACTATGAAACGAGCTGTGGAACGCTCAAAATTAGACAGAAAAACAAATGTTGAATTAGTAGAAACAATGTGGGAGCAATTTTGTAATTTGGGGATATATGAATCGAATGTTATAGAAACGACAACCTATTCTATCCAAGAGGCTGTTTTTGCAGTAAAAGAAAAAATTTCAAGTGGAGCCGCATTGCTATCTTAAACGATTTCTAAAAATCGAAATTTCATTTATCAGAGAAATAGCAAAGCCAGTTAACGGTCAAGATGAACGGCGCATTTCATGCGCCGCCGTTGACCGTTCCGTCTGGCTTTGCTGATGGGCAATCAAGGCGGGAAAGCCCTAAAATGGCTTCCCGCCCATTTCAATTATGAGAAAAGAAACACTCCAAAATCAGAAAGAGAGCGGCCAAGCACTTTGAGGGATTGGTCGCCTTGTTCACCCATTCAGCGGAACGGCGGGTGGCGGTCAAGGCCGGGTGTAAGCCCGTTCATTTCAGCCTTGACGGTTGCCCGCTGTCCTGTTACTTTTCCGGGAGTGTAGCCACAACTTCGGGACACTTTGTCCACAAGTCGGAGCGTAGGACGAGGGACGGGGGCTTTCATATACGCCCAGTCTGCTGTTGAAACCAGACCTGTGCTTACGGCTCTACGCCACGCAAGCACAGCCCTGTTTTCCTGCCGCTCCAAATGCCCTTGCCCTCCCCGGCGGCAACGGCATTTTCACGGCAACGCCGACAGAGCGTATAACACACTACACTTTGCTTCGCAAAGTCGTGTGCCAAATGGGGGCGTTGCCCCCTTTGGAAACCCCCACAAGAAAAGGCGGTACGCTACCCCTCCACGGGGCGCATACCGCCTTTTCTTGTTATCCAGCCCTCCGGCTGTATCGGTTGAGCAAAAGTCAGCGTGGGATTGATGTGGTATCTTTATCTAAGTGAACCCCCGGTTTCCCATTTGGATACCGCTTTATCGCTTACATCCAGCTTTTCCGCCAATTGCGCCTGTGTGAGCTTTTTCGCTTCTCGCAGCTTTCGGATGGTGTTCCCGGTGATATATGCATTCATGTCTGTTCTCCTTTTCCTTTTGTCAGGGTTCATTATAACAAACCACTTCTGCTGCAACAACCTACGCTGCGTGGAGCTGCCGGTTTGTTGCCTTTGTATGGAAAAAAGCCGCATTCCGGTGTAAACTGATAACAGGACAAACGAATTTTCCGGCCAGAAAAGGAGTGTTTTACATGCTGGCTTATACTTATGTGCGCCCCGGCGTATTCGAACTAAAAGAAAAGCCCCGCCCGCAGCTTCAGGGCGAACGGGATGCCATTGTAAAGGTAACCCTGTGCAGCATCTGCACCAGTGACCTTCACATCAAGCACGGGTCTGTGCCCCGGGCCGTGCCTGGCATTACCGTAGGCCACGAGATGGTGGGCATCGTGGAGCAGGTGGGCTCCGCCGTGACCAGTGTACGCCCCGGCGACCGGGTGACCGTGAATGTGGAGACCTTCTGCGGCGAGTGCTTTTTCTGCCAAAACGGCTGGGTCAACAATTGCACCGACCCCAATGGCGGCTGGGCGCTGGGCTGCCGCATTGACGGCGGACAGGCGGAATATGTACGAGTGCCCTTTGCGGATCAGGGGCTGAACCGCATACCGGACAACGTGACCGACGAACAGGCCCTCTTTGTGGGCGATGTGCTGGCCACCGGATACTGGGCGGCGCAGATTTCAGAGATCAAACCGGAAGATACCGTGCTGATTCTGGGCGGCGGCCCCACCGGCCTTTGCACCCTGCAGTGCGTGTTACTGGCAGACCCGAAACGGATTATTCTGTGCGATATTGATCCATCACGGCTGGCTTTTGTGAAAGAACATTATCCCGATGTACTTACGGCCGGATCCGAGGATTTGCCGGAATTTGTCCGTGCCAACAGCGATCACGGCGGTGCGGATGTGGTATTGGAGGTGGCAGGGGCACCGGAAACCTTCCGCCTTGCCT
The DNA here is from genome assembly GCF_004345265.1 of Allofournierella massiliensis. Classification (GTDB taxonomy): domain Bacteria; phylum Bacillota; class Clostridia; order Oscillospirales; family Ruminococcaceae; genus Allofournierella; species Allofournierella massiliensis. The sequence goes on from NZ_SLUM01000048.1 coordinate 4,036, forward strand.
GGGAATGCGCCCGTCCCAATGCCATTGTGACCATTGTAGCGCTCTATGACGGACCGCAGACGCTGCCGCTGCCCGACATGTACGGCAAAAACCTGATCTTCAAAACCGGCGGTGTGGACGGCTGCAACTGCCGTGAAACACTTGAGCTGATCGCTCAGGGCAAGCTGGACACCACGCCGCTGATCACCCACATCTATCCTTTGGCAGATATCGAAGCTGCCTATGACCTGTTTGAGCACCGAAAGGACGGGGTCATCAAGGTGGCGGTACGCTGCTGAAAGCCAACACGCATCGGCTGATTTCACAGAGTACAAAAGACGCGGTGAACACATTTTATTTATTTTAACGCTTTATCGCTTTCTCTTGATATTTGCTTAAATTTCTTCTTGACTTTCCCCTTTTCCGGGGCTAGAATAAGGGCAGCAAAGGCGCTTTGATGGGAATCCGTTTCCCGCAAAGCGCCTTTGTCGTTTTATCCGTTCCCCCTGCCGGAGATTTCGACAGGTGGGCTACACATCCATACAGGCAGCACAACGGCGTGCTGCGCGGTTTTGAGCCTGACCGCGCGGCCCGCCGTTTTTGTTTTGTCTGCACTGAGTATGAGGAGGGAAAGTTATGACACAGGAACTCACAAGTATGATCACGCAAAGCGTGAACGATCAGGTCTTTGGGATCTGGTTTCTGATCGGTGCGGCGCTGGTGTTCTGGATGCAGGCCGGCTTCGCCATGGTGGAGACCGGCTTCACCCGTGCCAAAAATGCCGGTAACATCATCATGAAAAATCTGATGGATTTTTGCATCGGCACGGTGGTGTTCATTTTTCTGGGCTTTGGCCTGCTGCTGGGCGAAGATGCTCTGGGCGGATTCATTGGTCTGCCCACTTTGGGAATCTTCACCGACTATGCGAACTTCGACTGGTCCAACTTTGTGTTCAATCTGGTATTCTGTGCCACCGCGGCAACCATCGTTTCCGGCGCAATGGCAGAGCGCACCAAATTTCTGGCCTACTGTGTTTATTCCGCAGTGATCTCGGCGGTAATTTACCCCATTGAGGCACACTGGATCTGGGGCGGTGGCTGGCTGAGCCGGCTTGGCTTCCACGACTTTGCCGGGTCCTGCGCCATTCATTTCTGCGGCGGCCTCACCGCGCTGATCGGTGCTGCCATGCTGGGCGGTCGAATTGGCAAATTCAGCCGCGATAAGAACGGAAAGGTCACCAGAGTTCACGCCTTCCCCGGCCACAATCTGGTCATCGGCGCACTGGGCTGCTTTATCCTCTGGTTCGGCTGGTATGGCTTCAATGGAGCTGCCGCCACCACCGGCCCCCAGCTGGCCTCCATCTTCATGACCACCACCATCGCTCCCGCGGTGGCTACCGTGGCCTGCATGATCTTCACCTGGGTTCGTTACGGCAAGCCGGATGTGTCCATGTGCCTGAACGCTTCGCTGGCCGGCCTGGTGGCCATCACCGCTTCCTGTGACGTGACCGACGCTTTCGGCGCTTTCATCATCGGTCTGGTGGCTGGCCTTCTGGTTGTTTTTGGCGTATGGTTCTGTGACTATGTTCTGCATGTGGACGATCCTGTTGGCGCGGTTGCCGTCCACTTCATGAACGGTGCCTGGGGCACCATTGCGGTCGGCCTGTTCGCCACCAGCACCGCCCCCGAATCCACTCTGGACGGCGTATTCTACGGCGGCGGCTTCGGGCTGCTGGGCATTCAGTTGCTCGGTGTTGCGGCGGTTGGCATCTGGACCGCTGTCACCATGTTCATTGTTTTCAAGATCATTGACCATACCATCGGCCTGCGGGTCAGCCAGGAGGAAGAAATTGAAGGTCTGGACTCCAAAGAGCATGGCCTTGCTTCCGCTTATGCAGGCTTCAGCATTATGGATGCCACTGCCGGCGGCATGGTGGAAAACGAGAATACCGATCTGGGCACTTCGGACTATCACGTTGCCAGCGAGGCACAGAAAGCCGCTGCTGTTCCGGTGGTAAAGAACGCCGATCTGAACACCGGCATCCACAAGGTTGTTATCATTGCCCGCCTGTCCCGGTATGAACGACTGAAAACCGCCCTGAACGATCTGGGGGTAACCGGCATGACCGTTACTCAGGTTATGGGCTGCGGTATTCAGAAAGGCGCGGGTGAAAAGTACCGCGGCGTTGAGATGGACGTAACTGTTCTGCCCAAGGTAAAGGTGGAGGTTGTTGTGGCACACATCCCGGTGGCGGATGTAATCGACACTGCCAAAAAAGTACTGTATACCGGCCATGTGGGCGATGGCAAGATCTTTGTTTACAGTGTGGATCAGGTGGTGAAGGTTCGCACCGGCGAAGAGGGTGTGCAGGCGTTGCAGGACGTGGAATAACCGCTTTTCCCTTTGACTGATTTTTTGACAGATTCCCTCCCTTCGGGTATACTGAAACCATTCCGCATCAGTAACCCGTAGGGAGGGATTTTATGAATTTTGGTATTCTGGGCGCTGGTTCCATCGCCGGCATCATGGCCGAAACCATTCAAATGCTTAACAAATCCGGGTGTAAAGACATTTCGCTTTACGCTGTTGCCGCCCGGGAATTGCCCCGTGCGCAGAGCTTTTCTGCCCGGTATGGCGTGCAGAAGGCATTCGGTTCCTATGAAGAAATGCTGGCCGACCCGGCGCTGGATCTGGTTTACATCGCAACGCCCCATTCCCACCATTACCAGCACATCAAACTTTGTGCCGCCCACGGAAAGCATGTTCTGTGCGAAAAGGCGTTCACCGTGAATGCCCGTCAGGCAGCGGAAGCTCTTCGCTACGCAAAGGAGCAGGGCGTACTGGTAACCGAAGCCATCTGGACCCGATACCAGCCCATGCGTCAGATGATCCGTCAGATGCTGGACGAAGGGTTGATCGGCACGCCCGGTCTGCTTACCGCAAATCTGTGTTATCCGGTCAGCGACCGGCCACGGATTGTAACCCCGGCACTGGCGGGCGGCGCACTGCTGGATGTGGGTGTTTATACCCTGAATTTTGCCGAGATGGTGTTTGGCCCCGCCGATGAGGCCCATGCCAGCTGCACCAGAAACGAGCTGGGTGTGGACATGACCGACCAGATTGTTCTGACCTGGAAGGATGGCCGGGCCGCTCACCTGACTGCCGGCGTCACCGTTGCATCCGACCGCTGCGGCTGCATCTATGGCGATCGGGGCTATCTGGTAGTGGAGAACATCAACAACCCCCAGAGCATTTCGATCTTTGACGCCGACCACCGGTTGACGCAAAAAATCGACTGCCCCATTCAGCTTACCGGTTACGAATACGAGGTGCTGGAAACCATGCGATGCATTCAGGAGGGCAAGCTGGAATGCCCCTCCATGCCTCACAATGAAACCATTCACATCATGGAACTGATGGATAAAATCCGTACCCAGATGGGGATAAGCTACCCCTGCGAGGAACTGGACTGAGCCCCAGCTGCAGTAACCTTTTGACCCTCTCTGACCCAGACGGAGTGAAGCCATGGCTTCACTCCGTTTTTCTGTTGCACCCCACGAGGATATTTATGATATAATTTTTTACAGATTACAGCCCCGGCGAAAGGAGATGTTCCGTGTTTGCAGTCCCGCACCTATATTGCAATTGATCTGAAATCCTTCTACGCTTCCGTGGAATGCCGGGAGCGCGGGCTGGATCCCATGAACACCAATCTGGTGGTGGCGGATGAAAGCCGCACGGAAAAGACGATCTGTCTGGCCGTGACGCCCTCGTTGAAAGCATACGGCATTCCCGGCCGAGCCCGCCTGTTTGAGGTGATCCAGCACGTCAACACGGAAAATGCCCGGCGCCGTCTGGCTGCCCCGGGCCATCAGCTGACCGGAAGCTCCTGCTTTGCATCGGAGCTGAAGGCCTCCCCCGCCTTGGCGGTGGACTACATTGTTGCTCCGCCCCGTATGGCCTATTACATGGAATACAGCACACGGATCTACAACATTTACCTGAAATACATAGCACCGGAAGATATTGTGGTTTATTCCATTGACGAGGTCTTTATGGACGTGACCGGCTATCTGGATACTTATGGTCTGTCTGCCCGGGAGCTGGCCCGAACAATGATTCTGGATGTTTTGCAGACCACCGGCATCACCGCCACAGCCGGAATCGGCCCCAATCTCTTTCTGAGCAAGGTGGCAATGGACATTGGCGCAAAGCACATCCAGCCGGATGAAAACGGCGTTCGCATTGCCGAGCTGGACGAGATGAGCTACCGGAAAAAGCTATGGAATCACCGTCCCCTCACGGATTTCTGGCGGGTGGGCCCGGGTTATGCCCGCAAGCTGGAGCGGTGCGGCCTGTTCACCATGGGTGATGTGGCCCGCTGCTCCGTTCAAAACGAAGATCTGCTTTACAGTCTGTTCGGCAAGAACGCCGAGCTTCTGATTGACCATGCCTGGGGCTGGGAGCCCTGCACCATCGCGGCCATCAAGGCTTATAAGCCCCAAAGCAACAGCCTGGGCTCCGGCCAGGTATTGCAGTGCCCCTATCCCCACGAAAAGGCCCGGCTGGTGTTGCGTGAGATGGCAGAACAGCTGGCGCTGGATCTGGTGGACAAGGGGCTCGTGACCGACCAGCTAGTGCTCACGGCGGCATTTGATATTGAAAACCTGACCGATCCTGCCCGCCGAAAACTCTACCGGGGCCCGGTGGTGACCGACCATTACGGCCGCCAGATTCCCAAACATGGCCACGGCAGTGAAAATCTGGGCGAACACACCTCTTCCGGCAAACAGCTTCTGGAAGCAGCCACCGCTCTTTTCGAGCGAATTGCGCCGCAGGAGCTTCTGATCCGCAAGCTGAGTCTTTCGGCCAACCATGTGATTCCGGAAGCGGAAGCCATTCGTAAGACCAGCGCCCCGGAACAACTGGATCTGTTCACCGATTACTCATCTCTGGAAAAGGAAGAAGCAACCCGGAAAGCCGAGCTGGAAAAAGAACGGCGCATGCAGCAGACCATGATGTCCATCAAAAAGAAATTCGGCAAAAATGCAATTTTGAAGGGCATGAGTCTGGAGGAAGGCGCCACCGCCCGGGAACGCAACGCACAGATCGGAGGACATAAGGCATGACCAGTTCCTACGAAGATATTCTTCATCTTCCCCATCACGTTTCTCCCACCCGGCCCCAGATGCCCATGGAGGATCGGGCGGCTCAGTTTTCGCCCTTTGCAGCACTGGTAGGCTATGACGATGCCATTGACGAAACTGCACGTCAGACTGAAGCGCAGATTACACTGACCGAGGACCGGAAAGCTGAACTGGACCAGACCATGCAGCAGCTGCTTCGCCAGCTGGACCGGCAGCCCATGGTTCGACTTCGCTATTTCGTGCCGGATGAACGGAAGGCAGGCGGAGCGTATGTGACCGCTGCCAAGCAGATCCGAACATTTAACCCGACTGCCCGCCTCCTGTTTTTCACCGATGGCACCCATATTTCTCTGGATCAAATTGTAGAGCTGGAGCAGGCAGACAATGAGGCCTTCTGAATCGCTTCCATTGTTTCCCTGCGCGGAACCGCCAGAACAACATACCCATACCAAATGTGAGGAATGAAACGATGAATAAAAGCGACATTACCCGGGATTACTGCATGCTCAAGGGACCTCTGGCCAAAAAAGGCTACGACTGGTGGTGGCATTCCTTCACCGCCGAGCATGTTCAGGCCGGGCAGAAAAAACCTTTTACATCGAATATTTTCTGTGCAACCCCGCTCTGGCACAGCCGGAACCGATGCTGGTCTGGAATGATCCCGAAAAGCAAAAGGCCGGCATGCGTCCTTCCTACTGCATGGTGAATGCGGGCTTCTGGGGCAAGGAAAAAGGACAGCTGCATCGCTTTTTCCCCTGGAGCCAGGTGAGCATCCCGATGAATGAGCCGCTTCACCTGACGGCCGGAGACTGCACCTGTACCGAAACCCGCCTGACCGGAAGCATTCGGGTTACCCGGGAACAGGTTGCCGCCCATCCGGAGTGGATGAGCGATGCGGGCGAAATGGAGTGGGATCTGAGGGTTCACAAGCTTGTAGCATATCATGTGGGCTATGGCGCTTCCCGCTTTTTCCGTGCGCTGAACGCTTTCGAGATGTTCTGGCATGCCGAAGGCATGAAAACTGCCTTTGAGGGCTGGGTTCGCCTGAACGGTGAGGAATACCGGGTACGCCCGGAAACCTGCTATGGTTATGCAGACAAAAACTGGGGCGGCGATTTCACATCGCCCTGGGTATGGCTGTCGTCCAGTGATCTGGTGAGCCGCCGGACGGGAAAACGCTTGCAAAACAGTGTGTTCGAGGTGGGCGGCGGACGCCCCAAGGTATTCGGTTTCGCACTGAACCGCAAACTTCTGGGCCAGTTCTATTACGAAGGCAAGGATTACGAATTCAATTTCAGCAAATTCTGGACCGGAAGCCGCACCTTCTTTGACTGCACCGAAACCGACACCCAAATCCTTTGGAAGGTCACGCAGACCACCTTCCGTGCCAAAATGGAAGCAGAAATCGCGTGCAACAAGGAGGAGATGCTGCTCATCCACTACGAATCTCCCGATGGCTTCAAGCGTCATACCCGCCTTTGGAACTGTGGAAACGGCTTTGGCTCTGTACGCCTATACGAAAAGCGGCAGGGCCGCTGGCACCTCATTGACGACATGAAAGCCGGAAGTGTCGGATGCGAGTACGGGGAGTACGGCGCATAATGGCGCTGTTTCCTCGGTTTTAAGCAACACACCCCCGCAGCGTTTTGTGCTGCGGGGGTGTGTTGCTTAGCTGCTTTATCCGGTCAATGCCCGGCCGGTTTTTGTTCCATGCGGTTCTTTTCTTCCCCCAGATCTGCCTTGAGCAGCGCCGCAAAGACCACCACCAACGGAATCAGCGTAAGCCAGATGGATCGACCGCCCATCCAGTGCCCAAACAGACTGCCCAATGATGCACCTGCAAAGAAAAAGAGCAGCATGTACAGATGAACAAACAACTCTTCCCGGTGGGAATGATTCCCGGTATGCCGGTGCTTCACTTCCCTTGCCAGTCCGATGCCGATCTGCCGGATATGATTGGTGGCGAAGGTGGTGGCGACCGGGACACCCTCTGCCTGACGGAAGGTATTGTACTGCATGGAGGCCACAAAGTTGATAATCACCTGCGTGATCTGTACCGGGGCGGAGTCCGGCAAAAAGCCCAGAAACAGCACCGCCAGAATCTCCACCAGGATCAGCATCGTATCCCATCGGATGGCCAGCCGATGCTTGACCGGATTCGGTACCAGCTCAGACAAAAACGCTCCCATCATATACGCGGAAATAGGGATCACATAATACAGTGTCGCCTTCCATTCCCCTGCGCCCAGAGCAAGACCCATGAGCACCACGTTGCCGGTTTGCGCATTGCAGAATACATTGCCCCGCAGCAGGTAGGTATACGCTCCCCAAAAGCCCGCCACGGTGATCAACGCAAAATAGATCCAGCGTTTTTCACAGGTCAGATAAACCGGCTCACTCCATTTTGATTCCGTTGTTTTCATGCAATTTGATTCCTCGATTCCAGAAAAACGCCGCCACCTTGCGGCAGATTTGCGTGATGCAGCATGACGCATCACTCCTTTAGCATGATAGCATAACTCCTTCGTCAATTCAAATCGCTGTATTCTGTGGTATACTGAATATCAGGTGTTCCGTATGCGTACCTGCGGCCGGTTCACCGGTAATTTCCCCGGGAGGAATAACAATGCCCACTGTTTTGATTGATGCCGATGGCTGCCCCGTGGTAAACTGCGCCCTGCGCATCTGCCAACAACTGCAGATTACGGTACTGATTTTATGTGATGCTGCCCACCAGATTCAGCGGGAGGGCGCGCAAACGCTCGTTTTTGACAAGGGAGACGACAGTGTGGACTTTGCACTGGTAAACCGGGTTCGCCCCGGCGACATTGTCATCACGCAGGATTACGGGCTTGCCAGTATGTGCCTTGCCCGCAGAGCCCGTGTACTCAACCAGAACGGGCTGGAATACACCGCGGACAACATCGACCTGCTGCTTGACCGGCGCTGGCAGAACAAAAAGCTGCTTCGGGCGGGCAAGCATCCCAAAGGGCCTGCCAAACGCACCCGGGAACAGGATGCGGAATTTGCCCGGGTATTTGAATCCATCCTGCGGGAGTGTACTTTACCTGAAAAATAAAAAATCCGGCTTTCCTCACTTATGTGGAGAAAGCCGGATTCAGCCTGTCGAAAAAGGTCACCGAAAGGTGGCCTTTTTCTCGTATTGAGGAAAAGAAAGCGGTATAATAGTGTGGGGGGATAAAAATGCTGGT
>NZ_SLUM01000049.1 GCF_004345265.1 Allofournierella massiliensis
GGTAGGAGATTTACACCAATCCACAGCATCCCTTACAGTGTAGCACACAGCCCTTGGAGAGGGGCTCTAATAACTACTACTCTATAATACAAGGAGATTTCCTATGCAGCAGGGCACACAGTTTTTGCCCATCAGCAAGGAGGATATGCGCCAGCGCGGCTGGGACGAGCTGGACTTTGTTCTGGTTATGGGTGACGCCTATGTGGATCACCCCAGCTTTGGCCCGGCCATCATCGGCCGCATTCTGGAAGCTGAGGGCTATCGGGTGGGCGTGATCAGTCAGCCGGACTACACCACCTGCGAGAGCTTTAAGGTGCTGGGCAAGCCCCGCTACGGCTTTTTCATCGGCGGCGGCAATGTGGACAGCATGGTTGCCCACTATTCGGTGGCCAAGGTGCGCCGCAAGGTGGACGAATACACTCCCGGCGGCGTGGCCGGCAAGCGGCCGGACCGCAGCGCCACTGTTTACACCCAGCTGGCCAAGCAGGCTTACCCGGATCTGCCGGTGATTCTGGGCGGTCTGGAGGCCAGCCTGCGCCGTTTTGCCCATTACGACTACTGGATGGACACCGTGCTGCCCAGCATTGCCGAGACCTCCGGGGCGGATATCATCAGCTTCGGTATGGGCGAACACCAGACGGTGGAGATCGCCCGGCGGCTGGCAGCAGGGGAGAAGGCCAGTGAGATTCGGGATGTGGCGGGCACCTGCTACATGACCGACTTTGCCCATCTGCCCGCAAAATATCTGGAATGCGCAGGCTTCAACAAGGTGAGCACCGACAAGGTGGCATACGCGAAGGCTTGCCGCATTCAGATGGACAATCAGGATTCCGTCACCGGCCAGATCATCGTGCAGAAGCAGGAGCACGGCTATCTGGTGCAGAATCCGCCCGCCAAGCCCCTCACCCGGCGGGAGCTGGACCGGGTGGCAGCCCTGCCCTACACCCGCACCTGGCACCCCAGCTACGATGCGCTGGGCGGTGTGCCCGCCATCGAAGAGGTGGAGTTCTCCATCATCCACAACCGGGGCTGCTACGGCGGCTGCAACTTCTGCGCCATCACTCTGCATCAGGGGCGGCGGGTCACCAGCCGCAGCGTGGACAGCGTGGTGGAAGAGGGCGAGCTGCTCACCAAACAGCCCGGCTTCAAGGGCTACATTCACGATGTGGGCGGCCCCACCGCCAACTTCCGGCTGCCCAGCTGCGCCAAGCAGATGACCGAGGGCATGTGCCAGGGCGGCAAAAAGTGCCTGGCCCCCGGCCCCTGCCCCCACCTGATCATTGACCACACCGAGTACCTGAACATGCTGCGCCGTCTGCGGGCTCTGCCCGGGGTAAAAAAGGTGTTCATCCGCAGCGGCATCCGATACGACTACCTCACCTGGGACAAGGACGAGACCTTCTTCAAGGAGCTGGTGGAGCATCACGTCTCCGGTCAGCTGAAGGTGGCCCCGGAGCACTGCGCGCCCAACACCCTCAAATACATGGGCAAGCCGCCGGTGGAGGTGTTCAACAAGTTCTCCAAGCGGTTCTATGAGCTCACCAAAAAGGCGGGCAAGAAGCAGTATCTGGTGCCCTATCTGATGAGCAGCCATCCGGGCAGCACGCTGGAGGATGCGGTTTATCTGGCGGAATATCTGTACAAGCACAATATCCGCCCCGAGCAGGTGCAGGACTTCTACCCCACACCGGGCACCGTGTCCACCTGCATGTTCTACACCGGGCTGGATCCCTATACCTTAAAGCCGGTGTTCGTGGAAAAATCGCCGGAGGGCAAGGCTTTGCAGCGGGCTCTGCTGCAGTATTACGAACCCCGCAACGCGGAAAAGGTGGTCAAAGCCCTGCACAAGACCCACCGGGAGGATCTGATCCCCCTGCTGGTGCCCGGCTACAAGCCGAAGGTCAGTGCGCAGGCCCGGCCTGTTACCGGCCGCAAGAGTGCCCAGAATGCTAAAAACGCAGCCCGGCCGGTGCAGGGCCGATTTGTTCCCAATCACGGCAAGGGCGGCGGCAAGAATTCCGGCCGGCCCACCTTTGCTCCCAAGACCAGGCGGAAGTAACCCATGGCAAAGCGGAGAAAAAGGCGCACACGGCGCAAAAAATATCCCATCCGAATTACCTTTTCCCAGGGTATTGTATTTCTGCTTACAGCCTTCTGTCTGGTCATCGGGCTGCGGCTGGGCCTGAATGGGCAGGCCGCAGGCGGCGGCTTTACCTGGGAGGATATTTACGACGTTCTGGGTGTTTCCGCCCGGCCGCAGGGGCTGGAAAATCTGCCCTCGGATGCGCAGGCAGTGCACTTTATCGATGTGGGCCAGGCGGATGCCACCCTGCTGCAAAGCGGTCAGGAGTACTGTCTGGTGGATGCGGGCGAGGCTTCCAGCGAAGAAGCGCTGCTTTCCTACCTGGATGCACAGGGCATCACCCGGCTCAAGCTGCTGGTGATGAGCCACCCCCATGCGGATCACATCGGCAGCATGCAGGCGGTGCTGGAGCATGTACAGGTGGAACAGGTGCTGCTGCCGGATTTCGACAAGGCGCCCTATCCCACCACCCGAACCTTTGAAAAGGTGATGGATACCATCGAAGAGCAGAATATCCCAGTGGTGACCGCCGAGTCGGGGCAGGAATTCTCCATTGGAGAAGCCACCCTCTCGGTGCTGGCCAGCGGTGTGGAGACCGATAATTACAACAATCTCTCGCAGGTGCTGTTTTACAGCGCTCCCGGTCTGCGGGTGATGCTTACCGGCGACGGGGAAACCGAGGTGGAGGAGGACGCGCTGGCTCATTGTGAGCTTCCAAGGGCGGATGTGTTCAAGGCGGCGCACCATGGTTCCAGCACCTCCAATACCCTGTCTTTCCTGCAGGCGATTCGGCCCCGGTATGTGGTGGTCAGCTGCGGAAAGGACAACAGCTACGGTCACCCCCACAAGCAGGCGCTGCAAAACTTCGCCATGGTGGGCGCGCAGGTGCTGCGCACCGATGAGAACGGCAGTGTGGTGATTGCCGCCGCAGAGGACGGTCTGCAATGTTATACCGCCTCCGGCAGCCAGCAGGCGGACAGTGCCGCATGAGAAAGGGAGGAGCAGCATGAACGAAGTCTGTATTCTGGACCGATGGGAAGGCGACACAGCGGTGATTGAGGTCACCGATGAGGCGGATCAGATCCGCTGGCAGCAGGTTCCCCGCCAGCAGCTTCCCGATGCCCGGGAGGGGGATGTGCTGCTGTTTGACGGGCAGCACTGGAAGGTGGACGAAACCGCCACTGCCCTTCGCCGGCAAAAGATCGCCCGGCGGCTGGCCTGCCTGAAGGGCAGGCATCCGGATTCGGGCAACGAATAAAGAAAAACAGGAACGGCGCACGCGGAATTTTTTCGCGTGCGCCGTTCCTGTTTTGTGGCAAAAAAACTCCCCTGTGCGGGATGCACAGGGGAGAGAAAAGCGATTCAGATGAATCAGACAGGCATGGTCTGAATGGTGCCGCGTACGCAGTCCACGGAAACCATGGTCTCGTCCTTCAGCAGGCGGGTGGCGTTGGCAACACCAACGATCACAGCCTTGCCCAGAGCCAGACCGGCGATGGCGGCGTGGCTGTTCATGCCAGCCTCCTCAACGATCACGGCGCTGGCCTCACGCATGTAGGGCAGCATGTCGTTGTTGGTGTAGGGAACCACCAGCACGCAGCCGGGCTTGCACTTGCTGGCAACCTCTTCGGTGTTGCGGCAGATGCACAGGGCGCCCTTGGCGTTCTGGTTGCCGATGCCCACGCCGCTGGCCAGGAACTCGCCAACCATGTGGACCTTGATCATGTTGGTGGTACCGGAAACACCCACGGGAACACCGGCGGTTACAACCACCAGATCGCCGCTCTGCAGCAGGCCGTGCTCCACAGAGGTCTTAACAGACAGATCAACCAGCTCGTCGGTGCTGTTGGCGTAGGGCATCAGGATGGGATGCACGCCCCAGCTCAGAGCCAGGTGACGCTGGGTCTGCTCGTCCAGCACGCAGGCGATGATGGGGGTCTCGGGGCGGCCCTTGCTCAGCAGACGGGCGGTCTCACCGCTCTTGGAAACGGTGATGATGGCGGTAGCCTTGATGTCGGCTGCGGTGGTGCAGGCGGCATGAGCGGTAGCAGCAGCGATGCTCAGGCGGGTATCCAGGGGGCTCTTGCGCATGTGCTCGATGTAGCTGGAGTCGCTCTCGGTGCGCTCGGCGATGGCGGCCATGGTGCGAACGGCCTCCACGGGGTACTTACCGGCAGCGGTCTCACCGCTCAGCATGATGGCGCTGGTGCCGTCGTAGATGGCGTTGGCAACGTCGGTGATCTCGGCACGGGTGGGGCGGGGATTCTCCTGCATGCTCTCCAGCATCTGGGTAGCGGTGATAACGGGCTTACCGGCGGAGAAGCTGTGGAAGATGATGTCCTTCTGGATCATGGGGATCTCGGTGAAGTCGATCTCAACGCCCATGTCGCCGCGGGCAACCATGACGCCGTCGGCAGCAGCCAGGATCTCGTCGATGTTATCGATACCCTCGCGGTTCTCGATCTTGGCGATGATGCGGATGTTGGACTTGTGCTCGTTCAGCAGGCGGCGGATATCCTGGATGTCCTGCGCGCTGCGGGTAAAGCTGGCGGCGATGAAGTCGTAGCCGTTCTCGATACCGAACAGGATGTCCTCCTTGTCCTTCTGGCTCAGGTAAGGCATGGACAGAGAAACACCGGGCACGTTCACGCCCTTGTTGTTGCTGATGGGGCCGCTGTTGTTTACCAGGCACTCGATGTCGGTGTTGGTCACAGCGGTAACAGTCATGCTGATCAGGCCGTCGGCCAGCAGCACGGTGCTGCCCACGGAAACGTCGCCGGGCAGATCCTGATAGGTGATGGAGCAGATGTCCTTGTTGCCCTCCACGTCACGGGTGGTCAGGGTGAACTTCTGGCCGGCTTCCAGCTTGGCCTTGCCGCCGGCGAACTGCTTCAGACGGATCTCGGGGCCCTTGGTGTCCAGCAGAGCAGCCACGGGGCGGCCCAGCTCCTCACGCAGAGCCTTCAGCTTGTCCAGACGGCCCTTATGCTCTTCATAGTCGCCGTGGGAAAAGTTGAAACGGGCAATGTTCATGCCGGCCAGGATCAATTCACGCATTACGCCCTCTTTATCGGTAGAGGGGCCTAAGGTACAAATGATTTTTGTCTTACGCATTCGTAAAATCCTCCTAAATACTCTCTTCTCATTTAATCTATCCACAACGTCTCCGGGCGGAGACGGGGTCGCTTTTTCGCTCGCCGCCCCTATTATATAATAAAAAAACCTTTCGTGAAAGGGGTACCGGTGAGCTTTCGGAAAAGTATATGCAATCGTACCAATTAAATAAAAATTTAACAGAACATTTTATTGCATTTTTTCAACAAAGCTGGTGGGATATACTTAACTTTTTGGGGTAAATACGATATAATGAAACAACACACGAAAGCCAACGAAAAGGAGGCAGAAACAATATGGCAAAACGAGTGTTTTTGGTAGTGCTGGACAGCTTCGGTGTGGGTGCCGAGCCGGATGCGGATAAATTTGGTGACGTGGGCGCAAATACCCTTGCGTCCATTGCAAAGAGCGAAAAGTTCCATACCCCCAACATGAGGAAAATGGGCCTGTTCAATCTGGATGGTGTGACCTGCGGTGAGCCCGCTGCACAGGTGCTGGGCAGCTGCGCCCGCCTGCAGGAGGCCAGCAACGGTAAGGACACCACCATCGGCCACTGGGAGATCGCGGGCGTGGAAAGCGAGCGCGCTTTGCCCACCTACCCGAACGGCTTTCCCCCGGAGGTCATCGAGGAGTTTGAAAAGCGCACCGGCCGCAAGGTGATCTGCAACGCCACCTATTCCGGCACCGAGGTGCTCAAGGACTACGGCGAGGAGCACATGCGCACCGGCGCACTGATCGTGTACACCTCGGCAGACAGCGTGTTCCAGGTGGCCGCCCACGAGGAGATTGTGCCGGTGGCGCAGCTGTATGAGTACTGCCAGATTGCCCGCGATATGCTCAAGGGTGAGCACGGCGTGGGCCGCGTGATCGCCCGTCCCTTTGTGGGCAGCTGCGCGGCAGACTTCCAGCGTACCCCCCGCCGCCACGACTATTCCCTCAAGCCCCCCAGAAAAACCATGCTGGACGCGCTGAGCGCCGCCGGCAAGGATGTGATCGGTGTGGGCAAGATTTACGACATCTTCGACGGCGAGGGCGTCACCGATACCATCCGAACCTCCGGCAACACCGAAGGCATCAAGGTGATGCTGGAGCTGACCGATCGGGACTTTGAGGGGCTTGCCTTCATCAATCTGGTGGACTTCGACATGGTTTACGGTCACCGCCGCAACATCGACGGTTACGCCGCCGCAGCCACCGAGTTTGACCAAGGCCTGGGCGAGATGCTCAAAAAGCTGCGGAAGGATGATCTTCTGATCATCACCGCCGACCACGGCTGTGACCCCGGCTTTACCAAAACCACCGACCACACCCGCGAGTATGTTCCCATGCTGGTGGCGGGCAGCTGCGTGAAGGAGAACAACAATCTGGGCACCGTGCTGGGCTTTGGAGCCATCGGCAAGACCGTCTGCTCCTATCTGGGCGTTCCGGCAGATCTGGCAGGCCAGGATCTGAGCGACCGGCTGCTTGTTTGATCTGAATTTGCGATAAAGCAATTTTTTTTAATCTTTTTTAACTTTTTTGAAAAAAGTGCAATATAAACGCACGCTTTATCGTCTTATATATGGCGGCCGCGGAGCGTTGCTCCGCGGCTTGTTTATTAACAGAAAAAAACAACGCATTGCAGAAAGGGTTTCGTGAAGATTAAACTGATTATTGTATGGGCGCTGGCGGTGTATTTTCTGCTGGACAGCATCGTTCGCTCGCTGCGCTCCAATTTCAATTTCGGCATGCTCATCATGTATGCCATCACCGCCGGGCTGTGGATCTACGCGCTGTTTGCCCGGCAGATCGATGCCTTTTGCGCCGCCGGCGTGGGCCGGGTGCTGCGCATCGGCTTTTTCTGCGGGCTGGGTGTATTCTGCGCGCTGCTGGCGTTTGTGGCCATCAGCGGTTATACCGATCAGCCGCAGGGGAACGAAAAGGCGGTTGTGGTGCTGGGCGCCGGTCTGCGCAAGGATGTGCCCAGCAAGCTGTTGGTCTGCCGACTGCAGAAGGCTCTGGAATATCACGAAGAAAATCCGGACGCGGTGATCGTGGTCACCGGCGGCCAGGGGCGGGACGAAACCATTCCGGAAGGGGTGGCCATGGCCCGCTGGCTGATTGAACGGGGTGTTCCCGAAGCGCAGATCATTGTGGAGGATAAAAGCACCTCCACCGAGGAAAACCTGCTGTTTGCCCGCCGCCTGCTGGAGGAGCGGGGCATTGCGGCCACCGAGCCCATCGTGGTGGTGACCAATGCGTTCCATTGTTACCGGGGCGGAGAATACGCCCGCATGGTAGGGTTTACTGACGTGGATACTCTGCCCGCCCCCATCGGGCTCAATTCCATTATGCCCTGCTATTTCCGCGAGGTATTCGCGGTGCTGTATTATTGGGTCTTCAAAAGCAGCCGCACCGGCTGGATGCTGCAGTTTGTTGGCATCTTCTGAGCGGCCTGCAATCAGATAAAAACGAAGAGGTGAAATCATGGCGCCAATTATCCGTGTGGAACACCTGCGTAAGGTTTACCGGGTGGGCCACGAAAAGGTCATTGCGCTGAACGATGTGAATCTCGCCATTGAACCGGGGGAGATCTGCTGCATCGTAGGCCCCTCCGGCAGCGGTAAATCCACCCTGCTCAATCAGCTGGCGGGGCTGGAAAAGCCTACCAGGGGCGATGTGTACATCGGCAGGCACAACATCAGCCAGATGACCGAAAACGAGCTGGCAAAGTTCCGTCAGGAGCATCTGGGCTTTATCTTCCAGAGTTACAACCTGCTGCCCAACCTGACGGCAGCGGAGAACGTGGCCCTTCCGCTGATGTTCAAGGGGGTGGGCCGCAAGGAGCGGATCAAGCTTGCCACCCAGGAGCTGAAAAAGATGGGCCTGGGCAAGCGGGCGGGCCATAAACCCACCGAGATGAGCGGCGGCCAGCAGCAGCGCGTTGGCATTGCCCGCGCTTTTGTGGCAAAACCCAAGGTCATTTTTGCGGACGAACCCACCGGCAACCTGGACAGTCAGACCACCAAGCAGGTGCTTTACCGGATGCTGAATATGGCAAAGGAAAACAACATCACCTTTGTAATGGTTACCCACGAACGGGATCTGGCCGCGGTGGCGGACCGGGTGGTTACCATCAAGGACGGCAAGGTGGAAAGCGACGTGGTGATGGATGCTCAGGCCAAGGCGGCGGCCATGGCCGAGATGTTCAGCGATATTATGGAACAGGAGGCCCCGGCGGAACCCAACACCACGGTGCCTTTGAATACCGAAAAACAGTGAGGAGAAGAAAACCATGAAACAGAGCATTAAACGGATCAGTGCCGTTCTGGCCATGGCCATGGCACTGAGCGCATTCAGCGCCTTCAGCGTGTTTGCCGAGGGGGAAAGCACCGCCCCGGCCAGTGTGCCTTCGACCAGCGTGCCTTCGACCAGCGTAGCCTCTGCTGGCGTGACAACACTGGCGGATGATGAGAGCAATTCTACTACAGATCCGGCACCGTCTGCATACGTTGCTGGTTATACCGTGTCTAAGGTGGACGGACTGGACAATTTTTGGGACTGGGACGAGCGTTTTGATGTTAATCTCACGATTTATGATCCTCAAAACGTGGTTACGATGGTACGTCTGGTGAATACTGCGATCTTCTCAGGCGATAACTACGGCACTACAGATCTGACGCCGAGCCCGGCGGACGGGAGTGGCAACCGGACGGTCACCTTAAAAGAAGTGACCTATCACGGTGGCGGAAATACGATGGAAATCCAGTTGAGCTCCAATGATGGTGGTGTAAGCACGACGTCGATCACCATCGCTCAGTGCATGGATGTGAACCCCAATCCGCCGGAGGCCACCCCCACCCCGGCCCCCGCTCCCACCGAGAAGCCGGAATATGACTACCCGAAGATTCTGGTCAAGGACTTCTCCTTCGGCGGCAACAGCGTGGAGGCCGGTAAGGAGTTCACCCTCCAGCTGACCCTCTTCACCACCAGCGGCAACGCCAACCTGCAGGATGTGATGGTGGGCCTGAATTTCGGCGAGCTGAAGGGTGTTTCTCTGGCCAGCGGCAGCATGAATACTTATGTGGGCGAGATGGCTCCCAATACCACCAAGACCATCAGCTATAAGATGATCACCGACGCCACCATCGAGCCGGGCGCCATCAGCATCAATGTGAACCTGACCAGCAAGAACGGCGAGGCCGCCACCGCTCCCATCTCCATCCCGGTGACCCAGCCCGAGCGGTTCGACATCACCAACATGGAAGCCCCCGAAACCATCATGATGGGCGAGGAGGGCTATCTGTCCGTTACCTTCGTGAACAAGGGCAAGAGTGCCATCAACAACCTCTCCGCCGAGATCCAGGGCGATAACCTGGCCAACCCCGGCCAGAGCCAGTTCCTGGGCAACATCGCCGCCGGTACCGAGAATTCGGTGGACTTCAGTGTCATGGCTGCAGCTGAGGGCACCATCAACGGCAAGGTTATCCTGAGCTATGAGGATGCCAAGGGCGAAGTAAAAACTCTGGAGAAGGAATTCTCCTGCACCGTAGAGCCCATGATGGATATGGGCATTGACCCGATGGATCCCGGTATGATGGACCCCACCATGACCGAGACCACTCCCGGTATGCCCATCTGGGGCTGGGTGCTCATCGTGGTGGGCGTTGCAGCCGTGGTCGTTGTGGTCGTGGTTGTTGTGAAGAAGAAGCAGAAAGCAAAGAAACTGGCTCAGTTGGAGGATGAAGATGAAGATATCTGATCTGCTGCGCCTCAGCACGGATAATCTTCGCCGCCGCAAAGGCCGCACCGCTCTTACGGTAATCGGTGTGGTGGTGGGCACCTTTTCCATCATCGTAATGATCAGCCTGGGCATTGCCAGCAATGCCCAGAACGAAGCCATGCTGCAAAGCTGGGGCGATCTGACCCAGATCACCATCAACAACTACCAGTGGGGTGCGGCCAGCGCCGATGTGCCGGTTCTGGACGACAAGATGCTGGATCAGCTGCGCAGCTATGAGCATGTGGTGGCGGTTACTCCCATGTATCAGGACAATAACCTGAACGCCCAGATCTACGCGGGCAAAAACGACCGCTATGAGGCTTATGCCTGGAATATGTATGGCGTGGACATGGATGCTTTGCAGGCCATGGATTACCAGCTGATCAGCGGCAGTTTTGTGGCGGATGATCTGAATCTGGGCAAAAAGAAGATTCCGGTGCTGATTGGCGAACATTTTGCCTATGAATTCCAGGATACCCGCAAGAGCCCGAACAGCGGTAAGCGTCAGCGTTATTGGGGCGAGACCGACTCTCTGGGAAACCCGGTGGAGCCCTTCTTCGACATACAGAAGGAAAAACTTACCCTGCGACTGACCGCTTACGACAGCAACGGAAATGAAAAAACCGAGGACTATCAGCTGGTGGTGGTTGGCGTGTTCCAACAGGACGATGCCAAGCAGTATTTCACCAACTCCGGAATTGCCATGCGCGTAACGGATATGCAAATGCTCAGCAAAGCGTACCAGAAGCTGTCCGGAAACAAGCAGAACAGCGGTGGCAGCTATATGATCACCAGCAGCGGGCAGCAGCTCAAACAGAAGGACAACGGCTACGAGAACGTTTACGTGAAGGTAGACGATGTGGACAATGTGAGCGATGTGGAGCAGCAGATCAAGGATCTGGGGTATGAAACCTACTCCATGACCCAGATTCGTGAGGAGATGCAGGCCAGCGTGGCCAAGAGCCAGATGATTCTGGGCGGCACCGCCGCTGTGGCTCTGCTGGTGGCGGCTCTGAACATTGCCAACACCATGATGATGTCCATCTACGAGCGCACCAAGGAAATCGGTGTGATGAAGGTGCTGGGCTGCGAGGTGCGCAAGATCCGCAACATGTTCCTGGTGGAGGCCGGTGCCATCGGTCTGCTGGGCGGCGTGATCGGTGTGGCACTCAGCTATGCGGCCAGCGCGATTCTGAACAACCTGACCATGATCGCGGCGCTGTTCGGCGGATCGATCGATCTGAGCGGTCTGATGGGCAGTTTTGGCGGCGGCTATTATTACGGTATGGACGGCGGCAGTGCTGCCATCTCCATGATCCCGCCCTGGCTGGTGCTGCTGGGTCTGGGCTTCTCCACTCTGGTGGGTGTGCTCAGCGGCCTGTGGCCCGCCATCCGCGCCACTAAGATCAGCGCGCTGGAGGCCATCCGGCACGAGTGATTTTCCCAAAAGAGCAGAATACAAAACAAAAAGCTTCGGAGTGCCATGCACCCCGAAGCTTTTTTATGTTGGGTAGCTTGAGCGAGCGACAACCACCAGCTAAGCTGGTGGAATAAAAACGGCTTTAGCCCTAGACAAAGAGAAACCTCCCCGTAGAATAGAG
>NZ_SLUM01000050.1 GCF_004345265.1 Allofournierella massiliensis
TGACATTTCACTGCTTTTTCCACCTGTCTTCTTGTTTTCAAACAGAAAACCTGCTCTGGCCTGATTGCCAAAGCAGGTTTTTCTACAGGCTGAGGACCCCT
Source organism: Allofournierella massiliensis (assembly GCF_004345265.1). Lineage (GTDB taxonomy): Bacteria > Bacillota > Clostridia > Oscillospirales > Ruminococcaceae > Allofournierella > Allofournierella massiliensis. The sequence goes on from NZ_SLUM01000050.1 coordinate 102, forward strand.
GTCTCCTGACAGGGGTCCTTTTTGATTTGCCATGCTAAGACCGGAAAGGTCTTATTCCTCGCCGTTTGCGAACTGGCTGTTATACAGATTTGCGTAGAAGCCGCCCTTGGCAAGCAGCTCATTGTGGTTGCCGGTCTCCACGATGTCGCCGTCCTTCATCACCAGAATCATGTCCGCATCGCGGATGGTGGACAGGCGGTGGGCAATAATGAAGCTGGTCCGGCCTCTGGTCAGTTCGTCCATGGCCTTCTGAATGGCCAGCTCGGTGCGGGTATCCACGCTGGAGGTGGCTTCGTCCAGAATCAGGATCTTGGGATCCGAGATGATGGTGCGGGCGATGGTCAGCAGCTGCTTCTGGCCCTGACTGATGTTGCTGGCATCCTCGTTCAGAATGGTGTCGTAGCCCTGAGGCAGGGTGCGCACAAAATGATCCACCTGAGCAGCTTTGGCCGCGGCCAGCACATCCTCATCGGAGGCGTCCAGCCGGCCGAAGCGGATGTTCTCCCGAATGGTATCGTTGTACAGCCAGGTGTCCTGCAGCACCATACCGAAGGCGCTGCGCATATCGCCCCGCTCAAACTGGCGCACGTCGTAGCCATCCAGCAGAATGGCGCCGTCGCTCACATCGTAGAAGCGCATGAGCAGCTTGACCATGGTGGTCTTGCCTGCGCCGGTGGGGCCCACGATGGCCACCTTGGTGCCCGGCTGCACAATGGCGGAGAAGTCGTTGATGATGGTCTTTTCCGGCACATAGCCAAAGTGTACGTGGGCGAAGTAGACCGAACCGTTGATTTCGCTGCTGGGCACCGGCTCTGCGGTATCCGGCACTTCTTCCGGCTCTTCCAGGAACAGGAACACACGCTCGGCGGCCGCAGCGGTCATCTGCAGCTGATTGGAAATGTTCGCCAGCTGGGTGATGGGCTGGGTGAACTGGCGCACATACTGGGTGAAGGCCTGAATATCACCCACGGTGATGGTGCCGTTCAGCGAAAGGAAGCCGCCCAGCACACAGATGGCCACATAGCCCAGATTGCTCACAAAGTTCATCAGAGGCATCATCATGCCGCTCAAAAACTGGCTCTTCCAAGCGCTCTGGTACAGCTTTTCGTTCAGACCGTTGAAGGTCTCGATGCTCTCCTCCTGACCGTTGAAGGCGGTGACCACCACATGGGCGCCGTACATCTCCTCCACATGGCCGTTCACATGGCCCAGGTATTCCTGCTGGCGGCGGAAGAACTTCTGGCTGTGGCGCACCACATTCATCACAATGACCAGACACACCGGCAGAATGCAGATGGCCACCAGCGTCATCAGCGGGCTGATGGAAAGCATCATGCACAGTACGCCCACAATCATGGTCAGCTGAGTGACCACCTGAGAAAGGCTCTGGTTCAGCGTCTGGGTGACCATATCCACATCGTTGGTGATGCGGCTGAGCACCTCGCCGTGGGGTACCCGGTCAAAATAGGACATGGGCAGCCGGTCGATCTTACGGCTGATGTCGGTGCGCATGGCGTAGCTCACCTTGGTGGCGATGCCGGCCATCACCCAGCCCTGCACATACGAAAGCAGCGCGCTGAGCACATACAGCCCTGCCAGAAACAGCAGAATCTGACCAATGGCCCCAAAGTCGATGCCACCGGTGCCGGTGAGCATGGCGATCACGCCCTCAAACAGCTTGGTGGTGGCCTGGCCCAGAATCTTGGGCCCGAAGATGGAGAACACCGTGCCGCCCACAGCGCACAGCAGTGCGATCACGATGCTGGGCAGATAACGCCGCATGTAAGCCAGCAGCTTTTTCATGGTGCCCTTGAAGTCCTTGGCTTTTTCGCCCACGGCCATTGCGCCGGGGCCATGTCTCATCGGTCCTGCCATTATGCCAATTCCTCCTTCGAAAGCTGGCTTTCCGCAATCTCGCGGTAAGTCTCGCAGTTTTTCAGCAGCTCCTCATGGGTGCCCTTGCCCACCACGCGGCCTTCGTCCAGCACAAGGATCTGATCCGCGTGCATGATGGTGGACACACGCTGCGCCACGATGAATACCGTGGACTTTTCGGTGTAGCCCTTCAGCGCCGCACGGAGCTTTGCGTCGGTCTTGAAGTCCAGGGCAGAGAAGGTGTCGTCAAAAATATAGATGGGAGCCTGTTTTACCAGCGCACGGGCGATGGAAAGCCTCTGGCGCTGACCGCCGGATACGTTGGTGCCTCCCTGACTGATGGCGGTGTCCATGCCGTTTTCCAGCGTCTGGATAAACTCGGTGGCCTGGGCGATGTCCGCGCTTTCCTTCAGCAGCTCATCCGAAGCATCGGCCCGGCCGTAGCGCAGGTTGGTGGCCACGGTGCCGCTGAACAGCAGGCCCTTCTGGGGCACATAACCGATGGCATCGCGCAGGTCTTTCTGGCGCAGCTGGCGCACATCCACACCGTCCACGGTGATGCTGCCCTCGGTGGCATCGTAGAAACGGGGAATCAGGTTTACCAGGGTGGATTTGCCGGAACCGGTGGCGCCGATGAAGGCCACCGTCTCGCCCGGGCGGGCGGTGAAGCTTACATGCTCCAGCACGTTGGCATCCGCGCCCTCATAGCGGAAGGACACATCCTTGAATTCCACCACGCCCTTTACCGGATGATTCATCTCGGTGGGCTGCGCGGGGTCGGCCACGGTGCTCTCGCAGGTGAACACCTCGTTGATCCGCTCGGCAGAAACCGAGGCACGAGGCACCATGATGAACATCATACTGATGAACAGGAAACTCATAATCACCTGCATGGCATACTGAATGAAGGCCATCATATCGCCCACCTGCAGGTTGCTGGCGGCGATCTGCTTGCCGCCGAACCAGACGATCAACAGCGACAGGCCGTTCATCACCAGCATCATGAAGGGCATCATGGTAGCCATGGCCCGGTTCACGAACAGGGTGTTGCCGGTCAGATCCTTGTTGGCCTTTTCAAACCGGTTCTGCATGAAGGGCTGGTTGGAGAAGGCGCGCACCACCATCAGGCCGCTCAGCTCCTCCCGGCTCACCAGATTCAGCCGGTCGATCAGGGTCTGCATCTTCTTGAAGCGGGGCATGGCCACCGCAAACAGGGTGAGAATCAGGCCCAGCATCACGATCAGGGCCAGCGCCAGTACCCAGGCCAGATTCAGGCATTTGGACAGACCCATAATCAGGCCGCCAATGCCCATGATGGGGGCAAAGCACATCATGCGCAGGCCGATGCTCAAAAAGTTCTGCACCTGAGTAATGTCGTTGGTGGAACGGGTAATCAGGCTGGCGCCGGAAAACTGATCCATCTCGTTGTTGTTGAAGTAGCTCACCTTGCGGAACACATCCCGCCGCAGATCACGGCCCACACCTGCGCCCAGGCGCGCCATGCAGAAGCCTGCCGAAATGGCGCACACGGTAAGCAGAATGGCAAGACCCGCCATGCGCAGGCCAACCTTCAGGATGTAAGAAGTCTGGATGGCGTCGGTGTCTGCACCCAACTGGGTGTAAAAACTCTTGGTCAGCACCACGCCGGTCTGATCCAGCATGCTTTCGGGGGTTACCGCCGCGGTGGCAATGGCCTCGTTCAGCTGCTCATCCAGCGCGCCGCTTTGCAGCATGGCGGTGAGCTGAACCATGGCCTCCGCATCCAGGGTTCCACTGGCCTGCTCCTCGCTCTGGGTGGCGGAATCGGCCGGAGCCAGCTCCTCCATCATGCTTACCAGCGCATAGGCGGCCCGGTTAAAGGCCTCGTTCACCCCGTTTTCCGGGTCAGCAGCCAGAGCCAGATCCTCATCCCCTGCATTCGGATAGGTTTCCTTCAGGTCTGCCGCATCCTCCCGCTCGCTCAGGGGCTCATAGGCCGCGTTTACCAGAGCCTTGTCCTCCTCGGACATGAACATCTGCATCATGGCCATGGCATCGCTGTCAATCACCTCAGGCGCAGCCTGTGTGATGCCGCCCTGCTGCAGGCCCACGTTCACGATGTCGCTCATGTAGTTGGGCAGCGTCAGCTCCAGCATTGCCTGGCCGAACAGCAGCGCCACACCCACAAGCAACAGGCCCAGATAGGGCTTTAAATATCGCTTCAGTTTCAGCATACTCGTTTCTCCTTACTGCCAGCGCCGTCCGCAATCGGGCGGCAGCTGTTAAATTTGCTTTGTCTCGGTGAACACGCCGGGTTTATGGTGTGCCGAATTCCTCCTCCATGGCATCCGCCAGATAGTTAAAGGCTTCGATCACCTGTGCGGGTGTTCGTTCTCCCTGCCGCTCCAGCCGGGTCATCATCCGCTCCAGCCGCCGGAACATGTCCCGGCAGTTTTCCTGCAGCAGCGCGTTGCCCTGCCCGGTAAGGGCAATCCACATCGTGCGCCGGTCGCTTTCGTCCGGCGTACGGCACACATAGCCCAGCTCCTCCAGCCGCCGAATCCTCTGGCTCACCGCCGGCATGCTCTGGTTCATCGCCTTTGCCAGTGCCGACAGGGTCATGGGTTCATAAGGGTCAACGTGCGGGCATTTCCCGCCAAACGCATCCGCCCCCTTGTTGTGCAGCGTCATCAGGGTGAAAAACTGCGATTTGTTCAGCGTTTCGCTGGGGCTGGCGTTCTTCCAGGCCCGCCGGATGCGGTCCATGGCACGCAGCATCTGCAGCGCGTTGCTGTTTTCCATTTCCTTCATTTTATCCCCCATTCTCGACTGACTTCGTCAGTTGTTATCTATATTAATTATGTTACTTAAGTATTTTATTCATCCCGGACCATTCTGTCAATATGTCCAATCTCTTTTCATAATATTTTTACATTTTGCCGGTTTTGGGGCAAAAAACCCCCCGATCCATGCGGACCGGGGGGTTCGACTGTCAGGTTTCAAAGCGACCGGGTCAGTACCAGATGGCGCACCGCCGCCACCGGATCGTGCAGCAGCATCCGGGGGCCTGCGTAGCGCATCACCTGCTTCATCTGCTCCCGCAGCTGGGGTTTGTAGCAGGGCCGGGGGCAGGCGCTGCAAAAGGTTTTTTCCGCCATGCGGGGGCAATGCTCGGTGCGGGCGTGCGCATAAGCGGCCAGGGCCTCACACTCCGGGCACAGGCAGCCTTTTTTGCTTTTATGCTGTCCCCTGCAGTAGATCTCGATCATTTTGCGCACTATTTCCTGCTCGGAGCGGCGTTTTCGTTCCAGTTCCATCCCCTCACCCCGCTTTCTGCCGGGTGCGCAGCTGGCGGCGCCAGGTGCTGGGTGCTACGCCGTTGTGCCGCCGGAAGGTTGTGGCAAAGTAGGCCGCACTGCCAAAGCCGCACTGCTCGGCAATCCGGTCGATGGAAAGACCGCTGTGGCGCAGCAGATGCTCCGCCCGTTCCAGCCGTTGAGCGGTCACATACTGGGAAAAGCTCTGACCGGTCTGGCTGCGGAACATCCTGCACAGATAGCATTTGCTCACAAACACATGCTTTGCCACTGTTTCCAGTGTGAACGGCTCGCTCAGATGGGTGGCAATGTAACAGCAGGCCATGCGGATGTGGTCATCCTGCCGGCCATCCTCATTCATGCGGCGGATGTACTGGCGGATCATCTCGGCCCCATGCCCTTCCAGCGCCTTCTGGGGCAGCGTGCGGGTATACATTTCCCGGCTGGCATGGCGGAACTCCGCCGGAGCGTTCCCCTGCACCCGTAAAATATGGTCGTAAAGGCTCTGGCTCAACGCCTCCAGCATGGCACTGCGCTCGGCAGCTTCCTCCTCGCGCAGCAGCCGGGCCTTTTCCGCCCACAGCTCCAGCGCACGTTCCTCCTGCCGCTGCTCCACTGCCGTGCAAATAGCACGATGATCGTAAATAGCCTGAAGCAATTCCCGGTTCATGGTTCTCTCTCCTTTTATATGGAAGGCGATGTGCGCCCTTCGCTTCATTAGTTAGTCGCTTCTAACTTTGTGATTAGTATAAACTAACCGGAGTGGAATGTCAACCGCCCCTCGTGCGATTTTTTGAAAGAACCAGCCACGATTTTGAAGGCGTCCGCATCAGGAACGTGCTATAATGCAGTCAAGTTAGTTGAAGCTAACCGTCATCAATCCCCGGAAAGGAGCCGCCCGCCATGCCACTGGACCGTTACCTCATCGACCATTGTTCCCCCACACTGGCCAATCTGAAAACCGCCAATCTGTTTTCCTGCCGTTACAGCAGTCAGGAACAGCTGGCCGCTCAGGTTCTCGGCTGGCACCGGGCGCTGGAGCCCAAGGGCGTTTGCCTGCGGCTGCTGCGTGCCAAAAACGGCTGCGCACTGATCTATGTCTACCGCCCGCAGCGGCTGGCCTGTGATCTGTGCAAACCGGGGGTTCCGGAATTTCTGGCCCGCGAGGGCTATACCAACCTGAGCCCTGACGCCGCGCTGGAGCATCTGAGCCAGCGCCTTTGTACTCAGGACGCTTTTCCCCATGAGATTGGCCTGTTTCTCAGCTACCCGCTGGGAGACGTGCAGGGCTTTATTGACAATGGCGGCGCTCACTACAAGTGCTCCGGCTGTTGGAAGGTCTATTGCAACGAATGCGAGACCGCCAAGCTCTTTGCCAAATACCAGAAATGCCGGGGTGTTTACTGGCGGCTGTTCAGCGGCGGGCGCAGCATTCTGCAGCTCACCGTAGCCGCCTGAAGCATTTTTCATTTTCCCGAAAGGATGTGTATCATGATGAGCAAAGTTGCAGTTGTATATTGGAGCGGAACCGGAAACACCGAACAGATGGCCGCTCAGGTGGCCGAAGGCGTGCGTAACGCAGGCGGCGAGGCCGTTCTGCTCACCGCCGTAGAATTCGGCCCGGATCAGCTGGCTGAATATGACGCCGTGGCCTTCGGCTGCCCCTCCATGGGTGCGGAGCAGCTGGAGGAGGGCGAGTTCGAACCCATGTTCACTGCCTGTGAGCCTGAACTGAACGGCAAAAAGCTGGGCCTGTTCGGCTCCTACGGCTGGGGCGACGGCGAGTGGATGCGCATCTGGCAGGCCCGCTGCGCGGATGCCGGTGCCAACCTTGTGGCAGAAGGCGTGATCTGCAACGATGCGCCGGATGCCGAAGCGGAAGCTGCCTGCCGTGGGCTGGGCGCTCAGCTGGCCTGATTCGGCCCGGGGGCAGCCGCACCGCAATTGCTCCCATTTGTAAATTTGACATTTCCCAATACCATATGTATTCTTCCTTTTTCAGCTCTCAAGCAGAGAAAGACCGCCGGGTGCCTGCAAACCACCCGGCGGTCTTTCTCTTATCTTCTGTTTATTGGCAATACCGGAGCATCAGCCCACAGTCACGGTTCCGTCCTCTTCCACGGTGATGGGGTCGCCGGTTTTCACCGCCTGCAAAAACTCCTCGCCCAGGCTGTCCACCGTGGGCATGGGGTTCTCGCTCCAGACGCCCGCCAGAATTGCACCGGCCGCGGCCAGGCTGTCGATGGGCTGGCTGAACAGCAGGCAGGCGGGCTGACGGCCCATACAGGCGGCGGTGTACAGCACCATGCCGCCGGTGGTGGAGCCGATGGTCATGGGCAGGCACAGCGCCTTACCCGCCATGGGCTTCTGGTACAGATCCGGGTTGTTCTGATCGGAACAGGTGGCGTTTTTATCCCCGAACATCAGGCTTTTCTGGAAGCTGGCCAGGGTGTTGAAGCCCCCGTGGGAAACCAGAGCCTCCGCCTTTGCCTTGCCCGGCACCACCGGGCGGCCCTTGAACTGTTTCATCTCAGCACTCCCCTTTCACCATGATCCGCAGCATCTCGGCGTCGGTGTAATAACGGGCCGAGGAATAGGTGCGCAGCTTGTTGGAGCTGGTAGCCACCGGCATCTTGCCACACAGCGGATTGTTCATGTACATCAGCGGGCAGATGGAGGAAAGCACCACGCCCGTGCCTTTCAGACGACCGGCCGCAGGTGTTTGCTCAAAGGCTTTGGCCACCGCGGGTGCTGCGGTGAACACGGTGGGCACCGCAACGGTTTTCCGGCCCGCCTGCTCCAGCGCGGCGCACAAGTCATCGGCCCACTGGTTCAGCTGCTCCAGCGAAAGATGGGGGCAACCCACAAAGCAGAGCTTCGGCTTGGCGTTCGGATCCTTCCAGATGCAGGGATAGCCTGCCCGTACCCGCTCCAGTTCCGCATCGTCGATCACATAGACCTTCGCATCCGGCCGGACGAGCGCCCTGCCCTGCTGGCAGGCCTCCGGGGTGATGCCCTCCACATGGTACAGGCCCACCGCGCCGTTGCTGGCGCTGGCCGCGCCCATGTCCTTCAGGTAGGCTTTCGCTGCGTCATCCAGCTGGCCGCCCAGCCACTGATCCAGCCCGCGGATGTAGGGCACATCCTCCATCACCTTCATGCCGATGGCGCTGCCCAGAATCTGAGCCTCCGGTCGGCGGCTGGTTTTCACCTCCACCACCCAGCTGGCCATGCGGCCTTCATCGGTGAGCAGTCCAAACTTGGGCACGCACCCGGCAATGGAGCCGAACAGCTCCAGAATGCCGGAATTTCGGTTGCAGCGGGCGCCCAGCACGCTGTTGGCATAGACCACCGCGCTGGATTCCGCCCAGCTCAGGATTTCCCCCTGCTTTGGCTCATTTCCCACCTGGGGCAGATAGCAGGTGCAGGTGAAGGCGTCGTTTTCCACAAGGCCCAGCTGCCGCAGCTGCGCCTCGTAGTCCGACTGCTTGGAATACATGAATTTGAACACCAGCTTCTGCAGCAGGTTTACCGGCACAGCCGGATCCAGCGGTCGGGGATCCACGCTGAATTTCTGGCCGTTCACTGCGCCGCCTTCAATCAGCTGATCCATCAGGTCATACACCGGCTTCATCATGGAAAGGCCAAAGCTGGTCACCAGATGCCCTTTCTCCGCCGTCACCGGGATCATCTCCTCGGCGCCAAAGGCCTCGCCGTACATCACCAGCGTTTTCATTACCTTGGCCAGAATTTCACCCTTTGCGCCGTCCAGCATGGCCTGCTGGTACGGGGTCAAACGCATTGCCATTGCTCCTCACGCTCCCTTTATTTTCTTCCCCTCAGGGCAACTCCACCGCTTCGGCCCGGCGGGCATGTGCCACAATCCGGTCGTTGCCGTCGTCGGTACAGGTGCTCAGGGTAAGTACATGGTCATCAGAATACACCGTCACGCCAGTATCGTACAGGCGTGCCTCCCGCAAGGTTTTTAAAAACGCGGTGTATTCATCCCGCACCACAAAGCCCACCGTGTAAAGAGGATCGTCCGGCTCCGCTTCATGGATGGAGAACAGCTGGTAGCGCCAGGCCCCTTCCGGCGTGTACAGGGTAAACCAGCCGCCGTTTTCCGCAAAAAAGTCCGGGTCCAGATATTCCTTCAAAGGCGCAAACATGGTGCCGTTGCGCATGTTGTGGCCGTATACAATGGCGTGCAGATCGTCCAGGCTCTGGTTGTTGCCCTCCAGAAACAGGGTGCCTGCCTGGTTATAGCTGCCATCCCACAGACGACGCAGATAATAGCTGTTGTCGCCGCTGTACACAATGGGGTAGCTGATTTCCACCGAATCAAAATCAATCCAGCCAATGATGTCCGGGCCTTCCTCCCTCAGCGCGTCAAAATCGATGTCCAGCGGAACAAAGCCTTCTTCCTGTGTTTCCTCCACAGGCTGCACCGCCTGCTGCTGTAACTGGTCGTAGCGGTCGGTGCCTGTCTTGTAGTCCCACAGACGGTAGGCAGTCACACCAAGGGCACACAAAATCACCAGCACCAGAAGAATCCGTATAAAATCCAGCAAACCGAACCTTCTCTTTGTTTGCTTTGCGGGTGCGGGCATGGGCCACTCCCCCTTTCTGATCAATAAAAAAGCCGGCTGTGAACAGGCGTTTTTGCCTTCACAGCCGGCTCTGTTTTATTTTACTGCTTGAATCACTCGCCGTCAACGTTCTTGCGGCGGTTGATCGCCCACACGATGGCCGCGATCACCACAATGGCCAGCGCCGCGCCGCCCAGTACCATGGGCATCATGCTGCCGTTTGCGTTCTCGCCGGGCAGGTTTGCCTGCGGGGTGCTCTCGTCCGGGATCTCCACGTCCTCACCACCGGGGGTGTTGTCGCCGCCCGCCTGCGGGGTGTTATCCTCGGGGATTTCCACGGTATCGCCGCCGTCACCGGCGCCTGCACCGCCAGCGCCTGCGCCACCGGCTCCGCCGGCACCGCCCGCGCCGCCGCCTGCAACAGCCGCGCCGCCCACAACGGTCTGGTCCTCATACTCGGTGATGGTGCCACCCGGCACGGTCACGGTCTCGGTCACGTTGTTCACGCCCGCGGTGTAGTAGAAGGTCACCACGTTCTCGTCCGCGTTGGCGGAAACGGTCAGCTGCTGGCTGGCCACCTCGGCGGTGTAGTTCTCGATGTTGTTCAGCGCGTAGAAGGTCAGGTTCTGGCCCACAGGAGCGGAGCCCTGCAGGGTGGGAGCCACCTCCGCGCCGGTCTCACGGTCCAGATACTGCACCGTAAAGATCGCATCCTCGGTGCTGGCGCGCAGGGTGTACTGGGCCACCGCATCCAGGTCGCCGCCGGCGGTACCGCCGGTGTAGCCCTGGGCCGCATCGGTCACAAAGTAACGGGATGCGTCCTCGTTCATCACAATGTCGGTCAGCTGAGGCGCGTTGGGAAGGGGATCGCCCTCGTCCAGCTGCACCGCCACCGCGCCGGTGGCTTCACTGGTGCGCACCTCACCGCAGGCCTTCAGGCCATCGATGAAGGAATCGGTGAACCGGCCGTGCTCACCGGGGCGGAAGGTCACCACATAAGTGGTGGGTTCGGTGGAGGAAGTGTCGCCTTCTGCCGCCA
>NZ_SLUM01000051.1 GCF_004345265.1 Allofournierella massiliensis
TTGGCCGACCCATTCGTGGCCCCTTGAGGGGCGTTGTCTGTATTATGCCCTTCTAGGGCTTACTCAAGCCCCCGGCTTTGCCGGGGGTCCTGACTCCGATTGCTTGCGGCCAGGCATTTCACAGCTGTTCCCGGATACGGCCCAGCGCGTTTTTCTCCAGTCGGCTCACCTGGGCCTGACTGATGCCGATTTCCCGGGCCACCTCCATCTGAGTTTTGCCCGCCAGATACCGCAGAGCCATGATTTTTTTCTCACGCTCGCTGAGCTGGTGCACTGTGTCCCTGAAAAGAATTTCGCTGATCCAGCTGTCCTCACCGTCGTTTTCGCCCACCTGATCCATCACATACATGGCGTCGCCCGCGTCGTTGTAGACCGGCTCGTACAGGCTTACCGGCTCCACCACGCTTTCCAGCGCCAGTGTCACTGCCCGCTCGGGCATTTCCAGCCGGGCGGCAATTTCCCGGATGCAGGGTTCCCGCCCCAGCTCCTTTTGCAGCTGCTCCTTGGTCTGCATGGCCCGATAGGCGGTGTCCCGCATGGAACGGCTCACCCGCAGAGGATTGTTATCCCGCAGAAAGCGGCGGATCTCGCCCACGATCATGGGTACACCATAGGTGGAAAAACGCACGTTCAGCTCCGGGTCGAAGTTGTCGATGGCCTTGATCAGCCCGATACAGCCCACCTGAAACAGATCGTCCATGCACTCGCCCCGGCCGGAAAAACGCTGTACCACGCTGAGCACCAGCCGAAGGTTGCCGCGAATCATGGTCTGCCGTGCGTTGTCGTCGCCCTCGTGTGCGGCACGCAGCAGCTGCCGTTTCTCCGCTTCGGTCAGCACCGGCAGACGGGAGGTATCCACGCCGCACAGTTCCACTTTGTTGTAATACAAGCTCATTCACACTCCAAACAGGCAAGGGTGCCTGTTCAGAGTATGGCCGCGCCAGGAGAAAAGCAGTCAGCGCCGCGGCTGGCAAAATCAGGGCGCACAGCCGCAAAAAAGCAGGAATATATGTATAGCGTTCACATAAAAGCGTTTTCCGGCATACTGTGAACACAAACGATGCAAGGGAGTGGATGCGAATATGACCTCGGAACTCTGGCTTTTATGCTGTATGGCTGTGGTGATTCTGCTCACGGCGGGGCTTGCCTTTCTGTGGGCGGTATTTTATGACCGCTGCGCAAAGGAAAAACGGATGCTGGAACGACCGGATTTCACCGAAAAGGCCGGCTTTGCGGTGACGCGGCTGCCCGGTGCCCCCTATCTGCGGCTGGACCGGGTCTATCTTCTGGGGCGGCGCGTGGGGCAGCTGGAGTTCTTTATCCAGCCCAACTGGACGGCGGTGCTGCGGGTAGCTCCGGAAAATGAGGAGCTGCGGATGTGGGAGCTGGATCTGCCGGAATACGACCAGCTTACGGTGCGGCCGGTGAGCGGGGTGCGCACCGAGTTGCGGCAGGCACCGGGCGGCGGGGCGCTGGCCTGTTGGCAGCGGGACGGCTTCTGCTACGGTTTGTATCTGCCGGCGGGGGAAATGGGCCTTGCGGGCAGTCTGCTGGAGCTCTTTGCAGCGGACTGCCGGTGTGAAATTACCCGCTGAAAACCGGGGCCGGGCAAATCTTTCTGCCCGGCCCCGGCTCTGATGTTCACAGGGATTTTTCCAGCTCCCGGCGCAGCCGCAGGATGATCCGCTTTTCCAGCCGGGAAATATAGCTCTGCGAGATGCCGATGGCATCCGCCACTTCCTTCTGGGTGCGCTCAATGCCGTCGGCCAAACCGAAGCGCATCTGCATGATCTGCCGCTCACGGGGCGCCAGCCGGGCTACCGCCTGGCGCAGCATGTCTTTTTCCGCGTCCTGTTCCAGCTGAGCGCTGATCTGGTTCTGGTCGCTTCCCAATACATCCGAGAGAAGCAGCTCGTTGCCGTCGCCGTCGGTGTTCAGAGGCTCGTCGATGCTGGCCTCCTGGCGGCGGTTGCTGCTTTTGCGCAGATACATCAGAATTTCGTTTTCGATGCAGCGGCTGGCATAGGTGGCCAGCTTGATATTTTTTGAGGGCACAAAGGTGTTTACCGCCTTGATCAGCCCGATGGTGCCGATGGAGATGATGTCCTCCACCGAAACATTGCTGCCCTCAAATTTTTTTGCAATGTATACCACCAGTCGCAGGTTGTGAGTGATCAGGATGTCCCGGCAGCTCTGGCGGCCCTCCTCCAGCCCGGCGAACACCAGCTTTTCCTCGGCGGGGGTCAGGGGAGGAGGCAGAGTTTCCGGCCCGTTTATGTAGTAGACTGCGTCCGGAAGGCAAAGCCAGCGAAGCAATGCGTGCCAGACGCGCAAAAACCAACTGCATTTCATTCAACAGCACTCCTTTCCCGTCCGGCCGATGTGGCAGGCTCTCGCAGGGGCCGGGTGGTGTGATAAAATTCTTTGCCAAACAGTGCCTGCACCGAACCGTCTGCCAGAGTCTGGTCGGTGAACACCACAAGCACCCGTTCGGCCTGACGGGGATTCCCCGGGCAGGAAAGCCGGGCAAAAAATCCCCCCACGGCGGGAAGCGTGCGCATGCCCCCGGCGGTTTTGCAGGGAATCAGCCGTACCGGTATCCCGGGAGGGAACTCCGGGCAGGCCCCGGCAAAATAACGCTCCAGAAAGCCGGAAATGGCCGGGGGCAACGTGCCGCGCAGGCTGTTATAACTCACCAGTATCGGGGACTGACCGCTCAAAGGATCCCGCAGCAGAAAGCCGGTGTCCAGCAGGGCGTTCAGTGGCGGGGCGTTTGCCCCGTTCAGCGAAAGGCGCAGCTGCCAGTTTTCGGTGTCTTTGGGCGCGCCGAACAGCGCCAGCACCAGTCGCAGAACAAAATATACCCCGGCGGCGCTTCCCACAAGCAGGGTGGGGGAAACCGCCCAGTATACGGCAAGATTGTTGGTTTGAACGCCCAGTGGCAGATCCCGGCTCAAAGCCAGCAGTACCGCCCCTGCCAGCCCCATGTTCAGAAGGAAGTACCACACTGTCTGGCGGGCAAAGCCCCGCCAGCCCCGGAAAGGAAAGGCTGCCCGGCATATTCCGGCGGCACTGACCGCCTGATAGAGGATGCACGCGGCAGCGGGCATGGGCGGAGCCAGCAGAATCAGGGTGGACAGCGCGGCCGGCACAGCCCCGGCGCAGGTGCGCAGAAAGCCCGGGGGCGCGCCGCAGAGAAACCCCACGGCACGCAAAAGCAGATATGCCACCAGAAAATTCACCAGCAACAGGACATCCAGATAGATCACGGTTTTCACGGCTGCATCCCGCTCCTTTCACAGGGCATGTTTACCCGCTGTGATTTCGATTGTAGCGCGGCAGCGGAGAAAAAACTGTCAAAAAAATCAGGACGCCATGCGCCTTCCCGATGAGAGGGAAAGTGCACAGCGTCCTGCTGTTTTTTGGGGGGATTACCAGAGCAGATGTTCCTTGATGGGAATGCCGCAGGTGTTCAGCGCCCGGATGAAGGAGGAGCTGCCCTTGTAGTGGATGCCGGTGATGCCAAGATCAAAGGCGGCAGTGGTGTTGGGCTTGCTGTCGTCCACAAAAATGGTCTCGGAGGGGATCAGCTGGCAGCGTTCCAGCAGCAGCTTGTAAATGGCCGGATCCGGCTTGGTCAGCTTTACTTCACAGGAAGCGATACCGCCGTCGAACAGGGGCCAGAAATCCCGTTGGCGAATCTCGTCGATCACGTCCTGCGGGATGTTGGACAGGTAATAGATGGAAAAGCCCATTTTCTTCAGCCGCTTGATTACTTCCACGGTTTTGCGGCGGGTTTTGAGCATGCGGGCCCAGTCGTCCAGTACGCTTTGTACTTCAAAGGCGCAGCCCTCAGCCCTGGCTTTTTCCAGTATGCGTGCGTTGCCCTCGGCCCGGCTCAGCTGCCCGGCGTCCAGCAGCGTCCATTCCTCGCTGCCGAAGGTCAGATCGAACACCTTGTGCTCAATTTCCTCATTATAAAAGCGTTCCAGCAAAAACTCCCGGGGATTGAAATCAACCACAACGCCCCCCAGGTCGAAGATGATGTTTTTATACATAAGGCCAGATTCTCCTTTTTCTCCTTTGCAATCATCCAAGGGCGCAGGGCCCGGGGATATTGTTTTTATTATACACGATTTTCTGCGCCGGGCCAATGCCCCGGCAAAACTTTGGGAATTGGCACCCGGCAAAACTTTGGGAATTGGCTGCCGGTTTGGAACATATCAATAAAAGAAAACAAACGAGGGGGCGATGGACCATGACATTGCGGCAGCTGTGTAAAAAGGATGTGGTGCAGCTGGGCTCCGGCGTAAAACTGGGCCGGGCCGATGATCTGGAGCTGGAGATGGGCAGCGCGCAGGTGTGCAGCCTGATTCTGCGGGGGCGGCCCCGCTGGTTCGGGCTGTTGGGCCGGGGAGAGGATCTGGTCATCCCCTGGCAGCAGATTGAGACCATAGGCGAGGACGTGATTCTGGTGAACTGCCCGGTGCAGGATCTGCCTCCACGGCCGGAGGAAGATGGGCTTCGGGCGATTTTTCACAATTTTGTAAGCAGCTAATAACTTGCGCGGCCCACAGGGTACGGCGTATAATAAACAGCGTTTCCATTTACTACGGGATTTGCAGGAAAAACACCCCAAAGGTGGGATTGCCCGGAAAATGAAAAAAATACCGCCGTTGTTTCGTTTTCTTTTTCAGCAAAGTAAACAGAAACATCGAAGCGCGGGGAAGGGCACCGGTACAGGCGGTGTGCCCGGCCAAAGGAGGAACAATTCGTTGCAAGACGTCAAAACAAAACCATCATACCTTTCCGGAGTAATCCGGCGGTTGAGTGCACTGCGGCTGGTTATGGCTCCGATTGTAAGCCTGATCACCCTTGTGTGCACCGAATGGATCCATTGGGGTGAGGAGTTTACCCCGGAAGTGCTCACCGAGAATGTTCTGCCGCACCTGCCGGCATTCTTGCTCACCTGGCTGCTGCTGGGCTGTATTTATCAGGCCCTGGCCAGAGCCACACGGCTGCATCCGCTGGCGGTTCTGGTCACCGGGGCGCTGGGTTGCATCCCGGCGGCGGTTACATATTATAAGCTGAAACTGCGGGGCGAGCCGTTCTTTCCCTGGGATCTGTCTCAGGTTTCGGAAGCCAGCGATGTGATGGGAAAGGCCGGTCTGGAGCTGCAGACCTCCATGTGGGTCAGCGGGGTAATTTTCGCCGTGCTGTTTGTGCTGGCCTGCTTTATTCGGGAGCCTAAAACCGCACTCCGCACAGGGGCGCTGGCCGCGGGAATTCCTGCAGCGGGTGCGCTTGTGCTGGTGTTCGGCGTATTCATCAATCCCACGGTTTCCCAGCTGGTGGGGATCACGCCGGATATGTGGATGCAGAACCGTTACTACCGCAATTATGGCGTTATCGCCGGCTTTCTGACCAATATTCAGAACCTGCAGGTGGATAAACCCGAAGGATACAGCGAGGAAGCGGTGCAGGAGATTCTGGATAAGGCTGCCAGTCAGGATCTGGGCCCGGAGTTTGCGGGCAGCTACAAAAACGAGGGTGATGGGGCCGTGAAGCAGCCCAACATCATTTTTGTGATGAACGAATCCTTCTGGGATGTGGCCGAGCTGGAGGAATACGGGGTGGAGTTCGATCAGGAGGTCACCCCCAATCTTCACCGGCTGATGGAAAGCGCCGCTTATGGCAAGGCTTACAGCCCCAGCTTCGGCGGCGGTACCTGCGACGTGGAGTTTGAGGCGCTTACCGGCTACTCGATGGAGTTTCTGCCCAGTGGATGCAAGCCCTTCCAGCAGCATGTAACCCGGCCCATGTTCTCGATCGCTTCCTATTTAAAGGAACAGGGCTACGCCACCCAGGCAATCCATTGTTATTACGCCAAGTTCTGGAGCCGTAACACCGCTTACCCGAATCTGGGCTTTGACGAATTCATCTCGCTGGAGGATTTTGAAAACCCGGAGAAGAAGCGCTTTACCGAGTGGAAAAGCGGCCTTGTGACCGATGCGGAGATGACCCGCCGCATCATTCAGGAATGGGAAGAACGGAATACGGATACGCCGCTGTTCATGCACGCAGTGACCATGCAGAATCACACCAGCTACAACGAGGGCAACTATCCGGAAGAGGAACTGGTGGATATTGTGAGCGCTCCCGAGGGAATCAGCGAAAAGACGCTGGGCGCGCTGCGGGACTTCGCCACCGGCGTAAAGGAAGCGGACGCCATGCTGGGCGAGCTTACCGATTACTTCTCTCAGGTGGACGAACCTGTGATCCTGGTGTTCTGGGGCGATCACTACAATCCCATCGGAAGCGGTTATGAGGTTTACACCGCCACTGGCTACTCCTCTGCATCCAACAGCGAGGCGCCGGAGCTGCACAAGATGCCGCTGCTGATCTGGTCCAACTACTGGGACGAACCGGTGGACATCGGCACGGTGGCAGCCTACGACATCAGTCCGGTAACCTTTGAACTGTACGGTTTGGAACAGCCGGGACTGTTTGATCATCTGATCGATCAGCTGTCGGCTTATCGCAGCCGTACCCACGGCGTGACCATCCAGCCGGACGGTTCCGCCGATACCGAGGAACTGACCGACGAGCAGAGTCAGTGGTTCGACGAGCACTGGATGCTGCAATATGATCTGATGTTCGGCCAGGAATACGCCCTGGAAAATGAATAGAAAAGGAGCGGCGGAGGCACACAGGGCTTTCGCCGCCTTTTTATTGGAATTTCAACGGGAAAATACGAAAAAAGTGCTTGTATTCCCGCATCTCTTGTGGTATACTATACCGGCAATACACACGCATTGCTTTGTTCCCCTGTGCCCGCAAGGGTGGGAGATCATGCATGCAATGCGGAGGTAAAAACAATTTTTTGGAGGATTTAAACATGGCAGTAGTATCTATGAAGCAGCTTCTGGAAGCCGGCGTGCACTTCGGTCATCAGACCCGTCGCTGGAACCCCAAGATGGCGAAGTACATCTTCACCGAGCGTAACGGCATCTACATCATCGACCTGCAGAAGACCGTTAAGAAGCTGGACGAGGCTTACAATTTTGTTCGCGAGGTTGCTTCCGAGGGCGGCGAGATCCTGTTCGTCGGCACCAAGAAGCAGGCTCAGGAGTCCATTAAGGACGAGGCTACCCGCTGCGGCATGCACTATGTGAACGCTCGCTGGCTGGGCGGCATGCTGACCAACTTCCGCACCATCCGCAAGCGCATCGACCGCCTGGAGCAGCTGCGCCAGATGAGCGAGGACGGCACCTTTGATCTGCTGCCCAAGAAGGAAGTTGCCAAGCTGGAGCTGGAGATCGAGAAGCTGGAGAAGTTCCTGGGCGGTGTGAAGAACATGCACGGCCTGCCCAAGGCGATGTTCATCGTTGACCCCCACAAGGAGCGCATTGCTGTGGCCGAGGCCCGCAAGCTGAACATCCCCATCGTTGCGATCGTCGACACCAACTGCAACCCCGACGAGATCGACTACGTGATCCCCGGTAACGACGACGCGATCCGTGCTGTTAAGCTGATCGCCGGCGCCATGGCTGACGCTGTGATGGAAGGCCGTCAGGGCGAGCAGAACGCCGCTGAGGAGACCGCTGAGGCTGCCGAGGCCTGAGCACCATTTTCCACCGATAACGAAAGGGGATAATCAAAATGGCTTTTACTGCACAAGACGTTAAGAATCTGCGCGAGCAGACCGGCTGCGGCATGATGGATTGCAAGAAGGCTCTGACCGAGTCCGGCGGCGATTTTGACAAGGCTGTTGAGTACCTGCGTGAGAAGGGCCTGGCCGCCGCTCAGAAGAAGGCTGGCCGCATCGCTGCCGAGGGCATGGTTTACGCCACTGTCTGCGGCAAGGTGGGCGTTGTGGTTGAGGTGAACGCCGAGACCGACTTCGTTGCCAAGAACGATATGTTCCAGACCTTCGTAAAGGACGTTGCCAATGTTGTTGCCGAGCAGAACCCCGCTGATGTGGAAGCTCTGCTGGCCTGCAAGATGGGCGAGGATACCGTTGAGGCTGCTCTGAAGGAGAAGATCCTGGTCATCGGCGAGAACATCAAGATCCGTCGTTTCGAGCGTTACGAGGGTGTATGCGCTGCCTACATCCATGCCGGCGGCACCCATGCCGTTCTGGTTGGTTTCGATACCAGCGATGAGATCGCTGCGAAGCCCGAGTTCGAGACTTACGGCAAGGACATTGCCATGCAGATCGCTGCTGCCAACCCCGGCTACCTGTGCGAGGCTGACGTGCCCGCCGAGGTAATCGAGAAGGAGAAGGAGATCCTGCTGGCTCAGATCGCCAACGATCCCAAGAACGCCAACAAGCCCGACGCCATCAAGGAGAAGATGGTTCTGGGCCGCATCGGCAAGTTCTACAAGGAGAACTGCCTGGTGGATCAGGAGTTCGTTAAGGATAACGACCTGACCGTTGCCAAGTACACCGATAAGGTGGCCAAGGAGCTGGGCGGCGAGATCAAGATCACCAAGTTCGCTCGCTACGAGAAGGGCGAGGGCCTGGAGAAGAAGTCCGACGACTTCGCTGCTGAAGTTGCCAGCATGATGAAATAAGCCAGTCTTGTTCAGAAATATCCAGATTGTCCAAGAATGACGCCTAATTTGTCCAAAGACAGGGTTACTTTGAGGGTGAAAACCCATGGGAGAACAGAGTGAACCATTAAAAGTCGAGGAAGAAGGCAACAGAAACCGGTAAATCTGATGGGTTCCACGGTGTTTAAGTCGCGCACTGGGGAGAAAAAGCCCAAAATAGAGAAAACTGAGTTTCGACATTGACAGGGATAACAGGAATCAGAACACAGATTGCCTTGTAGAGGCAGTTTGGAATAACCGAGAGAGAGAGAAGTGTTCCGTGAGGAGCATTTCTCTCTCTTTTTTTATTGTCTAAGATACCCTGCTATCACCACCAATTACCGCTTTTCGCGGTTTTTTGGGGATTTGAAGCAGCCCAGGAGGTTAGCTGGTGCCCCCTACACCACCGCTCCCTCTCTGGCGCTGCACAACCCTTTCCCCATTTCCTCTTTTAACCTCCTCTTAGCTTTCTTCCTTCTCTCTCTGAGCCTTTGAGAAGCCTCGAAGCTTACCTCTTTCATTTGCACCTCGTTTTTCCTTCGGCCCCCGGCTCTCCTTCCTTCTGCCGGCTGCCCATTTACCCTTGTTTTTCCTCGCGCTCCCTTCTTTATTTACTTCCTTCGACTCCGCTATTCTTTCTTTGCGAGGTATTACAAGGGCATTCTGGCCTTTGGACAAACTAGACGTCACTCTTGGACAACATGTGAGAAACGTTTACAGTCTGGCTGATTTCTGCCCCGTTGGGGCGCAACCAATCGCTTTCATCCTGCCGCATGTGGCGCCGGTTCCGTTTTTGTGGGCGCAAGCCTTTGGGAGAACAGGCGGAGCGGTGCTGCGCGGCGATTTGATTGTAAATAAAACGGCTTCGGCCCGGCGTTCGCGGTGTTTTTAAGTCGCACATCGCGAGTCAAACGCAAAAGGGCCGGCAACAGCTGTAAAAGAGTGGTGCTCATTATGAGCACCGCTCTTTCAGCCTGTCGAAAAAGGCCACCTATCGGTGGTCTTTTTCTCGTATAAGGAAAGGGAATGCGGTATAATGGTGTGGGGTGATAAAAATGCTGG
>NZ_SLUM01000052.1 GCF_004345265.1 Allofournierella massiliensis
TCGCTGCATAAAAAGTGGCCAGCAACCTACTGGCTGCTGGCCGGGAAAACTTTATATTTTTTCACTGTCCTCTTGACGGGTAGCAGTTCAGATTGCCAAAGCAGGTTTTTCTACAGGCTGAGCGCACAGCCTGCGGGCTGTGCGCTTTTTTGCCTGTATCACAGGTTGATTCGGGCGCCGTCGTACAAAACCGAAAATCCTTCTTGGCCAAATCGGGCGCTGAGCTCGGCATGGGTCAGCCCGCAGTTGTGGGAGAAGTGGTTCACATACCAGCGGGTGAGCGGCCCGGCGCTGCCCTGTTCCAGAAGAAGCCGACGGAATTCCAGATTGTCCGCAAGGCCCATGTGGCTGCCATCGCTGTGGGGCAGGGTGCCCCAGGTACAGTCCATGCTGACTCCGTCCAGCACCATGCCGTCCAGCAGGCGGTGAAGTTCGCGCAGGGTATCCGGCGAAGGCAGGCCGGTGTCGTGGGCGTACAGAAAGGCGGTGCGGGTGGCGGGCTCCACCAGAAGCCAGAACAGGCAGGTGAGTGCCGGGTCATGGCAGGCGGGCAGTGCCCAGGCAATCACCTCGCCGCAGTCCACCCGGTCAAAAGCATTGACGGGCAGTAGCTTCACTGAGGAATCCGAGGATTCACCGCCGAATTCAAAGGCAAAGGCCTGCCGGGCACGTTCCAGACTTTCCGGCACAAGAAAGGCCTGCAGCGGCTGCTCGCCGGGAATGTGGCAGTAGTATCGGCTGCTGCGCATGGCAAGTTCGGCCGGTGCGAAGTGATCCGCATGGGCATGGGTGTTCAAAAGCACATCCACCGCGGCCAGATCCAGCCCGTAACACAGCTTGGCGTGGTAAATATCCGGCGGCAGATCCACAAGAATATGACCGTTCACCAGCGCACCGCATCGGGCGCGCAGATCCCTGCCACCCAGTGCCTGCGCCCGGCGGCAGAGAGGGCAGCGGCAGAACAGGGCGGGAATTCCTTCCGCTGCTGCGCTGCCAAGGATCAGAAGCTCCATCGTATCCATCCTCCCGGCGTTATGATTTTTCACCATTATAACGCTTGCGGGGCAGAAAGAAAAATTTTTGTTTCTTTGTGCCCCATTTTGCAAAAGCAAGGCCCTGCGGCATTTTTTGCCGCAGGGCCTTTTTATACTGATTTTATGCGGGGCCGGGGCGAAGTATGACCCGGCGGCAGAAAATCAGAAAAAACGAGGTGGAATGTTATGGGTGAAAAATTGCGGCTTTTGCCCCTGAGGCGGCTGGCCGGCTGGGAGCCGGGGCTGCAGCAGCTGGGGGCCGGTGCGCTGGGGGCGCTGATGGCGGCAGGCAGTGTGTTCGGTGGGCTGCATCCCTTCGGGATGGCGCTGCTTATGGGGGCAGGCCCGGCCCGGCTGTGGGCGGCGGGTGCGGGTGTGCTGGCGGGCTATCTGGCCTTTCTGCCCCTGGCCGACGGGTTGCGCTACCTGGCGGCGGCCGCAGTGGTGCTGGCCGGAAAAGCCCTGTTTCGAGGGCAGTTCTGGCCTGCTGCGGCAGGGGGCTGCGCCACACTGCTGGCCGTTCAGATGATGCTGGCGGTGAGCGGGCTGGCGGGTCCGGCTCAGTCGGTTGCGGCGGTGGGGGATGCCACTCTGGCCGCTGCCTGGGGCTGGGGGCTGTTCCGTGCAGGGGCCAGAGCTCGCAGAGGTGGCCCGCTGGGGGCAGAGAGTCTGCTGCTCTGCTGCGCGGGGCTCTGTGGCCTGCAGCAGCTGCCCGCCATGGGCCTGCTGCCCGGTGTGGTGGTGCTGGCGGCGGGCGGTCTGGCTCTGGCCTTCCGGGGCAGGCTGCGGGACTGCGCCATCTTCTGCCTGTGCGGGGCGGGTGCACTGGCCGCGGCGGATCCAGATCTGTGCTTTGCCGGGCTGGCGGTGGCGGTTGGCTGCCTGGCGGCGGCCTACTTCACCCCGGGCGAGCGGCTGGGCTGTGCCACCCTGTTTCTGGTGGGCGGGCTGCTGGGAGTACTGGCCGCACCCCAGAGCAGTCTGGCGGTGGGATTTCTGGGCAGCGCCGCGCTGGGAGAGGCTGCATTTTTTGCGCTGCCTGCCCGGCTGCTGGCAGCACTGCCCGCCCAGACCGACCCGGCCGCCGCCCAGCGCCCCCGGGTAGCCGGGGCGGTGAGTCAGCTGGAAAGTGTGGCCAACGCCCTCACCGGCATTGCAGACACCGTGAATCAGGTATATGAAACCCTGCCCCGGCGGGGCGAGAGCTACAACTGGGTGGTGGACTATGTGGCCGAGGAGCTCTGCCGTACCTGCGGCAATCGGGAACGCTGCTGGGTGCAGGATTACAGCACCACCATGGACGGCTTTTACCGGCTCAAACCCATTCTGGAGCAGCAGGGCCGGGCGGCGCTGGAGCAGCTGCCCGGCCAGTTCTGCCGCTGCATCCACCCCACCGAGCTGTGCAGCTGCTCCAGCCGGGGGTATGCGCTGTATCGGGGAAGGCGGGAAAGCCGGGTCAAGGCCGGGGCTATGCGGGCGGCCCTCACCGAGCAGTACAGCGCCATGGCCCAGGCCCTGAGCCAGATGGCCGGGCAGCTGGGCCAGAGCATTGTACCGGACGTGGGCAAGACCGAGCAGCTGGGGCGGCTGTTTTCCTCCATCGGGCTGGAGCCGCTGGAATGCCAGGCAGGATTCGACGCGGCGGGCAGGCTGCGGGCGGGGGTTACGGTGAGCCGCACCCCCTTCAGTCAACAGGAGCTGGGCGAGATCACCGAGGAGGCCCAGCGCATTCTGCACCGGCCGCTTACTCTGCCCCGGGTGGATCACTGCCGGGCGGTAACCACCATCACCTTCAGCGAACAGCCGCTGTATTTTCCCCGGTACGGGCTGGCGGCCCGCCCGGCGAAGGCGGGGGCCTGCGGCGACGCGGTGGAGCAGTTTTGCGACTGCTTCGGCAACGCCCATCTGCTGCTGTGCGACGGAATGGGCGTGGGGCGCCCCGCTGCCATCGACGGCACGCTTGCCGCCACGCTGGCGGCAAGGCTTTTGAAGGCGGGCTTCGGGGCCCAGAGCGCCGCTCGGCTGGTGAACGTGGCCCTTGCGCTGAAAAGCGATGAGGAGAGCGCCGCCACCATGGATCTGGTCACGGTGGATCTTTACAGCGGCCGGGCCAGCCTGTTCAAGGCGGGAGCATGCCCCACTCTGCTTCTGCGGGGCGGTAAGGCCCAGGCGCTGGAAGGCAGCAGCCTGCCGGTGGGCATTCTGGAGCAGGTGGTGGGCCAGCAGGATTCGGTGGCTCTGAACGAGGGCGACTGGGTGGTGCTGGTGAGCGATGGTGCACTGACCGATGGCAGTGGCTGGCTGTGCCAGCAGCTGGAACTGTGCGCCGCCAGCAGCAACACTCCCCAGCAGACCGCCGAGCTGCTGGCGGATATGGCTCAAAAGCGGGCCGAGGGCCGCAGCCGTCCGGATGATATTTCGGTGGCGGTGCTGCGGCTGGAGCGGGCCGTGGACTGAGTGGTTATATCTGGAAAACAAAAAACGCCCAGCCATTTGGCTGGGCGTTCTGCTGATTCAGATGGATCAGGCCTCGGCAGAAGCAGAAGCGGCCTCGGAAGCAGCAGCCTCAGAAGAAGCGGCCTCGGAAGCGGCAGCTTCGGACTCAGCAGCCTCAGACTCGGCAGCCTCGCTGGAAGCAGCCTCGGAAGAAGCGACTTCGCTGGAAGCGGCCTCAGAGGAAGCAGCCTCGGAAGAAGCGGCGGTGCTGGTGGAAGCAGCAGTGCTGGTAGAAGTGCTGGTGGTCTCGCTGCCACCGCAGGCAACCAGAGACAGGGCCAGAGCGGCCACGCAAGCGATAGCGATGATCTTGGAAGACAGTTTCATAATGTCATTCTCCTTTGCATTTGATTCGGAAAATCGCCCCATAAACCGAAGGGCGCCGTATTGTTCCGGCGGGCACGTTTGCGCCACTGCCTCGGAACGTTTTCCTATCATACCCTCCAGATATGAATATTCTATGAAGAAACCGCATCAAAAAAGTAACAAAATGTACAAAAAAGAAGGGGAGTTTTGTAACAAAATAGCTACAGAGTGGTAACAAAGATGCCGTGTAAGGACTTGCGACTTTGCTCTACATCTGTTAGAATAAAAAAGAAACTACATATTGTAGAAAAAGAAATTCTGACGCGAAAAAGGGGAAGGAGCACGGAATATGCGACTGTCGGAAGCAGAACTGGAAATCATGGAGCAGATCTGGAAACTGGAGCGGCCGGTCACAGCTGCCGAGCTGGCCGGCCCGTTGCAGCAAAAGGGCTGGAAGCCCACCACCCTGCTCACCTTTCTGGCCCGGATGGCGGCCAAGGGAGCATTGAAGGTGGAAAAGCGGGGCAAACAAAATGTGTATACCGCCTGTGTGAGCAGTGAGCAGTACCGGGCTGCTGAGGCTCAGGAGCTGCTGACCAGGCTGTACAGCGGAAATGTGAAAAGCATGGTGGCTGCTCTTTACGATGGAAATGCTCTTTCCGGCGATCAGCTGAACGAGCTGCGGGACTGGCTGGAATCGAGGTGATTCGGGGCGATGTATGAACTGTTTTATACCTGGCTGCTGCCCACCAGTCTGGCAGGCGCGCTGGCGTCACTGCTGGTGCGTGCTCTCGCCCCACTGCTGAATCGGTTGAGCTGGCGCTGGCAGCGGCGGGCCATGGGCTGCGCCGCAGGCTTTTTTCTGTTGCCGGTGGGGCCACTGCTGGCCCTTCTGCCGGGGATAAAGCGCTCCACCGGACTGGAACCGGTGGGGCAGGCGCTGGAAAATGCGGCCCAGGCAGCGGTACATACCGTGAACATCAGTACCGAACCGGTGATGACTGCCCCGCTGGCTCAACCGGTCCAGCCGGTACAGCCCCAGCTGGCAGGCCAGCTGCTGGCGGTGCTGCCCTGGTTGTGGGCATTGGGTGCTGTGTTGTTTACTCTGTGGCAGCTGGTGGGCTATCTGCGTTTTTGCCGGGCACTGCACCGGCTGCGCGGCCCGCTGAGCGAAAAGGAACAGAGCCTGTTGCGCCGGGTCAGCCTGGAAAGCGGGCACATTGCCCCGCTGCGGGCCTGGGTGTGCCCTGGCGTGCGCACTCCGCTGCTGGTGGGGGTTCTGCGACCGGAGCTGTACCTTCCCCGGGACATGGAGGAAGAAGCCCTTGAACTGGCGCTCCGCCATGAATTGGCCCATCTGAACAGCGGCGATCTGTGGGGCAAGGCGGCGCTGCGTCTGGCTCGCCGGATCCACTGGTTTAATCCGGTCTGCCACTGGCAGGCAGCCCGGCTGGAGCGGGTGTGTGAACTGGCCTGTGACGAGGCGGCAGTGCGCGGGCTGAACAAAGAGCAGCGCAAGGCATACGGGCGGGTGCTGCTGGCGGCTGCGGCCGGCCCGCTGCCTGCCGGCGCTTCGGGCATGAGTGCCGGGCCGGAAAACCTGAAAGCCCGGCTGCTTGCGCTGTTTGAGCAACCCAAAGCCAGCCGCCGCCAGATACTGGCCGCGGCGGCGGGTCTGCTTGCCGCCGTCTGTCTGACCGCCTGCGCGGCGGCGGGGCTGTCGGCGGGGGAGGCTGCCTCGTCGGCCAGCCTGGCCGAAAACGGGCTGGAGCAGCTGAGCTTTTTGCAGCAGCAGTCCCGGCAGGCCACCCGGGAGACAGTTCCCGCTCCCATGCCGGAGCCGGAGGAAAAGCCTGCCCTTGCCGAGGGGCAGGCCAGCGTGCAATGGATGCGCGAGGAACAGAGCGTGGCCGGGCAATACGACTACGAGAAGGACGAGACTCTTCTGGAAGGACAGTATGTGATCGAGCGCAGTGCGGCGAACGGGTTGGATGAGGTGAGCGGTTGGGCCTTTTACGACGAGCAGGGCCTGCTGGTGGACTATCAGGAGGTGGACCGGATCACCCTGCAGACTCCGGTGAAGGGCATCGTGCGGTATAACGGCGATCTGCAATTTATCCAGAGCGTGGTGGAAAAAAGTGAAGTGGGGCAGACCGGGCAGCAGAGTGCCGAAAGCGGTGAAACGACGGTGTCGCTGATCTGGCCGGTGCCCGGCTACACCTATGTGAGCCGCTGGATGAACGACTATCATAAGGGCGCGGATCTTATCGCACCCAAGGGTACCGAGGTGTGCGCCATGGCCGCCGGTACGGTGACCGCTGCCGGCTGGCATTACAGCTACGGCAATTATGTGGTAATTGAGCATGAAGGTGGTGTGCGTACCCTGTATGCCCATCTGGGCAGTCTGAACGTGGGCATGAACGATCAGGTGGAGCAGGGGGCGGTGATCGGCACCGTGGGCAGCACCGGAAACTCCACTGGCATCCATTGCCATGTGGAAATCTATGTGAATGGTGAGCGCCGCGGTTTGCAGGAATGGTTCCCGGATTATTAAAGAAGAAAGAAGTATCCCCCGTGGCGGCCTTTGCAAAGGCTGCCACGGCTTTTTGTTGCGCCAGGGCAGAAAAGCGGCTATACTGAAAGCAGGATTTGACTCCGGTCGAACCGGTGAGGAGGAAAAGCGGATGAATGCGGCTAATACATTGAACCCTCTGTTCGAGATCATCGGCCTGCTGGCACTGAGCGGCTCGGCGGAAAAAAATATGGAGCCCAGCGTTCGGGCTCTGCGGGAACAGGGCGTTGACACGGAGGCTCTGCGGAGATTGTGCGAGCCGGTTCACAGCCGTTATCTGGCTGCTTTTTCCAAAGCTGCCCCTGCCATGGAGCCGGAGTGCGCCGAGCTGTTTTTCAGTGAGCTGGATCAGGATTTTCTGATGCTGGTTCAAACGGTGTGCGCCGAACACCCGGAATGGTTTTCCGGGTCGTTGCCTGAAGAGGAAGCCGTTCGCTTGGCTTTTGCTCAGGCCGTTGCCGAGCGGGCGTTCGAACAGGCGCCGAGCCTTGCAGAGCTGGTGGAGATTTTGCAGAGCGGGGGAATTGCTCCCGCTGCATGCTGGCGATTGATTCGCCTGCTGGAACGTCCCTCGGAATGGATCGGCCGCCTGGCCGATGCGGTGCGGCGCAGTGAAACGGCTTACCAGAAAGCGTTGGCGGCGGTGCAGCGGCAGCTGCCCGGCCTGCTGGAGGAATTTGCACGCGGAGAATATCTGAGCGCCGCCATTGCTCCGGACGCTCCGGTGCAGCCGATTCTGGTCTATCCCATGGGAGAGATCATCTCCACCGGTCCGTCGCAAACGAGCGGCTATGTGGGGCTTTATATCGGGCAGGCTTACCGGATGCTGGAGCAGCAAAGGGCGAGCGATGGGGAGCTGACGGCCTGCCTGAAGGCGCTGGGCGATGCCAGCAAGTTCAAGATTCTTACCCGGCTTCGTGAAGGGGCAAAGTACAATCTGGAGCTGGCTCAGGAGCTGGAGCTTTCTGCCGCGACCATGAGCCATCACATGAGTGCTCTGCTCACCTGTGGTCTTGTGCGGATGGAAAAGCGGGATGGCCGGGTCTATTACAATCTGGAGCAGCAGGCGATGCGCCGCCTGCTCAGCGCGCTGGAGCAGCGCTTTTTGACTTAAATATTCGATGAAAATCAAATATCGCCGGGTGGTTTCAGCCTGCCACCCGGCGATATTTTTTTGTTCCAATCCCTTTGGATGGCGTGTTGACAGGAACAAGAGCCTGTGATATATATTAGATATAAATCAAATATATTACGACAAATATTTGATGAAAAGCGAATTGTTACATGGCGAACAGGGGGAGAGAACCATGAAGAAAAAAGGATTCGGTGCAAACTTTACGCTTCTGGCGGCAGGGCAGGGGCTGTCACTGCTGGGCAACAGCGTGTTGGACCTTGCACTGTCCATGTATGTTGTGGAGCGCACAGGTTCGGCATCGGTGTATGGTGCACTGCTGGCAGCAGCTATGCTGCCCGGGATTTTGCTTGCCCCACTGGGTGGTGTGCTGGCCGATCGGGCAGACCGTCGCCGACTGATGGTGTGGTTGGATCTGTTGAATGGAGGCGTGGTGCTGCTGACCCTACCTTTTCTTCAGGGCGCGGGAGGCGTTGCGGCAGCGGGAGTTCTGATGATTTTACTGGGAATTCTGGGAGCGATGGAAACGCCGGTGGTGCAGGCCAGCCTGCCCCAGGCAGTGGAAGCCGGCTCGCTGGAGCGGGCGAATGCGGTTGTGCTGCAGATCAGCATGCTCAGTGCGATGGTGGGCCCGGCTTTGGGCGGTATCCTGTTCCGTGTTTTTGGTGTAGCGCCGTTGCTTTTGCTGTGCGGGGTGTGCTTCTGGATTACCGCAATGCTGGAACGGCTGATCCGATTGGAACCGTTGGAACAGGTGCTGGCATCCGGTGGTTTGCTGCAGACTGTTTTCGATGACCTGAGCGAGAGTGGTCGTTTTCTGCGCCGGGAGCAGCCTGCTCTGTTAAGCCTTGTGGGATTTACGGTAGCGATGGCACTGCTGTGCAACGGTGTTGCGGGTGTGAGTGCACCGTTTCTGATCAGTACCCGTCTGGGATTGAGTGCAGACTGGTACGGCGCGGCGGGCAGTGCGTTGGGGGCATTCGGCATTGCGGGGAGTCTGGCAGCAGGGCTGTTGGTCGGGCGAATGGGTGGTAGTCGACTGGCTTGGGTGCTTGTGATGATGGGGGGATGTCTGCTGCCGGCTGGAACAATGTTCCTGGCGGGAGGCGGCACCATGGCCTGCTATGGAACGCTGGTGGCGGCTTTTTGCGGAATGCAGCTGTGCGCAGTGGTTTTTTCGGTGTTTGCCCGCAGTGTGGTGCAGCGGCGGGTGCCGGGCCGGATGATGGGAAAGCTGATGGCCCTTGCCGCTGCGCTGGAAGCCTGCGGTCAGCCGGTGGGGCAGCTGATTTACGGTTTCCTGTTCGACGTCTGCCCTGCCGGGTGGGTGCTGCTGATTACCGGGCTGCTGATGGTGATGCTGGGGATTATCAGCCGGGGAGTGCTGGCCACATTGAAGCTGTAAAAAGGAAAGAATATTCTTTGAAAGTAAAAAACTCCCCGCACGGGTTACCGTGCGGGGAGTCAGCCTGTCGAAAAAGGCCACCTATCGGTGGTCTTTTTCTCGTATAAGGAAAGGGAATGCGGTATAATGGTGTGGGGTGATAAAAATGCTGGTA
>NZ_SLUM01000053.1 GCF_004345265.1 Allofournierella massiliensis
TTTTCGCTGCATAAAAAGTGGCCAGCAACCTACTGGCTGCTGGCCGGGAAAACTTTATATTTTTTCACTGTCCTCTTGACGGGTAGCAGTTCATTCCGGCACACAGATCCTTTTCTGTTTCTTAACTTTTGTTTTTGATGGTGGGATGCTCAGCCCCAGTTCACGCTGCCGCTCTTCCACTGCTGTGGGCTCATATCGCCCACAGGGGCCATCTTATAATGAAGGGTCACGGCGGGGCCGCGGCTGCCGCGGCGCAGCTCAGTGTAGCACTCGTCGATCCGCTGGATGACGATACTGCAATTCTCCCGGTTGATGCCCATGAGCAGGATCAGGAACCGGTCATCCTCGGCGCGGGTGTAGATATCGCCCCGGCGCAGTGCGGAGTGAATCGCTTCGCCCACCTGGGGCATCACCTGCGCCACCTGGCTCCGCTGCTCGATGCGGTGGCCCTGCTTGTCGGTAATCCAGCACATCATCAGGTAGGCCGACTGACCACTGCGCTCCAGCATACAGCTCACAGTGCGGTATGTATCGATAAAGCTGGGGAAGGGGCAATAATATGCGCCGCGGGATACATCCTCTTCCTTGAGCACTTCCTGCAGCTGTTCCAGTGAAGCCTTGCTGCTGGGCAGTACGGTTTCCAGCTGGCGCATGCACTCGTTCAGCCGTTCGCTGGGCTTGACGCCGAATTCATCCAGCATGCGGTTGGCAGTTTCTTCGTAGACCTCCTTGGCCTCCTGATAGCGCTGCATGGCCAGCAGGCTCTGAATGCGAAGGATGTCCCAGTCCTCCTGAGGGCACAGGCCGGATGCCCGGGTGGAAACCCGCAGCATCTGCTGCCAGTCCTGCCGCTGGCGAAGTTCTTCGCAGAGAGCGTGCACACAGGCCGCATATTCTTCTTTATAATGAACCGCTGCCACCATGGCCCAGTCACATCCGGCCAGATGGGGCAGAAAATCGCCGTTATAAAGGTTACAGGCAGCTTCCAGAAGCTCCACCCGCTCTTCCCCCTGAGCGGCCAGTGCCAGCTCCGCCTGCTGGTGAAACTGGAAGGAATCCACCGTGATCTCTTCCGATGTGATCAGATAATAACTGCCCGCCTTGAATATCACGGTGGTGTCCTCCAGGCCTACCTGCTTCAAAATACGCCGCAGGTTGCTGATGGTCACCTTCAGGTTGTTGGCCGGATTGGTCACACCATCCTCGTAGCCAAACAGCTGGTCCATCAGGACGTCCTTGGGCACGCCCTCCTCCCCATGGAACAGCAGCATTTGCAGCACCTGCATGGAGCGCGTGACGTTATTTCTTTCTAATTTCAGCGGTTCGCCATTGTGGCGGAGCACAAACCCGCCAAACATTGCTACTTCCAAACTCACAGCCAATCCCCACTTTACTTTGGGCACAACGCCCGGGTTTTGCTTGCGCCGCAGGCGCCTTCAAAATCAAAATTCCAACTTTTTCTTAGTATAACACAAAGTACAGTTTACAAGGGACTACACAGGGTAACGGTCTGACGGGAGGATTACCGCCCGTCAGATTTTCCATGTAATGTTCAAGCTGTCGCTTGTGGCGGCAACGGTGGTAATCATCAAATCCACCACCCGCCGCTTGTCGTCAAAGGATACATCGTCCCATGTGTCGAGGTAGCCGGAAATCTGGTTGACCTGTCCCGGGCTGATGGTTTCCACCGTCAGCTCGGCTATCTGCTTCACAAGTTCCTGCTTGCGCCCGTCCAGTTCCGCTATCTTCACATTCACATAGGAGAGCAGGACATTGTTCGCGCCCGTCAGACTGTCCACCAGCTTTTCAATCTCGCTGTCCACATGGAGAAGCTCTACTTGCAGGGCGGCGATTTTGGGATTGGCCTTTGCCGCTTTCTTCCTGCCCGTCAGCGTCTTGTGCTTTTCCAGCTTCTTCACCATCTGCTGGTAAACCACCGCTTCCAGTTCGGAAGTGATGATTTTCCCACAGCCCGGACAGCTTTTATTGTCCAGCCGTTTCGTACAGCGGAGATATTGCCTGCCGGACGGATTGAAGATACTCATAAGCGCATATCCGCAGT
The DNA here is from genome assembly GCF_004345265.1 of Allofournierella massiliensis. Taxonomy (GTDB): domain Bacteria; phylum Bacillota; class Clostridia; order Oscillospirales; family Ruminococcaceae; genus Allofournierella; species Allofournierella massiliensis. The sequence continues at coordinate 2,063 of NZ_SLUM01000053.1, forward strand.
TCCCGCACTTGATTTTCCCCGCCAGCCATGTGTGGGTGGCTTTTCGGGCGGACTGGATTTTCATGTTGTTCATCAGCTTCTTGCGGCAAGCCAGCCATATATCCGCCGGAACAATGCCCTCATGGGGAGCCAGCACCAGCATTTGGTCTTTCAAGTCGTTTTTCTTGCTGGGCTTCACATCCCGCCCCTGATACAGATAACAGCCGTTTGTCCCCGTAAAGTCGGCGGCGTCATTGACGATAACCGTACCCTGGCTTTTGAAAAATTCGTACACATCCAAGTCCGCCTGCACATAGACGGGATTGCGTAACATCTGCGCCAGTGTGGGGCGTATCAGTTCCTTGCCGTAGAACAAAATCCCCTGTTCGGCAAAGTACCGGGTAATGTCCCCGTAAGAGGTTGTGGGCTGGGCGTACATCTCAAATATCAGCCGGATATTGGCCGCTTCGTCCGGGTTTACCACCAGCTTCTTTGTGTTGATACCGTCCATTTTGATAGGCTCGGTGTGGAAGCCGTAAGGGGCTTTCCCGCCCATCTTGAAGCCCCGCTGACTGCGGGAGTAGTAAGCGTCTGTCACCCGCTTCTGTATCGTTTCCCGTTCAAGCTGGGCGAACACGATACAGATATTCAGCATAGCCCGCCCCATCGGGGTGGAGGTATCAAACTTCTCCGTAGAGGACACAAACTCCACATCGTACTGCTGGAACAGTTCCATCATGTTGGCAAAGTCCAGAATGGAACGGCTGATACGGTCAAGTTTGTAAACAATGACCTTTGCAATCAAGCCCCGCTTAATATCCCGCACCAGTTCCTGAAACTTCGGGCGGTCTGTGTTCTTGCCGCTGTACCCTTTGTCTGTGTATTCCTTACAGTTCCCGCCTTTCAATTCGTATTTGCAAAACTCAATCTGGCTTTCAATGGAAATGCTGTCCTTTTTGTCTACCGATTGCCTTGCATAGATCGCGTCTATCCTGTTATTCATTTTGTCGCTCCTTTTCTTAAAAAGAAACGGAGCTGCTGACAGTTCTATTATACCGCCAGCAGCCCCGCAAATCAACGATGGCTTCGGGATTTATGCCCCGGCTTCCTCTTTCTGCCGCTTATCGGCATATTTGCGGAACACCTCATAAAGCTGCTGCTCCAGTTCCCGGCGTTTGGTCGCTTCCTGCTCCGGCGTGAACACCGGGGAGAGGTTTTCCAGCGTGATTTCCTTTCCCTGAAAAGTCACGACTTCTGTTTCCTTTTTGTATCTGATATTGTTACTTATAAAATCACCTTTCCTTTCCATACTGCCGCTGCTGCCGTTTCAGTTCCGCCAGTATATCCGGCGGGATACGGTCAACCAGCCTTTGCATATCGTGCAGTTCGCTTTCCAGCTTTGCCCGCTCCATGCGGTCTTTGATTTTGCCGCTCTCGCTGGCTCTGGCTCGTGCTTCCAGCTTCTCATTTTCTGCCAGCAGGTCATTGATTGTGACCTTGTACTTTTTCAACTGCCCGGAGAAATTCTCCATCTGCGGGAACCACTTTTTCAGCATGGAGAGGGCTTCCTCTTTTTTCTTTCCGGCGTTCAGCGGGTTAATGCCGTCCAGTGTGGCTTCAATGGCTCTTGCCTGCCGGGAGAGGGAAACCGCCTGTTTGAAAAGCCGGGTGGGGATATGCTTCCGGCCTGTCTTGCTGGCGCTTTCCCCACGCTCCAAGTCGGGATATTTCTCCACCATGTAGGCGTGAAAATCATCCTGCCACTTCGTCAGGTTTGCCCGGTTGCCGATAATCTCCTTAGCGCACAGGCGGTTGTCCTTTGTCAGCGGAACAAAGGTCAAATGCAGGTGGGGCGTTTTCTCGTCCATGTGTACCACCGCCGACACGATATTTTCCCGCCCTACCCGGTGGGTGAGGAAATCCGCCGCCCTCTGGAAAAACGCCTGTATCTCCTTTGGGGATTTCCCCTTGAAAAACTCCGGGCTGGCGGTTATCAGCGTATCGACAAACCGTGTGCTGTCCTTGCGGGTTCGGCACCCGGCCTGCTCAATCCGGCTCTGAATGAAGTGGTAATAGCGTCCCTCCGGCTTGACGATATGGAAGTTGTATTTGCTCCGGCTGGTGTCAATATCAGGGTTGCTGGCGTATTGGTCTTTCTGCCGTTCGTGATGGGCTTCCAGCGGCCTTGCCGGGTTGCCCTTGTGCTTCTCAAAACGCAAAATTGCGTGCTGTGCCATTCTGCTCCTTTCCCCATTCCTTTCCTATCCGGGGTTTTCCACAGGGAAAATCCCGCAGAAAATAGCTCGGATAGGATTGGAATGGATAGAATATAAATCAATCTTTTTAATCTTTGTATTTCTATATACCGTCCGGTTTTCGTACTTCTCAGGAGTGATTTCCGTACTTCATGGGTACGGTTTTCAGCCCTCCGGCGTACCAGAACGGGATTTCTTGAAGTCGGTGTTCGGAACCGCTTCATAGGATTTTGGGAAAATGCGGTTGGGTTTTCCACAGCCCTGCTTCTGGATCTCCACCAGTCCGGCATATTGCAGTTCCCGCATGGTATTTACCGCTTTCTGCCGCCCACAGCGGAGCAGGTCAACTACCTCGCAGATGGGATAGTACAGGTAAATCCGCCCGTACTCGTCCGCCCACCCATTCTTGCGGGATAACTCTGTCCGGCGCAGGATAAAGGCGTACAACACCTTTGCCTCGTTGGACAGGGGCTTGAATGTAGGGGCTTCAAAGAGAAAATTCGGGAGCCGGGTGAAGCTGAACGCCTGTTCCGGCTGGTGAATGTAAATCGTGTTTGTCATATCGTGTTTTGTGGACGGTTAGAAGCCCGTTTTCCGGGGCGGGCGATACTTTATACCACCTGCCCCGGTTTGGGGCCTGCGAAGCCTTATAAATCAAGGCTTTTCCGCTCCTAACTGTCCACAGCAGACCTCCTTTTCCGTTCACTTTCTGTTTTCTGCCGCCTGTGAACTCTGGCGGCGCAGTCCGGGCAGTATTTAGCCCGGTTGGATTTGGGGACGAACACGCCGCCGCAAACCGCACAGCGTTTCATGTCCTTATCCCGGAAAATCTCCGCTTTCAGCGTCCCGTCCAGCGGCAAGACCGCCCAGCGGAACCACTTACAGCAGACCGAGAAAGAAACCGTCTGCGGGCAGGTGCAGGCGTCCCCATCGTCAAGGACAATGCAGTTGCCGTCCTCACAGCAACAGCACTCCCGGCGTATCAGGCTGGCCGCCTGTTTCTTCTGCGCCGGTGTCATGCGGTAAAGGGAACCGTCCGGCCTGCGTTCCAGCGGCGGCAAGTCTTTATAGGGGTTATCTCTCATGCGTTCCCTCCATTTTGCTTTCCATTGCCGTTCTCCCCGAAAAGGTTTCCTGCCTCGTCGTCGCAAGCTGCGTATCGCTCGTTTCGCCGCAAGCGGCAAAACTCACTCGCTCCGCTGCTCCTCCTCTCCCCACAAAGCCATGCGGCTTTGCGGGGGCCCCGACAATAGCGGCGTATTCCGGCGTTGGCACGCTCCCCGCAGCTTCGGGACGTTTTGTCCCGAAGTGACCTCTGGACAAAGTGTCCAAAAGTCCGGCTCCTGGCGGTGCTTCCCCAGCCGTGGTATTCTCTTTTCGGACGGTCATTCTGTTTTCAAGGTGCTGTCCATCGATGAACTACCCTAAGTCTACACGAAAAAAATGCAAATCCCGGCTTTTTGCGAGAATTGCATTTTGATGAAGTTTACACTTTGGAAATTGCATTTTTGCAATTATCTTGTATAATGGAAGTATGCGGAGGAGGTGCGTGTCTATGGCTTTACCCGGAACACCCGGACAGCGGATTTCCGATTTATGCAACGGGAACCACATCACACAAAAGGAACTTGCGGAGAAGATAGGCGTTTCCGCTTCCCAATTGAGCCGCATTGTCAGCGGCGAAACAAGAACGGTAAGCAGTGATATTCTCATAGGTGTGGCAAAGGAATTTAAGGTATCGACAGACTACATACTGGGCTTGTCTACCGTGAGCGTCCGTAAAAGTTACGATATTTCTGAATTAGGCTTGTCAGAGGGGGCCGTGAGGGGGCTTGTGACGGGTGCTGTTGATGTGCAAATCCTCAACCGTCTGTTGGAACACAGGAATTTTCCCAAGCTGATAGATTTGATACGGATTTATTTTCAGGATACGGCGGCAAAGGGCATAACAGCAAGAAACCAGCTTATCGAGATGGCAACGGCTTCCCTGTCCGACCTGATGAAAGAACACCCGGAACACCGGGCAGAAGCGAAGCAGGATTTACAGCTTTTGAACGCCCAAAAGATGGGGGAACATGAAGCGGAGATTGAAAAAATCAAAAATGTGTTCCTGGCTATCCTGCGGGACATTAAGAAAGACATAGACAACGGGGAACAGCCGGGAGAAGCTGTGACCGCCGCTATGTTCCAAGCCATGCGGGACGCACTGGCGGAACAGAAACAAAAAACCGCTTTCCATTGACGATGTAACGGCGATGATAGCCGGACAGATTGGACAGCTTGCGCCGATGGACGAGGAAACCGCCGACCTGTTTCAGCGGTTAGTAAAGAAAATGATTGAACAGGCAGAGAAATAAATGTAGGAGAATATTAGAAAATGGGAAAAAGCAACTCGTACTATATGCAGCTTCATGTAGAAGCACTGTTTACAATGAATGAAAAGAACGAACTTATGACTATAAGGGAACCATGGGACTCCACTTCACAGCCGGCTCCCCGCTTCTATTTGACAAGACCACTTTACGAAAAACCACATACTTATTTTCGTGCTGACGTACCGAAAGAATTATGATATAATGAGTTATCAACAAATCAAAATTTGTGGAGGTAAAATATAGATGAATCAAGGAAGAATTATTGTGATTACAGGCTCACCGGGGACAGGAAAAACAACAACTGCGTCAATTGTCGCAAAGGAATCAGATATGGATAAATCAGTGCATATGCACACCGATGACTTTTTTCATTACTTAAGCAAAGGCGCAATACCACCACATTTGCCAGAATCCAACGAGCAAAATCTGGTTGTCATTGAAGCCTTTTTAGAAGCTGCAAAGCGATATGCTCGTGGCGGATATGATGTAATTGTAGATGGGATTGTCGGGCCATGGTTTTTGGAGCCATGGAAAGCTCTTGTTCGGGAACATTATGAGGTGCATTATATTATTTTAAGGGCAAGTAAGGAAGAAACCTTAAAGCGGGCTGTTGAACGCTCAAAGTTAGACCGAAAAACAAATATCGAATTGGTAGAAACAATGTGGGAGCAATTTTGCAATCTGGGAATATATGAATCGAATGTTGTAGATACGACCAATTATTCCATTCAAGAAACTGTTTCCGCAGTACAAGAAAAAATCGCAAGTAGGGCAGCATTGTTGTCTTAGATTGTTTTGGTGCAATTCCCATTTATCGAGCAGATGAAGTTGGGGAGCCGCCTGGAGGCGGCGGTGCCGAAGGATAAAATAGGAGATGTTAAGGTTATGAATAATGAATACGATAATGAGAAGTTTTTTGAAGAATATGCAAAGATGTCCCGCAGTAAAGAGGGGTTAAAAGCTGCTGGTGAATGGCATCAATTAAAACCTTTGTTTCCTTCGTTAGAAGGAAAATCTGTTCTTGACTTGGGGTGCGGATATGGCTGGCACTGCAAGTTCGCAGAAGAACAAGGAGCTACAAAAATATTAGGGATCGATTTAAGTAAGAAAATGATTGAGGAAGCCCAAAAGCGCAATTCAGGAAATCAAATTGAATATCGTATTAGCGGATTAGAGGAATATGACTATCCAGAAAATGAATGGGATTGTGTTATATCTAATTTAGCTCTGCACTATATAGAGGACATAGTGGAAATATTTCAAAAAGTGTATAGGACATTAAAACCAGGTGGAATTTTTCTTTTTAATATCGAACACCCTGTTTTTACCGCAGGAGTTGGGCAGGATTGGATTTATACAGATGATGGGAAACCGCAATATTGGGCGATTGATAATTACTTTATAACAGGAGAACGAAATACACATTTTTTAGGATGTGATGTAGTAAAACAACATCACACACTTACACAGATTATAATGGGATTGCTGAACAATGGGTTTGAGCTTAAAGTTGTAGAGGAAGCAGAACCGCCTAAAGAGATGATGGATATTCCGGGTATGGAAGATGAACTTCGCCGCCCGATGATGTTACTTGTAAAGGCGATAGCGAAAAAATAATATCTCTATTAGGAAAACTGATATACCCCAATTTAGAGAATGGCATAGTAATTCCTAGTGATAAAGAGAAAATGATTGCACTGGCAAATAAATACATTGAAAAAGAAAATGTAGATGCACTCATTCTCGCCTGTACGGAGCTGCCACTTGCCATAAAGCCCGAAGATGTTAATGTGCCAATCGTGAATACAACCCAAGTACATATCAATGCAATTTACCAATATGCAATTCGATAAAAATAGCAAAGCCAGCCGAGCCAGTCAACGGTCAAGATGAACGGCGCATTGAATGCGCCGCCGTTGACAGCCCCGCCCGTCTTTGCTAAAGGGTAATCAAGGCGGGAAAGCCCTAAAATGGCTTCACACCTATTTCAATAATTGGAGGAGATAAAAATGAGATCAG
>NZ_SLUM01000054.1 GCF_004345265.1 Allofournierella massiliensis
GTGACGCCTGGCCCGGAATGGAGCATCTCCGACACTGTGCCCAGCACCGGGATGCATACGACCACTTTTCCGACCACACGCTCGTAGCTCACCGGGTCCACATCCGGCAGGGCGTTTGCGTCGCCCTGTGTGATCAGCTGCTTCGCCTGCGTGTCGTTTTCCACCACCCGGTGCGTTTCCACAAGGCCCGTTGCCTCGCTGAGCCGGTAGGTGATGATCTCGCCCTGCCTAAGGGCCTGGGGGTCGCAGCGCTTCACATAGATCGCGCTGCCCACCGGCATTGCCGGTTCCATACTTTGGGTCAATACGTTGTAAATCTGATATCCGAATAGTTTTGGTAAACTGAAAGGAAGGGCGACGGCCATTACCGCCAGCAGAAGTACCGTAGCCACGGCACTCAGCGCCTTTGCTTTCATGGCCGCCGCCCCCTCTCATTTCATCTTTGATAATACATTTAACCTGATTAAGATATTATCAAGATCAAACCGAGTGATTACTCAGCAAACAGCAGCTTGTTCAGCTCGATCACGCACTCGCCTGTGGTATCTGCAACGCGAGAGCCTTCCGCCACTGCAGTGGGAGCACCCAGGTTTACTGCCTGCACAGCAGCTGCCTGTACATTGATGTTCAGATCCGCAGTCAGGTACTCGTTGCTCCAGGTCTTGGGAACGGTCAGATAGCTGAACAGCGGCGCGATATTTTCCGCGCTGGTGTTGGTCAGTGCAGTGGGGTAATAGAACACGATAGAATCCCCAGTTTCGGCATACAGCCAATTGTGAATTGCACTGGCATCCACCACCTGCTGATACAGTTCGCTCATATCAGTGGTCAAGCCTTCGGGATCGTTGTTGTTTTTGATCTGCACACGAACGGCCACATAGCAGTCCTGAGAACCATCTTCGATCTGCACAGCCACGTTTTTGCCAAGCTTGTCACCGGGCATGATGTTGCTGTATGTATAACCGCTACCGTTTTCAGCAAAGGTCCAGGTGGCATCGGAATCGTTCTTGAACGCCTGATCGATCAGACTCACATTCACGTTTCCGGTGGTAAATACATTGGTTGCCACCTCGGTTTTATCGGTGAAATACGCCAGAGTGGCGCCGATTCCAACCACGGCTACCAGAGACAGGCTAACCGCAGCGGTGAGAATTCTTTTCTTGTTCATGGTTTATATACCTCTTTTGGGGAGAGTTCGTTTTTTACTTCATCGCCTTGTAGGCAGCAGAAACAACCGTATCCAAATTAACATCCTGCAATTCGGCATCTTTAACCGGAGTCTCAACCGCTACGCCACTTACTTCAATCTTATTTTCCTTGTCATTGCTTACCTGATCATTGGTCTTTACCAGCTCAAACAGCTTAGTGGTTTTCCAATCGTCTTCGCTTAAAGAGTTAGCATCCAGAGGCTCACCATAAATGTAGTAAGTATTCGCCTCCAGTTTGGTGTTAGCCGCCAGCTGCTCTCCAACCTTTGTCCAAGTTTCGCCATTATCTCTGGTGGTTACCTGATACCAATTTGCACCATTGGCTCCAGTATAAACCTCAAAACCGGTCGGAATCGCACCAATCTTTGCAACCACAAATACTTCCGGTACTTCTTCCTCTACCTTATCATGGTTTACATAGAACTGGGGATCCTTCAGAAGCTCAACACCTGCAGTGACTTTCCAGTTTTCAGTTTCAGACTTATCAGCACGAGGGCCATAGGTCTGATCCATAATAGTGCGCCCAGGATCAGCCAGACCATCAGCAACCCAGTTACCGGTGCTCTCCTCCATTTTGACCACAGCCTCGTTCACATAGAAGAACGGAAGATCGTCATCAGACGGATCTGTCGGATCAACAGGGAAACCCTCACCAACCACAAAGGTGTTGGTGATGCTGTCGTTTCTGGTCAGCAACGCCAGAGTACCGCCTACTGCTACTGCGCCCACCAGAGCCATGCAAGTTGCCATCGTTGCGATTTTCTTCATGTTCATAACATTTACCTCTTTCTGTGTTGTTGTTTGTTATCCGCCCTCTTTCACACACAAGGGCGGGATAGCCATGTTACTGTTTTCTTCACCATTCGGGGTCAGCCCAGCGTGGTGATCGCCTGTTCCACCGCTTCTTCCCAGGTTGCATTCTGCGCCTGAACTGCGGCACCGCTGATCTTGATCTGCTGCCCGTCTGCTTTATCAAGCTCCTCTTCGGTAGAGATATCAATGGTCAGTGTGGTATAGCGGAACAAAGGTTCCAGGGTCAGGTCATCCGTCGCTTCCGACGGGTCGAGGATCAACGGCTCCTGAGTGGTTTTATCCACATAGATGTAGTAACCATCCAGCCCAAGCATCGACTGAGCATCGTCTTTCCCATTGTCACCCGCAACCTTTTTCCAGTTTGCGGTGAGAGTGGTTTCAGTGGAGGTGTCTTCCGCTTTGAAAATGTAGCCGGCAGCTGTTGCCTTGTCGCCGTTCTGGATCCGTGCAATCACATAGCAGGGAATCGAACCTTCTGTTATGTGGAAAGTAGGGTCTTTGGCAAAGGTGCTGTTCGGCCGCAAGCCTTCATAAGTCTGATCCTCTTCGGTACGATTGTTCGGATTCTGGTCCGGATGTGCCGGGTTTTCCGGCTCTTCACTTGTACCGCCGATTTTGGTTTCGTCCAGCCACAAGCCCTTGTGTGTCCCGTCATCTGCAAATCCCGAACCAATATTGAATGTATTCGTAGCGATTTGCGTTGAATCGGTCATCCAGGCCAGTGTTCCGCCAACAGCCACCGCCGCAACCAGCGACAGCGACGCCAGCGACAGGACGATTTTGCTTTTTTTCATCCAATTCCTCCTTTCCTGAATTTCCAATTAGGGATTTTGGCGGGCATCCCCGCTTTTTATTTCCGTGGCGGTTGATTGCTTTTTCTCCTTCTTTTCTTCCGGAGCAAAAATCTCCGGGATAAAAGTTAAAAGAATGATTGCAATCAACACACCGCAGATAACCATGATTCCTGTTTTTGTGCGAATGTTCATGGCAATGAACCCCAGATACGGAATCGAGAAATCCATCTTGCCCACAATCCGGTCGAATGCAATATCGCCGTCCGGCGAATCGTTGGCATCGCCCTGGGTTACCACACAGTTTTCTTCCGGCTTCACTTCGATCACCCGGTGAGTTACACGGGTATCACCGCTCAACCGATAAGTAATCACATCGCCGGCTTCCAAAGTTTCCGGCTGAACCTCACGCACATAAACCAGGCTTCCCACCGGGATGGTGGGCTGCATGCTGCCGGTAAGCACCGCCATTTCGTCATACCCCAACAGATAGGGGACAATCAGCAGACCTGCCAGCACCAGCAGCACCACCATAATGATTCCGGAGAGAATGTTGCAAATTTTTTGAAGCACCAGTAATTCTCCTTCGCATTGTTATTTTCAGGAATTCGAATTGCTGGCCGCTGCCGCGAATGCAGCTTTTGCCTCATCCATACTCCAGCTGCTTGCAAACGCAGGAACGCTTTCCGACTGGACGATCACATCAAAGGAATCTGGAACATTACTGCCGATTTTTACTTCTGTGATCAGCTTTCCGGTTTTCTGCTTGGATGCCAGGATAGCCCCATAATAGTAGTAACCGTCCGCTTCATCTTTTTGCCATTCCGCTTTTCCTTTTTCTGGATTCGCCAGAATGACCCAGATCTCGTCGGATTGCGGCTCTCTTGTCACTTCGGATTCAAGCATGAACTGCACCTGATCCGGCTCCAGCAGCCCATTTTCCACATCCACAACGATGCGGGCACGGACGTATGCGCTAACCGAGCCGTTGTTTGTCACGGTAACATCCTTATTTTCAGGGGTCTTATCATCCGGATCTGTCGGTTCCACAATGGACGTATCCAGATCACCCACATCAAAGGTATTGGTGATTTGCTTCAGACCGGTTGTACGAAGCGCGAAGGTTGTTCCCACAACCACCAGCATCAGTAGCCCAACAATAAGGGCTGGCTTGATGTATTTCAGATGTTTCAAAATCAGTCCCCTCCCTTACTGTCTTTTCCAAGTCCAACCATCATTGTCCTTTGTGAAGCGGTTCACAGCGGTGTCCTTGTCGATCTTGGAAGAATTGTTATTGTTGGCGGTGTTTTCGACGGTCAACTTTGTTTTGCCTCCCGGCGTAATTTTGAAGTTGTAATAGTCGCCATTTGTTCCCAAAGTGGCTCCATTTTGCTTAATCTCTCCGTTGGTATACCCCAAGTTGCTCAACTCACGAATCTGGTATTCACCTACCGGCAAGGTAATGGTGAATGTATCATCGAAAGTGCTCGCGTTGAATTTCAACGTTTTGTAGTAGATTTCACCAGTTTCAGTATTTTTGATTTCCACCGTGAACAGTGCCATGGTGTCGCCATCGCAAAGCTTATCCAAAGTCTTGGTGAAGGTCAGTTCACCATCCTGCGCCGTATAAGTATTTGTGAATGCGACTTTATCAGTTTGAGATGCAGAAATTGTTCCAGAAGCTTCGGTCTTTACCCTCCCCCCAATTTTTGTCTCACACTCGTATCCGTCCACACCAAAATCAATTTCTTCGATCGTGTAAGTAGTGCCCGGCTTGAGGTTCTTCAACCGACTATCAATAATGGTATAAACACCATCCCGATCAGGATCGCCCGTTAATTTAAGTTCAAACGGATCCTCGTCATTTAACGTAACCTTGAACTTTAGATTCGCTTTCAGGGCACCCAACTTAGCAGCATCTGAGAGGATATCACCATCGATTTTCTTGGTGATCTTCAGTTCACCGGGATGAACCTGGATAACAGGTTGCAGAAAACTATTTTCCTGGTCTTGCTCGTTGTACTGATACTTTACTGTCGCTGTTCCATTCGTATAGAACCCGTTATCCCCTGCATAATCACCAGTACCCGGCTGGCCAGTTCCGTTGTAAGCACTTGCACCCTTTTCAGCATACTCTTTGTATGCTTGATCACTGGCTTTTATCTGCATTGTAACGGTATAAGTGTAGCCTTGTTTTAACTGATATTCATCCACAAAATCCACAGTCAATGTTCCATTTTCACATTTAACAGAGGCGATACCGCCTTTCTCTTTAGCAGTTACATCTGCTCCGGTTGCATCTGTTATTTTAAGCACTGGATCATCGACTTGGTCAACATATTGACTAAGAGTATCCGTTACAACAACATGGTCACAAAGAAGATATGTGATATTTCCCTCAATCTCCTTAAATGCTTCTGCCAGCTCTGTTGCATTTTCTGCTGGATAATTTTTAAAATTCGCTAGATTTGCACCTTCTTTATATGCCGCCTCACAAATACTAGTCAGAACATCATCTGCGCCCTTCTCATTTCCAACTCGGATGGTGAAAAATCCATTCAGGTTTGTTATTTTGCTTGCTTCCTGAATTGCTGCATCCATCACCTGATTGGAATTTCCAGATGCTGTATCTCCATTTTGGTCATAATATCTGTTAGGCACACCGTCCGAAACAAAAATAACATATTTTTGTGCATTGTTACGAGACTCAATCAACAACGACCGCACATCTACCAAACCTGCTTGATAGTTTGTGTTACCAGACGTTGCTTCAACTCCAGCTGCACTAATAATACTTTCCGCATTATCTGTCCATTGCACAGCGGTTATTGCATCACGATAATGCTTTCGATCATCTCTATTGATTAAATCTTCTCCAAAGTACACCATGCTGTATTTCGGATCGATCATGTTGTTGTTTTCTAATTGATTGACAAGTGTCCTGACCGATTCTTCAACCAGCTGTGTTTTATTGTCACCTAACCACCAGCTGCCCTCCATACTTGCAGACTTGTCAATCACAAAAACAATGTCCATTTTAACAGGACTGGTGATACTGCCAACTGCTCCCGAAACGCCCAATTCCAATGTATATTGGTCGTCTCCAGCGCTCTTAGTTACCTTCTTGGTTCTTACCAAATCTGTTTTTGTATAAATATCATCAGAATCTGTTTCACTTTCTGTTCGATATACCAATTCAATTTTTTTCTTATCACTTGTTCCATTATCCGTCCAGAATCCCGTTTCGCCTCCATATACCATATCGTAGAATCGAATCATATAAGACGTTACATTATATACAATTTGGAACGAATCAACGGGATGCGGTATATTTGACCCATCGTAAACTCTGGCACGTTGGAATATATACGTTTCTCCATTGGCATCAAACTGATAGATTCCATCGTCTTTTAGAATCTTCTCAATATAATATACATCGCTGCCTCCGCCAAAAATTGTGAAATTTCCAAGAGGATGATTTGCATCTGGGCTATTCGGAATTGGATTTCCACTTGAATCCACAATGGATAACTCTACTTCTTTATCCAAGCGGGTGCTCTCCCAAGTGATTGTAAACTTCGAGAACCCATCCACCGCAAAGGTGCTGGCCACATTCAGTGCAGTTTCTTCGGCCGGAGCGGCTTCTATGGTCACTTCGCCGGTTTCCTCAGTAGCATCCGCCACGGTTTCGACAGCTACCACTTCGCCAGTCACATCTTCCTTCAAATGCTGCACAGCCACGGTCTCGGGATCGGCATCTTCAGGCAGCAGTGCCTGGGCATCGATGGACACCTCCACCTCTTTCAGGGGTTCCACCTCCTGGCCACCCACTTCGAAGCGGATGTCCAGGGCAACCATGCCGTCGTATTCGGCGGGCTGTTCGTTCAGGTTCTCATCGGCCAGAGCCTCTTCAGCCTTGGCGTATTCTTCACTGCTTTGGTCAATCATGGTCGCCTTCAGCTCGGCGTCCACAGGCAGCGCACCTTCCGGTACCTTCACGGTAACAGTAACGCCGTCCACGCCTTCCACCGCAGTGGTGAATTCCTTGGCTTCGGCATTCAGTTCAACAGTCTCTTCCGGCGCGGTCAGGCTCTCCACACGCAGAGTGTAATCCGCCAGAGCATCCTCGCCCAGGGCTTCCAGAGCAGCAACCTGCTCTTCGGTCAGCTCGTTCACGGCCTTCATAAAGGCTTCATCGTCCTCAATGGCCATCAGCTCATCCAGCAGGGCCTGGCCGTCAATGGCAGGCTCCTCAGTAGCTGCCGGAGTCTCGGTGGGAGCCGGAGTCTCACTGGGCAGCGGGCTGGCGCTGGGAGCAGGGCTCTCGCTGGGCGCGGGAGTCTCGCTGGGCTGAGCGCTGGCGTTCGGAGCCTCGGTGGCTTCCGGAGCCGCGGTGGGCTCGGCGCTGGGCTGCTCGCTGGGAACAGCGGTAGCCTCGGGAGCCTGAGTGGGCTCAGCGGTCGGCTCTGCCGTGGGTTCCGCAGTGGGCTCCACGCTCTCGACCGGAGCCTCAACAGTAGGAGTCTCCTCTTCCGGCACGATTACTTCGTCCTGAGTGACATCGTTTTCCTCGACCGGAGTTGCCTCCACCTGCACCTGGCTGGTGCTGTTGGTAATCTCACTGGCCGCCTCGGCGAAGGCGCTATTGGGCACGATGCTGGTGATCATCATCACCGCCAGCGCCATGCTGAGTAAACGGCTCCACATTTTGTGTTTCATAGCTGCTGCCTCCTAAGTTCGTTTGGTTATCCGTTTATGAGCGCCGCGCCCTGCTCGGCCGTTTGCTCTTGTTCGGGTAGTAAGCTTTCGTCCATTGCGCTGTCCATCAGCTTGATCAGCTCCAGCGCACTGCGGAAATTCTGCTGTTTGTTTTTATCGGCCCAGGTTACCGTGCCCTGCCAGGTGGCGTTCTGCCGGTATTTTACATGAACCACGAAGGTGGCGTCCTGCCCGGTATATGCCAGTGGATCATTGATTGCCTTTCTTGCCATACCCGGCTGCCTCCTTTGATGAGGTGAAACTCCTGCGAAACTTCGCATTTTCAAGGTGGATTGGGGATAGTCCCATTCGTCCATCAGTTTTTCGATGGAGAACAGCACACCTTCCGCCCCCAGAAACGGGATCGGCTGGTTGCTGAAGCGGTGATAAATCCGCCCGCTCATCCGGCTGCCCGCATCACTGTCCACACAGACGGTGATCAAATGCAGCGGACCGTTGCAAGCTGCCTGCTGTTCCATGCCGATCCCTCCTTTTCACTGTTTTAACACTTACCACTATACCATCGGCTAGTAAAGGAACGGTTAAAGTAAGCCTCTTGCAGGCATGGTTTTTGTAACTGGCGGCTGTTTTTTTACCGGAACAGGCTTTTCATTGCCCCAATCCCCCAATTTGAAGGCGAAAGGACATAAAAAAAGGACCTGCATGCCGTTCTGATATGCTCCCTCTATGAGAGACAGTGAAATAAAACGCTGTCAATCATAGGGGGAGCATTGTTATGCAGTACAAACAGAAGTTGAGTGTA
>NZ_SLUM01000055.1 GCF_004345265.1 Allofournierella massiliensis
GCCAAGACACTCTCATTCTAACAGCTTAGGCAACGATACGGAAAAGACACGGCTGGCTGCCGTGCCTTAAACCGTAAATATATTGTAATAGGAGGCTTCTGACCCATGGGTCAAACCATTCTCTGCCCATACTGCCTGTCCAAGGTGGACCTGGGCCGGCCGGATTGCCCCTTCTGCGGCAAAGAACTGAACAATATGAACCCTCCGGGCACGCTGCCCTTTGCGTCGCTGCTGGCGGAGCGGTATACCATTGGCCGTCATCAGGCTACGGATGGCGAAGGCATCCTGTACGAAGCGGTGGAAAACACCGGCGGCGTGCGGGTGATGGTAAAGGAATACTATCCGGTTACCCTGAGCATTGGCCGGGATGAGAGCGGTCTTGTCATGCCGAAAGAGGGCAGGGAAGTGCTGTTCAAAACCACCCGGATGGACTTTGCAGATCTGTACCGGAGCATTCAGCGCATCACCCCAGCCACCGGTCTTGCCGCCGTGCTGGACGTGGTGGAGGAAAACAACACCGTTTACGCTGTATTGGAGCAGGTGGAAGGCGAAAGCCTGAGCCGTTATCTGTCGGAACACAGCCAGAATCTGGATCCGGCCCAGGCGCGCAGTCTGCTGCAGCCGATCATGGAAGGTGTGGCCACCATGCACAAGGCAGGGCTGGTGCACCGGGGCATCTGCCCGGATAATATCATTCTGAGCCCCGGTGGTGCGCAGGCCAGATTGTGCGGCTATGCAACGCTGGGCCTGAGAACGGCGGGCAGTGAGCTGAAAAGCCAGCTGTACGACGGGTATTCCGCGCCGGAACAGTATTCTGCTGCTGAATTCGAGGGCCGCTATACCGATGTGTACGGCCTTGCCGCGGTCTTTTATCGGCTGCTTACCGGGCAGGCTCCGGTGCCTGCCAATCAGCGCCGTGTCAACGACAGCCTGCAGGCAGCCCGGGCGCTGGAGCCGGAGGTTCCCGGCTATATTTCAGTGGTGCTTTCCGCAGCTCTGCGCATGGATCCGGGCAGCCGGATTCAGAATGTGCCGGAACTGATGGAGGCGCTCACCAGCCAGCGAGCGGCAGACAGTATTACTCCGCCCCAGCGCCAGCCGGAGCGCAGCGCGGTGCGGGAACAGCATATCAGCATCAGCACTCGAACCCTGCTCACCGGTTCACTGCTGGTGATTGTGGTGTTGTTTTTCCTGCTGATGTGGAGTATTCTGGGGCGGGAAGCTCCGCCTTCTGTTTCCAGCAGTGCGGCAACATCCTCCTCCGGCCAAAGTACGCCTCAGGTGCTTACGGTGCCCAATGTGGTGGGCCTTGTTTATGAGGATGTGCAGACGGATCTGGAATACACGGCGCAATTCCGTTTCATTGCGGTGGCCCAGGAATACAGTTCGGAGTATGAAGCAGGCACCATTCTGGAGCAATCGCCTCAGGCGGGCACCGAAACCAGCGAAGAGCGACCTCTCATCAGTGTTGTGGTGAGCATGGGGCCGGAATTGGTGGAGATGCCGGACATCAAGGGCTTTACTCAGGATGCGGCACAGCAGGAGCTGGAACGTATGCATATCAAGGCCAGCTTTTCCATGATCGATAACAATGGCGAATACGCCAGCGGCTGTGTGGTTTATACAGATCCGGAGGCGGGCACGGAACTTGATGCAGGAACCACCACGGTAAACGTGTATATCGCCAAGGAACGGGATATTCCGCAGGTGCCGGATCCAACTCCCGTACCCACTCCGTCGCCTGCACCAACACCCAGCCCCAGCCCGACTCAAACGCCTGCTCCCAGCCCGACTCCTCCGGTTGGATGAATCGGCAGTAAGAAAGGGCGCTGAAAAGCAAATAAAAGGCATGGCATTCCTGCAACAAGCAGCGAACGCCGTGCCTTTTTTGTGTATCAGAAATAAAAAATCCCCTGCCCGGATGGGCAGGGGATTCGGTGCAACGATTAGTCGCTCACGTAGGGCATCAGAGCAACGTGACGGGCGCGCTTGATAGCGACAGTCAGTTCACGCTGATGGAACGCGCAGGTACCGGTCACGCGGCGGGGAATGATCTTCGCACGCTCGCTGACGTACTTGCGCAGGCGGGCAACATCCTTGTAATCGATGTGCTCAACACGGTCTACGCAAAAGCTGCAAACCTTCTTACGGCCGCGGCGCATGGGGCGCTGGGGACGGCCTTCGGTTCTCTCAAAAGCCATGGCTTGTTACCTCCTGTTAGAATCGATTCATGTTAGAACGGAAGATCCTCGCCTTCGTCGATCACAGCAAAATCATCATTGCTGCCGGCGGAGTAAGTGGGGGCTGCCTCCATGGGAGCCTCGCGAGTGTATTCCGGGCGGGCGCTGCTGTAAGCACCGCCATTACCGTTTCCGCTGCCGCCCTTGCCGCCGGCGAAGTTCACGTTGTTTGCAACGATCTCAAACGCCTTGCGGTTGTTGCCGTTCTTATCCTGATAGCTCCGGGTCTGAATGCTGCCGTCAACGGCGATCAGGGAGCCCTTCTGGAAATACTTGCAAACGAACTCAGCGGTGGAACGCCAGGCAACGATGTCGATGAAATCGGCCTGACGCTGCTCGCCCTGCCGCACAAAGCTGCGGTCCACGGCGATGGTAAAGGTGGTCACGCTAACGCCCTGAGGGGTGTGGCGCAGTTCAGGGTCGGCCACAAGCCGGCCCATCAAAGCTACAACATTCAGCATTGAAAAATGCCTCCTTATTCAGCCTCGGCCACGATCATCGTACGCAGTACGCCATCGGTGATCTTGTAAACGCGATCCAGCTCGGCGGGGAAAGAGGGCTCGCTGGTGAACTTAATCACGGTGTAGACGCCTTCTTCCTCGTCGTTGATGGGATAAGCCAGACGGCGCTTGCCCCAATCGTCAACAGAATCGATGGTACCATTGGCCTCGATCAGGCTCTTGAACTTGCCAACCAGAGCGGTGGAAGCCTCCTCATCGAGAGCAGCGCTGGTAACCAGCATGGTCTCATACTTTGCCATTTCTGTGCACCTCCTTTTGGACTTATGGCCCGGTAAAACCGGGCAAGGATCACTGCCCTTCACAAGGCAGCAATTCATTATATCAAACACATGACGTCAGTGTCAAGCTGTTTTTTGAAAAAACAACAGCTTTTTTCTG
Organism: Allofournierella massiliensis; assembly: GCF_004345265.1. GTDB lineage: Bacteria > Bacillota > Clostridia > Oscillospirales > Ruminococcaceae > Allofournierella > Allofournierella massiliensis. Next base: position 3,140 of record NZ_SLUM01000055.1, read on the forward strand.
GCGGCCGCTGATACAACGAACTGATTTCCATGATACAATAAAAACAGATAAAAGAAAAGGGGGCACGGGCCATAAATGAAGGTAAATAAACAAAAGCTCATGGCGCTGCTTTATGCGGCAGGTTTTCTGGTGCTCTGGAGAATTTATTGGGCATTGGTCGGCCTGTTGTGTGGCGGGCAGCCAATTGCATGGGAAAATGTTTTGTTTCTGTTTGCCTTACTTGGGGTGCCGGTGTTGCTTGTGCCTGGTTCCTGGCTGCTGGGAAGGGCTTTGAGCAGATTTCTGGAACAATAAACCGTATTTTGCAGATACAGGCCGAAAGCCGGAGATTTTCTCCGGCTTTTTTATATGAAAACCTTTATGTTGAAAACGCAGACAAAACTTATTGTCAAAATGGACAATAAGAAAAGTTTGTAAGAGCAAAACTAATGGCGTTTCTCCAAAAAATGGATGAACCCGTTGACAACCGTGCTTTAATTGAATAAACTTAGAAATCACTACCACGGCGACGTGCGAATGCGGGCGGACGTGCTGTGGGCAGACACTTGATAGAAGGGGAGAAACGAATCATGAATACGCTTGTCATCGTGCTGATCGCTGCGGTGTGCCTTGTGGCCGCCTATGCTCTTTACGGCCGCTGGCTGGCCAAGACCTGGGGCATTGATCCCAAGGCCGAGACGCCCGCCGTACGCCATAAGGACGGCAAAGACTATGTGCCCACCGACGGCTGGACTGTGTTCAGCCACCAGTTTTCCTCCATTGCGGGTGCCGGCCCGGTTACCGGCGCCATTCAGGCAGCTGCTTTCGGCTGGCTGCCCGTGCTGCTGTGGATCCTGCTGGGCGGTATTTTCTTCGGTGCTGTTACCGATTTCGGCGCACTGTATGCCAGTGTGAAGAATGAGGGCCGCTCCATGGGCCTGCTGATCGAAAAATACATCGGTAAGCTGGGCCGCAAGCTGTTCCTGCTGTTCTGCTGGCTGTTCACCCTGCTGGTCATCGCCGCTTTCGCGGATATGGTGGCTGGTACCTTCAATGCCTACACCGAGCCCGGTGTACTGGCCGAAGCCGCTCAGGTGAATGGTGCAGCCGGTACCATCAGTCTGCTGTTTATCGTGTTTGCCATGGTGTTCGGTCTGCTGCAGAAAAAGTTTGCCTTTACCGGCTGGAAAGAAGGCGCGGTGGGGCTGGTATGCACCGTAGCCGCTCTGGCGCTGGGCATGGCGATGCCTCTGATTGCGGGCAAAGAAGCCTGGGTCTACATCACCTTTATTTATATCTTCTTTGCGGCGGTGCTGCCCATGTGGCTGCTGAAACAGCCCCGTGACTACATGACCACCTTTATGTTCATCGGCATGATCGCCGGTGCGGTGCTGGGCCTGCTGGTGGCACATCCCGCCATGAATCTGCCTGTTTACACCGGGTTCAACAACGCCAGCCTGGGCACCCTGTTCCCGATCCTGTTCGTTACCGTGGCCTGTGGTGCGGTTTCCGGTTTCCACAGCCTGGTATCTTCCGGTACCTCCTCCAAGACCGTGAGCAACGAGAAGGACATGCTGAAGGTAGGCTACGGCGCCATGGTACTGGAAAGCCTGCTGGCTGTTCTGGCCCTGTGTGTGGCCGGTGCTGCCGCCGCGGCGGACGGCACCCCTGCAGCCGGCACGCCCTTCCAGGTGTTCAGCAACGGTGTGGCCGGTTTCTTCCAGATGTTCGGTGTACCCGTTTATGTGGCTCAGTGCTTCATGACCATGTGTGTGTCTGCTCTGGCGCTGACCAGTCTGGACGCAGTTGCGAGAATTGGCCGAATGAGCTTCCAGGAACTGTTCAGTGTGGATGACATGAGCAAAGCCGAGGGCTGGCGCAAGCTGCTGTGCAACACCTATTTTGCCACCATCATCACTCTGGCCGGTGGCTTTGTGCTCACCCGCATCGGCTACTCCAACATCTGGCCCCTGTTTGGTTCCGCCAACCAGCTGCTCAGCGCGCTGGTGCTGGTCACCCTGTGTGTGTTCCTGAAGGTTACCGGCCGCAGCAACAAGATGCTGTTCCCGCCGCTGATCATTATGCTCTGCGTTACCTTCACCGCTCTGGTGCAGCGGCTCATCGCTCTGATCAATGCGTATCAGGCAGGCAGCGCCACTTTCCTGGTGGAGGGTCTGCAGCTGATTCTGGCCGTGCTGCTCATTGCTCTGGGCCTGACCATTGTGATCAACTCGCTGCGTGCCTATGCGGCCGCCCGCAAAAACAGCGAGACTTCTGCTGCCTGATGCCGTTTCATTGAATCGGCTATGGAAATAACCCAAAAGTAAGCAAAAGCGCCCGTTCCGATTGACTGGAACGGGCGCTTTCTTATTATCCGTGCACAATAAAAATCCCCGCGCAAGGCCGCACACAGCTTCTGCAGGGGATTTTTATGGTCAGCAATTAAATCATGGTGGTGAGCACCGGCCAAAGGGCAAACATGGAAATTGCATAGATCACCACAATGCAGGCGACCACACTGATTACCGCACCCGATACGCTCACACCACCCGCTTTGGCCAATGCTGCAGTGGGATCCGTAGGCTGGGATTCCAGCACCCGGCGGATGTTTGCGGCACCCCGCCGACGGTAAAGCCACAGGGCAAACATGCCCTGCAGGAACATCAGCACAATGTTCAGTGTGCTGCATACGGCCAGAAGAACGTTCAGGGGCTGCTCCGGAATGGCAGCTGCCATGGGATGGCCTGCATAAGCCATAAGCTGCAGTACAATGGGAATGCGAAGCACTGCATTGATGGCCAGAAGCACCAGTCCTTCGGTCCACATTTTGCGATAGAAGAAGTAGAAGGGGCCGAAGAAGAAGGCGGCAAAGGAGGCCGAAACCTTACGGCCAGTGGCCTGCATTGCCTTGAAATTGGTCAGATAGTAGGCGGCGTTTTTGCCCAGATAGGACGCCCAGTCACGGGCTTTCACACCTTCCAGTTCCTCTTCCGGATCCACCCGCAGGCCGCCGGGCATAAAGTTCGCCTGGAATGCACCAAAGGGGTTGGAATAGTCCGGCTCCCGGGCGGCAAAAGGATCCTGCCCGCCGGAACCGGGGCCATACTGCGGAGGAATTTGACCGGAACCGGGACCGTACTGGGGCGGAGTCTGGCCATTGCCATAGCCATAGGGCGGCGGGGTCTGGCCGGGCCGCTGGGGAGCTCCCCGCAACGGTGCGCCACAGTTTTCGCAGAACAGGCCGGTGGCCGGATTGGGTGCACCGCATACCGGGCAGGCCAGCTGCGGGTCGGAATAGCGGGTGGAATCTGCACGGCCTGCTTCAGCGGCCTGGCTGGCAGCCGGGTCCGGTTTCCATTCAAAGCCGGTGCCATGTTTGGACTCGTATACACAGCCACCCTGCTTCTGGTAGCAGGCCCGGTGGTAGGGCGCGCCGCACTCGGGGCAGACCACGATATCGTCGGTTTCGGTGAAGGGCTGCTGGCACACAGGGCACTTGCAGCCGGTATAATTAGACATAAGAATGAACCTCCCAGATGGGGAAAAATACATGTATCCCTATTCTAACGCAAATCCCGGCAAATTGCAAAACAAAAATCCCGGGGCAAAGCGGCTTCCCCCTTGCTTTTGACAGGGTTTTTCGCTATACTGTTAACTGTATAATTTTGTTCAAATCTATAACAGAGAGGTTTTTCCTATATGATCACGATCGACGAGTTGAAGATGCAGATGGGCGCCCACAAAAATGCGGTGGACGAACTGGGCGACGCCCTTGCCATCGCTGCCAGCGAGAAGCGCGTGGCGGAGCTGGAGCACAAGATGACCATGCCCGGCTTCTACGACGATACCGAGGCCAGCCAGAAGGTGTTTGCCGAGATGAGCTCGCTGAAGGGCAAGCTGGAGCGCTACACCAAGCTGAAGGGTCTGTATGATGACGCCGAGACCATGCTGCTGCTGTGCGAGGAGGAGAACGACCCGGATCTGATTCCCGAGGCCGAGAGCGCCGTGGAGGCAGTGGCCCATGCGGTGGACGAGCTGCAGATGATCACCCTGCTCAGCGGTGAATACGATAAGAACAACGCCATCCTCACCTTCCACGCGGGTACCGGCGGCACCGAGGCACAGGACTGGGCCGACATGCTGTTCCGCATGTACAACCGCTGGGGTGTGGCGCATGGCTACAAGGTTTCCACCCTGGACTATCAGGACGGCGACGAGGCCGGCCTGAAGAGCGCCTCCATTCTGGTGGAGGGCCCCAACGCTTACGGTATGCTGAAGAGCGAGAACGGCGTGCATCGTCTGGTGCGTGTTTCGCCCTTCGACAGCCAGAGCCGCCGCCAGACCAGCTTTGCTTCTCTGGAAGTAATGCCCGAGATGGACGACAGCATTCAGGTGGAAATCCGCCCCGAGGATGTGGAGATGCAGGTGTTCCGTTCCTCCGGCGCCGGCGGTCAGCACATCAACAAGACCTCCTCTGCGGTGCGTCTGATCCATAAGCCCACCGGCATTGTGGTGAGCTGCCAGACCGAACGCAGCCAGTTCCAGAACCGCGACACTGCCATGAAGATGCTGGCTTCCAAGCTGTATCAGATCAAGGAGCAGGAGCATCTGGACAAGATCAGCGACATCAAGGGCGTCCAGAAGGAGATCGCCTGGGGCCACCAGATCCGCAGCTATGTGTTCATGCCCTACACCATGGTCAAGGACCACCGCACCGGCTACGAGAGCGGCAACGTGCAGGCCGTGATGGACGGCGATCTGGATGGCTTTATCAACGCCTATCTGAAGGCGGCCAGCCGGAACGAGCTGCAGGATGTATAATCCGTATTTGCGGCTTGAAGGAAAGTCAGGACCCCCGGCAAAGCCGGGGGCTTGAGTAAGCCCTAGAAGGGCATAATACAGACAACGCCCCTCAAGGGGCCACGAATGGGTCGGCCAA
>NZ_SLUM01000056.1 GCF_004345265.1 Allofournierella massiliensis
TATTTCTCCTAAAATTCTTGAAAAAGTCTCTTCCGATCCTGCTTTTCACAAAAAGTGGGGGCTGTTGCTCAACTTCCGTTTTGCAACAGCCCCTTTTCTGTATGGATCAGAAACCAAGGCTTTCCGGGCATTCGGCCCACAGACGGGGCAGAATCGCAGCCAGATTGGAAAATTCCTTGATGTTGTGGGCAAACAGGCCCTGGGGTACAATCTCGGGCAGGCGTACGCCCTCCGGAAGAATTTTTTTGTAAACGCCGTCAATCAGCGCGTAACCAATCCAGAACCGGGAGCAGAACATTACGCCATCCTTGTAGGGGTACCACTTGTGAGTCATGGCGGCGGCGCAGTTGCCCTCGCCGATGGCGCACACCAGCGACTGGCACTGTGCGCTTCCCACCAGCGCCGGGTCGTAGCCGAAATCCGCCGGGCTCTTGAAGCACAGCTTCAGAAATTCCGGCCCCGGGCCCATGTCCTCCAGAATGTAGTGGTTGACGCCCCAGGTTTTCTGGTTCACCGGCACGTTCGGGTCGCAGACATAGTCTGCCCGGTCGGCCCGTGCAAAATAGTGATCCTCCTTGTCTCAGATTTTATAGCGCAGATCGGAGCCCACGCTGTGCCAGGGAAACCACCAGTCCAGCATCTCGCCCGTCACGCCGGGCATGTAGGTCTGGTTGCACACGAAACCGGTGCCGTCCGGCATAACGCCATATCCCAGCTGGCAGAAGTCCTTGTCCTCTCCGGTCAGGAACAGGTTGCGCTGTTCAAAGGGAACCGCGGGCAGGGCAGAGGGGTCGCCTTTCAGAATTTCCAGCTTTTCTGCCGGAATCTCGGCCAGCGGCTGCTCAAAGAATTTGTAATAGGGCAGAGTCATCTCTTCCCGGCTTACGCCAACTGCTTTGTTCATATCATGTCACCTCTTGGAATCGGAGTGTTTCGTAAAAAGACGTACAAGCCGCTTTTGCACCAGGTTCAAAAATACGCCCACATACCATACGCCCACCAGCATTGCTGCGCCGATCTGAAGAGGCAAACTGCCCATTCCGGAAAATCCGACCGGGGAAAGAATGGTCAGACCAATGGCCCAGCCGCACAGCCAGGCGGGGCAGAAGATGAACCGGGGTGCCAGCGCACTCAGCAGCACGGCCAGCCCGCCCAGCACAAACAGGGTACAGAACAGGTTCAGATCCGCGCCGAAGGGCAGGTGATCCATGATCCAGAGCGCCAGACAGGCCCAGGCATCGCCCAGCAGAAAACCTGCCGAAATGCGGCCTGCATCGCTGGCCTTGTCGCCGTTGGCGGCACACAGCCCGGCGCAGATCAGAGCTACCGCACCGGTGGTCACGTTCAGGTAGGGCGCTGCCACCGCCCAGATGGGCGGCAGCAGCGCGATGCAAAGCGCAAGGGTCAGGGTTTGTGCTTTGTTTTGCATGCCGTGCCTCCGGTTACTGGCAGTCGGCGATGTACTGGGCAGCACTCTCGCCCGCCATACGGCCGGTGTTCACCGCGAAGCCCATGGAGTTGCCGGGCAGGGTGAAATTGTAGCTGTCGCCATAAATGGTGTTGGCGTCGGAACCGGCGCTGTACAGGCCCGCGATGGGCATGTGGTTCTTGTCCAGAACCTCACAGTAGCGGTTGATGCGCACGCCGCCCACGGTGCCGTAGGCGCCCAGGTAATATTTGCCCACCAGATATTTGCCCTTGCCGGTGATGAGGTGCAGGTACTTCTGGGACTTGTGGAACTTGCTGTCCACGCCGCAGCGGCACATGGCGTTGTACTCGTCGATGGTGTTTTGCAGCACGTCCGGATCGATGCCCAGCTTTTCGGCCAGCTCAGGTACAGTGGTGGCCTCAAAGTAGGCCTCATAGCCCTGCTCCACAGCCTGCGCAGCCTGACCCTCGAAGGCCAGGAAAGCCTCGGCGGGATGTACGATGTCCACGATGTCCGGGCCGTTCTTCTTGTACTCCTTCAGAATGCCCTCGTCCATGATGCAGTAACCGTAGTTGCCGGGCTGCAGTGCCAGTGCGTTGCCTGCATAGGTGGTGTTGCCCAAATCGCCCTCGTTCATGAAGCGTTCGCCCAGCTGGTTCACCATCAGGTTGGGCTGACGCAGCACGGCATCCAGCAAAAACCAGTTCAGGTTATCGGGCAGCTGATAGATGGCTTCGATGTTGGCGCCGAATTTCTCCGCGCCCACTTCCCACATCATATTCAGGCCGTCGCCGGTGATGCCGGGGATGCGGAAGGGGAAGTAGTCCTTGCCGATGTGCAGGCCGAATTCCTTTTCGATCATCTCCGGGTTGTTTCCAAAGCCGCCGGTGGCCACAATCACGGCTTTGCCGCGAACTTCCAGACCATTGCCGTCCTTGTCCACGGCTACCGCACCGCAGACTTTGCCCTCTTCGGTGATCAGGGAGGTGGCGGCGGTCTCCAGCAGGATCTCGCAGCCCAGCTCCTTGGCACGCTGGGTCATGGCCTTTACCATGGCACTGGCGGCACGGGGGCCGATCACGCCGTTCTCCGGCTTTACAATGTGCCAGGTTGCCTCGGATTCCTTGAAGTAACGGAAGGCACCGGCGAATTCCACGCCCATCTCCTCCAGCCATTCAATGGTGTCGGCGCTCTTGTGGAAGTATGCCTGCACCAGATCCTCGTCCACCCGGTAGTGGGTGTATTCCATGTGCATCTGGATGGCCTTGTCCACACCCAGATTGTTGAAGGCGGCCTTCTGGATCTTGGTGTCGATGCCCAGGGGACCCATGCCCATGTTGGCAGCGCCGCCGGTGGCGCTGGACTTCTCCAGAATCACGGTTTTCATGCCCTGCTCGCCGGCGGCGATGGCAGCGGCCAGACCGGCGGGGCCGCCGGCGACGATGACGATATCAGTTTCGATGGTTTTCATGATATTCACCTCAACATGTTTGGGTTGGTTGACGGGAGCCGCCGGGGTCTCCACCGGGGCAACCTGAGGTTTGGCAGGGCGGGCGAACACCCGCTTGCGCTTGGCAGCAGGCAGCGGAGCAGATTCACTTTCCGCCTGCGCGGCGGGAGCCGTACCCTTTACGGGAACAGGGAAGGAAGGCAGCTTGGGCAGCCGGCCACTGGTGCGTTTGATGGCCTGCTGCTCGCAGACGGGCAGGCATTCGCCGCAGCGGCTGCAATCGAAATTGTCGATCACGGCCACCAGTCCCTCGCCGCCTTCGATGCACTGCTTGGGGCAGACAGAAACGCATTTGCCACAGCCGTTGCACAGCTTGGGATCCACATAGAACTGGGTCAGAGCCAGGCAGGCGTTGGCGGCGCATTCCTTGCGGCGAACGTGGGCCTGGGTTTCAGCGGCAAAGGCATCCATTGCACTGAGAACGGGAAGAGCAGCCTCCTCACCCAGCGTGCAGTTGCAGGAAACGGTCATCGCCTGGCCGATTTCCTCGGCCAGATCAAGGTCGCCGGTTTTTGCACGGCCCAGCGAGATGCGCTCGAAGATCTCACTCAGCTGATACAGGCCCTCCCGGCAGAAGGTACACTTGCCACAGCTCTGACGGCGCAGGGTGAGCATTTCCTTTTTGGCCAGATCCACCGGGCAGTCCCGGTCGGTCATGGGCCGCAGCACGCCGCTGCGGCTGGCCAGACTGGCCAGGGTCATGCCCTCCAGCTGCTGAGCGGAATAGAACCGGTGATCAACCAGCAATCCCTTACCGACAGGAAGAATGTCAGTCAACAGAGTGTCAGCAGGGAACTCAGTGGGGGTGGCGTCGCCCACGGCCACCAGGAGACCGGGCTGTGCGCCGGTCAGTCGGTCGGCCATGGCAGCCAGCTGCTCCAGATCCAGCAGCAGATCTGTTTTATGCAGCGCCTTGTTTACCAGTGCCGCCTGCGTGATCTCCAGCGGAAAATCCACCGTTCCGGCGTTGGCCAGCAAAGTCTGGCGATCCACCTCGCAGCGAACCACCAGCTCTGCGCCGGAGGCTCCGGTGAGCAGCGCGGCGATCTTCAAACCGGCCACCACACCGGCGGGATTGGTATGCAGCAGCATGTTCTTCATGCCCTCGGTGTCTGCGTTGTAAAGCGCACCCACCACACGGCCGGATACCGGGGCCATGGTGCCGAACAGTTCTTCCAGACGGGCACGGTCGCAGCTGCGCAGCTGAACCAGTGCGTCAGTGTTGTTCATCAGCAGGCTCATTGCTGTGCCTCCTTTCCGTTCTGATCGTAATCGCTCCAGATACGGGGCGGGGTAATGGTGAACCGCAGGTCACACTGCAGGCAGCGGCCCGCCTCCTGACGCACGCCCTCATCGGCCAGACCAAAGCTCACCGCGTCGAAATTGTTCTCGCGCAGTGCCGCGTCGCGCACAACCTCGGGCTGGCGGGCCTGATGGCCGAAGCCCTCAATACGGCCCAGGAAGGCATCCGGCATCTCCACCGGGGCGAGAACCTCGGAGATATCGCCGCTGCCACCCAGCGCCTTGTCGATCTCGCTGGCAGCGTCACGACCGGCGGCCACTGCCTGAATCACGGTACGGGTGCCGTACACCGCATCACCGCAGGCGTAGATGCCGGGCACGCTGGTGCGCAGGCTGCCGGGCTGCACGGCGATGGAATTGCCGCGGCCCAGCTCCAGACCTGCCTCAGGGCTGATCTGCGTGCGCTGACCCACCGCAAAGATCACGGTGTCGGCCTCAATCACATGCTCGGAATTTTCCTCCTTCTCGATCACCGCACGGCGGTTTTCGTCAAAGGTAAAGGATTTCACATTGCAGAACCGAACGCCGGAAACCCGATCCGGACCCAGAATGGCCTCGAAGGTATGAGCGGGATGGATCTGGATGCCTTCCTCCTGCGCCTGCTCGATTTCCTCCTCGTCGGCGGTCATCTTCTCACGGGCTTCCAGGCATGCCAGATGAATCTCCTCGGCGCCCAGCCGGCGGGCGGTGCGGGCGCAGTCGAAGGCAACGTTGCCGCCGCCCAGCACGATGACCCGCTTGCCCATGCCGGTTTCCACGCCCATGGAGGCATCCCGCAGGAAATCACTGTTCAGCAGTACACCCGGCAGCTCGCTGCCCTCCATGGGCAGGCGAACGCCCTGATGGGTGCCCAGTGCCAGCAGCACCGCGTCGTATTCCGCGCTCAGTGCCTTGAAATCGCTCACCCGGCAGCCGGTCTCCACCGAAACGCCCACGTCGTTCAGATAGGCGGCTTCCTTGGCCACCACTACGCGGGGCAGACGATAGGAGGGAATGCCATAAGCCATCTGGCCGCCCAGCGTGGGATAGGCTTCCTTCAGGGTCACGCTGTGCCCCTGCTTGGCCAGATAGTAGGCCGCAGTCATGCCGGCCGGGCCACCGCCCACCACGCAGACCCGCTTGCCGGTGGCAGGCAGGTGCTTGCTGTTCTTCTTCCACAGCTCACCGCCTGCATGCTCGGCTGCATATCGCTTGATGTTCCGGATGGAAACCGGCTCGTTCACCTCGCCGCGGCGGCAGTTGCTCTCGCAGGGATGAGCGCATACACGGCCCAGACATTCAGGGAAGGGCAGACGCTCATGTACCACGGCCAGCGCCTCTTCCCAGCGGCCTTCCTTAGCCAGACGTACATAGCGGGGTACATCGGTATGGGCCGGGCAGGTGGCCTGACAGGGGATCAGGGTGTCCTTTTTCTCCACAGGAGTGAACTCCACCAGATCCCGGATGGTGCCGGTGGGGCAAACCTCGGCGCAGGCACCGCAGAAGCGGCAGTCCGCGTCGGTGAGCAGCTTGTCATGCAGGGTGCCCACATAGGTTTCCAGCTCTTTTTTGTTGTACTGCAGCACACCCACACCCCGCAGATCGCCGCAGGCGCGCACACAGCGGCCACACAGCACACAGCGGTTCATGTCGTGAATGAGCAGCGGGTTTTTATCGTTCTGGGCAAAGCCCTTGATGCGGGCGCTCATCCGGGTGGCGGAAACGCCCATGTACTGAATCAGAGTCTGCAGCTCGCAGCGGCCGTATTTGGGGCAGGTGGAGCAGTCCTCCGGATGGGCTGCCAGCAACAGCTCCATGGCCAGCTTGCGCAGACTGTGGATGCGGGGGCTGTCAGTGATGACCTTCATGCCCTCGCTGGCCTTCAGTTTGCAGGAGGGCTGCACGCCTTCCATGCCCTCCACCTCAACGATGCACAACCGGCAGGAGCCCAGATCTGGAAGATCCGGGTGATGGCACAGATGAGGGATATAGATCCCGTTCTGCAGGGCGGCTTCCAGCAAATTCATGCCCTCGGGCACGGTCAGCTGTCTGCCGTCGATCTCGATCGTAACGCTCATGTTTGGCGCTCCTTTCTGTGGGGCTCAGTCGATGCCCTTGAACTTCTTTTCCGCATACTTCTGCTTGCGCTGCTGCACCAGCTGAATCTTGGCGGGGTCAGAGAAGAAGCCGCCCTGGGTCTGGGCAATCTCCTCCAGATGCTTGGCGCGACCGGCCACGGTGGTGCGATCCTTCAGCAGACCGTTCTCCTGAATTACAAACTTCCACTTGCCGTCCTCGGTCTGCTCCAGAGTACCGCCGGCGCCGCACACCTGGCACTCGATGGGATAATGCAGGCCGTCCCACTGCTTTTCACCCAGCACCAGAGCGTTGCAGTGGCAGTTGGGGCACCAGCCCATATCCTCTTCGCCCAGCCACTTGCGCTCCTCAGCGGGGGTGGCGGCAGCCTCCATGATGTGCTGGCCCAGCAGGCGGGCACGGGCCAGCAGCTCATCGTCCAGCAGGCACTGGGCGGGGGCAGGAACGCGGGTGGCCAGCAGCATATCCACAACCTTCATGTCGGTGATGAACATGGTGGCCTGCAGACCTTCCAGCGCCATGGACTGCCAGGAGCGGGTGGAACCGCCCACCGAGATCAGGCCGGCTACCCGATCCCGATGCTCGATGGCGCCGATGGTTTCCAGAAAGGAGGTTTCGTAGCTCAGGCTGCGATGAGCAAAGGTCAGGTAGGAGGAAGCGGGCATCAGATCGTAGGTGGGAACCGAGAAGATCACCGCGTCCTGGGCGAGCATTACGTCCATGATTCTCTTTTTGTCGTCCTTCGCATCCAGCGTGCAGCCGGCATACTTGCCCTGCGACATAGCCTTGGTGCAGGCAGTGCAGCCGGTGCAGTCCAGAATATTGAAGTCGCGCAGGTTGATCATGGTTACCTCGGCGCCGGCCTCTTCACAGGCGGTGAGGGCCTCCTTCAGCAAAATCTCGCTGTTGCCGTTTTTCCGTCCGGCAGTAATTCCCATTACTTTGATGCTCATTGGTTGTGAATCTCCTTGTATTATAGAGTAGTAGTTATTAGAGCCCCTCTCCAAGGGCTGTGTGCTACACTGTAAGGGATGCTGTGGATTGGTGTAAATCTCC
>NZ_SLUM01000057.1 GCF_004345265.1 Allofournierella massiliensis
AGGAAATCTTCTTCCTTTTTCTCTGTTCTTTTACTTTTCATGCAAAAAACCTGCTCTGGCTTGATTGTCACAGCAGGTTTTTCTACAAGCTGAAAGGGCCGCCCGATCATTCGGGCGGCCCTTTTGCCATTTTCCCCGCGAATTTTACACAGGCAGTATTGACAGCCCCCAATCTGCACGCTATAATAAAATTAACACATGAACACTTATTCATATATGAGGTGATTTTATATGACTCCCCACGAGCATCCGGCGGAGCACAGGGCAAATCCTGCCGCAGAAGCTCCGCTCTTTCACCCGGACGCGGTGGAAACCGTGCGCGCCAACCTGCCGGACGATGAGTTCCTTTATGATCTGGCCGAGCTGTTCAAGGTTTTTGGCGATTCCACCCGCATCAAGGTGCTGTTCGCCCTGTTTGAAAGCGAACTGTGTGTGGGCGATATCGCCCAGGTTCTGGGGCTTTCCCAGTCGGCAGTGAGCCACCAGCTGCGGATTTTAAAGCAGTCCAAGCTGGTCAAATTCCGCCGGGAAGGAAAAACCGTTTATTATTCGCTGGACGACGACCATGTGCGGTCCATGCTCTCCATGGGCGCCGAGCATGTGGAGGAATAAGCCCCTCCTTTCTTTATTATAAAAATATATACCATAAAGGAGTTTTGAATCATGCAAAAGAAATTCAGCATCGAAGTGGATTGTGCCAACTGTGCCGCCAAGGTGGAAGCCGCCGTGGCTCAGATTCCCGGCGTGAACAGCGCCGCCATCAGCTTTATGGCCCAGAAACTGGTCATCGACGCGGAAGAGGCAGAATTTGCCCGCATTCTGAAGGAAGTGGCCAGGGTTGGCCGCCGCATCGACCCGGATTTCGCCATCGATTTCTGACCCGGGGCCAAGGCAATACCACACAATTCCAGGTGGTGGAGCGCGCCGGAAAATTTTGGCGTGATACGCCGCCTGAACCGTTAGGCGTGAATTGTGCGGTATCGCCCTAAGCCCCAAGAGAAACGGGCTATTGGCCCGGTTTGAGGTGTTATCTATGACAAGAAAACAGACCCGCATGCTGCGCCGCATCCTGATTTCCGTTGCGACACTGGCGGCGGTTTGGGTGCTCTGCGCCTTTGTGCCCCTGCCCTGGTACGCACAGCTGGCACTGTATCTCATTCCCTATCTGATTATTGGCTACGATGTACTGCGCAAAGCGTTCCTGGGCGTGGTGCAGGGCGAGATCTTTGACGAGAACTTTCTCATGGCCATCGCCACCGTGGGTGCGCTGGCCTTGCAGGAATACCGGGAAGCCGCCGCCGTTATGCTGTTCTACCAGATCGGCGAGCTGTTCCAGAGCTACGCGGTGGGCAAGAGCCGGAAAAACATCGCTGCCCTTATGGACATCCGACCCGATTATGCCAATCTGGAAACCAGCGAAGGCGTGCAGCAGGTGGATCCGGATATCGTAGCCGTAGGCGACGTGATCCTGATCCGACCCGGTGAGAAAATTCCTCTGGACGGCGTTGTGCTGGAGGGCAGCGGCACCATCAATACCAGCGCCCTCACCGGCGAAAGCCGCCCCCGCCGGGTAAGCCCCGGCGACGACGTGATCTCCGGCTGCGTGAATCAGGATGAAGTGTTGCGGGTAAAGGTATCCAAGCCCTTCGGTCAGTCCACCGTGGCCCGCATTCTGGAGCTGGTGGAAAACTCCAGCCTGAAAAAAGCCAAGGCGGAAAACTTCATCACCAAATTCGCCCGCTACTACACCCCCGCCGTCTGCATCGGCGCGGCGGCGCTGGCCATTCTGCCCAGCCTGTTCACCGGTCAGTGGGGCGTCTGGGTAAGCCGTGCGCTCACTTTCCTGGTCATCAGCTGCCCCTGCGCACTGGTCATCAGCATCCCGCTCACCTTTTTCGGCGGTATTGGCGGTGCTTCCCGCAGCGGTATTCTGATCAAGGGCGGCAACTATCTGGAGGCTCTGGCGCAGGTAAAAACCATCGTGTTCGACAAAACCGGTACCCTGACCCAGGGCGTATTCCAGGTGACTGGTGTATTCCCTGCCGAGGGTTTCACGGAAGAAGCGCTGCTGGAAACCGCTGCTCTTGCCGAAAGCTGGTCCAGCCATCCCATCGCTCAGAGTCTGCGTGCCGCCTGGGGAAAGCCGGTGGATTCCAGCCGTACCCGGCAGGTACACGAGGAAGCCGGTCACGGCCTGACCGCCCAGGTGGACGATGTGCCGGTGGCCGCGGGCAACGCCCGCCTGATGGAGCAGCTGGGCGTGCAGATCCCCCAAAGCAACCAGCCCGCCGAGGGCGCAACGGTGGTGTATCTGGCCATCGACGGAGCTTATGCAGGCTTTTTGCAGATCAGCGACGTGGAAAAGCCTACCTCTGCTCAGGCCATCCAGAGCCTGAAGCGACAGGGCATCCGCACCGTGATGCTCACCGGCGATGCCGAAGCCGCCGCCCATCAGGTGGTCCGGCGCCTCGGGCTGGACGATTACCATGCCCAGCTGCTGCCCGGTGACAAGGTGGAAAAGCTGGAGCAGCTGCTGAACACCAAGGCTCCCAATACCACGCTGGCCTTCGTGGGCGACGGCATCAACGACGCTCCGGTGCTGCGTCGGGCGGATGTGGGCATCGCCATGGGCAGCCTGGGTTCTGATGCAGCCATCGAAGCGGCGGACGTGGTGCTGATGGACGATGATCCCGCCAAACTGCCGCTGGCCCTGCGCATTGCCCGTAAGTGCCGGCGCATTGTGTACCAGAACATTGTGTTCGCGCTGGCGGTGAAGTTCCTGTGCCTGATTCTGGGCGCAGTGGGCATCGCCAACATGTGGTGGGCAGTGTTCGCGGACGTGGGTGTGATGGTGCTGGCCGTGCTGAATGCCACCCGCATGCTGCGCCCGATCAAGCCGGAATAAACAGCTTTCAAATCCCCCGAAGGAGAAACCTCCCTCGGGGGATTTTTTCGCCCGCATAGCCGGTTTGCGGCGCGCATACACATGAAATAAAACTCATGTGTGGGGGAATGCGCAGTTATGAAAGGCAACCCGGAGGAGCGAGCCGTGCTGCTGGGCGAATACATTGCCTGCACCGGCGCCACTGTGCGTGCCGCAGCCAACCGCTTCGGCATCTCAAAAAGTACCGTTCACAAGGACGTAACCTCCCGTTTGCGCCATCTGGACCCGGAGTTGTTTCGCCGGGCGCAGACGGTGCTGGAACGGAACAAGGCGGAACGGCATTTGCGGGGCGGAGCAGCCACCCGCCAAAAATATGCGCACCCACCCTGAGCTGAGTCTGTGACCAGATTCCTTTTCTCTTTGTGTGAAATCGGGTATAATAAAGAAAAACATCACCGCTTTCCCGCCGCCGGGCCATTTCCGGCCTGACCGGATACGGCGGTTTACACACAAGGGAGGATCTTCATGGATCGATTTGACTGTGCCGTGATCGGCGGCGGGCCCGCCGGGCTTTCGGCAGCCATCAATCTGCACCAGCGGGGCAAGACTGTTCAGGTTCTGGGCGCTGCACCCGGCTTTCTGGCAAAGGCTGAACAGGTGGACAATTATCTGGGCATGCCCGGCGTAACCGGCGAGGAAATGCTGCGCCAGTTCTCCGCCCATGCAGCAGCCATGGGCATTCAGGCCCTGCCCGGCCGTGTGGCCAATATTCTGCCCATGGGCAATGGCTTCATGATCAACTTCAACGGCGAGATTCTGGAGAGCCGCACCATCGTTCTGGCCTGCGGCATTGCACGGGCCAAGCCGGTGCCAGGCGAGGCGGAATTTCTGGGCCGTGGCGTTTCCTATTGCGCCACCTGTGACGGCATGCTCTACCGGGGCAAAAAGCTGCTGGTCTGGGGGCTTTCCCCAGAGGCGGCCCACGAGGCAAACTTTCTGGATTCCATCGGCTGTCAGGTAAGCTTTGTTGCCGCCAAGCAGCCGCCGGAGCTGCGGGAGAGCGTGCGTTTCATTCCCGGTAACCTGAAGGCTGTCGGTGGCGGCGATGTGGTGCAGTGGGCACAGATCGGCCCCAAGCAGGAGGCTTTCGACGGTGTGTTCATCCTGCGCAGCGCCATCGCGCCGGACACCCTGCTGCCCGGTCTGGCCATTGAGAACGGCTCGGTTCCGGTGGATCGTTCCATGGCCACCAACCTGCCCGGCGTATTTGCAGCTGGCGATGTGACCGGTGCTCCTTTGCAGGTGGCCAAGGCGGTGGGCGAAGGCCTGATCGCCGGGCTGAGCGCGGCGGATTATCTGGATAAGAATCCCGGCTGATCGTATATTATCCCATCTGAAAAATTCCCGGTGCGGGCCCAAAAGCCTTCGTTTGGGCCCGCACCGATTTTCTTTTTCATTTTTTCAAAAAAAGGGTTGACATTTACAAAAGCCAACGGTATAATAATAAAGCACTCAGGGCACGGCCCAAGAGAGCAGAAATATTGGAGAATTGTGTAAGGGTAGCACGACAGACTCTGACTCTGTTTGTGAGGGTTCGAATCCTTCTTCTCCAACCAGAAATAGCAGCAGCCCGCACGCTGCTGCTATTTTTTACATCGGGGTGTAGCGCAGCTGGTAGCGCGCCTGGTTCGGGACCAGGAAGCCGTGGGTTCAAGTCCCGTCACTCCGACCAGATACCGCAGAGGGTTTCCTCTGCGGTATTTTTATTTCCCCCACTGCCCAACACGGCAGCTGGTTCGTGTTGTTCCGCCTTTTGCGCAGGGCTGGTACAATAAAACAAAGGAGGCCAATGTGCTATGAATACCGACAAAATTTACGCAGAACAACTGGCAAACGAATACGCGCCGAAAAATCACTCCAAGGTGATTGCTCTGCGCAAACTGGATGCCCGGGCCAAACTGCCCGCAACCGTTTTCACTTATTCTCTAGGCATCGTCGCCGCCCTGATCACCGGCGTGGGCATGTGCCTTTCCATGCGGATCATCGGCAGCGGCAGCACCGCCATGTTTGTGCTGGGCGTGCTGATCGGTCTTGCCGGGCTGGTCGGAATGGGCCTTAACTACCCACTTTACAGACGTCTGCTGGCCAAAGGCAAGCAGAAATATGCCTTCGAAATTATGGAATTGGCAAAAGAGATAAGCGAAGCATAAACCAAAACAGCCGGGCCTCGCCCGCAGGCAAAGGAGATACAATTTCTTGAATAAAGCGGAAAGCAAATATTTCAGCACCGCAGCCCGAATGGACGAAGCCCTTCTGGCTCTGCTAGAAAAGAAGGACCTGCCTTACATCACCGTTAAAGAAATCTGCCAGCAGGCCGGGGTAAACCGATCCACCTTTTATCTGCATTACGAGACCATCGGCGATCTGTTGGCCGAGAGTGTGCAGTATATGACCGAACGCTTTCTGGACCACATGCGCCAGCGCACCGAACCCTTTGCAGCCAGCAATACGCCGCTTTCCGCCGGGCGGGCCTATTTCGTCACGCCGGAATATCTGGAGCCCTATCTGAGCTATATCGCACATAACAAACGGCTGTTTTGCACTGCCATGGAGCAATCCGCCGTTCTGCGGCTGGACAAGGTATACCAGCGGATGTTCCGCCATGTGTTTTCCCCCATTCTGGAGCAATTCCATGTTCCGGAGGAAAACCGGGAATACCTGATGACCTTTTACATCCACGGCCTGATGGCCATTGTAGACCAGTGGCTTCAAAACGACTGCGCGGACTCCATTCAGAAAATCTGCGCCATCATGCAGCAGTGTGTGGCCCGGCCCGGCACACAGAGAGGAACACCATGAAAGCAGCAATCTACGAAGGAAAAGAACAGATCCAACTGAAAGAGCTTCCCCTCCCCGAGATAGGAGAGCGGGATGTGTTGATCCAAAACATTTACTCCAGTGTCTGCGGTACCGACACCGCCGTCTTTTTCGGCGGACCCGGTACCGGACATAAAGTGACTGTGGGCGGTGAATTTGGCCACGAAACGGTTTCCCGAGTGGTCAAAATCGGAAATCTGGTCACAGATTTCACCATCGGGGAACGGGTATACCCCTACCCGCTGTGTGCAAAGAATGATCCGTCCCGTGCGGGAACGCTGGGTGGATTTTCCGAATACATTCTCGTACCACAGGCCCGGCGCAATGTGAGCCTTTATCCGGTGGACGAGCGCATTTCCGACCGGCTGGCAAGCCTGATTGAACCCTTCACCGTGGGTTGTCGGGCGGCCAGACGCGGCATGATTCCCGCCGGTGAAGGCCGCTACCTTTCCGGCCAGTTTGCAGTGGTATTCGGCTGCGGCACCATTGGCATTGCAGCAGCCGCTGCCTTCTCCTATTTTGGGATGGCCCGGGTCATGCTCTGCGATTTTTCGGACTTCCGACTGAATCTTGCCAAAAGACTGGGCTTTGCCGTATGCAATCCCGCACGGGAGGATTTCAGGGCCCGTGCACTGGATTATTTCGGCACTGCGCCCTCGCTGTCCGGACAAACCGCAAACATCGACTGCTGGCTGGACGCGGCGGGAGCTCCGTCCATTCTGGAGGATTTTCTCCGCTCGGGCAAGATCGAAAGCCGTTTTGTGAGTGTGGGGGTAAACAATGCGCCGCGCACCATCGATCTGCTTCACATGACCTACGCCCAACAGAGCATCATCGGCTCCGGTGGATACATGCCGCAGGATGTATGGGATGTTCAGCATATCATGACCTGTGGCCGCTGGGATCTGGAATCCATCATCACTCACGAGTTTCCGCTGGACCAGTTGGAAACCGCCATTCGCACCGCCGCTGACGTGGACCATGCCGGCAATGTGGTAATCCATGTATGCAGCGACTCCTGACTCACTTGACTCCACAAGAAAAACGGCTCTCTGACAATGCGGTCAGAGAGCCGTTTCAGCCTGTCGAAAAAGGCCACCTATCGGTGGTCTTTTTCTCGTATAAGGAAAGGGAATGCGGTATAATGGTGTGGGGTGATAAAAATGCTGG
>NZ_SLUM01000058.1 GCF_004345265.1 Allofournierella massiliensis
GAAGCGGCCAAGCTGGCCCCCGAAAACATCAAGACCGGGGTTTCCATCACCGCCAACGGCAAAACCGTGAACGGCACCTTTACCGCCGATGGCACCGTAGCCGCGAATCAGATGCTGGCCGGGGCAGTGGGCTACGCCAAAGGCCGGAAGATTACCGGCAGCATTCCCAGCAGGGGCGCGGCCAGCTTCCGGCCGGGCACGGCAAGCCAGACCATCGCCGCCGGCCAGTACCTGAGCGGAGCCCAGACCATTGAGGGCGACGCGAATCTGCTGGCAGCCAACATCCGGCAGGGGGTGAGCATCTTCGGGGTTACCGGCACCGCCGTCATGCTGGAGCCGGATATGCCCCGTGGCTGGGTGACGGTGTGCGAAATCTGGGATGGCAATACCCAGGCCAGCACGGTGCCTTCGCTGGCCTATCCCCAGCTGGTGGAAACCGCTTACATCGGCTGGCTGGACGGCGACCGGGACGATAACTACGGCGCACGTATCCGGGCATCCGGCCGCCAGTGGCGGCTGGTGCCGGTGAGCATTGTGCAGAACAGCACCACCATCCGCTTCCGCAAAAACGGCATCGTGCTGGCCGAGCAGAGCGCGGCGGACAGCCCCACCTGCGATCTGGGGTATCTGGCCGGCGGGGACGTGGTCACCATCGGTGTGGACGGCTACGGCACTGCCCAGGCTCTCTATGCACTGCAGGCCTACATCGCCTGAGAAAGGAGAGAAAAATGGCATTGAAATACGAAATCAACCCACCCGCTCCGGGCGTGGACGTGAGCAGGTATCAGGGCAATGTGGACTGGCCTCGGGTGAAGGCCGCGGGCTATGCCTTCGCCTTCGTGCGGCTGGGCTACGCCAACGGCGACGGCAGCATTGTGGCAGACCCGTATTTTGAGCGCAATGTGACCGGCGCGGCGGCGGCCGGGCTGGATGTGGGCGTGTATCTTTACAGCTACATCGACAGCGAGGCTCATGCCCGCATCGCCGCCGCCCGGGTTCTGGAACTGCTGGCGGAGCACACCCTCACTCTGCCGGTGGTGCTGGACTATGAGCACGCGGCCAAATATAAGGAATTCAGCCGGGAAAAGAACACCGCCATCTGCAACGCCTTCATGGGCTGCATCGCGGCGGCGGGCTATCTACCCATGTTCTACAGCTACACCAGCTTTGTGAACAGCTATATGGACATGGAGACCCTCGACCGGTACGAGGGGCTGTGGATCGCCAACTACACCGGCAAAATCGGGGTGGATAACGCGGCGGTCTGGCAGCACTCCAGCAGCGGCTCGGTGCCGGGTGTTCAGGGCCGGTGCGATCTGAACCGGATGTACTGCGATCTGCCCCGCATCGTGCGGGAGAGCTACACTCCCGGCGCGGTGGAATTTGTGCCCCTTTCCGGCAAGCAGCTGGAGGTGTTCGATTCCAGCCGCTGCGAGTATTTCACGGCTCCCAGCATTCATGCCGTGGTGATGAATGCGGACGGGAAAACGGACAAGCTGCCCGAGGGTACTTATGCGGTGCTCGCTCTGGCGGACACTCTGGTGGACGGCTACCCCATGGTGCAGATTGAACATGCGGGTAAAACCGTTTACGCCGCCGTTCTGGACGACCGCTGCCGCCTTGCGGATGCGCCGGACGAGGGGCTGGACCTGCATCTTGTGCCGATGCCCAACGAAGGCGACCGGCGCAACATCCGAACCTACTGCGAGGGGCTTGGTTTTTCGGCAGAGTTTATCTGGTAAGGAGGATGAATATGAATGAATGGAATGTGGTCGGGGTGCTGGTGGTGGTGGCCGGGTTATTTTTGTCGGTGGGGGCGCCGGTGATCCGGCTGAACAGCACCCTTACCAAGCTCTCCACCCTGGTGGAGGCGGTGCAGAGCCGGCAGGACCGGCAGGAGCGGGACAACACAGACAGCCACCGCCGCCTGTGGAAACACAACGACGAGCAGGACGCGGCTCTCAATGACCACGAAACACGAATCACAATTCTGGAACGAAAGGAAGGAACGCAATGAAAAAGATCAACTGGATGGTACGCATTCAAAACAAGGCATTCTGGCTGAGCCTGATCCCGGCGGTGATGCTGCTGATTCAGGTGGTGGCAGCGGTGTTCGGCTACCAGCTGGATCTGGGTGAACTGGGCAACCGGCTGCTGGCGGTGGTGAACGCCCTGTTTGCGGTGCTGGCGGTGCTGGGCGTGATCACCGACCCCACCACCAGCGGCGTGTGCGACAGCGACCGGGTGCTGGGGGCAGGGCAGACCGCAACCGTCGGCAGCGAAGCCGCGGACCCTGCCGCAAAAAAGAAGTAAGCAAAAGCCGCGCCGGGCCCCGGATTCTGCCGGGACCCGGCATTTTTGCAGGTTTGCGCGGTGGGCTTTGATGTGATATAATACTAAAATATTGTGATTTTAAGGGGGAAAACCCATGCAGAGCCTTACCGCGCTTGTGAGCGCGTGCAGCAATTTTATCTGGGGTGTGCCGATGCTGGTCATGCTGTTCGGCACCCACCTGTTTCTGACTGTCCGGCTTCGGCTGGTACAGCGCCATATTCCCAAGGCCATCCGGCTGAGCCTTTCGCCGGATGAGGGCAGCCAGGGCGAGATCAGCCAGTTCGGCGCGCTGGCTACCGCGCTGGCGGCCACCATCGGTACCGGCAACATCATCGGCGTGTCCACCGCCATTGCACTGGGCGGGCCCGGCGCGGTGCTCTGGTGCTGGCTCACCGGCGTGTTCGGCATCGCCACCAAATACGGCGAGGCCCTGCTGGCGGTGAAATACCGCACCCGGGGCAAAAGCGGCGCCATCGTGGGCGGCCCCATGTACACCATCGAGCGGGGTCTTGGCTGGAAGTGGCTGGCGGTGATCTTCGCCGCCTTCACCGTGCTGGCCACCTTCGGCGCGGGCTGCACCGTGCAGAGCCACGCCATCACCGATGTGATCCACACCACCTTCGGGGTGGCTCCCGCCATTTCCGGTCTGGTGGTCACCGCCGTCACCGCGGTGGTGATTCTGGGCGGCGTCAAGGCCATTGCCAAGGTGTGCGAAAAGCTTGTGCCCTTCATGAGCCTGTTCTACATTCTGGGCTGCATCGCAATTCTGGTGCTGAATGCCCCCTATCTGGGCCAGGCGCTGGCGCTGATCGTGAAAAGCGCCTTCGGCTTCCGGCAGGTGGCCGGCGGCTTTGCGGGCGGCGCGATGATGGCCGCCTGCCGTTACGGCATGGCCCGGGGCCTGTTCTCCAACGAGTCCGGCCTGGGCACCGCACCCATCGCGGCAGCCACCGCCCAGACCAAAAACCCGGTGCGGCAGGCGCTGGTTTCCATGACCGGCACCTTCTGGGATACGGTGATCGTCTGCGCCATGACCGGCATCGTGGTGGTAAGCAGCATGGTCAAGCAGCCCGAGCTGTATCAGGGCGCAAGCGACGACGCCATGACCCGGCTGGCCTTTGCCAACCTGCCCGCCGGTCAGATCGTGCTGGCGCTGGCGCTTTCGGTATTTGCTTTCACCACCATTCTGGGCTGGAGCTACTACGGCGAGCGGTGCGTGGAATACCTGTTCGGGCCAAAGGGCATTCCGGTGTACCGGCTGGTATTCCTGGTGGTGCTGTTCATCGGCGCGGTGGCCAATCTGGATCTGGTGTGGAGCTTTGCGGACCTGATGAACGGTTTGATGGCCTTCCCGAACCTGATTTCGGTGCTGCTGCTCAGCGGGGTGATCGTGGCGGAGACGCGGCATTATCTGTGGGAAAACCGGCTGGACGAGCAGGCGGAAACGCTGGATTGACCGCGCACACGGTTGCATAAATATGCTATAATAAAGGCCGGGTTTTTCAAAACCCGGCTTTTTGATGTTCAGGAGGGATTGAACGTGAATCTGTGGGGGCATTTCTGCACCATCAATCACCACAAATGGCTGGTGATGAAGCACTGCTTCCGTCTGGGGCTTTACTGGCGGGGGCTGACCCATGACCTTTCCAAGTACATGCCCAGCGAGTTTTTGCCGGGCGTGAAATATTATCAGGGCAATCGCAGCCCCAACGACGCCCAGCGTCAGGCCGAGGGCTGCAGTACCGCCTGGCTGCACCACAAGGGGCGCAACCGGCATCATCTGGAATACTGGATCGACTACGACCCGGCGGGCAGCGGAAAGCTGATCGGCAATAAGATGCCCCTGCAGTTCGTGGCCGAAATGTTCTGCGACCGGGTGGCCGCCAGCAAGGTATATAAGGGCAAGGACTACACCGACGCCTCCCCCTGGGAATATTACGACCGGGGGCGGGATCATTATGTGCTGCATCCGGAAACGCGGCAGCTGCTGGAATACATGCTGATCACCCTGCGGGACAAGGGCGAGGACGAGGCCTTCCGGGTGCTGAAAAAGGAGGTGCTGGGCCGGTGAAAAAAGCGATGCAATGGCTGAAGGGTGAGCCGGTGCTGGTCATCTCGGCGGTGCTGGCGCTGGCCTCCTGCCTGGTGGTTTTGCCGGATAAGGAATATCTTGGCTATGTGGACGGCCGGGTGCTGGCTCTGCTTTACTGCCTGATGGCGGTGGTGGCCGGCATGGAGCAGGCCGGGGCCTTCCGGCGGATGGCGGCGGCGCTGGTGAAGCGCAGCGGCAGCGGCAAGGGACTGTGCCTTGTGCTGGTGATGCTCTGCTTTTTCTCTTCCATGCTGGTCACCAACGACGTGGCCCTCATCACCTTCGTGCCCTTCGCGGTGCTGGTGCTGGCCGCCAGCGGGCAGGGCGGGCTGCTGCCCTGGGTGGTAAGTCTGCAGACGGTGGCGGCCAATCTGGGCAGCATGCTTACCCCGGTGGGCAACCCCCAGAACCTGTATCTGTACAGCCGTTACGGCTTTTCCGCGGGCGAATTCTTCGCTCTCACCGTGCCCGCCACGCTGGCAAGCCTTGTGGTGCTTGTGGTGCTGTGCCTGCTCACCCCGGCCCGTCGGGTCACCCTGACGGCTCAAAATGAGGAAGGCCCCATGACCGCCCGCCAGCATGCCCAGCTGATTCTGTGCGGCGTGCTGTTCTGCGTGTGTCTGGCCTCGGTGTTCCATCTGCTGCCCTGGCCCGCGCTGCTGGCGGTGGTGATCGTGGCGCTGGCGGTGTTCGACAAAAAGCTGGTGCTGGGGGCGGACTTCGCTTTGCTGGTCACCTTTGTGTGCTTCTTCGTGTTCGCGGGCAATCTGGCCCGCATCCCGGCGCTGCAGAATTTTCTGGCCAGCGTGATGCAGGGCCGGGAGATGCTGGTGGGCGCGGCGGCCAGCCAGGTCATCAGCAATGTGCCGGCGGCGGTGCTGCTGTCCGGCTTTACCGAGAACGGCGCGGGGCTTCTGATGGGCGTGGATCTGGGCGGCCTTGGCACCCCCATTGCCAGCCTGGCCAGCCTGATCAGCCTGAAGATCTATTCCAAGGCCCCCGGCGCGAACACCGGGCGGTATCTGGCGGTGTTCAGCGCGCTGAACTTCGGCCTGCTGGCGGTGCTGCTGGCACTGGCCGGCTGCGGCATCCTGTAAGAACAAGAAAAAGGCGGCGGGTCGGCCGGACCCGCCGCTTTTTTGTGCCCGGAAGGGAGCGGTTGACAAAACGCAACATCCAGTTGACGCAATTGTGGCGGCAGATGGTGGACAGGCTGCCGCCTGATCCGGTATACTGAAGTCCAGCAAAACAAAAAGGAGTGGAACGGTATGAGTCTGAACGAGGAGCTGGGGCAGCGCATTCAGCAGCTGCGCAAGGCAAAGGGTTTTTCCCAGGAGGAGCTGGCGGACCGGGTGGGCGTATCCCGGCAGGCGGTGTCCAAGTGGGAGAGCGGGGGTTCACTTAGATAAAGATACCACATCAATCCCACGCTGACTTTTGCTCAACCGATACAGCCGGAGGGCTGGATAACAAGAAAAGGCGGTATGCGCCCCGTGGAGGGGTAGCGTACCGCCTTTTCTTGTGGGGGTTTCCAAAGGGGGCAACGCCCCCATTTGGCACACGACTTTGCGAAGCAAAGTGTAGTGTGTTATACGCTCTGTCGGCGTTGCCGTGAAAATGCCGTTGCCGCCGGGGAGGGCAAGGGCATTTGAAGCGGCAGGAAAACAGGGCTGTGCTTGCGTGGCGTAGAGCCGTAAGCACAGGTCTGGTTTCAACAGCAGACTGGGCGTATATGAAAGCCCCCGTCCCTCGTCCTACGCTCCGACTTGTGGACAAAGTGTCCCGAAGTTGTGGCTACACTCCCGGAAAAGTAACAGGACAGCGGGCAACCGTCAAGGCTGAAATGAACGGGCTTACACCCGGCCTTGACCGCCACCCGCCGTCCCGCTGAATGGGTGAACAAGGCGACCAATCCCTCAAAGTGCTTGGCCGCTCTCTTTCTGATTTTGGAGCGTTTCTTTTCTCATAATGAAATGGGCGGGAAGCCATTTTAGGGGTTTCCTGCCTTGATTGCCCATCTGCAAAGACAGGCGGGACTGTCAACGGCGGCGCATGAAATACGCCGTTCATCTTGACCGTTGACTACCCCGGCTGGCTTTGCTATTTCTCTGATAAATGAAATTTCGATTTTTAGAAAGCGTTTAAGATAACAATGCGGCTCCACTTGAAATTTTTTCTTTTACTGCCAAAACAGCCTCTTGGATAGAATAGGTTGTCGTTTCTATAACATTCGATTCATATATCCCCAAATTACAAAATTGCTCCCACATTGTTTCTACTAA
>NZ_SLUM01000059.1 GCF_004345265.1 Allofournierella massiliensis
TGGCAGACCCATTCGTGGCCCCTTAAGGGGCTTTGCTAGTATTATGCCCTTCTAGGGCTTACTCAAGCCACCGGCTCAGCCGGTGGTTTTGACTCAGACCTTCTTGCGCAGCAGCGAGAAGGAGAAGAAGTTGGTGTAATAAGAAAGGGAATACATCACCGGCCGGGTCAGCTTGGAAAAGCTGATCTCATCCATCAGAAGGAGCGCTTCGTGGTCCGGCACCTCCAGCGTTTTCCGGATGGCAGCATCGCCCAGCACAGCGCTGGTGTGGGTGACGGTGCTGGTCACCGAAACGCCGCATACCTCCTCCAGAATATCGAAGATGGGGCGGGCGAAATCCTGCCGCTGGGCGCTTTCATGATCCAGCAGCTTTGCGGGCAGATAGTCCACCGAGTAGATCACCGGCATCTCGCCTGCCAGCACCCGTTTGCGCACCATCAGAACCGGATCACCCACCTCCAGCTCCAGCTGGCGAGCCAGGTGGCTGTCTGCCGTGAGCTGCTGCACCGAGATGCTGTCCGCGTGAGGAGTGTAGCCGGCGGCCCGGATCATGGCACTGTATTCAAATTTCTGGTCCAGACGGTTATCCAGTGCAACGATGCGCCGGTTTACCACGGTACCGATGCCACGCACCCGTTCCACATAGCCCTCCCGCTCCAGTTCGGCCAGTGCGTCCCGGATTACCGTGCGGCTGACCCCCAGGCGGGCCGCAAGCTCCACCTCGGCGGGCAGTCGCTCACAGCTTTCGTAGGGGCCGGTGCGCATTTCGCGCAGCAGCTGGGCTGCGATCTGCTGACTGATCACCGCACCGCCCAGCGGCCCCGCTTCACCGGTTTTTGCTTTTGCCATATCCAATTGCCTCCTGCACACAAATAAATCATACTTTAGCAAAAGTATAGCACAGCCCGGCCCGGTTGCGCAACAAAAAAGCCCGGGCGGCGGCCAAACAGGAACCGCTCCGGGCAAAAGGCGGAAATCAAACGCCGCCCAAATGTTTGATCTTTTTGTTGTAGCTGCGCCGGAAGAGTGTGAGCGCAAAGCACAGCGAA
The DNA here is from genome assembly GCF_004345265.1 of Allofournierella massiliensis. Lineage (GTDB taxonomy): Bacteria > Bacillota > Clostridia > Oscillospirales > Ruminococcaceae > Allofournierella > Allofournierella massiliensis. The sequence continues at coordinate 1,050 of NZ_SLUM01000059.1, forward strand.
ACTGCTTCAGCAATCAAAAAGGAGTACCACACCAGATCCACATTGCCGGAAAGCGACAGCAGCCAGGCGATGGGCAAAAGCAGCACCAGCTGGCGGAATACACTCATAAGCAGGCTGTGCAGCCCTTCACCCAGCGCCTGGAACAGGCTGCTGAGCACAATGGCAATGCCCGCGAACACAAAGCTCAGCGAGATAATGCGCAGCGCCGGCTCACCGGTGCGGGCCAGATCACCACCATCGCTGAACAGTGCCAGCAGCTGGCCGGGGAACAGCTGGAACAGAGCAGTGCCAAAGATCATGATTACGGTAATGGAAATCATGGCGGTTTTGGTGCAGGCCAGAATGCGCTGCTTTTTGGTTGCGCCATAGTTATAGCCCACAATGGGAACCAGAGCACTGGTCAGGCCGAAGCCGGGCATGAACACAAAGTTCTGCAGCTTGAAATAAATTCCCAGCACGGAGACGGCGGTTTCGGAAAAGCCGGCCAGAATGAAATTCATGCCGAAGGTCATTACGCTGGAGATGCTCTGCATGATGATGCTGGGCAGCCCCACCGAATAGATGCTCTTTACGGTAGGCAAATCAAAGCGGAGGGCGCTGGCACGGAGCCGAACCTCGTTGTTGTGGCGCAGGTTCAGCACCAGAGCCACGCCGCAGCCGATCCACTGACCAATCACGGTGGCTGCGGCTGCGCCGGCAACGCCCATTTTCGGCATACCGAACATGCCGAAGATCAGGATGGGATCCAGAATGATGTTCACCACAGCGCCGGTGAGCTGGCTGGCCATCTGGTAAACGGTTTTACCGGTCACCTGGATCAGCCGCTCCAGGCAGATCTGTAAAAACATGCCCAGGCTGAACACCAGGCAGATGCGCAGGTAGGCCGCGCCGCCTCCGGCAACCTCCGGATTTTTGGTGAAGAAGCTGAAAAACAGCTCCGAAAAGAACAGGCCGAATACGGCGAATACCGCCCAGCTTGCCACCATCAGCAAAAGGCCGTTGTGGGCCACCCGGTCAGCTGCCGGCCGGTCGCCCTCGCCCAGCCGGCGACTGAGCAGAGCGTTTACGCCGATGCTGGTGCCAACCGACACCGCGATGGTCAGCATCTGCACCGGGTAGGCGAAGCTCACGGCGGTGAGGGCCGCGTCGCTGAGACGGGCCACAAAGATGCTGTCCACCACGTTATACAGCGCCTGCACCAGCATGCTGATCATGATGGGGAAGGCCATGCCCAGCAAAAGCGGGGTCATCGGCTTGGTTCCCATGATGTTTTCCTTCATTTCACAATCCTCCGTTTTCTCACACAAATCAGCGCCCCGATTTGGGGCAAAACAAAGGAAACGGACCCGAAGGCTCGTTTCCTTTTTTGCAAGCAGATAGGGGCAGTGCGCCCCGTTTTTGGTCACATCCGGCTTTTCAGTCCCCGAATGTCCTGACCCAGAAAGAGAACCGGCTCACAGCTGCCACCCAGACGGCTGGCAATCTTCTCGGTATAGCGGGCTTCAAAGGCCTTGCCGTCCACAATGTTGGTGGTGTAGATGGTGGGCCGCTTTTCCAGAATGCGGGTGTTCAAAAGGTTATAGAAGCAGCTGGACATATAGGGGTTTACATATTCGGTGCCCAGATCGTCCAGAATCAGAAGATCCGCTTCCATCACGGCTTCCAGCAGAGGGCAGCTGTCGGCAAAGCGTTCCCGTTCCAGCTGGCTGAACAGATTCTGGGCGCAGATATACACCACATTGAAGCCTTTTTCCAGAACGATTTTGGCGATGGAAAGCGCGGCATGGGTTTTGCCAAGCCCCGCGTTGCCATACAGCAGAAGATTTGCGCTTTTCAGATCAAACTCCCGGGCGTATGCCTGCAGATAGTTCAAATTGTCCCGCATCAGGGCGCGGATATTTTCGCCGGTGGCCGGGTCGACGGCATCCGGATAAAGCGAAAGATCCATGCTCTCAAAGCTGCACAGGCTCAGGGGTGTTTCCTCGCTGATCTCCTGCCAGCGCAGCTGCCTTGCCAGCTTGCCCACACAGGGGCACAGGCGGCCGTTCACCATGCCGGTGTCCTGGCAGTCCGGGCATACATAGCGGGGTTCCAGACTTTGGGGACCGTAGCCGTTTTCGGCCAGCAGCCGGTTGATGTCCGCCTGGGTCTGGCGGCGTTGTTCGGCCACTGCCTGACGCTCGGCTTCCGGTGCGCCTTTTGCGGCCAGCTCCATGGTGCGCAGCCCCAGAGCCCGCACCTGCGCTTCCAGTTCACCCAGCCGGGGCAGAGCAGCCAGTGCTCCGGCCCGGCGTTCCTGGGCCTGAGTTACCGCCCGCTGGCGGCGGCTGGCCACCTGGCGCAGAGCTTCCCGATACAGTTCGTTTTTGGTGCGCATGGCTTATTCCTCCCGTTTCAGGCGCAGCGGACGGCGTGCGGGCCGCTGCAGGATGTCGTTGCCGCTGGGGGCCTGACGGTCTACCCGCACATTTGCACCAGCCAGCGATCCGCCGCCCCGGGCGTCGGTGGGGGTGCGCCAGCCCTTGGCGTACCAGCTTTTCAGAATACCATTGATGTATTTAGGGTCCTTGCTGCCGTTGCCGTGAAGCACCGCTTCCTCCACCATGGCGTCCGAGTAACCGAATTCCTCATACCAGCGGCGGATGCACCGCTTGTCCGCCAGGGTAAGCGCGCCCACAGGCATGCCCAGAATGGCGGCGGCTTTTTCCTCCCGCTGGCTTCGCTCCTTCAGCCGCTGGAGGTATTCTTCCGCCTCCTGACCGGTGGTCACGCCTTCCTGCGCCCAGCGATCCAGCTCCCGTTCCAGCTGGGTCACCGAATGGCGGCCCTGGCTGGCGATGTGGGCTGCACACAGCAGAATCACATCCACCGGGATGCTTTCATTCACATACAGCGACACCAGCCGCTGGATGTCCTTCTGGCCCAGGCTCTGGCCCAGATAGGTCTGCGCCTCGGTGGCAAGAGTGCTCACCATGGGGTCACGCATGGCGGCCATGCGCAGCTCCTCAGCGGTGAGCGGCGGCTGCTTGACAGGCAGAGGGGCGGGAGGGGTGGCGTCCCGCTCCAGCTCCAGAAGACCTACTCCATGCCAGAAATCCAGTGCCTTCTGGGCGGCCTGCACGTTCTTCAGGGCCAGAGCGTGGGCAATGTCCTTGGGATCGGTGCTGTGGGTGGCCAGAATGTAAAGGGCCACCCGCATGTGGTCGCCGGTGGCACGGGTGAGGTTGGTGAAGATCAGCTGTGGCACGGCGATGGAATCGCCGGTCTGGCTGCGCAGGCGGTAGGTCATAGGGCAAGGGCTCCTTTTTGTTCAAACAGGCATGGAATGCGGCGGGCATACGGCAAAGCCGCCGGCAGCCCATAAAAATACATCATAAAGCATACCACAAAATCGCTGTGCTGACCAGTGCCAGACGGCAAAAAAAGCCGGGAGAAAGGGGTGGCAAAGGAGGACGAATTGACAAACCGGCCCGGGACGTGTACCATTTATTTATAGAACGGCAGTAGGGGAAACCAGTGCCCGCGCCGGGGCGGAGAGGCGGATAGAGAAGATGAAGATCGCAATCGTGACCGATACAAACAGTGGCATTTCGGAAAAGGAAGCCCAGAAGCTGGGGGTTTACTGCCTGCCCATGCCCTTTTCGGTGGACGGGCAGTGGATGCTGGAGGGCGTGGATCTGACAGCGGAGGAGTTCTACCGGCTGCAGGCGGCCGGCGCCAACATTACCAGCAGTCAGCCCAGCCCGGAAACGGTGACCAACCTGTGGGATCGGCTTCTGAACGATTATGAGGCGGTGGTGCACATTCCCATGAGCAGTGGGCTGAGCGGAACCACCGCCACCGCGGCAGCACTGGCAACGGAATATGGTGGCCGGGTGCAGGTGGTGGATAATAAGCGCATTTCGCTGCCCCAGCGCCAGTCGGTGCTGGATGCGCAGGTGCTGGCAAAGCGCGGCCTGACTGCGGCTCAGATCAAGCAGAATCTGGAGGAGAACGCGTTAAAGGCCAGCGTTTATCTGACGGTGGATACCCTGAAATATCTGAAAAAGGGCGGTCGGGTTACCCCGGCGGCGGCTGCCATCGGCACCGTTCTGAACATCAAGCCTCTTTTGCAGATTCAGGGCGGCGGCATCGATGCCTACGGTAAGGTGCGCGGGCTGGCACAGGCACAGGACAAGCTGCTGGATGCCATCTGTGCCGATCTGACCGGACGTTTTGCCGGGATGCCCATGCACATCGGCGTGGCTTATTCCGGCGCACCGGAGGTGGGCAAAAAATGGCAGAAGTACGTGCAGGAGCGCTTCCCCCGCTGTAAGGTGCAGTGCAGTGCGCTGGGCCTGAGCATTGCCTGCCACACCGGCCCGGGTGCGCTGGGCGTGGGCTGCTATTATTACGAAGAGTAAGACCGAAAGAGCAAAAAAGCACAAAAGGGTGTGCCCCGAACTTTGGGCACACCCTTTTTTCGTGTTGTTTGCTTAAGTGTAAAGACAACCCCCGGCTAGGCCGGGGAGTGTAAAAGAAATTATATAATGAAAAAAGACCTACTGGTAGAAAAGAGTTGC
>NZ_SLUM01000060.1 GCF_004345265.1 Allofournierella massiliensis
TGTGGGACCATATTTTCCAAACTTACAAATTCCAGCTGTCCTCGATTTTCTGCGTTCTTTACCAGCATTTTTATCCCCCCACACTATTATACCGCATTCCCTTTCCTTTTTCGACAGGCTGCAAGAGCGTACGCGCTGCGTACGCTCTTTTTCTTTCGCCGGAGGCTTTTCGTCGATTTTGTGTGGAAACTGTGTTATAATATCCCCCAAAGGATTTTCCCTTTTTGCTTTTTCTTTTCATGCAGGAGGCATTTTATCATTATGGAAATGAAGAAGGTACACAAAGCCCGCAAAAAGCTGGGCCGGGGCCTTTTGTCCCGCAGCTTTTTCTTTGCGGTTTTGCTGCTGCTGCAGATCACGCTGGTGGTTGGTATCGCCCTTGGTCTGGGGCGGTTTTTCCCCTATTTTTATCTGTTCCTGATGCTGCTCAGCGCCCTGGCGGTGCTCACGCTGCTGGATAAGGACAAGGTCAACCCGGTCTACAAGATCATGTGGCTGATCCTGATTCTTGTCATGCCGCCCACCGGAACCCTGTTTTATCTGTTCTGGGGCCACCGGAACACCGGAAACAGCCATGCCAGGCGGCTGGAAGCCATTACCGAACGGGGAACCAAATCCCTCCCCCAGGACCCGGAGCCCATGCGCCGCCTTCGGGTGAAGGACAAAAATCTGGCCCGCAGTGCCACCTATCTTTCCCGCTGCGCCGGCGCGCCGCTGTATGGCGATACCCAGAGCGAGTACTACGCCTGGGGGCAGGACTTCTTCCCCCGCTTTCTGGAGGAATTGAAGGGCGCAAAGCACTTCATCTTCATGGAATATTTCATCATCAAGCCCGGCTATATGTGGGATACCACGCTGGAGATCCTTACCCAGAAGGCCGCCGAGGGCGTGGACGTGCGCCTTTTGTTCGATGCCTTCGGCTGCATGTTTACTCTGCCGGAAAAATACGACGAATACCTGCGGCGCAAGGGCATCAAATGCTATCCTTTCGCGCCGCCCCGGTTGTCCGGCCGGATTTCGGACTACACCATGCTCAACCACCGGGATCACCGCAAGATCACCGTGATCGATGGCAACGTGGGCTTTACCGGCGGGCTGAATTTTTCCGATGAATACATCAACCGGAAAAAGCGGTTCGGCATCTGGAAGGATACCGGCCTGATGCTCAAGGGCAGCGGCGTGCAGTCGCTGACGGCGCTGTTCCTGGAAATGTGGGATTTTACCACCGGCAGCGTGAGCAACCCCAAAGACTACGCCCCCACCCTGCGTTACACCGCCCGGGGGTTTGTGCAGTCCTACGGCGACAGCCCTCTGGACGAGGAAAACGTGGCCGAGAACGCCTATTTCAACGTGCTCCAGCAGGCCACCAACTATGTTTACATCGCCACCCCCTATCTGGTGGTGGACAACGAGATGATCACCACCCTGACCCTGATCGCCAAAAGCGGCGTGGACGTGCGGATCATCACCCCCGGCATTCCGGACAAATGGTATGTGTACTGGGTGACCCAGAGCTACTACCGGGTGCTGCTGGAAGCCGGCGTGCGCATCTTTGAATACACCCCCGGCTTCATCCATGCCAAGATGTATGTGTCGGACGATAAAACCGCCATCGTTGGCAGCGCCAACATGGACTACCGCAGCCTGTATCTGCATTTTGAGAACTGCTGCGCCTTCTATGGCGGCCAGATGGTGCAGGACGTGCGGGCCGATCTGGAGGAGTGCATGAGTGTGAGCAACGAGGTATTCCTGGAGGACACCTACAAGACCCCGCTGCCCAAGCGGGTGGCCCAGCTGGTTCTGCGCCTGTTTGCACCGCTGCTGTAACAAGAGAAAAAGCGAGGTTTTTGCATGAAAATCGTTGTGATCGACGGTCAGGGCGGCGGGTTCGGCCGTGCCCTGATCGAAAAGCTGCGGGCCGGCGGCTGCACCGGCGAGATTCTGGCAGTGGGCACCAACGCCGTTGCCACCGGCGCCATGATCAAGGCCGGTGCCAGCGCCGGAGCCACCGGCGAAAATGCCGTGATTGTGAATGCCCGCCGGGCGGACGTGATCGCCGGGCCGCTGGGCATTGTGATGGCCAACAGCATGATGGGCGAATGCAGCCCCGCCATGGCGCTGGCGGTGGCGGATTCCCCCGCCCGCAAGGTGCTGATTCCGGTGAGCAAATGCGGGGTGCAGATCGGCGGCCTGCCCGAGCTTCCGCTGGCCGACTACATTGCCGACGCAGCCCGCCGCATTCTGAGCATGAGCTGATTTTTGTTGCCATGGCAACATGATTTTTCTTTTCTGTCGCATATACTAATGCCATGGACCAAACGGTCCCTCCCAAAAAATTCATCTGAACTTGAAATAGAGAAAAAGGAGTATTGGTTATGAATCGTTTTGTATGCGACGTGTGCGGCTGGGTTTACGACGAGGCGGAAGGCTACGAGGACGGCGGCATCGCCCCCGGCACCCTGTGGGCCGATGTTCCCGAGGATTTTGAGTGCCCCCTGTGCGGCGTTGGCAAGAACCAGTTCAGCCAGGAGTAATTCAGCAAAAAAGCCCGTTTCCGGAAAATCCGGAAACGGGCTTTTTTCATCTTGTTCAGCAGGCAAGCCAGGTTTGATTTGCCCGATTCTCATCGCAGATCTTACTCAGTTTTTCCAGTGTGGCCGCCTGTGCCGCCGCAGGCAGGCTGCGGGCCTGCATGGGGCAAACCGCCACGCAGCGCATGCAGGTGATGCAGACGGTGTGATCGGTCTCGCGGGGATTCTCCGCCGGGATGGCTCCCACAGCGCACTGGTCGGCACAGCGACCGCATTCCACGCACGCATCGCTTGCCAGCGGGCGGGCCGCACTGCCGCCGAATTTTTTGTAGGGCCGGTTTCCCGGAATCTCCAGCACCGGCCGGGCCTCCGGAGCCAGACCTTCCGCCAGCTCCAGTGCCTGCTTGCCCAATTCACGCGCCTGCGCCAGGTCATCCTCACTCGGCCGATGGGCCGCGATCCGGGTGGCAATGGAATGTCTGGCCACGAATTCTCCGGCGGCGATGGGCTGGTAACCGGTCTTTTCCGCCAGATCATACAGCTCCACCAGTGTGTCCTCACTGGCGCGGGCGCCGTACACGCTGAGCAGCACCACCGGGCCGCAGCCCTTCATCTGCTCCAGACGCTGCGCCATGGGAGCCGGCGCACGCCCGCCAAAGGAAGGCACCGCCAGAATGGTCAGGGTATGCTCATCCGGCTGGAAGGGAGCGTTTGCCCGCTGCGGCAGACAATCCCATTCCTTTACCGGCAGGCCGGTCCCCTGGGCCACCGCCTGCGCCACCGCCCGAGTGGTTCCGGTGCCGGAAAAACAGATCATCTGCACTTGTTCGATCTTCATTTTATCCATCTCCTTATTCCTGCCCGCCGGCCTGTTCGGCAAAAGCCAGCCGCTTTTGTACATACACCTTGCTGGCATAGGCCTGCACCGCACCCCGCAGCAGGGTAATCGCCGCAGGGTTCTGCTCGCTGCCGATCCGGGTGGGAGCCGCCTGGCCCTGGAACACCGCCTGCAGGGCATTCTCCAGCTCCTGGCAGAAGCAGTCGTAGGCCTGCTCCACCGGGCAATGGTCCATCTGGGCCTGAATCATGCTGCCGATTTCCGGAATGCTGAACACCTGCTTCAGCGCGCAGATGGTAACCAGATAGGCCATGTGGGCCCGGTCGTATTTTTTATTCACCGGCGGGCTCATCACCCGCTGCTTCACATAATTGTTCACCATCGCCTTGGTCAGGGTGATCTGCTGCTCCTGGGGCGCGATGGGGGAAAAGATCTCGTTGATATATCCGGTGACCTGATCCATATACAGCGCGATGCCGGGCAGCTCGGCCCAGCGGGGGCAGTGGAAACCCAAAACCTCCTGGGCAAGACCACTGTTCTCAAAGCCCTGTTTCATTGTGCCACGCTCCGTTTCCTGTTGCTCGTTTTGCTGGTTTCTATCATAGCACAAAAGGCCTGCACCTTCAAATTTTTCCGCGGATTTGCTATAATATGAGCCGGTATCATTGAGGAAAGCGGCCCGGTGGGGCCGGTAGGAGGCGGTAGCATGAATCTGCGGCGCAAAGAGGCGCTGACCAACATTGCCGAGGGACTGTTCCCTTACAGCGAAACCTTTCTGATGTGGGTGATCTGCTCCGGGCTGATGGGCCTTGCAGGCGGCGCGGTGGGCGCGGTGTTTTACCATATGGTAAGCTGGGCCAACCGGGTGCGGGCAGCACACCCGGAGCTGCTGTGGCTGCTGCCGGTGGGCGGCCTTGCCATCGTTGCGGTGTATCAGCTGTGCAGCATGAGCACCGAGCGGGGAACCAATCAGGTGATTGAAAGCGCCCGCAGCGGCCAGCGTGCGCCGCTGCGCATGACCCCGCTGATTATCTTCGCCACCTTCATCACCCATCTTCTGGGCGGCAGCGCCGGGCGTGAGGGCGCCGCACTGCAGATCGGCGGCAGTATGGGCGGCTGGCTGGGGGAAAAGCTGCGTCTGAACCAGCCCAGCCAGCATTTCATGGTGCTGTGCGGCATGAGCGCGGTGTTCAGCGCCCTGTTCGGCACCCCGCTCACCGCCACCATCTTCAGCATCGAGGTAATCAGCGTGGGCGTTGTCTACCACGCTGCCCTGCTGCCCTGCACCATGTCCAGCCTGATGGCCTACGGCGTTTCCCGGGCACTGGGCGCGGTGCCGGAGCACTTTGTGATCCACAAGGCCAGCGGCCTTAACTGGGGCAACTCCTGGCGGGTGGTGATTCTGGGCGTGGGCTGCGCGCTGGTGGGCATGCTGCTGTGCATTGTGATGCACACCGCCAGCCATTTGTATCAGACCTGGCTGCCCAACCAGTACCTGCGCATTCTGGTCGGCTCGGCGCTGATCATCGGCTGCACCCTGTTGCTGGGCACCCGGGAATACAACGGCGCCGGCATGCAGGTGATCGAGCGGGCCATCACCGAAGGCGTGCTGGATCACCCGCTGGCCTTTTTGTTCAAGCTGCTGCTCACCGCCCTCACACTGGGGTGCGGCTTCCGGGGCGGCGAGATCGTGCCCACCTTCTTTGTGGGCTCCACCTTCGGCTGCCTTGTGGGGCCGCTGCTGGGGCTGGATCCGGGCCTTGCGGCGGCGGTGGCGCTGGTGGCCACCTTCTGCGCCGTGACCAACTGCCCCTTTGCCAGCATCGTGCTGGGGGTGGAGCTGTTCGGAGCCGAGTCCATGCTGCTGTTCGCGCTGGCCTGCGCGGTGAGCTACCTGCTCAGCGGACAATACAGCCTTTACTCCGGCCAGCAGATCATGTATTCCAAGATCAACAACGAAAAGGTGGACAAACCTGCCCACTGATTCCCCTATGCAAAAAACAGCACCGGCAAACAAGTTGCCGGTGCTGTCAGCTTGTAGAAAAACCTGCTGTGACAATCAAGCCAGAGCAGGTTTTTTGCATGAAAAGTAAAAGAACAGAGAAAAAGGAAGAAGATTTCCTCT
>NZ_SLUM01000061.1:0-3045 GCF_004345265.1 Allofournierella massiliensis
GAAGCGGCCAAGCTGGCCCCCGAAAACATCAAGACCGGGGTTTCCATCACCGCCAACGGCAAAACCGTGAACGGCACCTTTACCGCCGATGGCACTGTAGCCGCGAATCAGATGCTGGCCGGGGCAGTGGGCTACGCCAAAGGCCGGAAGGTTACCGGCAGCATTCCCAGCAGGGGCGCGACCAGCTTCCGGCCGGGCACGGCAAGCCAGACCATCGCCGCCGGTCAGTACCTGAGCGGAGCCCAGACCATTGAGGGCGACGCGAATCTGCTGGCAGCCAACATCCGGCAGGGGGTGAGCATCTTCGGCGTGGCGGGCGGTTACGACCCCGGTGCCTGTCAGGCCGCCACACAGGCCCATTTTTATGGGCGGATGGACGATACCGTGGAGGTAAATGCGCCGAGCGGCGTGTGTAAAGTGGCTGCGGTGATGGCCGGCAATCAGTATTATGCCACTGCCCGCATCACGCTCTGGGGCTGGAACGGCGCCGGATGGGTGGAGATCGCCAAAAGTGAGGACTATACCGGAACAGAAGGCAAGGACACCAACGCCCAGTTGGTGGGCGCTTACTCAGGATACAGCCGCTACCGGCTGAACGTTTTTTGCGATGGCGACCAGCGGACAATCGGACTGGGTTGCCTGCAGGGATATTGATTGAGAAAAGGAGAGAAAAAGCAATGAGCGAAGAAAGAGTTCACGAGATTTGCAAGGCGTTTGCCAGCGGCATGAGTGCCGCCCAGATTGCCGAAGTTGAGGGTCTTCCTACTGCACCGGTGGAGCTTATCATCAACGACAATCCCGGCAAGGTTTCTCAGATCAAGGCTTTCATGGTAGAAATGGGGTGGGCTGAATGATGAACGGGATCGACGTTTCCAAGTGGCAGGGCAGCAAGATCGACTGGGCCAAGGTCAAGGCCGCCGGGATTGATTATGCCATCCTGCGGGCAGGCTACGGCTCCTACATCTCCCAGAAGGACCCCACCTTTGAGCGCAACTATGCCGAGTGCAAGCGCCTGGGCATCCCCGTGGGCGTGTACTGGTATGTGTACGCCAAGACCCTGGACGGGATCAAGCAGGAGGTGAAAACCCTGCTGGAAGCCATTAAGGGCAAGCAGTTTGAATATCCCATCTATCTGGACATCGAGAACGAAGCCCAGGCCAGCATGACCAAGGCCGCGCTCACCCAGATGATCGAAACCGGCTGCACCGCTTTGGAGCAGGCCGGTTATTTTGCGGGCGTGTACACTTACACCAGCTTTGCGTCCTACATGGATTATGCGGGCTTGGCGAAAAAGTACACTATGTGGCTGGCCGACTACCGCAAGAACTACAACACCACCCTGACCCGTGACATGCACCAGTACACGAGCACCGGCAACGTGGCCGGGATCGGCGGCCGGGTGGACTGCAACCGGGCTTATGTGGACTTCCCCGCCATCATCCGGGCGGCAGGGAAGAACGGTTTTGAAAAGGAGGACAACACTATGTACAGCGATACTTTGAAGATTGGCCCCGTGAGTGGCGGCGACCGTAAGACCATGGCGGCACTGGCGGAGAGCCTGAATCTGCCCCACTTTGACGCGGGTGACTACATCATTGTTGGCCCGGCCAGCGAGGGTGACCGCAAGCAGATTGTGGCAAAAGCTCAGAGCCTTGGTCTGGGCGTAGAGAACTATCTCCCGCCTGAACCCGAAGAGCCTGAGGAGCCCAAACCGGAGCTGGATCCGACCGAGGTGCTGGAGGCCGTTGCCGCGCTGGACAAGATGCTGGACGATATGGACGGCAAGCTGGACCGGGTACTGGAAAAGCTGGACCTGGTGCAGCAGGCTCTGGAGAACCCCGCCGCCCAGCAGGTGCTGGACAAGCTGGAAAAGGCTGGCGCGGCGCTGGCGGAGTGAGGTGAAGCCGATGGATGAATGGGGCGTAGTTGGGGTGCTTGTGGTGGTGGCCGGGCTGTTTCTCTCGGTGGGGGCGCCGGTGATCCGGCTGAACAGCACCATTACCAAGCTCTCCACCCTGGTGGAGGCGGTGCAGAGCCGGCAGGACCGGCAGGAGCGGGACAACACAGACAGCCACCGCCGCCTGTGGAAACACAACGATGAACAGGATGCGACGCTCAACGACCATGAGACCCGCATCACGATTCTGGAAAGGAAGGATTAACAATGGAATTTATGGGTATCACCGGCGTGGCCGGTATTGTGGTGATCTGCTATCTGGTGGGTTTGGTGGTCAAGGCCACCCCCTGGAACAACAACAAAATCATTCCCATCGTGTGCGGCATGGCTGGTGCGGCGCTGGGTGTGGCCGGCATGTATGTTATGCCTGAGTTTCCTGCGACCGACCCCATCACCGCCGTGGCGGTGGGCATTGTGAGCGGTCTGGCGGCCACCGGCGCCGATCAGGCGGTAAAGCAGTTGAAGCAGTAATGAGAGAAGAAGCCCCCGAGCTACCCGGAAAATCCGGCTGGCTCGGGGGATTTTTTCATTATGGGTACACACATAAGGTACACACTTTTATTTTTCTATCTGCATAATTGTTTGCATATTGCAAAGTTTATTCTATTTTAAGCAAGTATTTTCCCTATAAAAGCATATTATTTCTCATAAAAAAATAAGCGCGGTGGTTCGAATCCCTCTCTTTCCGCCAGAGAAATCCGTAAGCTGAGAGGCTTGCGGATTTTTTTTCGTTCAGAAAAGGTTTTACCGGGGATTCGAACCCGAAAGGGTGATCGCCGTGAAGAAAAGCTGCCAGTGGCAGGTTTTCAGGCGATCTGCGCGCCGGGGCTATGCCCCAAGCGCGGGAAGCTTTGCGCAGCAAAGATTTCCAAATCCCTCTCTTTCCGCAAGAAAAATCCGTAAGCTGAAAAGCTTGCGGATTTTTTTTCGTTCAGAAAAGATTTCACCGGGGATTCGAACCCGAAAGGGTGATCGCCGTGAAGAAAAGCTGCCAGTGGCAGGTTTTCAGGCGATCTGCGCGCCGGGGCTATGCCCCAAGCGCGGGAAGCTTTGCGCAGCAAAGATTTCCAAATCCCTCTCTTTCCGCC
>NZ_SLUM01000061.1:3053-4426 GCF_004345265.1 Allofournierella massiliensis
CCAGTGGCAGGTTTTCAGGCGATCTGCGCGCCGGGGCTATGCCCCAAGCGCGGGAAGCTTTGCGCAGCAAAGATTTCCAAATCCCTCTCTTTCCGCCAGAGAAATCCGTAAGCTGAAAGGCTTGCGGATTTTTTTCGTTCAGAAAAGGTTTTACCGGGCGAAAGGGTGATCGCCGTGAAAACAGCCCGGGAAGTTTTCCTCCTTCCCGGGCGGTTCTGTTCAGCCGGCCTGATGATCCGATTGATCAAGCCAGTTCAGTTGGGCGGGATCCAGACCGACTGTACTGTAAAACAACCGGGCGTCGATCTGAAGAATGGCGCACAGACGCAGCAGCAGGCGGCCGCTGGGCGTGCGTCGCCCGCTCTCAATCTGCTGATACCATCGGGTCGAGATTCCCGCCAGCTCTGCCACGGTCTCTTGCGTAAGACCCATTTGGTGACGGCGGATAAAGATCTCTGATGAAAATGCTCTTCTGAATTTCATGCCGCAAGATTCCCTCCTTTACTTTATATATAGTGTAGTGCGTTTTGAAAGTCTGTGGGGGAAAAAGTGGACTTTGTAGGCAAATTTGGCGAATTTTGCCCGGGTTTGCGCCAAATCTGCCTACAAATTCAATCCGGTTTTCAGAAAAGATAACCGATTCTGCAATGTTTCTGCTGGACAAATGCGAAAAAATTCTGTTATGATGAAAACAAAAATTGAAAATCGGGTTTGGGCATTCTGCGCGGAAAGGTAACAGAATCGTATGTTTGATGGTTTTTAACCACAGATTAGGTCAGTTTACAAGGAACTACACGCAGACCGTGAAACGGGCTGCTGACAACAAACGGCGGTATGCTCCCGGAGAGGGCAGCATACCGCCTGTTTTGTTGTCCGGGGTTTCCAAAGGGGTGCCCCCTTTGGCACACGACTTTGCTTGCAAAGTGTAGTGTGTTATACCTGCTGGCGTGGCTGACGGGGGAAACGGGGTGCGGTGCTTCTTGCGCCCCGTTTGCTCCGGCAGGAAAACAGGCTGAATTTTTGCGAATGGGAATGAGCAAAAAATCGGCCTGTTTTCAGAGAACGGCGGCAGGTATATGAAAGCCCCCGTCCCTCGTCCTACGCTCCGACTTGTGGACAAAGTGTCCCGAAGTTGTGGCCACACTCCCGGAAAAGTAGCAGGACAGCGGGCAACCGTCAAGGCTGAAATGAACGGGGTTACACCCGGCCTTGACCGCCGCCCGCCGCCCCGCTGGATGGGTGGACAAGGCGGCCAATCCCTCAAAGTGCTTGTCCGCGCTCTTTCTGATTTTGAGGTATTCAGTTTTTCAAAATTGAATAATCAAAATAAATTTTTTCGATTGAAAAAATTTTATTTGTTATCATCTTCAATG
>NZ_SLUM01000062.1 GCF_004345265.1 Allofournierella massiliensis
GCAGTTGGCCGACCGCAACTCTTTTCTACCAGTAGGTCTTTTTTCATTATATAATTTCTTTTACACTCCCCGGCCTAGCCGGGGGTTGTCTTTACGCTTAAGCAAACAAAACAAAAGGCACAGGGAAGTTTCCCTGTGCCTTTTCTGCACCCTTGAGAGAAACGGTTCTGGAATCTGGTTCTGATTTTTCAACTGGCACTCCGAAAACAGCTCCATTGTGCGGGAGGAAAAATCGTGGTAGGATAAAATCGAAATAAGAGATAAACGCTGAGCGGCCAGATGCCGGGAAAGGGGAGAACAGAATGGAACAGACCATGGGAAAGGTGATTCAGGCAAAACGCCGTGCCAAAGGCATGACGCAGGAGCAGCTGGCCCAACTGGTGGGGGTGAGCAGCGCAGCGGTGAGCAAATGGGAGACGGCCAGCGCTCTGCCGGATGTGGCGCTGCTCTGCCCGCTGGCCCGTGCGCTGGACTGCACGCCGGATGAGCTGCTGGATTTCAAATCCCAGCTCACCGAGCAGGAAGTGAACGCCCTGCGCGAGACTGCCGAATGTATGTTTCAGGCAGGCCAGTGGCAGAAGGCCTGGGATTTCTGCGAGGGCCGGCTGCGGGAATATCCCGGCGATTTGTATCTGGCGTTTTGCTGTGGTGGGCTGTACGCCAAGTATCTTTCGGTGAGCGATCAGGAGGAACAGGCCGGGCGGCAGCTGAAACGGGCCATTCAGTTAATGGAGCGGGCCTGCGAACTGACGGATGAAGAGAGCCAGAGGGCGGCGCTGCTGTCGTTGGCGGGGTTGTATGTGCTGAGCAGTCGGTTGGAGGATGCCATGTCCACGCTGGATCGACTGCCCGGCTGCAATCAGGATGCCCGGAATATGCGGGCGTCCATCCTGCTGCAGCAGGGCAAGCTGGAGGAAGCCCAACAGCTGGAGATTGCAAACCTGTCCATCCATCTTCACAACGCCCAGCTCAGCCTGCTGGGGCTCGCGAACATTGCCAAAAAGCAGGGTGATGAGGCCAAAGCGCTGGAATTGCTGGATCAGATCGACCGACTGACCGAACAGTTCCCGGACCCGGAAGGCGGGCAGGGAATCGGCCGGGTGGCCGCGGTGCGCCGGATAGAGCTGTATGCGGGCCTTGGCCGCTGGGAGGACGCCCAGCGGGAGACGGAGCGTTTTGTGGAGGACGTCATCCGTGCCCCCCAGGGAGATTGCGGCGATGAGTGCCCGGTCTGCAGCGGCGGAGCAAGCCGGGCCTTCCTGCTGCAAAATGCGCTGCAAATGCTCACCGAACGCCCGCTTCCTGCTCCGCTTACCGAAAGTCCTGTCTGGAAGCAGGCTGTGGAGCGGCTGGAGCAGGCAGTGAAAAATGCCCGCGAGGAGGAACATCGGCAGAAAACTGGAGCAAAGGTTGAAAAATCAGAGCGGAATTCAAACTGCACCTCCATTGTATGAAAAGAACCGGAAGGGCTATAATAGAACCGGAATAAATCGCAGAAATGGGGGAGAGACCCGTGAAAGAAAAATATAATGTGACCGGTATGAGCTGTGCAGCCTGTTCGGCGGCAGTGGAGCGGGCGGTGAACAAGCTGCCCGGCGTAAAAAGCGCGCAGGTGAATCTGCTGGCCAATTCCATGCAGGTGGAGTACGACGAGACCGTGCTGGATGCCGCGGGCATCTGCAAGGCGGTGGAGCAGGCAGGTTACGGCGCAAGCCCGGCCAATGCAGCCGCGGCAAAAAATACCGGCAAGCAGGTCGAAGAGCCGGACCCGGTGGCTGCCGAACTGGCAGACATGAAACACAGGCTGATCGCATCGCTGGTGTTTCTGGTGCCGTTGATGTACGTCTCTATGGGGCACATGATGGGGCTGCCGCTGCCCGGCTGGATGCACGGTCAGGCGGGGGCGGTACCCTTCGCCCTGACCCAGTTGCTGTTGGTGTTGCCCATTTTGTATCTGAACCGGAAGTTTTATCAGGTGGGACTGAAAAGCCTGTGGCACCGCTCCCCCAATATGGACAGCCTGATTGCTCTGGGCAGCGGTGCGGCGGTGATTTACGGTGTGTTTGCCCTTTACCGCATTGGCTGGGGATTGGGCACCGGCGATCTGGCGCTGGTGGACCGCTACCGGATGGATCTGTACTTTGAGTCTGCCGGTACCATCCTCACCCTGATTACGCTGGGCAAATATCTGGAAGCGCGGGCCAAAGGGCGCACCAGTGCTTCCATCAAAGCGTTGATGGATCTTGCCCCCAAAACCGCGCTGGTGCTTCGGCAGGGGCAGGAGATGGAAATCCCGGCGGCTGAAGTGGCCGTGGGGGATACCGTGGTCATCAAGCCGGGCATGCGCATCCCGGTGGATGGCGTGGTGCTGGCGGGCCTTTCCAGTGTGGATGAAGCAGCCGTAACCGGCGAGAGCATCCCGGTGGAAAAGGGCCCCGGCGACAAGGTCATTGCCGCCTCGCTGAACAAGGCGGGCAGCTTCACCTTCCGGGCCCAAAAGGTGGGAGAGGATACCACTCTGGCCCAGATCATTGCACTGGTGCAGGATGCCGCTGCCAGCAAGGCGCCCATTGCCAAGCTGGCCGACCGGGTCAGCGGTGTGTTCGTGCCGGTGGTTATGGGGATTGCGCTGCTGGCCTTCCTGGTCTGGATGGCGCTGGGGCAGGGGCTGGAATTTGCACTGGCCCGGGCCATTTCCGTGCTGGTCATCAGCTGCCCCTGTGCGCTGGGCCTTGCCACCCCGGTGGCCATCATGGTTGGCACCGGTAAGGGGGCCCGGCTGAACATTCTTTATAAGAACGCTGAGGCGCTGGAAAATGCCCATAAGGTCGACACCGTTGTGCTGGACAAGACCGGCACCATCACTGCGGGCAAGCCGGTGCTCACCGATCTGATCCCGCTGGCGGGCCAGAGCGAAGGCGAGCTGCTTGGTCTTGCCGCAAGCCTGGAAAAGCCCAGTGAGCACCCGCTGGCCGAAGCCATTCTGAATGCTGCCGAGGGCGTCGAACTGCCTGCCCCGGAACGTTTTGAAGCGTTGCCCGGCCGTGGCCTGAAGGCCACGCTGGGCGGTGTGGAGTATCTGGCGGGCAACGCCCGGCTGATGCAGGAATCCGGTGTGGAGATGGGCGATGCCGACCGGCGGGCCGAGGAGCTGGCCCGGCAGGGCAAGACCCCGTTGTTCTTTGCCAGCGGCAAAAAGCTGCTGGGTATCGTGGCGGCAGCAGACCCGATCAAGCCCACCAGCGCGGCGGCCATCCGTCAGCTGAAGGCCATGGGGCTGACCGTGGTCATGCTCACCGGCGACAACGCCCGCACCGCCGCAGCTATCCAGAGCCGGCTTGGCATTGAACAGGTGGTGGCCGAGGTGCTGCCCCAGGATAAGGAAGCCCAGGTGCGCGCTTTGCAGGCGCAGGGTCGCCGGGTAGCCATGGTAGGCGACGGTGTGAACGACGCCCCGGCTCTTGCCCGGGCGGACGTGGGCATCGCCATCGGCGCGGGCACCGACGTGGCCATCGACAGCGCCGACGTGGTGCTGATGAAGAGCGATCTGTGGGATCTGGTGAACGCGCTGCGCCTGTCCCGGGCTACCATCCGCACCATCCGGGAAAACCTGTTCTGGGCGTTCTTCTACAACAGCATCGGCATTCCGGTGGCGGCCGGTGTGTTTTACAGCCTTGGGCTGGTGCTGAACCCCATGATCGGGGCCGCCGCCATGAGCCTTTCCAGCGTGTGTGTGGTGTCCAACGCGCTGCGGCTCAATTTCTTCAAAGCAAGCAGGGCGGATTCCGCCGCTCTGCCCAGCGAAGAGGCAATGCCTCATATTCCCGCGGCACAGCCGCCGAAAGGAGTTTTACACATGGAAAAAATCATTCATATCGAGGGCATGATGTGTAACCACTGCACCGCTCATGTGGAAAAAGCCCTGAACGCCATCGAAGGCGTGCAGGCCGTGGCTGATCTGGAGGGCAAGTGCGCCAGGGTGACCCTGAGCGCGGATGTGCCCAACGAGACGCTGGCCGCTGCGGTGACCGATGCGGGCTACGAAGTGACCGGCATCGAATAAGCCGAAAAAACCACAGAAAAAGAAAAGGCACGCAAGCCCCATTGTTCGGGCTGCGTGCCTTTTTGCTTTGGGTAGCTTGAGCGAGCGACAACCACCAGCTAAGCTGGTGGAATAAAAACGGCTTTAGCCCTAGACAAAGAGAAACCTCCCCGTAGAATAGAG
>NZ_SLUM01000063.1 GCF_004345265.1 Allofournierella massiliensis
TCGCTGCATAAAAAGTGGCCAGCAACCTACTGGCTGCTGGCCGGGAAAACTTTATATTTTTTCACTGTCCTCTTGACGGGTAGCAGTTCATTCCGAAGCTTTGCCGGAACCGCAGGCTTTCTTTTATCAAAAACACAAAACGCCCGCCGGACTTTTTTGAGCCCGGCGGGCGCTTATTGTACTGGCTTACAGGTCGGAATGGTACTCCTTGCAGGTGCACTTCTTCCATTTCAGACCGCTGCCGCAGGGGCAGGGATCGTTGCGGCCGATCTTCTCCACCTTCACAGGGCCGGAGGAGCTGGTGGCCTTCACGTTCTTGCCGGGGGTGGCGGCGTCGCCGGTGGGCTTTGCCACCTGGGTGCGCTCTACCACGGGGGCCTGCTGCTGGGGCTGGATCTTCAGCTCGATGGTCAGCAGCAGGCGGACGGTGTCCTCCTTGATGCTGTCGATCATGGCGTCGAACATCTCGAAGCCTTCCAGACGGTATTCCACAACCGGGTCACGCTGGCCGTAGCTGCGCAGGTAGATGCCCTGACGCAGCTGATCCATGGCGTCGATGTGGTCCATCCACTTGGTGTCCACGTTGCGCAGCAGGCACATCCGCTCCAGCTCGCGCATGATATTGGAGCCGTATTTCTTTTCCTTGTTGTCCAGAATCAGGGTGCCGCGGTCCAGCAGGAACTTGCTCACGTCCTCCTGCTTCAGGCTCTTCAGCTGTTCGGGCTCGTAGTGCAGGTCGCTGTCCATGGTCAGCCAGCCCAGATAGTGGCGGCGCAGGGCGGCCAGATCCCAGGCGGAGGAATCGTCGCCGGCGCAGAAGGTGGCCACGCTGCCCTCGATGTTGTCCTTCATCATGGTGCGCAGGGTTTCCTTCAGATCCTCGCCGTTCAGCACCTGACGGCGCTGGCCGTAGATGATCTCACGCTGCTTGTTCATCACATCGTCGAACTGCAGCACGTTCTTACGGGTGCTGAAGTTCTGGGCTTCCAGCTTCTTCTGGGCGCTCTCGATGGTGTTGGTGATCATCTTGTTCTCGATGGGGGTCTCGTCGTCCAGGCCCAGGGTGTCCATCAGGCTCTGCACCCGCTCGCCGCCGAACAGACGCATCAGATCGTCCTCCAGGCTCAGGAAGAAGCGGGAAGCACCCGGGTCGCCCTGACGGCCGGAACGGCCGCGCAGCTGGTTGTCGATACGGCGGCTCTCGTGCCGCTCGGTGCCGATGATGTACAGGCCGCCGGCGGCGCGTACCTCTTCGGCTTCCTTGGCAATCTCGGCCTTGTGGGCAGCCAGCAGCTCGTCGAAGCGGGCGCGGGCGGCCAGAATGTCCTCGTTGTCGGTCTCGCCATGGCCGTCGGCCTCCACGATCACTTCCTCGGCAAAGCCTTCCTTGCGCAGCTGGGCCTTGGCCATGTATTCGGCGTTGCCGCCCAGCATGATGTCGGTACCACGGCCGGCCATGTTGGTGGCGATGGTCACAGCGCCCTTCTTGCCGGCCTGGGCCACGATCTCGGCTTCCTTCTCGTGGTTCTTGGCGTTCAGCACGTTGTGCTTGATGCCCTGACGGCTGAGCAGCTTGCTCAGGGTCTCGCTCTTTTCAATGCTTACGGTACCCACCAGAACAGGCTGGCCCTTGGCGTGACACTCGGCAACCTGCTTGACCACCGCGTCGTACTTGCCCTTCACGGTCTTGTACACGCTGTCCGACTCATCCTTGCGCAGCTGGGGCTTGTTGGTGGGCACGGTCACGATCTGCAGGCCGTAGATCTCGATGAACTCGTCCGCCTCGGTCTTGGCGGTACCGGTCATACCGGCCAGCTTCTCGTACATGCGGAAGTAGTTCTGGAAGGTGATGGTGGCCAGCGTCTTGCTCTCGGCGGCAACCTTCACGCCTTCCTTGGCCTCGATGGCCTGATGCAGACCCTCGTTGTAGCGGCGGCCGATCATCAGACGGCCGGTGAACTCGTCCACGATGATGACCTCGCCGTCACGCACCACATAGTCGATATCCCGCTGCATCACGCCCCGGGCCTTGATGGCCTGGTTAATGTGGTGAGCCAGAGTCATGTTGGCGGCATCGGCCAGGTTCTCCACATGGAAGTAGGCCTCGGCCTTCTTCACGCCGGACTGGGTCAGGGTGGCGGTCTTGTGCTTTTCGTCCACCACATAGTCGCCGTCCACCTGGGCGTCCTGATCTTCCTTGTCGTCCAGCTCCACGATCTTGCTCATCTTCAGGGTTTTGGCGAAGGCGTCGGCCTGCTGGTACAGGTCGCTGGAATCGTCGCCCTTGCCGCTGATGATCAGGGGAGTACGGGCCTCGTCGATCAGGATGGAGTCCACCTCGTCCACGATGGCGAAGAAGTGGCCGCGCTGCACCATGTTCTCCTTGTAGACCACCATGTTGTCGCGCAGGTAGTCAAAGCCGAACTCGTTGTTGGTGCCGTAGGTGATGTCCGCGTTATAGGCGGCGTGGCGCTGCTCGTTGGTGATGCCCTGCACGATCAGGCCAACCTTCAGGCCCAGCCAGCGGTACAGCTTGCCCATCCACTCGGAGTCGCGGCGGGCCAGATAGTCGTTCACGGTCACAACGTGCACGCCCTTGCCGGCCAGCGCGTTCAGGTAAACGGGCAGGGTGGCCACCAGGGTCTTGCCTTCACCGGTCTGCATCTCGGCGATGCAGGCGCGGTGCAGCACGATACCACCGATGATCTGCACCGGGAAGTGCTTCATGCCCAGCACACGCCAGCTGGCCTCACGGCAGACGGCGAAGGCCTCGGGCAGGATATCGTCCAGAGTTTCGCCGTTTGCCAGCCGCTCCTTCAGCGCGGGGGTCATGGCCTGCAGTTCCGCGTCGGTCTTGGCGGCCATTTCGCTCTCCAGCGCGATCACCTTGTCGGCGATGGGGCGGATCTTTTTCAGCTCCTTATCGGAGAAGGAACCGAAGAGCTTGTCTAAAAATGCCAAATCGATCACTCACATTCTTCTCTATATCGTTGATACACAAAAGCGGCCGCACAAACCGCGGCACACTGTGCGTGTATAGAAAGCCCATACTACGCTATTCTAATATCATACATCATCCATAGCCCCCTGTCAAAGCGAGGGGGTGGAATATTTGTTAATTTTTTTGGTCAGGCATTGATTTTACAGCATAAAGTGATTATACTAACAATAGAATCTAGTTTTAAAAACTAGATAAGCTCAAGGAGGGGATTGAATGAGCCGGTATTTTGCAAAGGGCCGTGAGCCCATGAGCAGCTACACCCATTTCTGGGGTGCTGTGGGTGGCGTGATTGCCACATTTCTGCTGGTGGGCCGCAGCCTGTGGCAGGGCTCCGGTGCGCTGGTGCTGGCCGGGGTTGCCCTGTTCGGTCTTTCGCTGGTGACGCTGTATTCCGCCAGCAGCATCTATCATTATGCGCTGTGCGCGGCGGCCCCGCTGCGGCGGCTGCGCAAGCTGGATCACGCCATGATCTATGTGCTCATCGCGGGCAGCTACACACCCTTCTGCGTGGCCTACATGCCCGCCGGTGAGCGGGAGGTCTTTCTGGGGTGTCTCTGGGCGGCGGCGTTTCTGGGCATTCTGTTCAAGCTGGTCTGGCTGGATGCGCCCCGCTGGATCGGTACCCTGATCTATCTGGCCATGGGCTGGTCCATTCTGGTGGATCTGCCCGCCTTCGCCTCCATGCCCACCGCATGCCTTGTGCTGGTGGCGGCGGGCGGCGTGATCTACTCGGTGGGTGCGGTGATGTACATTGCAAAGCGCCCCAACCTGAGCCCCAACTGGGGCTTCCACGAGCTGTTCCACCTGTTCATTCTGGCAGGCAGCCTTTTGCATTTTCTGGCGGTGTTCCTGTTCGTGGCCTGAAGCATATTGCAGTAAAAAAGCCATCCCGGCCGGGATGGCTCAGCCTGTCGAAAAAGGTTACCGAAAGGTGGCCTTTTTCTCGTATTGAGGAAAAGAAAGCGGTATAATAGTGTGGGGGGATAAAAATGCTGGTAA
>NZ_SLUM01000064.1 GCF_004345265.1 Allofournierella massiliensis
ACCAGCATTTTTATCACCCCACACCATTATACCGCATTCCCTTTCCTTATACGAGAAAAAGACCACCGATAGGTGGCCTTTTTCGACAGGCTGAGGCCTGCGCTTTTTGAAAAGCGCAGGCCTTTGCTCTATGGTTCAGTCGGGATGGATCACAGATGGTTTGCCACTTCAAAGGCATCCCAGATGGCGTACATGATGTTGGCCACCTTGCGGGCATCGCCCAGGCAATACAGCTCGGGAACGGCGAACTCCAGCTCCTTATACAGGCTGTCCTCCTCCTTGTAGCCCACGCAGAGGATCACGTCGTCGGCTTCCAGCTTGCATTCGCCCTCCGGAGTCTGAGCAGTGAGCACGCCGTTCTCGAAGTGCTGCACCTTGGCACTGGTCACAACCTGAATGTTGTTGTAGGGGATCAGGGCCTCCAGCATCTCGCTGTTGGCATGGCACAGGGGGCCGTTCACTGCCAGCAGCTTGTCCAGAGCTTCCACAATGGTCACCTGCTTGCCCTGCTTTGCCAGCCACAGGGCGGTTTCGCAGCCGACCAGACCACCGCCCACGATGGTCACCCTGTCGCCGCAGGTTACCTTGCCGTTCAACACGTCCGCCGCGGTGTGCACTTTGGCGTCGTCGCCCAGAGAGAACACCTTGGGGGTGGAACCGGTGGCAACGATCACAGCGTCGTAATCACCAGCCAGCACCTCAGCGGCAGTGACCTTATGGTTCAGGGTCACGGGAACGCTCAGGCACTCCAGCTCACGGCCGTACCAGGCTGCCAGTGCGTGGTCATCCTCCTTGAAATCGGGAGCGCCACCGGGAATCAGGTTGCCGCCCAGCTGGCTGCCCGCCTCGAACAGATGAGGTTCATGGCCACGGATGGCCAGCACCCGGGCTGCCTCGCAGCCGGCCACACCACCGCCCACGATCAGCACCTTCTTGGGGCGGCAGATGGGCTGGTATGCCATATCCCGCTCGCGGCAGGCCTGGGGATTCACGGCGCAGTTCAGCGCGGAGTATTCCTGAATGCGGCCCATGCAGCCCTCATGGCAGGACAGGCAGGGCCGGACGAATTCGTACCGGTTGGCGCGCAGCTTGTTCACATAGTCGGGGTCTGCCAGCAGGGGGCGGCCCAGGCTGATGATGTCACAGGTGCCGTCCGCAATGCAGGCGCTGGCCATTTCCGGGTTGTCCATGCGGCCCGCCATCAGGATGGGCACGTTCACGGTTTCCTTCATCAGCTTGGCATACTTGCGGTACAGGCCCTTTTCCTGATACATGGGCGGATGGTTCCACCACCAGGCATCGTAGGTGCCAACATCCACATCCAGTGCGTCGTAGCCGTATTCCACCAGCAGCTTGGCAGCCTCCACGCCCTCGTCCAGATCGCGGCCGGCTTCCTTGAATTCCTCGCCGGGCAGCGCGCCGACGCGCCAGTCCTTCATCATGCTCTTGGGGCTGTAACGCAGGGCCACCGGGAAATCCTGACCGCAGCGGGCCTTGATCTCCTCCACAATCTCCTTGGCAAAGCGCAGGCGGTTTTCCAGGCTTCCGCCGTACTCGTCGGTGCGGTTGTTGAACAGAGCAATGGCGAACTGGTCGATCAGGTAACCCTCGTGCACCGCGTGGATCTGCACACCATCGAAACCGGCACGCTTGGCGTTGTAGGCGCCATCGCCAAACTTCTTCACGATGGAGTGGATCTCCTCCACGGTGAGGGGGCGGCAGGTCTTATTCAGCCAGCGGTGCGGAATGGCGGAGGGGGCCACCGGCGGGAACTCGCCCAGGTTGGTGGGAATGGTCACACGGCCAAACCCGCCGGACAGCTGCAAAAACACCTTCGCGCCGTAAGCGTGAATACGCTCGGTCATCTCGCGGGCGGTGCGCACAAAGTGCACCGGGTTGTAGGTGGCGCAGGGGCAGCTGGGCATGGCGTGCTCCTCCACCTCATTGTCCACAAAGGTAACGCCGGTGATGATCAGGCCGGTGCCGCCTTTGGCACGCTCGGTGTAATAGTCGATGCCGCGCTGATTGAAGCCGCCTTCCGCGTCGCCCAGACCCAGCGGGCCCATGGGAGCCATGGCGAAGCGGTTCTTCAGCTCACAGCTGCCGATGCGGGTTTTCTCGAACAGATTTGCATACGGAAACATTTGTGATCCTCCTTGTTAAATGATTCACGTTAACAGCCATTATTATAGCACCGCTGCAAAAACATGTAAATATAGACATATAAACTTTTACATGTTTTTCCTTCCAAAATTTATGGTATAATTTTATTAAAAACGACCGATACAGGGAGGGCGTCATGCGCACGTTGAAATATGCGATTCTGGGCATGCTCAGCCGCCGGGAGCTGACCGGCTACGATATGATGAAGGAATTCGACCGGGGGCTGGCCAATTTCTGGTACGCCAGCCACAGCCAGCTGTATCCGGAGCTGAAGCGGCTGGCAGGCGAGGGCCTGATTCAATACGAGACCTCCATCAAGGGGGAGAGTCTGGAGAAGAAGATCTATCGCATTACCCCGGAGGGTATGGCAGACCTGCGCCAGTGGCTGGAACAGGACGAACCCCTGCCCCCTACTCCCAAGGATGTGTTCCGGCTGCGGATGTATTTTGGCGACAACATTTCCCGCGACCGGCTTCTGGAGCTGACCCGGGCCCAGCTGGAACGCCGGCGGCAGAAGCTGGCATTTTTGCAGAGCTCTCTGGATCAGGCCGAACCATACAGCGGCCGCTTTGATTCCGCCACCGGCGACCGGCTGGTGCTGGAAGGGGCAGTGATGCGTGAGACCGCCATGGTTCAGTGGCTGGAGCACTGCATCCAGACGCTGGAACACTGTGAAAATGGAAAGTGAGCATCCCGGCCATGGAATCTTACTATTATAATCAGCTGGGCAAATCCGGCCAGGCAGCCTACCATGCCATGCTCACCGGATTGCGGGCCATGGCCCCCGCCTTCCCCGTGCCGCGGCTGGAGCCGGGGCAGCTTTCTGAAATCTTTTTGAAGCTGCGGCTGGATCACCCGGAAATCTTCTACGCCGTGCGCTTCACCTACCGATACTACCCGCAGGCCTCCAGCGTGGAAATGGTGCCGGAATATCTGTTTGAAAAGAGCAAGATTCAGGAGCACCAGAAGGCCATGGCCGCCCGCGTCCAGAAGCTCACCCGCCCGGCCATGAACATGAGCGAGCGGGAAAAGGAACAGTTCGTGCACGATTTCATCTGCCGGAATGTGCGGTACGACAAGCTGAAAAAGCCCTATTCCCACGAGATCATCGGCCCGCTGGGGCAGGGCGTTGGTGTATGCGAGGGCATTGCCAAGACCGTGAAGGCATTGTGCGACGCGCTGGGCGTCTGGTGCATGGTGGCCCTTTCCGAGGCCAACCCGGAACAGGGGGTTAAATACCGCCACGCCTGGAACATCGTGAAGCTGGACGGGGTGTATTATCATCTGGACGCCACCTTCGACAACACGCTGGGCAAGGCCGGGCCCATCCGCTACGACTACTTCAATTTAAGCGATGAAAAGCTGCTGCGGGATCACGAGCCCCTGCTCTACCCTGCCCCCGCCTGCACCGCTGACGACCGGTTTTATTACCGGGAGAAAAAGCTCTCCTTCACAAAGCTTGAGGACGTGGAAAAGCGGACGGCACAGGCCATTCGGAAAAATCAGCCGCTGATCTTCCACTGGCGGGGCGGGCCGCTGACCCGTAGTACTGTGGCCGAGCTGACTGCCACACTGGAAACCGCCGCCCGGCGCAAGGAGCTGCACCCCCGCATCGGGCTGAACTGGCCCCAGGCGGTGTTTCAGGTGAGCTTTGTGAGCCAGAACCCGGAGCAGGAGCTCACCGAAGAACAGGCCAACGAGGGCGAAACCCTGTAATTTGCCGTTACGCTCAAACAGAATCATAACCCCACGTTGAACGTGGGGTTTGCAGAACGGCCCTATAAGGGCCATTATTCCAGCAGCACCTAAAGGTGCATAATGAGCAACGCCAA
>NZ_SLUM01000065.1 GCF_004345265.1 Allofournierella massiliensis
CTCTACACTCAACTTCTGTTTGTACTGCATAACAATGCTCCCCCTATGATTGACAGCGTTTTATTTCACTGTCTCTCATAGAGGGAGCATATCAATTGTCACAGCAGGTTTTTCTACAAGCTGAAAGGTCTGACTGATTTGAAAAAATCAGTCAGACCTTTTTTGTTGATAACGAAGCGGCACTCAAGCAGGTGCGGGCTCTTCCGGCGGCTTTTTGCGCAGCATGGACGGAGTAGTGTTTTCCTGCTTCTTGAACACACGAATGAAATTGATGTCGCTGGAAAAACCGGAAGCCAGTGCGATCTCCTTGATGCTCATGGGGGTTTCCAGAATCAGTTTTTTCGCATGCTCCACCCGCAGACGGTTGAGGTATTGCACCAGGCTTACGCCATAGGCATTTTTGAAGGAGGTGGACAGATAGGAGTTGCTCACATTCAGCTGCTCGCTCACAAGATACAGCCCCATCAGAGGGTCGGTGTAAGATTCATCAATGATCTGCTTGGCACGAGCCGTTACCGGATATTTTTGCTTTTCCGGTGCATTGTGATTCTGCTGTTTGTCCAGACGTTCCAGAACCAGTTCCATACGCTGCCGATATTCTTTGGCGGACTGAGCCGTGGACAGAACGCGAGTAACTTCCGCGGCGTCTCCATCCGAAAGAGTCTCGCAGGCAGCATCTGCCAAAAGGCTGGTCACCGCCTGCTGGCGCATCAGATCAGCCGAGGGAACCACGCCGGAAGTTAAGTATTCTTCATAAAGCTGAGGAAGCATATTCCGCGCCTGTGCATACGATTTCTGATAGATGAAATTGCAGAAATTTTGCATCACCCGGGCATCACCGTGATGTCCCTGTGCATGTTCCGGCGAATAGACGCATACAGGATGTGCACAATCCGGCGTACAGGCCAGCAGCGCCCAGCGAGCGCAGTGATAGCTGGTGATGATGGCGGTAAGGCTGTCGCAGCAGGTACCGATCCCGGCGGCTGCCGGTTCATTTGGGTAGTACAGATTCATGATGTCCTGACACAGACTCTGTAAAACCGGTTGGGAATAAGGTTTGTCCGAGTTAAGCAGGATACACAGCCGACCACGAAATGCAGTGCACAGTCCCTCCACATTATGGGCGGCCATTGTTTCGTAAATGGTTCGCTGCCAGCCGTCGCCATCCGGCAGAGTCCGTTTTTCGTTGGCGGCAACCAGCACCTGAAACATGGGTTCACTGAAAACCACTCCGTAGCGGTTGGCTGCCAGTACGACTGCGCTTTCGCTGCGCAGTTCGCCGCGCAGCAGAGTGACAAAGAAGTTGGAATCCAGCAGCATCTGGTGTTCAAAAATGCGCTGTGAGCTCTGCTCATTGGCCTGCATCAGCTGATCCACGCGCTCCGTCAGCAGTTCATAGGCATCTGTTTCATCGTTTTCCTGTGCACCCAGGCGATGCAGGAGCTTGCGAACGGGCCGAACGTTCAGAATGCTTACATAAAATGTGCCGACAAAACCAATCAACAGTGTAAGCAGTGCGCACACGGCGCAGATGGCAATGGTGGTGCGCACGGTGCGCATGGTACTGCCGGCGTTATAGAAGCTGGCATAGTACAGGCCGGACAACATGGAACGGCTGAAATAGACAGCTGTATCGCCGTGGGTCAGCGCATGGTCGTTTTCCTGATTCCACTGGGCGAACATGGTTTCCACGGTCGCTGCATCCACCTCGTCGCCTTTGGAGGCAATAACCTCACCATCCAGCAGAATACTGAGCTGGAATGCCTCGGGAAACAACTCCTGGGCTTGAGAGAAAACCTGGATCAGTGCCTGACGGTCAATCTCCATCACCATTACGGCCCGGCAGCTTCGATCGATTTTTTGCGGGCGCACATAGCACAGGACGGCTTCCTCAGTTTGTGGGCGTTGATCCAGCAGGAGAGTGGGCTCCTCGATCTGCATCAGCTGGCTGGTCCATTTTCCATCTGGCTCCCGCTGTGGGATAGTTTGGAGCGCACGATAGGCATCGGCGGAAAAGCACCCCAGATTGCCCACAGAAAAGTCCAGAGCAGGATAGTAGATGTACAGACCCTGGGCCAGGGCATTGGAATCCACGAAGTCACGAATGGAGTCGTACAGACGGTATACAGGTGCGGAAATGGGCTGGGGGATGCTGCTCCGGGTTTTCAGCGAAATATTGGTGTTGTTTAGTTCCAGCGTAACGCTGTACCGATACAGCTCGTCCAGGCGGCGATCTACTGCACTTTGTACCAGGGCATTCATGGATTCATTGCTGGTTACAACGCTGTGCTCCAGCTGGCGCAGAACATACATTCCCACACTGGCGCACAGAAGCAGGCAGAAAGAAATGATAACTGCATAAGGGCGCATGACACGCAGCACTTGTTTGTCGAAAAAACGATACATTTGGGCATACTCCTCTTTTTTACATGCAGAGGTATTTGTTTATTGGCATTATAACATAAATTTATCCATTCTCTATTATTTTTTGTGTGCAAAGAGCGAAATGTGAAAATATGGTGATAAAAACCGAAAAAAATGAAAGTGATTGCAAAAGGGAAGTTGACAAAATGCACAAAAAACAGCAAGAGAAAATGGGGGTTTCAGTACAGAACAGAAAGGAATGATGGTTTACACAAACCATTTGATGCGTTATGCTTAAGCCATCAGAAACGACCTCACTTCGACGCGACACAGGAAGCATGAGGAATCCACATGAAGAAAGATTAACTATTAAAAATCAACCCCGAAAATGAATGGTGGTGGTGAAAAAGGGATGGTTCAAAAAAGGTATAGCAAAGCTGAGGTCTTGTC
>NZ_SLUM01000066.1 GCF_004345265.1 Allofournierella massiliensis
CTACTGGCTGCTGGCCGGGAAAACTTTATATTTTTTCACTGTCCTCTTGACGGGTAGCAGTTCAGATTGTCACAGCAGGTTTTTCTACAAGCTGAACCGGCGGGCGGTATCCATAGGATACCGCCCGCCGGTTCTTTTTATTTTCCCTCTTCCTGCCCGCTGTGGTACCGGCGCATCAGCGCCACAAACTGCCGCAGCACCGGGTTGCCCTTCAGGCTCTTGTAATATATTCCGAAGGACAGCGGCTCCACCCCCGCCAGAGGCCGCAGCACCAGTTCCGGGTCCGGAGGGGTTAACAGCCGGGGCATCACCGCAAGACCGAACCCGGCCTTCACCAGCGTGATCACCGCCTCCGGCGACTCGCCGAAGAACAACTCGCCCGGCGCGCGCTCCGCTGATGCTGATCTGCTGCATGGCCATGTGCTTTTTCATCAACCTGCGGCTGAGTCTGGTATTTCTGGCAGCCATCGTGGTTCTGGGCGCGGCGCTGATCTTCATCATGCGGCGCACCATTCCCATCTTCGATCAGGTATTCCGCCGGTACGACGACCTGAACGCCAGCGTGCAGGAAAATGTGAGCGCCATCCGGGTGGTGAAGGCATACGTGCGGGAGGAGCACGAGACCGAAAAGTTCACCAAGGCCGCCCAGAACCTGTATAACCTGTTTGTGAAGGCCGAGGGTCTGCTGGCCTTCAACAACCCGGTGATGATGCTGGTGGTTTACGGCTGCATCATTGCCCTGTCCTGGTTCGGCGCCCATTTTGTGGTGGCCGGCAGCCTGACCACCGGCGAGCTCACCTCTCTGTTCAGCTATGTGATGGGTGTACTGATGTCGCTGATGATGCTTTCGATGGTGTTCGTCATGGTGACCATGAGCGCCGCCAGCGCCCACCGCATCGCTGAGGTGCTCACCGAAACCCCGGACATCACCAGCCCCGCTGGCCCGGGCGCTTGTCTCGCTGGCCTGCGTTTACGCGGTGGGTATCCTGTGCGCCTACGGCTACAACCGCATCATGGTCACCATCAGTCAGGGTACCATGCGGCGGCTGCGCGTGGAGCTGTTCACCCGCATGGAGTCTCTGCCCATCCGCTACTTTGATACCAATGCCCACGGCAACATCATGTCCGTTTACACCAACGACGTGGACACCCTGCGCCAGCTGATGAGCCAGAGCCTGCCCCAGATGATCAACTCCGGCGTGACCATTGCCGCCACCTTCGTGAGCATGGTGGCACTGAACATCCCCCTGACCCTGATCACGCTGGTGATGGTGGGCGTGATGCTCTTTGCCGCCTCCAAACTGGGCGGCCGTTCCGTCACCTACTTCGCCCGCCAGCAGAAGGACCTTGGCCGGGTGAACGGCTACATTGAAGAGATGATGGACGGCCAGAAGGTGGTCAAGGTATTCTGCCATGAGGAAAAAAGCCTGGAGGGTTTCCGCCAGCTGAACGAACAGCTGCGCCAGAGCGCCGACAACGCCAACAAGTTCGCCAACATCCTGATGCCCGTAAACGCAAACCTGGGCAACATCAGCTATGTGCTGTGCGCAGTGGCAGGCGCGGCGCTGACCCTGGGCGCGCTGGTCTCCTTTCTGACCCTGAACAAGAACTTCACCCAGCCGGTCACCCAGATCAGCCAGCAGCTGAACAGCGTGGTCATGGCCATGGCAGGTGCCCAGCGTGTGTTCGACCTGATGGATCAGCAGCCCGAGGAGGACAAGGGCTATGTGACGCTGGTGAACGCGAAGGAAAACGCGGACGGCACCCTCACCGAGTGCGCCGGGCGCACCGGCCTGTGGGCCTGGAAGCACCCCCACCACGACGGCACCCTCACCTACACCCGGCTGCAGGGCGATGTGGTGTTCAACCATGTGGACTTCGGCTACGACGAGCGCAAGCTGGTGCTGCACGAGATCGACCTGTTCGCCACCCCCGGCCAGAAGATCGCCTTCGTGGGCTCCACCGGCGCGGGCAAAACCACCATCACCAACCTGATCAATCGCTTTTACGACATTGCGGACGGCAAGATCCGCTACGACGGCATCAACATCAACAAGATCAAAAAGGCCGACCTGCGCCGCAGCCTGGGCATGGTGCTGCAGGACACCCATCTGTTCACCGGCACCGTGCTGGAGAACATCCGCTACGGCCGGCTGGATGCCTCCGACGAGGAGTGCATCGCCGCCGCAAAGCTGGCCGGGGCCGACCGGTTCATTCGCCATCTGCCCGAGGGGTATAACACCCTGCTCACCGGCGACGGCGCAAATCTTTCCCAGGGCCAGCGGCAGCTGCTGGCCATCGCCCGGGCCGCTGTGGCGGACCCGCCGGTGCTGATTCTGGACGAAGCCACCAGCAGCATCGACACCCGCACCGAAGCGCTGGTGCAGCAGGGCATGGATGCGCTGATGACCGGCCGCACCACCTTCGTGATCGCCCACCGGCTTTCCACCGTAAAGAACGCCGACTGCATCATGGTACTGGAGCAGGGCCGCATCATCGAGCGGGGCAATCACGACCAGCTGATCGCCCAGAAGGGCCGCTACTATCAACTGTACACCGGCAACGCCATAGGGGCATAACCCCCATAGTCAGGACCCCCGGCAAAGCCGGGGGCTTGAGTAAGCCCTAGAAGGGCATAATACAGACAACGCCCCTCAAGGGGCCACGAATGGGTCGGCCAA
>NZ_SLUM01000067.1 GCF_004345265.1 Allofournierella massiliensis
TCGGCCTATGTGGAGATCAGTAAGAGCCTTGCGCTGGGCGAGACCTCTTCCACCGCCTACCCGGGCAACAAGGGCAAGGCGCTGGCGGCTGACCTTGCCTCCACCAAAACCACTGTGGCTTCCAACACCGCCGCCCGCCACAGTCACGCAAACAAGACGCTGCTGGACAGCTACACCCAGACCGAAGCCAGTCTGGCGGATGCGGTGAGCAAAAAGCACAGCCACGGAAATCTATCTCTGCTGGGCAGCATCACCCAGACGTTGCTGAATAACTGGAATGCGGCGTTCGCCCATGTGAGTGATACCGTAAAACACATCACAGCGGCGGAGCGCAGTCTCTGGAACGCAGCGATACAAACCATGAAGATCGGTACCGTGGTCAGCGGCAGCACCGCCGCTGCCAGCATATCCAAAAGCGGCACAACCGCCACTTTGAATCTGATCTTGCCCAGCGGTGCCCAAGGGCCGAAGGGGGACACCGGCCCCGCTGGCCCGCAAGGTGAGACCGGTCCCCAGGGCCCAAAAGGAGATACCGGTGAGCAGGGCCCGGCCGGTGCACGGGGTGCAACTGGCCCTACCGGCCCCCAAGGGCCGCAGGGTGCCACCGGCCCCACCGGCCCGGCAGGCCCCAATCTGGTGAGTAAGACCACCCAGGTGAGCGGTTTTTCCACCGGGCAGGTTCTGTATGTGAACGGCAGCGTGGTGGGGGCCAAAACTCTGACGGCAGCGGGCATCGGCGCGGCGACAGCCGGCCACACCCACAAATACGCGGGCGCTTCCAGCGCGGGCGGCGCGGCCAACAGCGCGGTGAAGCTGCAAACCGCCCGGGGCGTGACCATTGGCGGAACCAAAAAGACCTTCGACGGCAGCGCCGATGTGAGTTGGACTCTGGGTGAGATTGGCGCGGCAGCGGTGGATCCGAATTCCGGCTTTTCCGGCGCGGCCCGTGCGGCCACCCAGCTGGCCACGGCCCGCACCCTGACCATTGGCAAAACCGGCAGGGCCTTCGACGGTACTGCCAATCTGAACTGGACGCTGGCTGATCTGGGCATTCTGGATTTTGTGTATCCGGTGGGCAGCATTTTCGAGTGGGCTGATACAGGCAGCGGCGCTAATTTGAGTACCATCGAAGCCGTCCAGGCGCATTTTGGCGGCCGATGGGAAGAGTACGGTTCCGGCCGGGTACTGGTGGGCCGCGCAAAGGGAATTCCCGAATTCAGTGACGTGAACAAAGAAGGCGGCGAAATCAACCATACCCTCACCATTGCGGAAATG
This sequence comes from Allofournierella massiliensis, assembly GCF_004345265.1. Taxonomy (GTDB): domain Bacteria; phylum Bacillota; class Clostridia; order Oscillospirales; family Ruminococcaceae; genus Allofournierella; species Allofournierella massiliensis. The sequence goes on from NZ_SLUM01000067.1 coordinate 1,276, forward strand.
CCCAGGCACAGCCATGAAATGAGATGGTCCAACGAGGGTGCGGTCGGATCCGGCCATGGTTGCCTGATCCGGGATAGTCTGTCCGGTGAATCCTGGCCCTATGGCTACTGGACGGGGCAGGACGGCGGCGGGCAGGCCCACAATAACCTGCAGCCCTACATCACCGTGTTCCGTTACCGGCGAGTTGCGTAAGGAGGGGAAACGCATGGCATGGCAAACGCCGAAAACGACCTGGGACGGGCAGGACGCATTCCGCCTGGACCCGGACTATGAGCGCATCCGGGGCAACCTGCTGTATCTGCGGCAGCGGGCAGCGGCAATTACCCAAAAGCCCGACTACGGCCAGATGCAGGACTATACCGTGGACGGGGTTCCGCTGGCGGAGTTCTTCAACCGGGTGGAAGAAAATCTGGCGGCGCTGGCCGCCGCAGTGCAGCCCCGGCCGGAGTACGCCACCCGCGCCTTTGTGCCCGGTGACCTTGTGTGGGACTGGCGGGATCTGGAGCGCATCGAGGGAATGCTGCTGCAAATTTACAACGATCTGAATGCAATTGAAAACGGCCAGCAGAAGCTGGCTTTTTGTTTGGGAGGTGGCCTGTTTGGCACGTTTGTTTCGTGATTTGAAAGTGAATGAATCGGACGGAAATGTTTATCTGACCCTGTATAACCGGGACGGCAGCCCCGCCCTGCGGGATGTATCAGTGGGAGTAAGCAGCGAGGTGGTACAGCAGGGAGATAATTGGACCGCAGCGGCTGCAAACCTGCTGCTGCGACTGGATGAGGATGGGCAGCCCCAGCTGGCCCTCACACCGCAGACCATCGGGGCGGCAGCCGCCGGGGACGGGGTGAACCTGTACACCCACAAAAAGAGCGGCACGGTGCACACCCTCACCGGCAGCGGGAACAACATCCGCTTTGTGGCCGCCGCGGATTTTGCGGCGGGAGATACCTTCCGGGTGAACGGCACCGGGTGCACCGCCCGCACCGTGGGCGGCGACGCACTGTGGGCCGGGTTCTTCCGGGCCGGGGCCGTGGTGGTGTGTTACCGCACGGGGAACGCCCTAACTTTTAACGGCGGGGGCCTGCCCGCGGCCGAAGCGGCCAAGCTGGCCCCCGAAAACATCAAGACCGGGGTTTCCATCACCGCCAACGGCAAAACCGTGAACGGCACCTTTACCGCCGATGGCAC
>NZ_SLUM01000068.1 GCF_004345265.1 Allofournierella massiliensis
CTGATCTCATTTTTATCTCCTCCAATTATTGAAATAGGTGTGAAGCCATTTTAGGGCTTTCCCGCCTTGATTACCCTTTAGCAAAGACGGGCGGGACTGTCAACGGCGGCGCATGAAATGCGCCGTTCATCTTGACCGTTGACTGGCTCGGCTGGCTTTGCTATCTTCCTGACAAATGGGAATGTCTAAGATAGTAAAGACGTCCCACATGCAACTCTTTCTTTTATTGCGGAAACCGTATCTTTAATTGTGAATGTAGTTGTGTCTATGACATTTGATTCATATACTCCCAAACCGGAAAATTGCTCCCACATTGTTTCCACTAATTCAATATTTGTTTTTCTATCTAATTTTGAGCGTTCCACAGCTCGCTTCATAGTTTCTTTTTTACTCGCTCTTAATACAATATAGTGTACCTCGTAATCTTCTTGGGCAAGAGCTTTCCATGGCTCCAAAAACCATGGCCCGACAATCCCATCTACAATTACATCATATCCGCCACGAGCATATCGCTTTGCAGCTTCTAAAAAGGCTTCAATGACAACCAGATTTTGCTCGTTGGATTCTGGCAAATGTGGTGGTATTGCGCCTTTGCTTAAGTAATGAAAAAAGTCATCGGTGTGCATATGCACTGATTTATCCATATCTGATTCCTTTGCGACAATTGACGCAGTTGTTGTTTTTCCTGTCCCCGGTGAGCCTGTAATCACAATAATTCTTCCTTGATTCATCTGTATTTTCCCTCACAATTCAAATTTATCACTTTGTTCCTGCCTGCTCAATCATCTTCTTCGCAAACTGCTGGAACATTTCAACAGTTTCTTTATCCATCGGTGTAAGCTGTCCGATCTGTCCAGCTATCATCGCCGTTACATCGTCAATGGAAAGTGGTTTTTGTTTCTGTTCCGCCAGTGCGTCCCGCATGGCTTGGAACATAGCGGCGGTCACAGCTTCTCCCGGCTGTTCCCCGTTGTCAATGTCTTTCTTAATGTCCCGCAGGATAGCCAGGAACACATTTTTGATTTTTTCAATCTCCGCTTCATGTTCCCCTATCTTTTGGGCGTTCAAAAGCTGTAAATCCTGCTTCGCTTCTGCCCGGTGTTCCGGGTGTTCTTTCATCAGGTCGGACAGGGAAGCCGTTGCCATCTCGATAAGCTGGTTTCTTGCTGTTATGCCCTTTGCCGCCGTATCCTGAAAATAAATCCGTATCAAATCTATCAGCTTAGGAAAATTCCTGTGTTCCAACAGGCGGTTGAGGATTTGCACATCAACAGCACCCGTCACAAGCCCCCTCACGGCTCCCTCGGACAAGCCTAATTCAGAAATATCGTAGCTTTTACGAACGCTCACGGTAGACAAGCCCAGTATGTAGTCTGTCGATACCTTAAATTCCTTTGCCACACCTATGAGAATATCACTGCTGACCGTTCTTGTTTCGCCGCTGACAATGCGGCTCAACTGGGAAGCGGAAACGCCTATCTTCTCCGCAAGTTCCTTTTGTGTGATGTGGTTCCCGTTGCATAAATCGGAAATCCGCTGTCCGGGTGTTCCGGGTAAAGCCATAGATACGCACCTCCTCCGCATACTTCCATTATACAGAATGATTGCAAAAATGCAATTTCCAAAGTGTAAACTTCATCAAAATGCAATTCTCGCAATATTCCGGGAATTGCATTTTTTTCGTGTAGACTTAGGGTAGTTCATCGATGGACGGCACCTTGAAAACAGAATGACCGTCCGAAAAGGAATACCCCGGCTGGGGA
>NZ_SLUM01000069.1 GCF_004345265.1 Allofournierella massiliensis
TGATATGCTCCCTCTATGAGAGACAGTGAAATAAAACGCTGTCAATCATAGGGGGAGCATTGTTATGCAGTACAAACAGAAGTTGAGTGTAGAGCAAAAAGTTGAGATTGTTCAGGAGTACCTTAAGGGACGGATCAGCATGAACGAAGCAGCTCGGAGGAGTGGCGTTAGAAGGCAGTCGTTGGATGGGTGGGTACGCAACTATGAGGCTGACGGGGTAGATGCATTTCTACCACATAAGAATCGAATATACAGTCCGGAACTAAAAAAGGCAGCCGTAGAAGAGTATTTATCCAGTATTGCCAGCCTATCAGAGATTTGCAAAAAATATCATATTCGGAGTTCCATACAGCTCAGGAATTGGATTCAGATGTATAATGCTCATGGAGACTTCAACTCCGTAAAATACTCAGGAGGTGGAAGCTACATGAAGCAAGGGCGGGAAACCACGCTGGAAGAGCGCATCCAAATTGTTAAGGATTGTATTGCTAGCGGAAAGAATTACGGAGAAATGGCCCTGAAATACCAGGTCAGCTATCAACAGATTCGGAGTTGGACTCTTCGGTTTGAACAGATGGGAGAATCGGGCTTAGAGGATCGGCGAGGCCGTCGGAAGAAAGACCAAGTCCCTCGCACCGAACTGGAGAAAGCGCAAATCGAAATCGAGAAACTCAAGCATCAGCTGTATCTGGCAGAAATGGAGAATGGTCTGCTAAAAAAATTGGACGAGATCGAAAGGAGAGAGGCCTGGAAGAAGTGAGACAGCGCCGTACATACCAAGCCATTCGGGAGTACCATGAGGAGGTGGGTTTTCCTATTGAAACAGCCTGCAAGCTGCTCCATGTGTCTCGGTCCGCATACCACAAATGGGCTGCTGGAACGTCGAGTCGCAGAGCGGCTGAAAATGAGCGATTGGCGGAAAAGATTGAGAAAATCCATGCTGAGTACCCGGACAAAGGCTACCGAAGGCTGAATGATGACTTACGCCATGACTATGACATCCACGTTAATGACAAGAGAGTGCTGCGCATTTGTCGGGCCAGAGATATTCGCTCTACCGTGAAGTACAGCAATCACGGCTGTACCAGACGGGCCAGGAATCCTCAGTATCTAGCTGAAAACCTGTTGGATCGCCAATTCTATGTAGAAAGGACGAATGAGAAATGGCTAACCGATGTGACCGAATTTAAGTGGTATGAGAAAACTGACGTACAAAAGGTCTATCTCAGCGCTATTCTAGATCTCTATGACCGGCGTATTGTGGCTTATGTGCTGGGGGATCGCAATGACAATCCTCTTGTATTCAAGACCTTTGACAAGGCTGTGAAGGCTAATCCGGATGCCCACCCCCTGTTCCATAGCGACAGAGGGTTTCAGTATACCAACCGAATCTTCCACCAAAAGCTTGTACAGGCCGGAATGACACAAAGTATGTCCCGTGTGGCCCACTGCATTGACAATGGCCCCATGGAAGGGTTCTGGGGAATCTTAAAGCGGGAGTGTTACTACGGCAGGCGATTTACCAGTAAGAAAGAACTTGTTCAGACGATTCAACACTATATTCACTACTACAATACCAGGAGAGTGCAGCGTAATTTGGGCGTGCTGACACCGATGGAGAAGCACAAGCTGTTTTTCGCTGCATAAAAAGTGGCCAGCAACCTACTGGCTGCTGGCCGGGAAAACTTTATATTTTTTCACTGTCCTCTTGACGGGTAGCAGTTCA
>NZ_SLUM01000070.1 GCF_004345265.1 Allofournierella massiliensis
AGTCTGCAAATAAAAAGTCAACAGGGAATTGAGGAAAGTTTGCAACCTTAGTAGGAGGCGAAAGAGAGCAAAACAAAAAGACCGCCGCGCAAGCGCCGGTCAAATTGAAAGAGTATGGAAGTGGTTAATCAGCATTTTCCCGTAAAGCCAGATACTCCTTTACACGGCCATAGTAGATGCGTAGGAACTTGTTGGCGCCGGCTGTCATGTAAACCAGATAAGGTTTGCCCTCGGCTCGCTTCTTGTCCATAAAGCAGTACACCGGGTCGTCCGCAGGCATAGTTTTTAACAGGCAGTCCATGACCAGGAAGAGTGCTTTGCGCAGTTCTGGCGGACCGCTTTTGGAGGCTCTTGTACTCTTTGCCTCATGGGTGCCGGACTGGTCAGCTCCAGGGTCAACCCCCGCAAAAGCCGTAATGGCGTTTCTGTGGGTGAACCGAGTTACATCACCAAGTTCCGCCATAAGCTGCGGGCCAAGAGAATCTCCAACACCATGCATAGCCATGACTACGGGATATTCTGGGAGCTGGGCTGCCAAGGTACGCATTTCGGCCTTGAGCCGTTCCAGAGACGCAGAGACGGCGTTCAGCGCATCAATAGCCTGCCGGATCATCGTTTTGGTCAGGGCATCTTTGGGGAGCATGGCAATCAGATCTTGTGCTCCAGCATGGATCTCAACGGCTCGGCTCTGGCTGAAGTTGTAACCATGGCGCTTGCACCACTTGCGGTAGCGCTCGGTAAAGGCAGTAAGGCTCATATTCCGAACGCAGTCCACATGCCAAAAGGCCGTGGCAAAGTCCACCCATTTCTGACTGCCGTCCTCTCGGACGGGACTGTCAAACAGGGCATTGACACCGGGATAGGTCTGGTCCAGGAGCGCAATGAGATTGTTTTTCATCATCGTCTTGGTCTTGGAGTACAGCCCCTGCTGCCGGTTCAGCGTTTTCAGTTGCATTCGAATCGTGTCCATAGGAGTATGTTGGCGCAATTCCACCCAGTTGTCAAGCCCATAGCGGGCAATCTTCCTGGCATCCGCCTTGTCTGTTTTCACTTTGCGCAGGGTGTTGTTCCCGTAGTCCTTGATGAGCTTTGGATTGACCGCGCTGACAAAGATGCCCTGATCGTGGAGAAAGCGGGCCACCGGCTCATAGTACCGCCCGGTGTGCTCCATGACCACCCGTGTCTCACCATCCAAGCTTTTCAAGTAGTCTGCCAGCTCTTTGAGTTCACTGCCGGTGTGACCAACAGAAAACGGCTTTGCCACCACTTCCCCAAAGGGACGGAGAACAGACACCGTGCTCTTTCCCTTGGAAATATCAATCCCTGCCACATTGCTCATGTACAACGCTCCTCATCATGGATTTGTCTTTGGCGACCAACCATTTCATCATTGCCGATCCAATCTATTTGATGACACGGGCGCACCGGTGTGGCGGCTCAACCTGCATAAATCGAACGCTGCGAACGAGAGGCTGGCTGACGGACTTCGTTACGGACGCGATGATCCTTGGAGGATTGCATCAGGCCAAGACACTCTCATTCTAACAGCTTAGGCAACGATACGGAAAAGACACGGCTGGCTGCCGTGCCTTAAACCGTAAATATATTGTAATAGGAGG
>NZ_SLUM01000071.1 GCF_004345265.1 Allofournierella massiliensis
TGCGGCGTATTGGAAGACATCCCGGAAAATAGATTTTTGATACCTGTTTCTGCATTGAGAGATGAGGGAACATCTTACCATTATCTTCCTCCCTCCCGAGAAGTAGAGATTTCAAAGGCTGGTATAAATGCGATTGAATCTGCTTTAAGCCAAAAGAATATACCATATTGGGAAGTTAAAACATGGACAACAGACGGTTTTTATCGAGAAACAGTAGAAATGGTTCAGTATCGGAAAGAAGAGGGATGTCAAGTAGTAGAAATGGAATGTTCCGCATTGGCGGCGTGTGCAAAATTTAGAAAAGTTACATGGGCTATGCTGCTTTTTTCAGCCGATACTCTTGCAGACCCTCATAAATACCAAGAAAGAGAATGGGGAAAAACAAGTATATCCATAGCCTTAGAATTAGCCTTAGACGCTGTTTTATCAGTTGTTGAGGAGTAAAAATAAATACATATAGGAGTTACAATGAATATAAATGAATTTCCACAACAAGTAAATCAAGTTATTTCAATAGCAGAAACCATATTACAAGGTCAAATATTGGGGATATATTTATATGGTTCAGCAACAATGAATGGGCTGCGTCCAGATAGTGATATAGATATACTGATAATTACTAAACAAGAATTGAGTAATTCAATCAGAGCAGATCTAACAAAGCAATTATTGAAAATTTCTGGCTCCGTAGGCTGTATTGAAAAAAGACCTTTAGAGGTAACTATTATCAATCAATCTGATATTGTTCCGTTGCAATTTCCGCCAAAATGTCAGTATATGTATGGTGAATGGCTAAGGGGAGAGATGGAAGCAGGAGAATATCCGCAAGCCTGCAATGACCCAGATATAATGATTTTATTATGGCAAGCAAGAAAAAATAGCATAACTTTGAAGGGGGCGGAAAGCAAAGAGCTTATTCCCGCTATCCCATTTCACGAAATTAAAAAAGCAATTCGGTTTTCTTTACCTGGTTTGATTTCCAGCTTTAAGGGTGATGAAAGAAATGTGTTATTAACCTTATCACGAATGTGGTTTACTTTAGTAACAGAAGAAATCACGACAAAAGATGTTGCCGCAAAATGGGTAATTTTAAAATTGCCGGAGAGATTTCCCCCCCTGCTAACAACGGCAAAGGAAGCTTATTTGGGAAATTTGTCTGATGAATGGGAGACAGTAGAAAAGGAAGCGATGGCACTTGTAGAATATATGAAAAAACAAATTGAGGAATTACTTAGAACAGAGTAGCAAAGTTAGCGGGGCCAATCAACGGTCAAGATGAACGGCGCATAAATGCGCCGCCGTTGACAGTCCCGCCCGTCTTTGCTGATGGGCAATCAAGGCGGGAAAGCCCTAAAATGGCTTCCCGCCCATTTCAATCTTGAGAGAAGAAACGCTCCAAAATCAGAAAGAGAGCGGTAAATCTGAATTGCGAGGGAGAATGTAGATGAATCAAGGAAGAATTATTGTGATTACAGGTTCGCCGGGAACAGGAAAGACAACAACTGCGTCGATTGTCGCAAAAGAATCGAACATGGATAAATCTGTGCATATGCACACAGACGACTTTTTTCATTA
>NZ_SLUM01000072.1 GCF_004345265.1 Allofournierella massiliensis
CCTTGTATTATAGAGTAGTAGTTATTAGAGCCCCTCTCCAAGGGCTGTGTGCTACACTGTAAGGGATGCTGTGGATTGGTGTAAATCTCCTACCACAAGATGGTTCAAGAAAGGTTCCAACCACAGCCCCTTACAATTTTGTTGATCAGTTAAATACCGCCAGACGGTTTATGTGGAACAAGGCTACAAAAGTAAGGTGTACTGTGGATGCAGCATCACATATTTACCGCTGGAGGGATTTGTTATGGTGATTTCTGTTGGTATTGATGTCTCAAAAGACAAGCACGATTGCTTCATCGTCAGCTCTGAGGGGGAAGTCCTGGCGGATGTGTTCACGATTCCCAACAACATGGATGGGTTTCACCGTCTGTTGCAGAGAATCCAGGACTGCACCAACTCTCAGGACAAAATAAAAGTAGGGCTTGAGGCGACCGGACATTACAGCTACAACCTTCTCGGGTTTCTCCTTGACAACGGTCTGACCACCTATGTCCTGAACCCCTTGCGCACAAACCTCTACCGAAAGAGCCTCAGTCTGAGAAAAACCAAAACTGACCGGGTGGATGCGCGAACGATTGCTTCTATGCTGTTATCCGATGCGGGCCTCAAACCCTACACAAGTACAGCATACCACAATGAGGAGCTAAAGTCACTGACCAGATACCGTTTTGACAAGGTAAAAGAACGGGCGAAACTGAAAAGTTCTATTTCTCGATTGGTCTGTATCCTGTTTCCCGAACTGGAAAAACTGGTCCCCACACTTCACATGACCTCTGTTTACTCCCTGTTAGAGGAGCTCCCCGGCGCAAAGCAGGTTGCCGCAGCCCATTTGACAAGGCTGAAAACACTGCTCGAAACCGCCTCCAAAGGCCACTACAAGCGGGATATGGCTCTTGAAATACGAGATGCTGCCAGAAATTCCATTGGCTCTCGGATGCCTGCCAAGTCCCTTGAATTACAGCACACCATCCGCCTCACCCGGGAACTGGATCGTGAAATTGATGAAATCGAAGAACAAATCCAATCCATTATGGGTGAGCTTCATTCGCCTATTACCACTATCCCAGGGCTGGGGTTCCGCATGGCCGCCATGATCCTGGCTGAGGTCGGCGACTTTACCCGCTTTGACTCCCCAGACAAGCTGTTGGCTTATGCCGGGATGTCCCCCTCAACTTACCAGTCCGGACAGCTCAAAAATTGCTATCCGCACATGGAAAAGCGTGGCTCCCGATACTTACGCTACGCACTTTACAACGCAACCAAGTATGTCTGCTACTGGGACCCGGCTTTTGCTGATTATCTTGCCAAGAAGCGGGCGGAGGGAAAACACTACAATATTGCCATCTCTCATGCTGCCAAGAAGTTAGTTCGTCTGATATTTGCCATGGAGAAATCCATGCAGCCATATTGCTCAGCATCTTAACTGCAACCACTTGAATAGCCAGCAGGGGTCTGACAAGACCTCAGCTTTGCTATACCTTTTTTGAACCATCCCTTTTTCACCACCACCATTCATTTTCGGGGTTGATTTTTAATAGTTAATCTTTCT
>NZ_SLUM01000074.1 GCF_004345265.1 Allofournierella massiliensis
TGCCACTTCGTCAGGTTTGCCCGGTTGCCGATAATCTCCTTTGCACACAGGCGGTTGTCCTTTGTCAGCGGAACAAAGGTCAAATGCAGGTGGGGCGTTTTCTCGTCCATGTGTACCACCGCCGACACGATATTTTCCCGTCCTACCCGGCCAATGAGGAAGTCCGCCGCCCTCTGGAAAAACGCCTGTATCTCCTTTGGGGATTTCCCCTTGAAAAACTCCGGGCTGGCAGTTACCAGCGTATCGACAAACCGTGTGCTGTCCTTGCGGGTTCGGCACCCGGCCTGTTCAATGCGGTTTTGAATGAAATGATAGTACCTGCCCTCTGGCTTGACGATATGAAAGTTGTACTTGCTCCGGCTTGTGTCAATGTCGGGGTTGCTGGCGTATTGTTCTTTCTGTCTTTCGTGATGGGCTTCCAGCGGCCTTGCCGGGTTGCCCTTGTGCTTCTCAAACCGCAAAATTGCGTGTTGTGCCATTCTGCTCCTTTCCCCATTCCTTTCCTATCCGGGGTTTTCCACAGGGAAAATCCCGCAGAAATTAGCTCGGATAGGATTGGAATGGATAGAATATAAATAAATCTTTTTAATCTTTGTATTTCTATATACCGTCCGGTTTTCGTACTTCCGGGGAGTGATTTCCTCACTTCATAAGTACGGTTTTCAGCCCTCCGGCGTACCAGAACCGGATTTCTTGAAGTCGGTGTTTGGAACCGCTTCATAGGATTTTGGGAAAATGCGGTTGGGTTTTCCACAGCCCTGCTTCTGGATCTCCACCAGCCCGGCGTATTGCAGTTCCCGCAGGGTGTTTACCGCTTTCTGCCGCCCACAGTGGAGCAGGTCAACCACCTCGCAGATGGGATAGTACAGATAAATCCGTCCGCAATCATCCGCCCACCCATTCTTGCGGGATAACTCTGTCCGGCGCAGGATAAAGGCGTACAGAACCTTTGCCTCGTTGGACAAGGGCTTGAATGTGGGGGCTTCAAAGAGGAAATTCGGGAGCCGGGTGAAGCTGAACGCCTTTTCCGGCTGATGGATATAGATGGTATTTGTCATAGTGCGTTTTGTGGACGGTTAGAAGCCCGTTTTCCGGGGCGGGCGATACTTTATACCACCAGCCCCGGTTTGGGGCTTGCGAAGCCTGATAAATCAAGGCTTTTTTCGCTCCTAACTGTCCACAGCAGACCTCCTTTTCCGTTCACTTTCTGTTTTCTGCCGCCTGTGAACTCTGGCGGCACAG
>NZ_SLUM01000075.1 GCF_004345265.1 Allofournierella massiliensis
TGGAGAGAGGCGAGAAAAGCCATGTGTATTTGTCAGGTGCCCGTACCGCAAACCGACACAGGTAGGTAGGAAGAGGATTCTAAGGCCAACGGGAGAAGGGTTGTTAAGGAACTCGGCAAGTTGACCCCGTAACTTCGGGAGAAGGGGTGCTCACGAGAGTGAGCCGCAGAGAATAGGCCCAAGCAACTGTTTAGCAAAAACACAGGTCTGTGCTAAATCGAAAGATGACGTATACGGGCTGACACCTGCCCGGTGCTGGAAGGTTAAGGGGAGTTGTGCAAGCAGCGAACTGAAGCCCCAGTAAACGGCGGCCGTAACTATAACGGTCCTAAGGTAGCGAAATTCCTTGTCAGGTAAGTTCTGACCCGCACGAATGGTGTAATGATTTGGGCACTGTCTCAACAGCCCGCCCGGCGAAATTGTAGTACCGGTGAAGATGCCGGTTACCCGCGACAAGACGGAAAGACCCCATGGAGCTTTACTGTAGCCTAATATTGGGTCTTGGTATTACATGTACAGGATAGGTGGGAGACTAGGAAACCCGGGCGTCAGCTCGGGCGGAGTCACCCTTGGGATACCACCCTTGTGATACTAGGATTCTAACCTGCGGCCCTGAATCGGGTCGGGGGACATTGTTAGGTGGGCAGTTTGACTGGGGCGGTCGCCTCCTAAAGCGTAGCGGAGGCGTTCAAAGGTTGGCTCAGCATGGACGGAAACCATGCTATTGAGTGCAAACGCATAAGCCAGCCTAACTGCGAGACCGACGGGTCGAGCAGTAACGAAAGTTGGAGTTAGTGATCCGGTGGTATGTGAGTGGAAATGCCATCGCTCAACGGATAAAAGTTACCCTGGGGATAACAGGCTGATCTCCCCCAAGAGTCCACATCGACGGGGAGGTTTGGCACCTCGATGTCGGCTCATCGCATCCTGGGGCTGTATTCGGTCCCAAGGGTTTGGCTGTTCGCCAATTAAAGCGGTACGCGAGCTGGGTTCAGAACGTCGTGAGACAGTTCGGTCCCTATCTGTCGTGGGCGCAGGATATTTGATGGGATCTGTCCCTAGTACGAGAGGACCGGGATGGACGCACCTCTGGTGCACCAGTTGTCACGCCAGTGGCACAGCTGGGCAGCTATGTGCGGATCGGATAAACGCTGAAAGCATCTAAGCGTGAAGCCGGCCCAAAGATAAGATAT
>NZ_SLUM01000076.1 GCF_004345265.1 Allofournierella massiliensis
ACCCGCTTCTATTGTAGCAAAAGGAGGTTCTTTTTTACCGTTTCAACGCTCGTGCTCTTCTCGTCCACAAGCATAGCTTGTGGTTTTCTAGTTAATAAAAAGAACACCCGGCTTGCTCCGGGTGTTCTTTTTTGTACTTATCAGGAACCTGTCCGCTTATTCAGCAGCCGCTTCGCCTTCCGGCTGGGCATTCTGCTGCACACGATCGATAATCAGCTCGTAGCCGCCGTTGCCATACTGGATGCAGCGGTTAATACGGCTGATGGTAGCCGTGCTGATCTCCACGCTCTTCACGATCTGCTCATAGGTCTTGCCGTCCAGCAGCATCTTCGCAGCCTCCAGGCGCTGAGCCATATCGGCCAGCTCCTTCATGGTACACAGATCTTCGAAAAAGGTATAGCACTCTTCCATGCTCTGCAAAGAAAGGATGGCCTCGAACAACGCGGTGGTCGCGGGGTTTCTCAGATGATTCTTGTCAGCCATTACGCACCTCACAATTGCTTTCTTGTTTTATTTGACTAAAGTGTATCACATAAAATCCCAAAAAGCAAGCCCGCATCATGGAATTTTTACGTTAATTTACACAAAACTTTTGCTCATTTTGCCCAGTGGTAACGGGCAAAAAAACAGAGCCTGCCCCGCCTTCTTCAAACGGACGGCTCTGCTGTCTTATGAGCAGGAATTATTTTAGCACGACTTTTTGCCAATTGCAAGTGATTTGGTCGAATTAACACTTTATTATTGCAAATTAGTACATTGCAACAATGTGTATGTGCCAAAAGGACAAAAATTCCAATAAAAAATGGATCCGAAACGTTTTTCTCCTGTTACAGGCTCCGATCCGGATGCAGCTCACCCCCGGCAAATTACCTGGTCAGCTCTGCTCTTGCGCATGCCGTTCCGGTTGTTTTTCTCTCCTTCCGCCCGCTTCCGGCCCGGAAGAGAAAACTGCGCAATGCTTTTGTAAACTGGCCTCTCAATGTAAAAAAAGAGCGGTGCTCATAATGAGCACCACTCTTTCAGCCTGTAGAAAAACCTGCTTTGGCAATCAGGCCAGAGCAGGTTTTCTGTTTGAAAACAAGAAGGCAGGTGGAAAAAGCAGTGAAATGTCAGGCGCATTTTCGCGCAATCTGGACCGTTTGCCGCCATCCGGTGCCGGATGGCGGCCATTCCATTTCCAG
>NZ_SLUM01000077.1 GCF_004345265.1 Allofournierella massiliensis
GACAAAACGGAGGAAGGTGGGGATGACGTCAAATCATCATGCCCTTTATGACCTGGGCTACACACGTACTACAATGGCAATTAACAAAGAGAAGCAAAGCCGCGAGGTGGAGCAAACCTCATAAAAATTGTCTCAGTTCAGATTGCAGGCTGCAACTCGCCTGCATGAAGTCGGAATTGCTAGTAATCGCGGATCAGCATGCCGCGGTGAATACGTTCCCGGGCCTTGTACACACCGCCCGTCACACCATGAGAGCCGGGGGGACCCGAAGTCCGTAGCCTAACCGCAAGGAGGGCGCGGCCGAAGGTAAAACTGGTGATTGGGGTGAAGTCGTAACAAGGTAGCCGTATCGGAAGGTGCGGCTGGATCACCTCCTTTCTAGGGAGTCAGACGGCCACGAAAGACTGGTTTCTTTCGTTGGACGGACAGGTTGCTGTGAGAGCATTCGATATTGTTCAATTTTGAGGGCCCTGTAAAAAGGATACCTCAAAAAGATAAGCGAGACCGAAACGCGAAAGCGTGGGGGTATAGCTCAGCTGGGAGAGCACCTGCTTTGCAAGCAGGGGGTCAAGAGTTCGAGCCTCTTTATCTCCACCATATGGGCTCATAGCTCAGGTGGTTAGAGCGCGCGCCTGATAAGCGCGAGGTCGGTGGTTCGAGTCCACTTGAGCCCACCACTTCTGTGGAAACACAGAGGTCAGCAAGCTAATCTTGCTTATCGCGCTTATACGAAGCGAAAGCGGAGTATAAGCAATCCTCAGTCGGGGGTTCATTCCTCCACTGACCTGCCGCACAACGCACAGATGCGATTTGCGAAGCAAATTGCAGACTGCAAGCGGAGCGCAGCAGGATGCACCTTGAAAACTGAATAATAACTGCGAAATGAGATACAAAGTAAAATGTTATTAACTACAATTTTGTTTTGATCTTGTTGGCAAATTAGGAGAATCAATAAAGCATAAATACGGTCAAGCTAAAAAGGGCGCAGGGCGAATGCCTT